>JBHPFU010000010.1:0-13994 GCA_042571125.1 Nanobdellota archaeon | reverse complement strand
GCTTCACCAACAACGAATTTAATATTTAATGTAACTGCGCAAGCAATTGTGTCAGAACCATTGACATTTAGATGGTTCATAAATGGGATATTAAAGTTTACAGAAACATTAACCTCGGGATTCACGAGTATGTTTAGTTATTTATTCAATTTTGTAGGACAGGTTAATGTAACCGTAACTGTTAATGGTTCACAACCACAGATAAATGATACATTCACATTCTATCTGAACTTAACAAATGATGTACCAATTGTAAATAGCGTGATACTTAATTCATCAGCACTAACAAACTACACAGACGAAAACTTAACCGTCTACTGGAATTCATCAGACCCAGCAGGAGAATCCGTTTACAATATAACAGATTGGAGAGTTGATGGAACTTCAATCTCTGTTATAAATCTGCCATTTGAAAAACACGCAAATTCCGCAACAAAAGCAATTGATTACTCAACTTATAGCAATAATGGAACAGTATATGGTGCAACTTGGAGCCCAACAATTGGCCAAGATGGAGGGGGCGCTTACAAGTTTGATGGTGTTGATGATTATATCCACGTAGATGCTGATTTAGATATCCCCAATATGAATTATACGCTTTTATTTTGGAAAAGAATGCTTGATACCCCCACTTTAAGTTATGATCTGTTATCTATGGGAACAACCAAAGATGATGCTACTCCTTGTTTAAGAGCTAGAATGAGTGGTGCGTGGATAACGATTGCTGTAGATGGAGGAAGTAAATTAATACGACCAACCACCGCTCCTTGGACACAATGGCAACAGTTTGGAGTTTCTTATAATGGGACAACTTACACATTTTATATGGATGGAGTTGCATTTAATAAATCGCTTTACAGTTACAATGGCGGGACTACAAATTGTGGATCAACTGAAGATTTATTTATTGGAGAAGGGGCAGGTGCATCATTCAATGGATCAATGGACGACATATACATCTTTAATAGAACATTATCAGATGAACAAATCCTGGCGGTATACCAAAATAAAAAAGACTTAATAGTTTCAAATGAAACATTACTAGGAGAAACATGGCAATCATGCCTAACACCAAATGACGGAATAGATGATGGAACAACAGTTTGTTCAAACAATTTAATAATAGCAAACAAACCTCCTTCAGCAACAGCAATACTTAATTCAAGCGATTTAGCAAACATATCAAGCAGCAATTTAACACTTTACATTACTTCAACAGACATAGATGGAGATTCAGTATACAATACAACAGACTGGAGATTGAATGGAACTTCAATCGCTGTACTTAACTTACCATTCGAAGCAGGTTCATCCAACTCAACATGGACAAAAGATTACACGACATATATGCACAATGGAACCATTGTAAATGCAACATGGACTTCAAGCGGTTATTATGGCGGGGCGTATTCCTTTGATGGTGCAAGCACATACATCAATGTAGGAAATGATACAACACTAGTTCCAACAGCATTTAGTGTAGAGGCATGGGTAAATTCAGCGAAAGTAACAGGAATTGATTCAGTTATTGCCCAAGAACTTGTTAGTTCAAATAATTCAATGTGGTTATTAGCAAAAGATAATCTTCAACCAACTAATAAGAATAAATATGAATTTGGAAGATATACTGGAATCACATTCTGTACAGCAGTATCAACAACAAATAATTCAGAAGGAAATTGGAGACACATTGTAGGAACATGGAATGGTACGCACTATGCAATCTATCTAGATGGAACTCGCGAGGATACAACAGCATGTAGTGCAATAGCAAATACACAAGGACAGATTACAGTTGGTGCAAGATTATTAAGCGGAACATTAACAGACGAATTTAACGGAACAATAGACCAAGTTAAAATATACTCCCGAGTTTTATCCCCAGAACAAATCTTAGCATTATACAATAACAGAACAGATATTATCGTATCAAATGAAACAGTAGTTGGTGACACTTGGTCTGCTGCGATTACACCAAATGATGGAATCCAAGATGGAACAACAATTTACTCAAATAACCTTACAATAATTTATGGCGTACCAGTTATAGCAAATATAACATTAAACTCATCATCGCTAACAAACTATACAACTGAAAACCTAACCGTTTATTGGGACGTATCAGATCCAGATGGAGGCAATGTATACAACATAACAGACTGGAGAATAGACGGAACTTCTATAGCGGTATTAAATCTGCCATTCGAAAAACACGCAAATTCAGCAACAAAAGCAATCGACTATTCAACATACAGCAATAACGGAACTGTGAATGGTGCAACTTGGGTTTCAGATGGACATTATGGCGGAGCTTACGAATTTGATGGAAATGATGATTATATATTCAGTAGTGGTTCTGATTTTGATATTTCTGGCACTTCAACCCTAACTCATTCAGTATGGATAAAAACAAATAAAACACATCCAACCCATTATATAGCCATAACAATGACAACAGAAGGAGGTTGTACTGCCACAGCCCATGAAAAAGGATTAGAAATAGACAATAATGGAAAAGCTGGTTTTTATGTATGGGATGGAGCTACAAAACATAGCACCTCAACAACTAGTGTAAATGATAGCAAATGGCATCATGTAGTAGGTATGTATAATGGAACTCATACTTTAATTTATGTTGATGGAAATGAAGAAGGTTCAACAGCAGCCTCCTCAACTTATGACTTTATAAATCCTGTATTGTGCTTATCTGCGGATACAGGAGATAATCTTCATCATCCTTTCAACGGAACAATAGATCAAGTTCAAATATTCAACAGATCATTATCACCAGAACAAATCTTAGCATTATACAACAATAGAACAGAATTAATAGTTTCAAATGAAACAAATGTTGATGATGTGTGGTCAGCATGTTTAACTCCAAACAACGGAGCACAAGATGGAATAACTGTGTGTTCAAATAATCTAACAATCAGGAATCATCTTCCAACAACACCAGTATTACTAACTCCTAACGATGGAAATAACACAAATACAAACCTAACTCCATTCTTTAAATGGGATGCTTCAACAGATAGTGACGGACATTCAATAACCTATGACCTAAATATAACCAGCGAGCTATGCACAGATGTTTATCAGACAGGAATTAGTGCTTCAAATTACACTCCAAGCCAAGAATTAGGTGTATTAGAAGATTGCGGAACATATGATTGGACAGTAAGAGCTTATGACGGATATAATTACAGCGATTGGGCTACAACATTCAACTTTTCAATAGCAAGTCAAGTAACAATAATAGTAACAACCAATGAAACAAACTTTGGAGATATGGTTGGAGATACATCAAGAAATACAACAGACAACACATACAATCCATTAAGAGTTCAGAGCGATAGTAATGTAGATATAAATATTTCAGTAAAAGCTCTTGACACTTTATGGCTTACGCAAACTCTCGATACAAGATACTTCCAATTCATGGCAGGAGAAAGTAATGAAACAGGGTCATTTAACTTAACCTCCTCACAAAATACTTGGGAAAATGTATCAACTGTTGACAAACCAGTGATTGCATATCTTGGATATAATAACTCAAAAGACCTAGCAGAATTAGAACTCTTAGTTACAGCTCCACTCGGGGATGGTCAAGGAGTAAGAAATTCAACAATAAGATTCACAGGTTCAAAAGCATGAAATCAATTAAAAAAATAACAATGTATTTGGTTTTGGTAGTATTACTAATGCAAACTGTATTAGCTATTGGTGTTTCTCCTGCAGTAACTAAAATAGACTTTGAACCAGGAATGAATAAAGAAGTAACAATCAGAATATTAAACAATGAACACAAAGATTTCAATGCTTTAATTAGTGTACAGGGAGACCTAGAAGATTATATTGCATTAGACAAAACAATGGTTGAAATTTCATCAGATGAAGACACAAAAAGTTTCAAATACAGATTTAAGCTTCCAGAACAATTAGAAAATCCAGGAAAGTATAGGACAGATATAATCATCGCAGAGGTTCCAAAAAAAGCAGCAAATAATGGCGGTTTAATTTCAGCAGGTGCGGCAGTAGTTTCACAATTAATTGTTAATGTCCCATATCCTGGAACATATGCAGAAGCCAAACTGCATATGACTGAAGGAAAAGTAAATGAAGAGATGCAATTTGCAGTTGCTGTATTTAATCTAGGTAAGGAAGACCTAGAAGGAGTTTACGCTAAATTAGAGATATACGATGGAGATAGCAAAATATCAGAACTAACAACAAATTACGTAGATATAGACTCAAAAGGGCAATCAAGATTATCTGCGAACTGGTTACCCGGAAAACCAGGCAAGTACAAAGTCCTAGTTAATGTGTTCTACTCAGACAAAACAATCACTCTTGAGCAGCCATTCGAGGTAGGCGGGATAGATCTAAAGATTGAAAGCTTGAGTATACACGACTTTAGTTTGGGAGAGATTGTAAGAACATATGTAGTTATAACAAATACTTGGGGCAGTAAATTATTAGATGTATTTGCAAATGTAATTGTAAGAGATGAAATTGGCAGAGTGGTTTCACAAATCGACACAACTCCAATAGACATAGAACCATTTTCATCAGCATCAGCGACAGGATTCTGGGATACAGAGGACATATTCCCTGGAATGTACGAACTTGAAGTATCTGTTGATTATTATGGAACACAGACATCTAGAACATTCTCAGCAAAAGTTACTCAGAATGATATAGAAATAGAAGGGATGACTGGTCAAGTTGTAAGAGAGTCACCATTCAATAAACCAGATGGAATGACAATCTTGATCATAGTAGCAATTAACTTAGTAATATTAAATGTAATCCTTGTAGTTTACTTAAGAAGAAGAAAACCTCCAACGCAGAATATAATTTCTAAATTTCTTTTATTCCTTCGGTAGTTAGCGCGATTAATCTAACACCCACACCAAGTTTTAATAATGCAGATAGAATTGCCATATGTTCTTTACCAGTTCCAGAAACTAAATTAAGAGCAACCTCTGTCCCCTTTATTTTTCCTTTCAGTTTTTCTTTTATAACATCAACCATTTCAAGAAGGGAACCTCTTTGATCTATAATCAACATTGTTGTTTCTTTTTCTGCACTAAAATTTTCCTTACCAAAATCATTTGTAATCAAGAATATGTTTTCAAAATCTCCTTCTGCAATTAATCTTCCAACATGCCCCCATGTTCCTTTTCCACTGCTTAAACATGCAACAAGGTCAGTCATTTTATATTTACTAATTTTATTTTAAATGTTAGATTTTTCCCAGCTAAAGGGTGATTCATATCAATTATAACAACTTCGTCTTTTTCTTTTATCTCTTTTACTTGTGCACCTATCTGTTGTCCTTCTGGTGTTTTTAATAAAAGAACAAGCCCTTCTTTCAGTTCTATGTTAGGAGGTATTGATTTTTTTGGAACTTCTTTAACTAGCCCTTCGTTTCTTTCTCCGTAGGAATCTTTTGGTGTTAACTTTATCTCTTTTTCTTCTCCCTTTTCCATGCCAATTACGGCAGTATCAAAACCTTTGATAACTTTGCCAGAACCAACTTCGAATTCTAATGGATCTCTTCCTTTAGAACTATCAAATACTTTGCCGTCGTCCAATGTACCTTCATACTCAATAACCGCAGTATCTCCTTTTTTGATTGCCATATTTATTCCACTCATCAAAAGATATAAAAAGCTTTGCATTTACATATAATATATGATACTATCACTTAAAGAGATTATAGATATGATTATAATGGTAGCTTTTGTTGGCTTTATATTTTCCGGATTCATAAGATTAAAACAGACCCATCCCCCAAAGATATTCGAATGGGAGAACTTTAAATTTGCTGCCTACTTAACAGCACCCGCTTTGATATTTCACGAATTAGCGCATAAGTTTGTTGCAATCGGTTTTGGTTTTGAAGCAACATTTCATGCTGCTTACTTCTGGTTAATCCTTGGAACTGGGTTGAGATTAATGGGCTTTCCGTTTATATTCTTTGTTCCGGCATTTGTTTCAATACCTGGGGCTGTAAGCATCGCGCCTTTGCAATATTCTATGATAGCATTTGCAGGACCTGCAATGAATGCTCTGCTTTGGTTAGGTGCTTGGTACTATCTAAAGAACCATCAGCACATGGGAAGAAGAAAGTTCGCTCTTATTTACTTAACAAAACAGATTAACATGTTCTTGTTTATCTTTAACATGCTTCCAATCCCTGGCTTTGATGGTTCTAAGGTCTTTTCAGGGCTTGCACAGGCGTTTGGTTAGAGCATAACCTTTATAAATAACTGATTTTTATGTTTTAGTATGTCAGATAAGAGGGGGGTTTTTGACCGAGCTATGAATTATTATGATAGAGAGTATAAGAAACTGCTCTTTATTCCGATTGTACTATTACTTCTATCATTTATAATAATTGGAACAAACTATGCTCAGACAGGCGAGTTTTTCCAAAAAGGAGTTTCTCTAAAGGGCGGAACAACGCTTTCAGTATTTGATATTACTACAGATATAATCGAACTTGAAGCTTACTTATCGGAACAATTTCCTGATCTGGATGTTTATACAAGATCCTTGACAAAAGCAGGGGCTCAAGTCGGAATAATTGTAGAAGCATCAACACAAGACTCTTCAGAGTTAATAAACGCGGTTGAATTAAAGATAGGAGAATTATCAAAAGACCAGTATACAGTCGATACAACAGGACCTAGTTTAGGTAAAGCATTTTTTGCACAGGCAATCTTTGCAGTAATTTTAGCTTTTCTGTTTATGGCGGTTGTGGTTTATATTTATTTTAGGGCAGCACTACCTTGTTCCTATATTATTTTTGCAGCAATTGCAGACATAATATTCGCATTAGCAATGGTTAACGTATTTAATATAAAACTAACAACTGCAGGAGTTGCAGCATTCTTAATGCTTATTGGTTATTCTGTTGATACTGACATTTTGTTAACAACAAGAATCCTAAAGAGAAAAGAAGGAACAATAGAAAGTAGAGTAAGAAGTTCTATATCGACAGGACTTACAATGACTTTCGCAGCAATTGCTGCTACAGTTGTAGCATATTATTCAACACAATCAGAAATTATGAAACAGATTATGTTTATTTTATTCTGGGGATTAGTCGCAGACATAATTAATACGTGGTTTACAAATGTTGGTCTGCTAAGGTGGTATGTGGAGAAAAAATCAAGATGAATATAAAGAAGATATTAACAAATTGGAAAGTTGTTTTACTTTTCATCTTCTTAATACTGTCTGTTGTAGCAATTCACCCTGATTTTTGGAGCGAAGGAGTAGCAATAAGAACTGTAGGTGCAAATAGTTCCGCATCTCTTGCAGGAATTGAAAGTCCAAAACCAACCGCGACGCCAATGAGCAGAGAAGTTATATTATCAATAAACAACATACCAATTAAAGATAGCGCAGATTATTATGATGTTTTTAAATCAATAAAACCAAATGTCTCAATACAACTTAAAACAACAAAGGGACTATACAGATTAAAAGTTAAATCAGACCAAATAGATCCAACAAAACCAGATTTAGGAATATCTATCTATGATGCACCAAGCACAAACATCAGGAAAGGATTGGATCTGCAGGGAGGAACAAGAGTATTATTAGAACCAGAAGAAAAGCTTTCTGACGACGATATGGAGATTTTACTTGCAAATATGAACCAAAGATTGAATGTTTATGGCTTAACTGATGTGGTTTCAAGACAGGCAAATGATTTACAAGGAAATAAATTTATTCTGATAGAAGTAGCAGGAGCAAATGAAGAAGAAGTTAAAGACCTGCTTTCTAAACAAGGCAAATTTGAAGCTAAAGTAGGAAATAGTTCTGTTTTCAAAGGAGGAGATGACATTACTTATGTATGTAGAAGCGCAGATTGTTCAGGATTAGACCCGCAAAGAGCATGCGGACAGTCCGAAGACAATCAATGGGTCTGTACATTCCAATTCGCAATAACACTAAGTAAAGAGGCTGCAGAAAGA
Organism: Nanobdellota archaeon; assembly: GCA_042571125.1. Lineage (GTDB taxonomy): Archaea > Nanobdellota > Nanobdellia > Woesearchaeales > UBA10107 > JBHPFU01. Next base: position 6,000 of record JBHPFU010000010.1, on the reverse strand, counting down.
CAAGCAAGGGCAACAGAAAACCTTCAAATCATAGACGATTACCTGAGCGAAGACCTTTCTTTATATCTTGATGATCAATTAGTTGACACCCTTAAGATTGGTACTGATCTGAAAGGAAGAGCAGTAACAAACATCGCAATATCTGGACCAGGCGTTGGACTAACACAGCAGCAAGCTGTTTTTGAAGCTCTTAAAAATATGAAAAGTCTTCAAACTGTTCTTATCACGGGAAGCCTGCCCGTTAAACTTAATGTTGTTAAAACAGATATGATCTCTCCTGTTCTTGGGAAAGAGTTTGTAAAGTCAACATTAATTATGGGGGTACTAGCTATTTTAGCTGTTACATTAGTCATTTTTATTAAGTATAGAAAAGCACAATTAGTTGTTCCAATTATATTTACTGCGGTTTCTGAAGTTGTCATTTTGCTGGGCATTGCAGCCCTAATTGGATGGAATATTGATATTGCGGCAATCGCAGGTATTTTGGTGGCAGTTGGTACAGGCGTTGACGATCAAATCATTATCACAGATGAAGCAACAAGAAAAGAATATAAGGCAATTTATTCATGGAAGCAGAGACTGAAAAGAGCCTTCTTTATTATTTTCGCAGCATACTTTACAACAATCGTTGCAATGGCACCATTACTATTCGCAGGAGCAGGACTATTAAAAGGATTCGCACTAACAACAATAATAGGTGTAACTGTTGGAGTATTCATAACAAGACCCGCTTATGCCGCAGTTGTTGAAGAATTGCTTAAGGAAGAATAAAGTTTATAAACTTCATTTCTTAAAATACTTAATATGAAGATAGTTATCTCTGTAGGCGGATCAATGATTGTTCCAGGCGAGAATGTTAATATTCCCTTTCTTAAGAAGTTAAAGAAAACTGTAAATAAATTAAAAAAGAAACATAAACTTGTTATTGTAACAGGAGGAGGATATACTGCAAGAAAATATATCAAAGCATTACGTGATGCAGGAGTGAATGAAAATTACTGTAGCTTAGCAGGGATAAAAACAACAAAGCTTAATGCAACATTAGTCTCTTTATTTCTGGATGCAAATATTCATTTGCCAGATTCATTGGCTCAAGTTTCTTCATACCTAAAGAAATATCCTGTTGTTGTTTGCGGTGCTCTTGGATTCCAGCCAGACATGACAAGCGATGGTGATTCTGCACAGATATCTAATTACATAAAAGCGGACTTATTCATTAACATGACAGATGTTCCTGGCCTTTATACAAAAAATCCAAAGAAACATAAGGATGCCAAGTTTATCCCAGAAATAAGTTTTAAAGATTTCTGGTCAATGATATCAAAAATGAAATATAAGGCAGGACAACATTTTGTTTTAGATCAATTCGCAGCAAGAGTGATAAAAAAACATAAAATAAAGACAGTTATTCTAAAAGGATTAGATAATTTAGAAAAATATGTCGAAGGAAAAAGCTTTAAGGGAACTGTTATCCAATAATTTCTATTTTGTGCTCAAGAGCGCTTTTTTTCTCCCATGAATCGTGTCCAGAACCAATAAATCCAACTTTTACTCTTGCTTCTTTACCGCATCCGCATTTTGTGCATTTATAATGCTTCTGCTCACTAAACTTTGATTTCCATTTATTCTCTAGAAGACTTTTTCTGCAATAGACACAGGTAAATCTTTGGTGATCTTCATTCACTACATGGTGCATTACTGTAATCAACTCCCTTTAATTAAAATTCTTAAACGATTATTTATTAATCTTTCGGAGAAAAAGCTTTATAAACTTCCTTTAAATTATATTACCTATGTCATTGAAATTATTCAATACTTTAGGCAGAGAGCTTCAAGAGTTTGAAACCATTAAAGACGGGCAAGTTGGGTTGTATAGCTGCGGTCCTACTGTTTATTGGTATCAGCACATTGGAAACTTAAGAAGCTATATCTTTGCAGATCTTCTTAAAAGAGTCTTGAAATTTAATGGATACAAAATAACTCACGTAATGAATGTAACTGATGTCGGCCATTTAACTTCTGATGCAGATGTTGGTGAAGATAAGATTGAAGAGGCTGCAAAAAAAGAGGGTAAAAGTGCAGCAGAGATAGCTGAACATTACCTTTCTGTATTTAAAAAAGATCTAGTAAAACTGAATATTCTATCTCCGTCAATCTGGTGTAAAGCTACAGAGCACATCAACGAACAGATCGAACTGATTAGACTATTAGAAGAAAATGGATTTACATACAAAACATCAGACGGAATATACTTTGATAGTTCTAAGTTGGATGATTATGGAAAACTTTTTGTTCAGGCCCCAACATTAAAAGATGGAATCAAGAAAGGATTAAAGAAAGGATTAAAAGATGGTCTTGGTGGTCTCGAAGCAGGCAAAAGAGTTTCAATGGGTGAAAAAAAGAATAAGACTGATTTTGCATTATGGAAATTTTCAGAAGAGCCAGGAAAAAGACAGCAGGAATGGGATTCTCCCTGGGGCATCGGTTTTCCAGGATGGCACATAGAATGTTCTGCAATGTCCTCCAAATACCTTGGACATCAGTTTGAAATTCATACAGGGGGAGAAGATCACATCTCTGTTCATCATACAAATGAAATTGCGCAGTCAGAAGCAGCATTTGGAAAGAAACCCTGGGTTAAGTATTGGTTGCATGGCGCATTCTTAACATTCAAAGGAGAGAAAGTAAGCAAAAGCAAAGGCGGGCTTTATACAATTGCTGAATTAGAAGAGCAAGGTTACATTCCATTAGATTTTAGATATCTTTGTTTGTTAACTCATTACAGAAAACAATTAGATTTTTCATTGAAAACATTAGATGCAGCTAAAAATGCTCATGAAAGATTAAAAAATAAGATTATCGAGCTTAAGAAAGAAGAAAATTCAAAAGGTTCATCAGAAAAGTATGAAGATGGATTCGAAAAAGCAGTTAATGATGACTTAAATATCCCCAAAGCAGTCGGGATAATGTGGGATTTGCTAAAAGATGAAAAAATAGGAAGCAAAGAAAAGCTTGAGCTGGCATTTAAGTTTGATGAGATATTAGGATTAGGTTTAAAAGATGTTGAAGAAGAGGTTGTTGATGTTTCTAAAGAAGTTGAAAAGCTGATACAGAAAAGAGAAGATGCAAGAGTAGCTAAAGATTTTGAGGCTGCCGATAAGATAAGAGACGATTTAAAGAAAAAAGGAATAATTCTTGAAGATACTTCTGAAGGAGTTAAGTGGAAAAAAACCTAATTATTTATGATCCATTTCGCTGCAACTCTGTAAGAACATCTGTTCAGCTTCTCGAGTTATAAGTGGATTATGCGGCGCAGCTTCCATTATGTTTTCCAATGGGACGTCTCCAAGTACTGCAAAAAGGGGACTTTCTTCAGAATGATGATCTTGATCGAGATAGTTTAATCTTACTGTTTTACCTTTTGCTTCTTCTAAAACAGCAGCAGCTTCTTGCGCATCTGATTTTGGAGGCAAGATCTGAACTACTCTTCCGTTTTCTGAACCGAACATTGATAATGCTCTTTCTTTTGCTATTCCAGGACCAAGTTCAGCTTCTTGCGCATTTTGCTCAGCAACTACTTGGCGTAGGTACCTTCCTGTTAAAGGAAATTTCTCTGTTTTTGCTTCAAGTGCGCTACCCAAAGCAAAGTCCATTAAGTAAACATTGCCTTGTTCTCTTCTATCATCTAAATTTAAAACAAGACGATTTGCAAGAATTCCAAGATAAATATCTTTTTCATCTTCATCTAACATCATGTCTACACCATATTCTCTCGCACCAATTCCGTGCATCCTTAAATAAGAATCAACAGAACCTCTCACTATGTCTACATTTACTTTTAATTTTTTTGATAGAAATTTTCCTCTTTTAATTTTAGCTCCTGCAGTCTTTTGTGCAATACTTCTTAACATTACATCCATTTCAGGTGTTAAAACTTTAATTCCATATCCTTCAACTAATGCTTTATATCTTTCGTTTTCGCTTAAGTCAGGATCACGTAGTTTTGGATTTCGTAACGCGTTTCTAAGTCTTTTTTCTGATCTTGATTTTTGAGATTTAGCCACTGCCCGTCTATAAAATTGAGTAGGTTGTTCAGTACGCATAGAAAATCCTCTTTCTAAACTTTCATCAATTACCATTCCAGCAAGCGCTAATACTTCTTCATCGCTTGCTCCATCATGCAATAATCCCGGGTACTCTTTCATTACAATTTGTGACGCTTTAACCATTATATTTCGTTGTAAACTGGCTTGCTCATGTTCAACTTGCGCAATGTTCATTTGAGCAATTTTTAGATCTTCTTCAGGAACAAATCTAAGCATTTGTGATGGATCATACGTACCTAAATATTTTACTAATCCGCGTTCTTCACTCTGTTTTATTGTTTGTTTTATTGTTCCTTTCATTTCAAAACCACCTTTCGCGAAAAAGAGGTTGTGGATTCGGTTTATAAATCTTTGCCTCGATTTATAAACAAAATCCGGAAAGATTCCGACTCAGAATTCTATTTTTAGCTTAATCCCAGATGGACAAGAAAGCTCACCTTTGCCGAATTCAATGGTTTCAGCCCGCGTGGTTGCTTTTAGGTCATCCAAAATAAGGTCAAATGGCTTTGAATCTTCTGTTTCAATTGTCAGCTTTTTTATTGGCTCTTTTAACGATTTACTTTGCTCAGATTTAACTTTTCTAACAGCGGCAATAACTTCAATTGCTAAGTCGCCTGCCCTTTCTGCGTCTTCATTTATTTCCTGTTCATCAAACTCTGGCCAGGCAGAAATGTGAATTGATTCTGCCTTATCTTTGTCTTTGAAATACATTTGATAAATTTCTTCTGTTATGAAAGGCATTATCGGTGCTGTTAATTTCAATATACTTAGTAAAGATCTGTATAAAACATATTGTGCACCAATAGACTTAGCTCCGTGCTTATCCGGATTGTAAACTCTGTCTTTAACAACTTCAAGATAATTATCGCAGAAGGTATGCCAAAAGAATTTTTCAACATCTTGTTTAACTTTTGCATATTCATACACATCAAACGTTTCTGTAGCACTTTTAATTAACTTATTTAGCTTGGATAACATCCATTTATCCATAAAAGTTACATCCCCTTCTTCCATATCATAATTTTCCAAGTTCATTATAACAAATCGTGAAGCATTCCAGAGTTTTGTAACCATTTTTTGTCCTGTAACGAGGTCTTTTTCTTGATAAGACAAGTCATCACCAAGTTTTGAACCTGCTGCCCAGAATCTTAGAGCATCTGCCCCATACTTTTCAAGGACATCTCTTGGGTCAACAGTATTTCCTTTTGATTTAGACATTTTTTTACCTTTTGAATCCAATGCATGCCCGCTAACCATTATGTTTTTCCAAGGAATCTCATTAGTATGGTATAATGATTTTACAATAGTATAAAACGCCCATGTTCTGATTATGTCATGAGCCTGAGGTCTAAGATCATTTGGATATGTTAGTTTAAAGAAACTTTCATCTTCATTCCACTTTGAAATTATTTGAGGCGTAATAGAACTTGTTGCCCAAGTATCCATAACATCTTTTTCTGGTTCAAATTCTGTTGAACCACATTTACATTTTGAACTTGGTTTGTTTTGCAAAGGATCAACAGGCAGGTCTTTAACATCTGCTACAACTGGTTCGTTGCATTTTTTACAGTACCAAATTGGGAATGGAACTCCAAAGAATCTTTGTCTTGAAATACACCAATCCCATTGTAGATTTTGGACCCAATGATCATAACGAACCTTCATATGCTTTGGATGCCAATTAATCTTATTAGCAGCCTCCAATAACTCTGCTTTTTGATCCAGAACTCTGATGAACCATTGTTTTGTTTTCAAAAATTCTATTTCTGTTCCGCATTTATCATGAACATTAACCATATGTTTAATTGGTTCTTGCCTTAACAATAGTTTCGCTTCTTTTAGGTCTTCAATAATTTCAAAGTGGAATGAAGATGAAAGTTTCTTTAAACTAACA
>JBHPFU010000009.1:0-14403 GCA_042571125.1 Nanobdellota archaeon | reverse complement strand
TTGTTTCTAGGAAATTTAGTCTTTGAATTCTTTGAGAGATTCCGCTTGATGATAAGGATCATTACATGAATAAAAGAGTTAAGATGAGCGGAGATTTATTGGCAGACCTGTTAAGAGTCAACTTAAAAGTTCTGATTGGTGACCTGCTATACAATTTCCAGAGAATTGTTAAGAGAGGAAAATTCCCAAGCATAAAAGCAATCATAAGAGATAAACTACTAACTCAAAGAATATACAGCGCAATGGCTACTGGAAACTGGGTTGGCGGAAGAAAAGGTATCTCTCAAAGAATTCAAAGACTAAATTTCCTAGAAACAATGTCAAACTTACAGAGAGTTGTTTCTCCACTGAGTGCATCACAGGAAAACTTCGCAGCAAGAGAACTTCATCCAACACATCTTGGAAGGCTTTGTCCTGTTGAGACTCCTGAGGGAACAAATATTGGACTAAGAAAAAATCTTGCTATGCTTGCTCAGATATCTGAAGGAAGCGATGAAAAAGAAGTAGAGAAAGTATTGAAAACTCTTGGAATGGTGTCTGCAAAATGAGCGAAATATTCCTAAACAACAAATACGTAGGGGATGTTGAAGACCCAAAAGATTTTGTTAGCAAAATCGTCGAAGAAAGAAGAAAAGAGGCTCTGCCTTATGACGTCAATGTTCATTATGAAGAAAAAACAAAGAATGTATTCATAGAAACCTCAAAAGGAAGAATTAAAAGACCCTTAATAATTGTTAAAGATGGAAAACCACAGCTTACAGAAAAGCATCTAGAACAGCTGGATAAAAATGAAATTAGCTGGAACGATCTGCAAAAACAGGGAGTGATTGAATATCTTGATGCTTCAGAAGAAGAAAATGCACTAGTATCATTCTATGAAGATGAGCTAACAAAGGCGCATACTCACCTTGAGATCAGCCCGCTTGATATGCTTGGCCTTACTTCTTCTCTTGTTCCATACGGAAATTACGATCATGGTGTACGTTTAAACCAGGGTTCTAAAAATCAAAAACACGCAATTGGATTCTATGCATCAAACTTCCAAGTAAGAATGGACATGGATGTTAACTTGTTATACCATGCTCAAGTTCCTCTTGTATCCACAATAATGTATAATATTTCAAATTTTGATAAACATCCTTCCGGACAAAACCTTGTTGTTGCTATCATGAGCTATAAAGGGTATAATATGGAAGACGCTGTTATCCTAAATCAAGGTTCAATTGATCGTGGCGTAGGAAGATCAGCATACTTCAGACCTGCAGCTGCAGAAGAGTTAAGATATGCGGGAGGTTTGACAGACGAGATTTCAATCCCAGACAAAGAAGTTAAAGGGTATAAATCAGAAGACGACTACAAATTCCTAGAAGAAGACGGAATTGTTTTCCCAGAAGCAAAAGTTGGTGAAGGAGATGTTGTAATAGGAAAAACATCTCCACCAAGATTCTTAAGTTCATTAGATGAATACAACCTGGCATCAGATGTAAGAAGAGAAAGTTCTGTTGCGCTTAAACACGGAGAAAAAGGAGTTGTTGATTTTGTTTTAATAACCGAAAATGAAGAAGGAAATAAATTGATACAGGTTCGTATGCGAGATCAAAGAATTCCAGAGATCGGAGATAAATTCACAAGCAGACACGGTCAGAAAGGAATTGTTGGTTTGATTGTTCCAGAATCCGATGTTCCGTTCACAGCATCAGGAATAAGGCCAGACTTAATATTCTCACCGCATTCAATTCCAAGCCGTATGACTGTTGCTCACTTAATTGAGCTTATGGGAGGAAAAACCGCTGCTCTTGCAGGGAGATATATTGATGGAACAACCTTCTCTGTTGAGCCAGAAGAAGAACTGCGTAAAGAACTTGTTAATCTAGGTTTCAGAGAGAACGGAACCGAAACATTATACAACGGAGAGACAGGAGAACAGTACACAGCAAAGATATTTGTTGGAAATATGTACTACTTAAGATTAAAGCACATGGTTGCAAACAAACTACATAGCAGAGCAAGAGGTCCTATCCAACTTCTTACAAGACAGCCAACAGAAGGACGTGCGAAAGAAGGCGGTCTAAGGCTAGGAGAGATGGAGAAAGACACATTTGTTGCACATGGTGCATCACTATTATTAAAAGAAAGATTTGACTCTGACCAGACAGCAGTTCCGGTATGTGAAAAGTGCGGAATCATCGCGGTCTACAACGAATTTAAGAATCAAAGTTACTGCCCTGTTTGCGGTGACGATACAGAAATTTCAATCATCGAGATCTCATATGCTTTCAAATTAATATTGGATGAACTAAAAACACTTGGTGTATATCCAAAACTAAAACTAAAACAAAAATACTAAAATGGATTACGTATCAAAACAAATTGGCAGCATTGTATTCGGTTTGCTTAGTCCTAAGTTTGTTAAGAAGATGGCATCTGCAAAGATAGTCACTCCAGAACTTTATGACAAGGAAGGTTACCCTGTTGACGGAGGTCTAATGGATATCCGGTTAGGTGTTATCGATCCTGGACTAAAGTGTAAAACTTGCGGAAGCAAACTAAAAGAATGTATCGGTCACTTCGGATACATCGAATTGGCAAGACCAGTTATTCATGTTAAATTTGTTCCTCTTATTCACAACATGCTGCAAAGCACATGTTTTGATTGCGGGCGCGTTCTTATTCCAAAAAATAAGATTGATAAGTATTCAGACGAACTTGACAAAATTGAAAAAGAGTCTGGACTTGAAGGAAGAAGAAAAAGAATCAGAGAGATTATTGCATTATTAAAAACATCAAGCAAATGTCCTTACTGTAAGGCAAGACAACCAAAAATAGTTCTTGATAAACCTTACACATTCTTTGAAAATGAAAAAAGAATATCTCCAATAGAGATCAGAGCAAGATTAGAAAAGATAGAAGACGATGACTTAAAATTATTTGGTATAAACCCCGAATCTGCCAGACCTGAATGGGCGGTTCTAACAATCATGGCGATTCCGCCAGTAACAATGAGACCTTCGATCACATTAGAATCTGGAGAACGTTCTGAAGATGATCTAACTCACAAAATGGGAGATATTGTAAGAATTAATCAAAGACTTTTCGAAAACATAAACGCAGGTGCTCCTGAGATAATCATTGAGGACTTATGGGATCTTCTTCAATACCACATTACAACATTCTTTGATAATAATATTGCTCAGCTGCCTCCAGCAAGACATAGATCTGGACAGCCGCTGAAAACAATCACAGAAAGAATCAAATCAAAAGAAGGTAGAATCAGGCATAACTTGGCTGGTAAGAGAACAAACTTCTCTGCAAGAACAGTTATCAGTCCAGATCCTCTTCTTGGATTAAATGAAGTTGGAGTTCCGAAGGTAATCGCAATGAACCTTACTGTGCCTGAGAGAGTTACAGAATGGAACGCAGAATACTTAAAGAAATTTATTGAAAGAGGCGCAAAAGAATACCCTGGTGCTAATTATATTGTAAGACCTGATGGAAAAAAGAAAAAGATTACAAGCGAAACACAAGAAACCTGCTTAGAAGAACTAGAGCCAGGATATCTTGTTGAGCGTCACTTGATGGATGGAGACATAGCAATCTTTAACAGACAGCCAAGTCTGCACAAGATGAGTATGATGTGCCACAAAGTACGAGTTTTGCCAGGCAAAACTCTCCGTTTGAATGTTGCTGTTTGTCACCCTTATAACGCTGACTTTGACGGCGATGAGATGAACCTGCACATACCTCAGACAGAAGAAGCAAGATCAGAAGCAGAACTTCTTATGCAGGTACAAACACAGCTAATATCTCCAAGATATGGTTTGAGTGTTATCGGCTGTGTACAAGATGCAATATCCGGAAATTATCTATTAACAAAACACCTTGAATTCCCAAGAGAAAAAGCAATTGAATTGCTATCCTCAACAGATTCGAAAGACTTTTCAAAACTTCCAACCAGCAAAACAATAACCGGAAAAGAGATTTTCAGTGCTTTAATTCCTGATGATTTTTCTTTTGATGCTCACGCTAATGAATGTAAACCTGGCGATGTTGAAAATGGTGTTTGTAAATCTAAGTCTCACGTTGTAATCAAAAACGGGAAATTAATCTCGGGCGTGATGGACTCTGCAAATCTTGGAGAAGGTGCGGGATTATTCTTAAGAAACATACATAAAAAATATGGAGAAACTGAAACCGTAGAACTTATCGGAAAACTCTACAAGCTTGGATTAAATACTTTGCTTAGACACGGATTCACGACACCTCTTTCAGACATTGATCTGCCAGAAGAAGCTAACAAGAAGATAGAAGAAACACTGAATAAAGCATATCAAGATGTTGATAATCTTATTGAATCATATAGTAAAAAAACTCTAGAGATTCTTCCTGGAAAGACAGCAGAAGAAACATTAGAATTAAGGATATTAGAATTACTAAACAAAGCAAGAAACCAGACAGGTTTAATTGTTTCTGAATATTCAACAAAAGAAACACAATCTCTTCTCATGGCAAGGTCTGGTGCAAGAGGAAACCTATTAAACCTTGCACAGATGTCTGCATGTGTAGGACAGCAAGCGCTAAGAGGTAAGAGAATTGACAAAGGATTTAGCAAAAGAACATTATCTGTCTTCAAAAAAGACGACTTAAGTCCTGCTGCAAGAGGATTTATTAGGGGAGGGTTCAAACACGGACTAAAACCTCACGAATTCTTCTTCATGAGCATGACTGGGAGGGACAGTCTGATGGATACCGCTCTGAGAACACCTAAATCCGGTTACCTATACAGAAGACTGGCTAATGCTATGCAGGATCTTAAAGTAGAATATGACCATACTGTTCGTGATGCATCAGGAAGAATCGTACAATTTGAGTATGGTGAAGACGGAATCGATGTTTCAAAGAGCGAGAACGGAGAATTAAATGTTAAGAAAATTATTGGTGAATTATTATGAGTCTAGATGAAATAAAAGCAAAATTAAGTCTTAAAATAATCGAAGATATAGAGGCAAACATACCTAAAGGTACTCCTGCTCCTAAAGTCAAAAAGATTTATGAAGCAATCCTAGATGAATACAATCAAATAATGGTCGCACCAGGAGAATGTGTTGGTCTTATCTCTGCAGAATCAATAGGAGAACCAAGCACTCAGATGACCTTGAATACATTCCACTTCGCAGGTGTTGCAGAGATGAATGTTACTATGGGTCTGCCAAGACTTATTGAGATTGTTGACGGAAGAAAAACAATAAACACTCCAATGATTGAGATCTACTTAAAATCACCATGGAACAAAGGAAAAGACATCAAAGATATTGCAATGAGAATAAAAGAAACAAGATTAAAGGAAATTGCTACGGAATTCTCAATAGATATCGCAGAAGCAAGTGCAAAAGTAAAGGTTGATGGAGAAAAATTAAAAAGATTAAACATAAATCCTGCTTTTGTAGCAAAAGCTATTGAAAAAGAGACAAAACTTAGTGTAAAAGAAGATAAGAATGAATTCTCTGTTAAGCTTCCTCCAAAAGAAAGCACAGTTGATATGATCTACAAGCTAAGAGAAAAGATGAAAAACACATTTATCTGCGGAATGAAAGGAATAATGCAGATCCTTCCGGTCAAGAGAGCAGATGAATTCGTAATAATCGGCGCAGGTACAAACTTGAAAGAAGTTCTAAAGCTTGAATTTGTTGATGATACCAGAACAGTTTCGAATGATATCTTTGAGATAAGAAAAGTTTTAGGAATCGAAGCTGCTCGTCAAGTAATAATCAAGGAAGTCTTTAAAGTTATTGAAAGTCAAGGTTTAAATGTCGACGAGAGACATATCATTTTAGTTGCAGACACAATGTGTTCTGAAGGAGAACTAAAAGGTGTAACCAGATATGGTGTTATCGGTGAAAAGGCATCTGTTTTGGCAAGAGCATCTTTTGAAACTCCGATAAAACATCTAATTAATGCAGCACTTGGAGGAGAGGTTGATACCTTGAATTCAGTTATTGAGAATGTCATGATTAACCAGGTAGTTCCAATTGGAACTGGCCTTCCGGATTTAGTTACTGAGGTGAAAAAATAATGCCTTTAGCAGACCTAAAAGAATTAATTGGAGACAAGAAATTGCTGATTGGTTCAGAGACCACACTTAAAAACCTGAAAAAAAGTGCAGTTAAGAAAATTTTCTTGTCTGCTAACTGCGCAAAAAACGTAAAGGAAGAGATTGAAGAATACTCAAAGATGTTCGGCGCTGAAGTTGAAGTGCTGAAAGTTAAGAATGATGAGCTAGGGGTGGCTTGTAAAAAACCATTTTCGATTTCTGTTTTGAGCCTTTTAAAATGAGCAAGATTATCTACGATTCTAATATGATCAAGATTATGAATTCTTTTGGTGCTATGACCAGAGCAAAGCTAAAAGATTTTATTACTGAAGACGATAAACTAATCTTTATTGTTGAAGAAGGTGAGCTTGGCAAGGCAGTGGGTAAAAAAGCAAGCAATGTTAAGAAGCTAGAGAACTATTTCAAGAAGAAAATAAAAATTGTTGAATTCCATGACGATAAGCTAAGATTCATCCAGGCATTTATCTATCCTTTGCGTGTAAAAGAGATACATGAGGAAGAAGAGATCGTTGTTATTGTCGGACCAGACGCGCAGACAAAAGGGCTTCTGATTGGCAAGAATGCTGCTAACTTAAGAAAGTTGGAAGATTATGTTAAACGATATTTTGATGTTAAAGAGATTAAAGTACTTTAAATCTTTCCTAAGAAAATCAAAGATTTTCTTGGGTTTTGGAGAAAATAATTGCAATATTGAAAATAAATAACCCCATCTACAGAAATCTTTATAAAGGGGCTTTAAAACCTAAAATTAGCTTAAAATGGGTAAGAAAACAAATGGTTTGAACACAGCAAAGAAACTTAAAAAACGTAGAGTGCAGTCTCTTTGGCTGAATCAAAAATATGCAAGCAGAACACTTGGATTAAAACGAAAATCTGATCCTCTAAAAGGATGTTCTCAGGCAAAAGGTATTGTTCTAGAAAAGGTTCAATTAGAAGCAAAACAGCCAAACTCTGCAATGAGAAAATGTGTTAGAGTTCAGCTTGTTAAGAACAGCAAACAGATAACTGCTTTCTGCCCTGGCGATGGTGCAACAAAAATGATTGATGAGCACGATGAAGTTGTTGTTGAATGTATCGGCGGAAAAATGGGAAGATCAAAAGGAGATATTCCTGGAGTTAGATGGCAAGTTATAAAAGTTAACGATCAAAGTCTAAATGCATTACTAAGAGGAAAAATAGAGAAGGCGAGAAAATGATTAAAGCATTTGATAAGTGGGATACAACAGGGATCAAAGTTGCTGATCCAGGATTGGCAGATTATATTACTTTAGAAGCGAGAATAGTTCCTAAAACAGGAGCACGTTATGCTGGACAAAGATTCCACAAATCTAAAATATTCATTGTTGAAAGATTAATAAACAAGATTATGATTCCTGGGCACAAAGCTAAAAAGCATAAGATATCATCAGGATTCTGCACAGGAAAATCACAAACTGCATACAAACTTGTTGAAGCTGCTTTGAAAATAATTGAAAAGAAAACAGGAGAAAATCCTATCGCTGTTCTTGTTAAAGCAATTGAAAACGCTTCACCAAGAGAAGAGATTATCGCGATTGAGTACGGTGGAGCAAGATACCCAAAAGCTGTTGAATGCGCACCGCAAAGAAGAATTGATGTTGCATTAAGGAATATGACCCAGGGCGCATACGGAAAAACATTCGGTTCAAAGAAAAAAGCAGAAGATTGTTTAGCAGATGAAATAATCAATGCATTTAATTCAAGCGGAAATTCAAATGCAATCGCTAAAAAGAATGAGCTAGAAAGACAGGCAGATAGTTCAAGATAAAATGACAACAATAAAACAACGATTTAGAAAAACAAAGTCTAGCATTAAGATTAACACAGCCCTATTTGTTGTATTATTAATAGCTGCTCTTGTTGGAGGATTCCTGTTGTCTGATTCTGAGATCACAAAATTAAAGGTTTTTGAGAAAGAAGAACCTCAAATAAGTTTAGATAATCAGAACTGCAGCGAATTACTTAACCTAACTCAGGAATTTATTGACGAATCTAATTACTGGAGAAATGAAGATATCAGATGTGAAAAAGAGCTCTGGACTTGTCAAATTCAGATACATCAGTTACAAGCTTCCCTTAAGTAAGCTTTAAAAACATTACATTATTTTTCATTCTTATGAAAACGTTGTTTATACCCGCGAAATCAACTGCAGATCTCATTCCTGTAGTCGAGAAGGCGCTAGATAAGCTAAAAGGAAAGGTTGGTCTTGTTACAACAGTCCAGCATCTTCATAAGTTAAAAGAGGTTAAAGAGTTTCTAGATTCTAAAGATATTGATTCTGAACTTTGCGGACAGGTTCTTGGCTGCAATGCAAAAGCTGCTAAAGGCTGCGATACCTATCTATATGTTGGATCTGGACAGTTCCATCCAATAGCTGTTAAGTTAGAAACTGGAAAGGATGTAGTTGTGGCAAATCCCTTAAGTTGCGAGGTTTCAGAAGTAAGTAATGAGGAAGTTGAAAAGTATAAAGGTAGAGTAAAGGGGGCATATACAAAATTTCTGTCTTCAGATGAAATAGGAATTTTAGTTTCTGTTAAATCCGGGCAGAAGAATCTTGAATCGGCATATGAACTAGAAAAACGGTTTCCAGAAAAGAACTTTTACATCTTATTGACAAACACGCTTAATTTTAAATCGTTAGAAGATTTTAATTTCATACAATGCTTTGTGAATACAATGTGTCCTCGTTTAATAGATGACTATGACAAATTCCCAAAACCTGTTGTTAATATCGAGGACATAAAATGAAAGATGTCAAAGGGGTAATCATACCTTTGGTCTCTTTAGATGATGAAAATCTTATTAAATTATTAGATTATGTTTCTTCTGTTGATTTTGTGTTTGTTTTAGGTTCTACAGGTGAATTTGATAAACAAACAGATTCAGAAAAAGAAAGAATTGTGAAAACCACATTAGAGCACAGTAAAAAACCTATTCTGGTTGGATGTTCTGACAAAGATTCTGATAAAGTTATAAAGAACATCAATAAGTTTTCAGAAGCTTATGCTCTTGTTGTAGCTCCAAATCCAAACGAAGATGTTTCTGAATTCTATGACAAGATTTTAGAAAATACTTCAGAAGATATTTTATTGTACAACAATCCTGGAAATCCTGCGATAGGGCAAAGCATTCCTTTTGAAGTTATAGAAAGATTAAGCAAACACGAAAGAATAATTGGGATAAAAGATAGTATGGGCGATATTAATTTCTTCAAAAGATTGTTAGAACTTAAAAGCGAAAACTTCAGAGTTCTTCAGGGAGATGAAACACTATACTTAGAAAGTTTAAAGTTAGGTGCAGATGGAATTGTATCAAGCACAGCAAACCTTGATCCAGAACTGCTTATGGATCTTTTCAATAAAAGAGAAGAAGAACTGCAGGAAAAACTTAATTCATTACATTTTATGTATAAAAATAGCGAAAAACCTGTTGATGGCCTAAAAAACGAAATGAAAAAAAGAGGGATAATAAGATGACAGAATTATTAGCTCCTGTTTCAAATTGGCCAATGCTCAGAGCTGCGATTCAAAGCGGAGCAAATGCTATTTATTTTGGTATCAAACAGTTAAATATGAGGATAACTGCAAATAATTTTGA
The DNA here is from genome assembly GCA_042571125.1 of Nanobdellota archaeon. Classification (GTDB taxonomy): domain Archaea; phylum Nanobdellota; class Nanobdellia; order Woesearchaeales; family UBA10107; genus JBHPFU01. The sequence goes on along the minus strand of JBHPFU010000009.1, from coordinate 4,678 downwards.
GTTGTCTGAGCTAAAAAAAATAGTTTCTGAATGCCATAAAAATAAAGTTAAAGCATACTTAACCTTAAACACTATTGTTTACGAGGATGAACTTTCAAAATTAAAAAAGATTCTTCAAGAAGCAAAAAAGGCTAAAATAGATGCAATTATCTGTTGGGATCATTCGGTTATTTTACTTTGCAAGGAATTAAAGATTCCATTTCACATTTCTACGCAAGCATCTGTCTCAAATTCAAGGGCAGCTGAATACTATAAAAAATTAGGAGCAAAAAGAATTGTTTTAGCAAGAGAATGTTCTTTAGAGCAAATAAAAGAAATTAAAAATAAAGTAAAGATAGAAATAGAAACATTTGTTCATGGTGCAATGTGTGTTTCTGTTAGCGGAAGATGCCTAACTTCACAATTTCTTTATGGAAAGTCAGCGAACAGAGGTGATTGTCTTCAGCCTTGCAGAAGAGAATATTCTGTAAAGGACCTAGAAACTGGTTTTGATCTTAAATTAAAAAATAATTTCATAATGAGTCCAAAAGATCTTTGTGCATTGCCTTTCTTGGATAAATTAGTAAAGGTTGTTGATTCGTTAAAGATTGAAGGTCGAGTTAAGCCTTCGGAATATGTTTCGACTGTTGTTTCTGTTTACAGGGAAGCGCTAGATAAGATAAAAAAGAAATCATTTGATAAGAAATTCATAAATTCTTCATTAAAAAAACTAAAAACTGTTTTCAACAGAGATTTCTCCTCAGGATTCTTCCTTGGGAAACCAATAGATGAATGGACAGATCAATACGGTGGGAAATCTGAAGAAAAAAAACAGTTTATAGGTTTAGTGAAAAAATTCTACAAAAAAATCAAAGTTGCGGAGATAATAATACAAACCGGGAAACTAAAAACAGATGATCAAATAATGATTGAAGGGAAAACAACTGGAGTTCTTAAACAAAAAATAAAATCAATGGAAAAGAAACACAAGAAGATAAAATCCGGAAAGAAAGGAGAACTAATCGCTATTAAACTAAATAAAGAAGTTAAAACAAATGATAAAGTTTTCTTGATCAGCTAGCTTCAGGCTCATCATCATAAACTACTTCTCTGATGACTTCAACTTGAGCACCTGACTCCAACTCATACTCATATCTTTCCCATTCAACATTTGACATACTAACACCCCAGCATATAGTGTGGTTTTTGGATTATTTAAATTTTTCTCAGGAATATAGTCAATAAACCTTATTACCTAAACCTTTATAAAGCAATTATATATACAAAGTGCCATGGGTAGAGCTGAAAAAGAAGAAGCAGAAAGACAGGCAGCAATTCAAGCTCAAATCAGCAGAATCAAGCTTCCAAGAGGTGACGAAGTATTTGGGATTGTTGAGAGAAGAGTTGGTGGTTCAAGAATGATTGTTCGCTGTTTAGATGGTAAAACAAGAAACGCAAGAATTCCCGGAAGATTAAAAAGAAGATTGTGGGTTAGGGAAAACGATATTGTGATTATCAAACCATGGGAATTCGCTGCGGATGATAAAGGAGATGTTCTTTACAAGTATACTCCTCCTCAAGTTCAATGGCTTAAGAAACAAGGGCATTTGAAAAAATTAGAAGAGATAGAAGAGTTCTAAACAAAATATTTAAATACTACAACATGTGGTAGGTCTATACCTGAGGTATACAATGCGTTGTCCTTTTTGCGATTCTGAAGATACAAGAGTTTCTGATAAAAGAGAGACTGACGAAGGTAAGGCTACAAGACGTAGAAGAGAGTGCCTTAAGTGCAAAAAAAGATTTACAACATATGAAAGAATCGAGAACATAGATCTTATTGTTGTTAAGAAAGATGAAACAAGAGAAGACTTTGATATAAACAAAGTTAAGATCGGATTAATCAAAGCCTGTGAAAAAAGAACGGTTTCTAGAAACATAATAGATAAGGTTGCGTATGAAATTGAATCTGAACTATTAAAGAAAAAAAGAAGAGAAGTAAAAACTTCTGATATCGGTCTTTTGGTTATGAAAAAATTGAAAAAATTAGATAAGGTTGCGTATGTAAGATTTGCTTCTGTCTACAAAGAGTTCAAAGATGTTGCAGAATTCAAAAAAGAATTAGAAAGTCTAAGAAAATAGCTATTTTTTCCACATAAGATATATCAAACCAATAACACCAACAGTCATACATGCATCTGCGAGATTAAACACAGGCCAGATCAGGAAATTCAAAAAGTCAATGGTATAACCCAAAATTATTCTGTCTAACAAATTACCAATAATCCCTCCTGCAATCAAGGCGATGATAACTTTTTCTGAATTTGTTTTTATTTCATCCCAATAAAACAAAATAAATCCTAGGATAACAATTCCGATCCAGACAAATACTCCTGTAAATCCTTGAAAGATTCCAAATGCCGCCCCTTGGTTATGGACCAGGGTTAAGTGAAAGAAGTTTTTGAATATAAGCAATGTTTGATTTAAAGTTAAGTAAGTTTCCGCTAATCTTTTAAGAATTTGATCAAGGATAACAACAGCTAAAGAAATTAAATAGAAATTATTCTTTACCATGTCCTTTTATTTTTTACTTCCTCTTCTTCCATCCGTTCTATGTGCTTTATTCTTTCATTCATGCCGTCAATCATCAAACGGATTGAATCAAGCTTTGCAGAAAGAAGTTCTAGGTCTTTTTGATGAGGAGGTTCGTGATGAATCGGTTCTAATCTCGGTTCTTCCATAGGTTCTTCTTTGAATGCAGGTCTTTCTGGTTCTGTTGGAATGTCATCAGGTTTAAGAGTCTCGTCTGCTTTTGCTTCTGGAACCTTTCCGATTTCTTCTGGTAATCCTAGTTCTTTCTCTAAGTCTTCAAATTCTTTTTCTTTTTGTCTTTTTCCGATTCCGAATAATGGCATTTTAGTGTAATAAGCTTAGTATGTTTAGGTTGGTTACAAGATAAAAAGCTAAAGCTATTATTCCAGTAACAACTGCAAGTTTTAGCATTCCTTTAACTATAAAAACTGCAATCTTTACTGCAAGAATTAATCCAATAACCCCAATAATAATCCAGATAAGCTCCATTGTCACCTCTTTTAGTATATTATAGAACTATTATTTTTAAATCTTACTGAAATCTAAACTAAAATAGCATTGACAACTCCATCCTGACCAGGTCTTGATGTTACTTTTGCTTTTCCTTTGTCAGTCTGAATGATTGTGCCCTTTGTGATTATGTTTCGTCTTACATAATGTTTATTTGCTGCGCTATCTGCTACTGCTTCTATTTTTGCTTTTTGATATTTTTTTGATTTAGGATCAAAAAGGTTTACAGTATCTGCGCTTAGAAGTCTTGATTTTTTTGTTGACCCTCTTCCGATAATCTTTTTTAATCTTTTAACTGCAATACCTGTCATAGCAGGCAATCTCCCCAGGTCAATTACTTTCTTTTTTCTTGAATCTATATATCTCGCACCGGTTCCAGCGCGTTTTGTTTTTGCTTTTCCTTTAAAAATTGCCATGTTTTTTCTATTTTCAAACTCATTTATAAAGCTTTCGCAGAAAGTTATGTAAAGAAAGGTTTTAGCGTCTAAAATACAAAACATTTATAAATCAGTGATTATATTTTAAAAATCATAAATTCATTAGGGGGTTTTTAATTATGGAAGTTTCAAGGCCTTTAGACGCTTTAAACAAAGCAAGAGGAAACAGAGTTATTGTTGAATTAAAGAATGGTAAACAATATCTCGGAAAACTTAACGCATTTGACATTCATATTAACGTAGTTCTTGACGATGCTGAAGAAAAAGAAAACGGCGAAACAATAAGAAAGTTAGGAATAGTATTCTTAAGAGGAGATACAATAACTATAATCTCTCCGACAGACCAATAGGTGAATTTCTATGAGTAAAGGAACCGCATCAATGGGTAAGAAAAGTGGAAAGAGTAATATGATACTTTGTAGACGATGCGGTAAGAAAACATATCATATGAGAAAAAAGAAATGTGCATCTTGCGGTTACGGAAATTCTGCCAGAACAAGAAGTTATGCTTGGCAGAAAAAGTGATTATTCTTTAGTTTCGTATTTAACTTCTGATTTTACGTGATATTCCTGTTCAACTTTTCTTGCTATTCTCCTTACGTGTTGTATATATTTTTCATCATTCAAAAAGAGCCTAAACTTTTGATTTGGTTTTGTTTTCCCTCTCTCATTAAATTCAACATTCTCTTCAATTTTAGCAATTTGATTATGCGCACCTATCAAATATTTTAAAGGACCATTGTCAAGATACACTGCTCTTGGAAAATCGTTCGGACCATCATTAGTATCAGGTACTAATATGCAACCTTCCTCTTTTAAAACATCATCAAGAAAACTTCTATATCTTTTCTCAGCTGCTGGCGCTTTATCTTCAACTACAGTTACCATTTTAATCTAAAAAAGGTATGAACTCTAACTATATAAACTTTTCGTCATTTTCACCACTTAAAAGAAATAAATGCGGGGAGGAGGATTCGAACCCCCGTAAGCACTAAGCTAACAGGTCCTAAGCCTGTCCCGTTTGGCCACTCCGGCATCCCCGCAAGCTTTTAAAAAAGCTTGAGCAAAACGGCTCAAATAGGGCCTTCACTGCTTTCAGCCCTATGACAAATCTATATAATCCGGAACTTATTTAAAAAGCTATCTGAACTGTAAAATAC
>JBHPFU010000008.1:0-25265 GCA_042571125.1 Nanobdellota archaeon | reverse complement strand
GATTTAGTATCTATATCTTGATAAACATCGCCACCATACCACCGAAGATTTCCTGCACCAGTTACAAATACAACCATACAAGAACCGCCATCATAAATCTGATCTTGAATCGCACAAATCCCAGAATTTGTTCCATATGAATCAAGCTTAAATCTGCAGGATAATGTTACATTATTATTAGTTACATCATAGTTAATATCATTCTTCATATAACCTGCAGCATTGAAACTATAAGCTCCCCCATAGTAACCATTCTGTGTCCATGTTGCTCCATTATTTGTAAGATTGTCTTTGTTTGTTGAATAATCAATTGCAAAAGTATCTGAATTGGCATGTTTTTCAAATGGATAATTTACTAATGCAATTGAAGTTCCACCAATTCTCCAGTCAGTTATGTTGTAGACAGTATCTCCTTGCGGGTCTGATGAATTCCAATATACTGTTAGATTTTCGTCTGTGTGGTTTGTTAGTAATGTTGAATTTAAGATTACACTATTCACAACTGGCAAGTCATTTGTTATGTTTAATAAGAATGTGAATGTATCGTTAGCTCCTGTTCCGTTTACAACTGCGGTTACATTATACTGTCCGACAGCATTGAAAAGATAGCTAAACATGCTTGTAAACCCGCTGACTATATTTTCTGTAAACTTTAATACACTATTTACGAACCACCTGAATGTTAGTGTTTCTGAATCATATGCCTGTGCAGTTACATTGAATGTTAAGCTAGTTGTTGGTGAAGCGTTTCTATTTAATGAAACGTTAATCTCGGTTGTTATGTTCTGCAGATTTCCAGTTTGGTTAGGGTATATCTGTGTAAAGTTGATTATGTTTAGTATTGTTAGGTTGTTTGAACATACTGTTGCTCCATCTGCTGTTCCGTCGTTTGGTGTTAGGCAAGCTGACCAGACTTCTCCCGTGATTGTTTCTTGTGAAACAATTAAGTCTGTTCTACTTTCATAAAGTGCTTGGATTGATTCATTTGATAAGCTTCTATTAAATACTATAAAATTATCCATGGTCCCATTCCAGCATGTTGCCTGTCCTTCCCAATATCCTAAAACAAGTTCATTTGTTTTATCTCCATTATTATAAGAAGCTACACTTCCAGAAGCCATAAGTGAATTGTTAATCCATACCTCCATAGTATTGCCTGTTTTTCTTACAGTATAGAAAAGCCATCCTTTACCTGCAGGATAATAATTAGTACTTATATACTGTCCTGGGGCAACTTCAAGACGCAGCATCCCATCAGTTGTTGTTCCGAGTGTGAACCATCCAGGCTTCCAACTCCAACGATTGCTAACCAGGCCATTGTATTGGCCTGTTGTACCATTAAGTTGTGTTGCCCAAAGAGTTATTGTCCAATCAGTATTATTCCAATCTATGGTTGATTCGTTTATCCAAATTCTTGATTGGTATGTTGGATCAAGGAAATCATAACCGCCCCCGATATATCCATCTTCTGTCCAATCTATTCTAGTTATAGTTCCATTATTTCCATTTGTTGAATAATCCCTTGTTTTTGTTGCTGAATTTGCGTGTTTCTCGAATGGCATGTTAACCAGAGCCATTGATGTTCCGTCTATTCTCCAGTCTGTTATGTTGTAGATTGAATCTGAATCTACATCTGATGCACTCCAATAGGCAGTTAAGTTTTCTGCTGTTGTGTTTAGCAATAATGATGAATTAAGAATTACATTAGATGCTGTTGGAGGTTTGTTTGCTATTGTTAGGTTATTTGAACAGACTGTTGTTCCATCTTCTTCTCCGTCATTTGGAGTTAGGCAAGCTTCCCATCTTTCGCCTTTGTTTGTTTCGTTTGATAATATTAAATCTGTTCTATTGTTGTATAATGCTAAAATTTGTTCTGGTGAAAGCGCTCTATTGTATACTACAACTTCATCTATTGATCCATTCCAATATCTGTTTCTAGCTATAGGATCGCAATTTTCTCCAATACATACGTCATAAGGGCTTGTTGCTATTGATCCTGTAGCTGCAATAGAAACATTCAGAGCACCATTAATATAAATTGATTTATTAATTCCATCATAGTGCGCTACAACATGGTACCATTTTCCAGCAGTAAGGGCAGTAGTTGATTCTAAATTTATACCTCCTGAAGGACCGTTTGTTCCGAATATTATTTTGTTGGAAGTGTATGCATTTTGTAGTCTCCATGTAGCGTCTCCTTGTGAAATTATGGTTTGCCATCCTGCTCCTTGGAATGGCGTTGTCTTCACCCAAGCACTTATTGTCATATTGCTTGATAGATCAAAGGATGGATCGTCTGCTATACGTATATGCCCCCCGCTTGAAGTACCATCAAATGTGTATGCCCCACCATAATAACCTGATGAAGTCCAAGTGGCGTTGAGTGTTCCATTGTTTCCGTATGTTGTGTAATCTTTAGTCCAAGTTGAATTTGATGAGCCCGCTTCAAATGGCATATTAAGAACAGCAATAGATGTTCCACCAATTCTCCAGTCTGTTATGTTGTAGATTGAATCTAAATCTATGTCTGATGAAGACCAATAGACTGTTAGGTTTTCTGTTGTTAAATTTGTTAATAGCGTTGAATTTAGGATTACATTTGAAGTTACTGGTTTTGTATTTCTGATTGTTAAGTTATTTGAACATACTGTAGTTCCATCATCTACTCCATCGTTTGGTGTTAGGCAAGCTTCCCATCTTTCGCCTTTGTTTGTTTCGTTTGATAATATTAAATCTGTTCTATTGTTGTATAATGCTAAGACTTGTTCTGGAGATAATGACCTATTGAAGAACATAAGACCATCTATTGTTCCGTTGAATTCATCTGGAGAGTATGCATCCCAACCCACATAAACGGTTCCAGAGGAAGAAATTGAATCTGCATGATCAGCTGTTCCAACAGAAGAACCATCTAAATAGAATTTCAATTGATTTGTTCCCGTTCCTTCTCTCACGAATGCGACATGGTGCCACTGATTATCTGCAAGTGTCAACCCCGTATTTGAATCCAGATCCGATCCATCATAAACCGTTAATCTATCTGTACTTACATAAAATCCAGGATCGTAATCATCTATACTAAACAAAGTATTATACGATTTAGTGTCTCCTGTTTTAAACCAAGCAACAAGAGCGTAATTTCCTGTTAAAATACTGAAATCAGTTGAAGAAATTTGTATATAATTATCTACTCCATTAAATTCGTAAGCGCCGCCATAATATCCGGATGATGTCCAAGTTGCTCCACTTACTGAACCATTATTGCTATATGTTGAATAATCAATTGCTTTTGTTGCAGAGTTTGCGTGTTTTTCGAATGGCATATTAAGTACAGCGATAGAAGTTCCATCAACTCTCCAATCTGTTATGTTGTAGACTGTATCTCCTTGCGGGTCTGATGAATTCCAATATACTGTTAGATTTTCGTCTGTGTGGTTTGTTAGTAATGTTGAATTTAAGATTACACTATTCACAACTGGCAAGTCATTTGTTATATTCAACAAGAATGTGAATGTGTCGTTGGATCCTGTTCCGTTTACAACTGCAGTTACATTATATTGACCTACAGCATTGAAAAGATAACTAAACATACTTGTAAATCCGCTTACTATGTTTTCTGTGAACTTAAGCACATTATTTATGAACCATCTGAATGTTAGTGTTTCTGGTACTAATGCTTGCGCAGTTACATTAAATGTTAAGTTTGTTTGTGATGCGTTTCTGTTTAGAGATACATTTATTTCGGTGGTTATGTTCTGCAGATTTCCTGTTTGGTTAGGATAGATCTGCGTGAAGTTAATTAAATTAAGCACAGTCAGACTATTTGAACAGGAGGTTGTTCCATCTTCTATTCCATCGTTTGGTATTATGCATGCTTGCCAGACATCTCCCGGTGTTGTTTCATTTCTAACAACTATATCTGTTCTGTTGTTATATAACTGTAGGATTTGTTCTGGGGATAATGTTCTATTGAATATTTGAACTTGATCTATTATTCCGTTGAATGAAAAAACGCCAGTGTTATAAGCACCAATGGCAGGAACAGCAGTATATCCTGCTGCAGACATTTTTGTTGTTCCGTTTTCATTCCCATCTACATAGAACGTAGTTCCGTCTGTAACCCCATTATTAAATGTAATTGCAACAAAATGCCATTTACTATCATTAAGATATGCCCCGCTTCCTTTCCATTGAGCGGTTCCCCAATCATGAACACCAAATTCTTCATCTTTTAAGAATATCCCCCATGCTGTATCTTTTGCAACAATTACTCTATAACTTGATCCTGCTCCTCCTGTTTTGATCCAAGCAGACAGCGTTCCATTTGTAATGTTAAATATTGCTTTTTGAAGTGATATGAAATCGGTAGTTCCATCAAATGTATACGCCCCACCATAGTAACCTGATGAATTCCATTTTGCGTTGGTAATAGTACCATTGTTTTTGTAGGTTGTGTAATCGTAAACAAAACTAGATGCATTCGAATGATTTTCAAACGGCATATTCAATACAGCAATAGAAGTTCCACCAACTCTCCAGTCTGTTACGTTGTATACTGAATCTCCGTCACCATCTGCAGAGTCCCAATATAATGTTAAGTTTTCAGTTGTTAGGTTTGTATTTGATGTTGAATTTAAGACGATACTTGTTGCATTTGGTTTTGTATTGTTAGTTGCGGAATAAGTATCAAAGTGAGGCACATTAAATGAAACTGTATTTCCTGAACAAACTATATTTGAACATGCAGGAGTTGTTGTTCCATCACAAATCTGTCCATTCTGTTTTGCTGTTGTCGGGCTTGTTGTGAATTGGTTATAATAATAAATTCTTGCAGGGCAGCTTCCAGGGAATACTAGAGTTATGTTTGCGCTTGTATTGATATAAGGTTCTGCTGTTGAATTTACTGAAGCAATATAATTATTTATATAGAGATTATCAAGGTCAGTTATATTAAGTTTCTTTTTATAAAATTGCAGTTCATTATTCCCTTCTGTTAATTTTAATGTGTTATAAAACGCGCTATATGAAAATATATCTGCGGTTGTTGAAGAGGTTATATTCGGGTCTAGTATTGTGTTATTATTTGCGGTTCCAGTACCAATATAGATTCCATAGTCGTTATTATAAATATTATTATAATTTAAAGTGTTATTATTTCCGATTAATCTTATTCCTGCTCCAAGCGAATTATTGAACATTGTGTTGTTCTCTATCAAATTTGTATATCCTTTAATGTACAGCCCATCAGGAGAACCCGCATTTGTAACCCCAGAAATTGTATTGTTTATGAAAGTATTATTTGATGATGTATCTGAATATCCAAGATATACTCCATAAAGTCCATCTTCAAATATGTTATGTTTTATTGACCAATTCTCAGAATCATATTCTAAATACAACATTTCTGTGGATGAACTTTTTACATAATTATTTTCAAACCTTGAATTCGGACTATATGCTGCATCTATCCCTGCTGTGCTGGTCAGATTATTATTAATATATGCTGTCCTATCTGAATAATATATGTCAATTCCTTCTGAACCTGTGCTGTATATTGTATTATTGGTTATATTGCCGTCGTATGCATAGTTAAGATATAATCCAATAGTTGAACTATTCATGCGATTATGGATTATTGTTGAATTAGTTGCCAAATTCATATCTATTGAATACGCATAACCGCTAATAGTACATCCTTTAACAGTTACGTTATTTGTTCCAGTAATATCTATTCCTTCGTTGCTTGTGCCAGATCTTTTGATTATAGTACCATTACAAGCTACAATAGTGTTATTAGTTACAACATCGATACCAGTATCAAGAGTGTAGGTTCCAGGACAGAAAGTTACGCTTGCATTAACCTGTTCATTATCTATCGGAGGTCTTACTGCGGCACTAGTATCATCACAATCTTCATCAGAATAAGTACATTGACTTCGATCCACGCCTGTACCAAATCCATCATTATCAGTATCAATACAAGGAGACGTTACTGAGACCGCATTAGAACATTGAGTTGTTCCATCATCTACTCCATCATTAGGTGTTACACATGCTGACCAGTTTTCTACACTGCCTGTTTCATTTGAAACTATTAAGTCTGTTCTATTTTGTGCTAACACGAATATTTGTTCTGGAGATAATGATTTATTGAATACCATAACTTGGTCTATTTTTCCCATCCAGTTTCCTGTTCCGGCGATATAGTTTGCTCCAACTATGAAACTTCCTCCTGAATCGCTCATCGCTGCACTGGTTGCAGGAGTTCCTACTTCTACTCCATTTTTATACAATCTTACAGTACCGCCACTATCTAAAGAACACACCCAATGCTCCCAAACATCAGGGCTAGAGGAAGCTGTTACAGAATACCAACTGCCGCTATTAACAATAGAACATCCGAAATTTGGTGATCCACTTGGCGCTCTTCTCATAAAGAATCCATGGTATGCGCCACCTGTAAACTGATTTACAAGCCCTCTCCAATTTCCGGATCCTTCAGTATCATACGACCACACCGACACACTAAACTCTCCACTTGCAGTGTATAAATCATAAAGATCAAGAGTTGTTGATATATACTCAGATGCAGCTCCACTAAAGCTATACGCTCCGCCATAGTACCCGTTCTGTGTCCAAGTTGCACTAGTTACGGTTCCATTATTGCTGTAAGATGAATAGTCGATTGCTTTTGTAGCTGAATTTGCATGTTTCTCAAATGGTAAGTTCAATACAGCAATAGAAGTTCCGTCAATTCTCCAGTCTGTTATGTTGTATACTGCACCACTTTGCGGATCTGATGAGTTCCAATAAAGAGTTAAGTTTTCGAATGTGTAGTTTGTTGAGATGTTTGTTGAATTAAGAACTACACTATTTACAACAGGAACATCATTTGTTAGATTCAAATAGAATGTGAAAGTATCGCTAACTCCTGTTCCATTAACAATTGCGGTTACATTCTGCTGACCTACTGCGTTGAATAGCCAGCTGAACATGCTTGTGAATCCGCTTACTATATTTTCTGTAAATTTAAGTATTCCATCTACAAACCATCTGAATGTTAGTGTTTCTGGGCTTGCTGCTTGTGCAGTCACATTAAATGTTAAGTTTGTTGATGATGCGTTTCTGTTTAGAGAAACATTAATTTCTGTTGTTATGTTCTGCAGATTTCCTGTTTGGTTAGGATAGATCTGTGTGAAGTTGACAATATTGCTTATTGTTAAATTATTCGAGAACACTGTTGTTCCATCTTCTGCTCCGTCGTTTGGTGTTATTGCAACAGACCAAACATCTCCCAATGATGTTTCTTGACTTGCGATTGTTTGTAGCGAGTGGTTAGCAGATGCTGCTAAATATGAAGCATTTATCTGTTCTGCAGATAATGTTCTATCATACACTTTTATTTCATCCAAGTATCCCCACATGCCTGCAGAATGAGGACAAGAATAATATCCTCCAATGTTGAACTGGGCTGTTCCTGTATCAAGTGGACCTGTTACAGCAGCTCCAACTACTCGCTCACTATTACCGCCATCTACATATAGTAATACATGAGATCCATTAAACACGCCCGCATAATGGTGCCACTCACCATCATTATACGTGTTTGCAGATATTGCTTCCCTATTTGTTCCAGATGTTGCATCTGCTCTGATTCTGAAATACATTTTATTTCCACTTGTATCAAACATATAATTATATCCGCCAGCTCCTGCCCCCCATTTTGTAATAAATGGGTAACCTGCAGGCATAATGTAAAACTTGCCCCAGAATTCAAAAGTAAAATTACCGCTCATTTGTAAACTTGTGTCATCAGGTACTCCAAGACAATCCCCGCCACGGAAAAGATATGTTCCTCCAACCTTGCCCTCTGAGGTCCATTCTGCGCCATCAATTACTGTTGCATTATTCCCATATGTTGAATAGTCATAAGCAACGCTGTACTTGTCTGGGTGATATTCAAATGGCATGTTTAATACGGCCATAGAAGTTCCATCGATTCTCCAGTCTGTTATGTTTAATATTGATTCGCTATCTCCATCTGCAGCATCAAAGTAAACAGTAAGATCTTCTGAACTTAGATTTGTTAGTGATGATGAATTTAATACTCTGTTTGTTGAGTTTGGTTTGTTGTTTATAATAATCTGATTATTGGATATGCTTGCGGTTCCATCTCCCGCCCCATAGTTTCCTGTACCATCGTTCGGTGTAACACGAACTGACCAATTTTCTCCTCCTTTTGTATCTTGTGAAACTATTAGATCTGTTCTATTTTCATATAAAACCTGGATTTGTTCTACTGATAAAGGTCGGTCTAAAATAATTAAACTATCTATCGCTCCATTCCAAGGGTAACTCCCCCCATTGCCCGCACCAATTGTGACATCGTAACCTCCTTTTGTAATCATTTCATTAGTTGCTGCGCAAGTTTTATTTAAAATTCCATCACGGTAGATATTTACGGTTCTGTAGTCTTTAGTTATAACGAGGTGTTGCCAAACATCTGCGGTTAATTTTATTTCATCTGCCACAGCAGCACACATCCACGCGCCTGTCGAGATTTGCCATCTGAAATTATATTCGTTTGCAGCAGTCCAATCTTTTATTAGGCCCCAATAGCCAGAAACGGTTCTTTTATCAAGAGGCATTGCATAAGCAACTTGAGAAGATCCAGGTTTAATCCACATACTAATTGTAAAGTCTTGTAAATCTAAACTATCATCAGTATCTGTAATTGTGATATAGTCATTAGAACCATCAAACTGATATGCTCCGCTACCGTCAAATCCTCCTGTTGAATTAAATGTTGCTCCTATCACTGTTCCATCATTTCCGTATGTTGAGTAGTCGTAAGCAAGAGTGCTTACGCTTGTATGATTTTCAAACAGCATGTTCAATACAGCAATAGAAGTTCCGTCAATTCTCCAGTCTGTTATGTTGTAAACTGGATCTCCGTCAGGGTCTGATGAGTTCCAATAAAGAGTTAGATTTTCTGAAGTATAATTTGTGGTCATATCTGTTGTGTTCAAAATTACATTATTTGTTACAGGAACTGTGTTAATCTGAAGATCATATGAACACACAGTCCCACCATCTTCATGTCCGTCGTTTGGTGTAACGCATGCTTTCCATAATTCTCCAGTTATTGTTTCGTTTGAAACGATTATGTCTGTTCGATTATTATAATTTTGTTTGATTTGTTCTGGAGATAATGCTCTGTTGAATATTTTCACTTCATCAATTGTTCCATTAAAACGAGCGGCTTCCATACCAATTTGTATTGCTCCATTAGCAATAACAGGAGTACAACTAGTTTCAACGTTTGAGTTATTTAAAACTCCATTAATGTATAATTTATTTGTTCCTGTAGTTGTTCCATCATAGGTCCAAACGGCATGCATCCAAGTTCCAGTTGTTATTGCGGTTGTTGATGATAGAACCGTACAACCAACATACGAAGCAAATAATTTTCCATCATTTGCCAAACCAAGAATATAGGATCCGTCTTTTCTAACTATTCCTGCATTTGATGTTGTGATTGAATCTGCTTTTAACCATACCTCAAGAGTTATTGATTCATTTATATCAAATTCACTATTTGTTGTATCGCTATGAGCTATTCCATCATCTATTCCATCAAAATCATAAGCACCACCATAATATCCGCTTGATGTCCAAGTTGCACTAGTTACAGTTCCATCGTTTCCATAAGTTGAATAATCATAAACAATACTGTCTGCGCTTGTATGATTTTCGAATGGTAAATTCAGTACAGCAATTGAACTGCCGTTCATTCTCCAGTCTGTTATGTTATAGACTGAATCTCCGTCCGAATCTGAAGATGAATAATAAAGAGTTAAGTTACGTTCATCTCCATTTGCTGATGTTGGTGTTGAATTTAATACAAGATTAGATGTAACAGGAACAGCATTTGCGGATATAGTTGGTTCTATATCTGAGTATTCCATAACTTTAATCCAATCTACGCTGATTCCTGAAAGACTTCCAGAAAATATCTCTGGGTAAAGTTGTATATCGTGAGGAACATTATCCATATTATTACACTGCATTACATAATGAACAGATTCTTGGCCTGTTTTATTATTGAGCCAGAATGTAACATTATTTTGGCCCCATCTAAATTCTCTAACACTCCATTGGCTCGCAAGACCCTCCCTAGATAGAACTGAAGTTTGAACATCGTCTCTTTCACACTGCGCTACTTGACGTTGTTGACCATCCCACCAATCAAAATACATTATGCGGTCCTGTGAATTATAAGTTAGTTCTGAATTAAGACCTACACCAGCAACAGTACTAAATGAACCAAAAGTTACAAGTCTTGTTGCATTTGGAACGGATGCGTTTATTCCTACTGCAGATTTATTCGCTAGCAAATATCTGCTGTTTATGGCTGTCCAAACACTATTTGATACTGAGCCACTAAATTTTTCATACCAAACAGTTGTGTCAACAGACGAACCATCGAAATTATCGCTGAATCTGTAAATCTTGCTCCAGTTTCTTTTAGGACTCGAGATGCTGGAATTGCCCCAACACATTTTATATGTCAAATCTGTTGTATTAATTATATAAGGAACTTTAAATCTAACAACAGTATAACTTGAATTCCAATCTTGTGAAAAGTCTGCATCTACTTCCCCATTAGTATTATTAATTATTGCGATGTCAGTATTATTGCCTTGCCATGAATCAGTCGTAAGAATTCCTCTATCAACTAGTGCGTTTGAATTAAATTCGTACCAGACAACATATTCTGTTAGATTTCCTCGTGAAAGAGAAATTGTTAAATCTCTGCAACTCTTAAATGCTTCTGATGCATAGTTATGAGCATATTCAGTATCCCATCCAAACTCAAACTTAAGATGGTGTTCACCATTTGTCAATACTTTTGAAGTTTCAGAACCAGTTAAATCACATTCGTAATCTCTTACAACAACTGAACCATCAACCCATTCATAATCTAGTTCTGTATCTCCACACATTACTTTTAAGAACTTCAGATCTTCTGTTTCTGATGAATCGCTCCAGGTTGTTCCATTTACTGCAGTTATGATTAGATCTTCCTTGCCAATAGTTGTAAATCTAACTTCCCATTCTCCACCTAAGGTAGGATAAGATTGAACATTAAGTATGTCTATATCTCCTCCTGCATATGCTCCCGCCATATCTGTTGTAAACCAGACATATCTTACATCCTGATCAAAGCTAACATTTAGTTTTCCCCATAAGCCATCACATTTCTTTGATTCAAAGTTCCATTCTTGACAATGCAATATTGCATTAACTTCTGATTTTTTCAATAAGAACAATTTCGATGAAGAGAAGTTCATTGCTTGAACAGCAAGAATCTCTGTTTTCATGTTATCATTAGTAGGTTCAACTACTTCAACAAAGGTTAGGTCTGAAACATTCATCTCATAGAACTCAATTTTATTCTTTTTACTGGAGAATACCTTAGCAACACCATTAAGCTCTATGCTTATATTATACTTACCTAAATTTTTGATTAATTTTTCTACTTTTAATTTTTTATAATTCTCTTGCAGTTTTTTCTCAAGCTTTTCTTTTTCATCTAAACTAGGTTTAGTTACAATTACATCCATTACTACTTTCTCAAGCAATTCTCCTTCATGGATTAGAGCAACAGTCAATTCATATTCTCCTTCAGAAAGAGAGATATTATAATCTGCCAAATACAATCTGACTGTTGGATTGGTTGCGTTCTGCGATTCATTAATTAAATTTGAAATCTGTCCAGTAAGATTATAATCTCCAACAAGAATAGTAACGTAAGCGCTCAACGGAACATTTTCTCTCTCAAATAATATCGTATCATTAAGTACTTCTCCTTCAACTACATTTAGTGTTGCCAAACCAGTTAATCCAGGCATGCCTGTGAAAAAGAATAATCCTACCAAAAGTGTTAGAAGGAATAGGGCAGGCTTTATCACATCTGGGCTTATTTCTCTTTTGTATTCTTTTCTTAGGGCAACACATCTTGAAATGTAATTATCAAGTTCTTGTTCATGTTCTGGTTTTGTCTGTTTTTTCAACAGATTGTCAACAAGCATATGCTGCTCTAGATTTTCGATTGCTCCGCGCTTATGCTCTCTAATAAGATAGTCGAGATTCTCTTTTGTGTCTAAACAAAGCCTGATTCTACTATTCAAATCATCAATTCTTGTTTGGTAGTCTTTTTTTGTCAGCCTCATTTATTCCTCTTTTTCTTGGCCCGATTATAACAAGTCCAAATTGTTCTATCATCTCTATTCAGCAATACTGCGATTTCGTGATAAGAAAGTCCTTTTTTGTCCTTCAAATGCTCAGAGAGAGCTTCTAGAACGCTTATAGACCTATCTCTAAATAGAGATAATGGTACTTCTAGCTCTTCTATTGCCTCTTTTTTCATTATTTATACTTACAATGTAAGTATAGAATATATAAACTTTTCTAAGAATACCTACAATGTAGGTATAGTTATATATAAATCTTTCTTTGTTATGATTAAGAAGAAATAATCTAGAATTAATTTAACGATTGTTGAAAGGTAAAAATTAAAGAAAGTTTTATATAACCCCCCTATATAATCATATTAATTAGACTTTTCAAAGTCTTAAATAACTGAGAGGTGAAAAGATGGCTGATGACGTTTCTAGAAGAACAGTAGCAATATTGTTAGTAGTAGCAGTCGTAGTCTCAGTGATAGGTACATGGACAACAATGAATACGACAATAGAAGTAGACGCTGGCGACGGTAACCAAGGCCAAGCAACACTTAATGTTCTGGGAGGAAGTCAACCCGCAAATGTTGACATCGAAACAGGAAATACTGTGTTTAGGCTTAATAAAAATTAAAAGGAGGAGATAAGATGGCTGATGTATCAAATAAAACACTCGCACTTCTTGTTGGAATTGCATTAGTAGTTTCTGTAATCGGATTGGTTGCAGGACCAAAAGTAGCATTAACTGGAAGAGCGCCTTCAGGTGAAGGAATAGGTACACTTAATCTTTTAGGTGACCTTTCTATCGATATGATTGATAGTAAGATTGATTTCCTAAATGGAACAGTACAAAGTGGACAAGTGTGCGATTTAGATAGTGCTGCTGTAGCAAAAGAAGCAACTCATTGTGAAGGTGACTGGTTAGACAATGTTCTGGATGTTATTACTGTTAATAACACTGGATCTGTATCTGCTAACATTACAGTAACTTCAGATAAAAATGCTGCATCATGGATAAGTGGAACAGGTTCAACTGCTGAATACAAGTTACATTCTGGAACTTGTGCAGGAACTGCTCAATCCGCATACACAACACTAACAACAGGTGAAACTGCATTTTGTGATGACGTAGCTAATGGTGAAAACCTTAATCTAACGTTGAAGATCCAAGTTCCATGGGATGGAAGCACTGGAGCACAAAACGCTACAATAACATTCACTGCGCACCAGGTGTAAGCACAACATTTATATATTTCTTTTTTTTATTTTTTTAATATGATTAAAAAAACTAAATCAATATTCTTATTCGTATGTATATTCATTATGCTCTCCCCGATTGTTTTCTCAGAAGTTGGAGTTTATTTAAGTCCAACAAAAAAAGAGATTAAATTTGAACCGGGCATAGAAAAATCATTCATGTTTTATTTCTTCGCAGACGGTCCTGTAAGAATAAGCGCTCAACATGATTTTACAGAATATGTGACCTTCGATAGAACTTATTTTCCACTAGGTCCTGAAAGAGAAAATGCGGCTGTTAAAATGACAGTAAAACTTCCCGAGGAGCCCAAAATTTTTGGGGAGAGAGTGATACAATTTACTATAACTGAAGCACCCGCTGCATCAGCAGGAGTTGGAGCAAGGGCTGCTGTAAAACAGAGAGTAATTGTTTTGGTTCCGTTCCCAGGAAAGTATATCGAAGGAGAATTCAATATTGGATCAATAAAAGTAAATGATACTGCCAAATTAAAATTAGAGTTATTAAACATTGGTACTGAAACTGTAAATCTTGTTGAATCTGTCATTAAAGTATACCACGAAGGGAAAGAAATTGCAAGTTTTGTTGCGGATCCAGTAAGTCTAGAATCTAAAGAAAGAAAAACATTAACAGTATTGTGGAACACTACAGGGATTGGAGCGGGAAAATACCTTGTAAAAGCGTTTGGAACTTACGATGGCGGGCGTAAGTTTAATGTAACTGGAGAAGCAAGGGTAGGAAACATATTAGTTAAAGTAACAGACCATACAAGACGATTCATAAAAGATGTGATAAATCCTTTCTACATAAACATCACTAGTTTCTGGAATGAGATAATCTATGATGTATATGCTAAAATAGCAGTATATGAAAATGGAACTGTAAGAAAAAGACTATCTTCTCCGTTTATAGAAGTGGGAGCATGGAAACCAGGAATACTGGCTGCACACCTAGACACATCCGATCTTTCATTAGGTGAGCACAACATTACAATAAACTTAATTTATTCAAACAGAACAGCTACTGTGATGAGTACCATTCTTGTTGAAAACGAAGGATTAAGATTACCTGCGTTCATTAATACTACCTCAGTCTTGATTTTGGGGGTTATAATCTTAGTAATAGCAAATATAATCTTCTTTATATTTCTTGCAGGGAGGAAGAAAGATGAAACGGAATAAATTCATATTAATTTTAGTACTTGCCATAGTTTTCAGTATTTTTTTAACTAAATTTATATTTTATAGTTTTTATGTTTTGGATGTTCAAGAGTTAGATATATATGTTGATGTTATTGACCAAGACGGAGCGGTTGGGATGGACTTAAGCACAGATGCATTAAGATTTTCGCATATGCCCTTAGGTACAAGAGCTACAAAATGGATAAACGTATCTACGGATGTTCCTACAAAAATAATAGTTCAGGTTTCAGGAAACATACAAGACTTTGTTTATGGCAATAATAGCGTTATTTTATTGCCTAATGAGATTAAAAAATTGGAAGTTACGATGAATATCCCTCTCGAAGCTGAACTTGGAGAATATTCTGGGAAATTAACTGTCTTATTCACAAGGATATGAAAATTTCGAATAATATTTTAAGTGTGCTGGTAGTTACATACATTATATTCTCGCTGAGCAGTACGATGCTTGATTTTAAAGAAAATCAAATAGTTACAGGTAAAGCTTCTTCGGCACAAGGTATTGCTTCATTTAACCTTTTACCACGTGCGGTTGCCTCTCCAACCAATCTTTATGCTTTTCTTGGTTCAGATCATATAAGCATTAATTTAAACTGGACAGATGTTACAGATGCTCCTTCATATACTGTCTATTATAGCGATAATGTTACAGAATTAAAAAACATGGATACGAACAGCCTATCTGCAGGAATCTTCAATGTAAGTGGATTAACAGATTCAAATTGGGTAGACACAAATGCAGAGGGCATAGAAAAGAGATTTTATCGAGTTGCTGCAGTATCAGAGTCTAATAAAAATCTAACAGATAAAATTGTTGGTAAATACGATATTGAAATAATGAGTTCAACGGGCGTTGCAGGAGTCATGGAAGGAAATGTTATCTCGCTGCCGCTTATTTCGGAAAATAATAGCATAGATTATATTGTAAGGTACCCCTCATTTGATGATAGGGCAATTATCTATAATATATCATCTGATGTTTGGATGTTGGCGAGGTATTGGGGCCCTGCATGGGGATGGTGGGGTGCTGAGTTTACAGATTTAAATGTTAATCGAGGTTATTGGTTTACCATTGTGGCAAACAACCATAATTTAACAAACGTAGGAGATGCCAGAACAGAAGACTTAACTGTTGAAATTCAACAGTCGACGGGTGTTGCAGGAGTTATGGAAGGAAATGTTTTAGGGTGGAACGTTCCCATAAAAAGATGTAACTTTTCTCAGCTATTGACTGATGCGTCTTATGATGACAGAGTAATTATTTATAATAGAACATCACATAATTGGATGTTAGCAAGGTATTGGGGTCCCGCCTGGGGTTGGTGGGGCGCTGAGTTTGAATGCTTTGAGCCTGGCAGAGGATACTGGTTTACAATCGTAGGAAGTTCATATAATTGGACTCAAGAGGGAATATGAAAAATAAAATAATACTTTTATTTGCGGTTTTACTAGTTTGTTCGGCAATTGTGAATGCTGATGTTTGTGTAGTCCAAGGTTTTGTTTTAAAAAACGGCGTTCCAGCAAATGATGAAAATGTAAAGATAATGGATTCTAATGGCGGATGGAACTATGAAAAAACTTATACTTCTCCTTTAGGTGATGGGTGGTATGATGTTGCTATTAGTTGTGATCAAGGAACGAGTATTGTTAAAGGAATTGCATGGGATAATTCATATTACGGAGAAGCGGAAGCTACGTCAGATGTGACAACATGGATGAATATTTCTCTGATTAAAGAAGTTACAAAATCAGATATTGGGAGCGAAGAAAGTGATGAAGAAAGAAAAAGAAGTTATGGATATATTCCGATTTCTGTTTTTGAGCTAGAAGAAGATGAAATAGTTGAAGAAGTTATTGAAATAGACTATAGAAAATTCTTTATTTTTGAAGATATGGTTTATATAATTTCAATTCAATCAATTTTAAATGAATCTGCGAACATATTAATTCTTCCTGACGGAAGATTAGTTTCTCTTGAATTAAAAGAAACTAAAAAAATAGATCTAAATGATGACAAAGTATATGATCTTAGTATTAGGTTAACAAACCTAGAAAAAGAAAGTGCAGAGATTTCAATTAGAAGGATTAAAGAAATGATCCCAGGACCAGTTAAAGAATCTCCTCAACAAATTCTTAAACCAACAGAAACAGATATGTTCAATTTCCTAATAATGGTAGTTATACTGGGAGTAATCGCGATGCTTATCTTATTCTACAGACGAAAAAAGGAAGAATAGAGCTCCTAACACCTAAATTCTAGCGAATTAGACTTTTAGAAAGATATATATAGTTCTATTTGGTATTACATATAATATTATAATATATATTATAAAAGGTATTACATGAAATTCCTAACTAAGCTGTGGAAAAGAAGCAAAAAATCCTTTGCGACTACTATTCCTCACGTTGCTCTATTGAGTTTAGATGAAGATAAAAAGTATAATGTAGAATGGGAGTTTAATTCTAAAATTGGCAAATGGACAATGAGCTTTAAAGAGGTGAAAAAATGAAACCTCTGTCAAAATTATTATTATTTATCTTTGTTTTAATATCTTTATCACAAATTGTACTCGCAGATACCTGTACTGTTCAGGGTTGTGTTTTGGATTATTATGGTAGTGATGCTTGTGGTATTGATGTTAATATAACTGATTCTGGCGGAGGTCATTCTGAACAGATTACTTCATGTAGTGGCCCAGGTTATTCGATTATCTGTAGTAGTAATGGTGGGTACTATCAAGGACAAGTAACTTGTACTCAAAGTAGCAGTATAATAATCTCCTTGGCTTATGATGGTACTTACTTTGGAAATAATAATGCAACAGCAGCTGCTACAACAACAATATCTGTTAATATGAGTGAGACTTGGTTGGGGGTACTACCCCCAAATATAACTATTGTTAATGTTCCTACATCCGTTAATGAAGGTGATTGGTTGAATGTTAGTTTTGGTGCAGACGATCCTGATAATCTTACACTAACTTATTACATATATAGAAATGGTACACTGATCAGCACTACAAATGAAAGTGATTGGTTGACAAATTATACTGTTGCAGGAGATTGGAATTATAGTTTCTTTGTGAACAACACGGGCGGGGGGAGCGATGAAGAATCTAGAATTATTACTGTTAATAATACAAATAGAGCTCCGAGTATAACTGTTGTTAATGCGCCTACATCTGTTAACGAGGGTGATTGGTTGAATGTTAGTTTTGGTGCAACAGATCTGGATGGAGACGCACTAACTTATTATATTTATAGAAATGGAACATTAGTAAATTCAACAAACCAAAGCTCTTGGCTGACAAATTATACTTCTGTCGGTTCGTATAATTATACATTTTATGTTAATGATACATACGGAACATATGATTTGGATTCTAGAATAATAACAATAACCAATACAAATAGGGCTCCCAACATAACATTAGTTACAGCTCCGACATCTGTTAATGAGGGAGATGCAATAAATGTTAGTTTTACGGTAGATGACCTCGATACAGACGATACTCTTTATTATTACATTTATAGGAATGGAACTTTAGTTAGCAATACGAGCAGCAATGGCTGGCTGACAAATTATACTTCTGTCGGTTCGTATAATTATACCTTCTTTGTGAATGATACACACGGTGCAAGCGATACTGAATCGAGGATCATAACAATAAATAATACAAACAGGGCGCCAAACATAACATTAATCACAGCCCCTACATCAATTGATGAAGGTGATTGGTTGAATGTTAGTTTCACAGTAAATGACCCCGATACCGATGATACTCTTTATTATCATATTTATAGAAATGGCACATTAGTAAGTTCAACAAACGAAAGCACTTGGTTGACAAATTACACAACTGCGGGGCAATATAATTATACATTTTATGTTAATGATACATACGGTGCAAGCGATTTGGAAAACAGAACAATTATTGTGAATGAAACAATTTTAATTATAACTGCGTATGATATTTATTCGCCAGGGGTTCCTGTTACAATTATTGGTGTATTCGGACCATCTGTTCTTGTAAATCTAAGCATATTAAATGCTTCAAATGTTTCGGTTTATTCTGATCAGCAAACTTGTACTGCTGATGGAAATGCGACTTTCTTATGGCCTAACTCTGGCACTCCTTACGGGAATTATACTTTGGTTGTACATGATGTTGCAAATCCTGCTCATAATTCATCAAGACCGGGCATGATTATCCCTCCGTTTGGTTTTGTTGCAACTGGTGAATTGTTTGATTACAATCTATCATTTGTTAATGGAACAGTTTATCTGAAACACTTAAATGGAACTATTGTTGCCGTAGATGACGG
Organism: Nanobdellota archaeon; assembly: GCA_042571125.1. GTDB lineage: Archaea > Nanobdellota > Nanobdellia > Woesearchaeales > UBA10107 > JBHPFU01. The sequence continues at coordinate 6,237 of JBHPFU010000008.1, read as the reverse complement.
CCAGTATAATTTTACATTGGATTGGGGGAGGGAGTACATCTTTGATACAGAACCCGACTTACCAGGATTAGAGAGAGTTACTATTGTTGGTATTGCAAACGAAGGCGATTCAGGAGATGTACTTGGAGTAGATGAACCACCGAGCAATCAGACTATTGGAGATAAAAATGTTACATTCGATCAAGTTGTTGCGTTTTTCCCAGCCATAGAAAATTATGACTTTATCAACATTACAATTAACCATTCTGCTTCTGATTTATTTGCAGCCTATAAATGTTTAAGTTGGAATTTCACAGAAAGAACTTGTGCAGGAGGTAATTGGACAAAAGTCAAGTATATCGAAGAGGGTGAAGGCCTTACAACCATTACATTTTATCCGGGGGATCCCGGTGCGAGTGTTGGATCAACTTGTGGAGATGGTGAGCTAGATCCTGGAGAAACATGTGGCAATTGTCCTGCTGATGCATGTCCGATAGTAACTCTTATTTCACCTCAGAATAATACTGATTTGAATTATCCTACTGTAAACTTTACATTCAATGTGACCTCTGCTTTCCCTCTGGAGAGCTGCGATCTTGTCGTGGATAATGTAATAAACAAAACAACAACTGATGTTCCTAGAAATGAAACAAATAACATTACCTCATGGATTAATATCGGCCAGCATGATTGGAGTATTAATTGTATAGATAATGAAAGTAGTACTGGAAATTCTACTATCTATAACTTAACTTTAACAGACATAACCCCTCCTTGGTGGGATCCTTTGCCAACAAGTCAAACAGCAAATGAAAAGACTCTCTTTAGTTATGATGTGAATGCAACAGATGATTTCGGAGTTTATACTTACTCTGTAAATGATTCTAGCTTTAATATCAACAGCGATGGTTTGATTACAAATGCGACTGGATTGGGTGTTGGTGTTTATTGGCTAAATATTTCTGTAAATGATACATCTGGCAACCAAAACTTTACTGTGATTAATATTACAATTGCAGATATAACAAATCCATCAGTATCAACAATTCAGCCAACATCAATAGATGAAGATAGTGCCATAAATTATAACGCAACAGTATCAGATAATGTTAATGTTACTTCGTGTAATTTGTTTATAGGCGGAGTTTTGAATGGTTCTATGAACATTGTAGGAAGCATTGCCAGCAGAACTGTGACAGTAAATACCCCCGGTAATTATCAAATTCTTGCCAACTGTTCAGACGCTGCTGGCAATTATAATGACACATCTGTAACATCTCTAAATATTAATGATGTTACGCCTCCAACTTGGGATCAAACCCCAAGTAATCAGGTTGTTGAGTATCCTACATCACTTATTTATGATGTGAATGCAAGTGACAATTCTGCGATTGATTCTTATTTTGTAAATGACAGTAAGTTTGACATTGATAGTAGCGGAGTTATAACAAATGCAACATCACTTAGTGTTGGCATATATTCAGTGAATATTAGCGTAAATGACACAAGCAACAATCTATTGTCTATTTTGATAACCATAACGGTACAAGATACGCTTGCTCCAACTTGGGACCAGACGCCTACAGACCAAACAGCAAGAATTGACAGGGTATTTTCATACGATGTAAATGCAACAGATCCTTCAGGAATAGATCAATATTTCATAAATGATACAACCAATTTCGCAATTAACAGCAGCACAGGAGAAATAACAAATGCTACAGGGTTGAGCCTTGGAAATTATTCACTTAATATATCTGTAAATGATACATATGGAAAACTTCTTTCAACAATCATAACAATAACCGTCCTGGTAGCTGATACCTCTTCACCAGTTATTTCGAATGTGGATTCTACAACAACAAATGAGACTGCAACAATAACCTGGACAACAGATGACCCATCTAACAGCACCGCAGAGTATTGGATTCCAAGCAGTTCTGCCTTGAGTACAACTGGATCTGCTCTAGTAACCTCTCACAGCATTTCGCTAATTGGATTACAGAACTTTACTTTATATTATTATAACTTAACTTCCTGCAATGAATATGGCAATTGTTCAACAAGCGGACCATATTATTTCATTACAGAACAAAATGTTCCGCCAACAACAGTGGTTAGGGAAGTCGAGGTTGAAGTTAGAAGAAGGTCGCCGTCAACAGGCATCGTTGTTATGCCTTGTTCAGAAGACTGGACATGTTCAGATTGGACTGCATGCCAACCAGATGGAACTCAAACCAGATCCTGTTATGACTCGGCAGATTGCGGAACAGATTTATTTATGCCTGAAGAGGTTCAATCTTGCGAATATGAAGCAGAAGTAAGAGTACCTGCATTCAAGATGCCTTCCATAAACATTAGGGCACTTCTTGATCAAATTCAAGCATCTTTAACTATATGGATGCTAGCACTATTTGCTTTGATTATTGTTGCGATAACGGTTATTGCTACAATTTCTCTAAGACGTAAACAGGAAGAAGTACCAAAAGCTATCCCGGAAATAAAACCAACACAAACCGAACCCGCGTCTGCAAAACCAGATGTTTCTGCAGATGACGCATTGGCTAAATTAAATGCATTAAAAGCCTATGTAACGTATGAGCTAGACCAAGGATTTAGCAAAGAAGAAGTAATAAAAAAGTTACAGGAGAATGGTTGGCCAGAGAATATAATCAACAGTTTATTGAAATGATTAGTTCATAACATTATACCAGATTAAAAGCAATTTATTTGAAGCTTTTGTAAGCTCTTCTTCTTGTCCTTCTACAATTAAACAATTATCATCCATTGTAATTTTTGCTTGTTCGCTTTTTTTAATCAAGATTACCATACTATTTTCAGTATCACACGTAACAATCGGTCTGGTTGAGCATGCTTCTGTTTCATTTTTAGTGCAGGCCCCAACGGGAGTTATGTCTAATACTTTTGCTAGATTGCTTGAAATGTCTGCTGCTGTTAAAGCGATGTATGTTAAATTTGATTCTGTTGGATCAAAAGTGATATACGCTCCGTTCAGATCGTATTCTTCCATCAATCTTAAGAAACTCTTGGGGTCTCTTTCTACAGGTAAATCTTCTAAACTCTTTGGATCATTTCTTAATTCGAGAACATAAACCTTATCTGTTCCGAACTTTTGTACTTCAGTATACCACATCTTACCTATCTTTGTAAATTCAAAACCATTATATTCATAACTTTTGTACCGAGGTATTTTAAAATAAAGAGATACTGATACCATTAAAAATAAAACAAGCATTATAAGCATTACATTTTTTATTGATGTATCCTTTTGTTTCTTTGTTTTTTTCTTCATTTTTATTCAATAATGCCAATTATCTTATAGATTATTAAATCTTTTAGTTTAATAAAATTCCGTTCGGAATCTGATTTTAAAATAATGCAACTATTTTCTAGAGAAACCTCTGTTTTATCTGATTCTCTAAATTCAATTACTGGAACAGACCCTGTTGAATTTAAACAGGTTATAACTTGAAGTTCGTATTGGTCTGTTTCTATGTTTGTTGCAGGTACAGGATAAATCCCGAGACTGATTAAATCATTTGTTAAATCAAATCTTGCAAGATCTATTGCCTGCAAATATTTTTGATTTGGATTAAATGTTAGGTAAAGCATTTTCAAGTTTTTTAAGTCGGTCAATCCGTTAGTTTGGATATACTCTACTTCTGAAGGCAGGTAATAAAATGAGAATTCTTGCCCATCAATCTTTGTTATCCATTTCTGGCCGCTTAATTTAAATTTTTGATCTTTGTAATTCTCAGTGCTCTGTTCAGAGTTTGATAATGTAAAACCTACAATACTGAACACCATCAATGAAGCAATGATTAGTGTATATATCACTTGTTTTGAGAATTTTTTTGGTTTTTCTTTTTGTTCTTTGAATTTTCTGTGTTTTTTCATTAATTCTCCTAAACTCGGCTTATTTATATGTTTTTCTAATATATCATATATGATATATAAAAGATATATTTAATAATAATAAAGTTTATATATAAGATATACTACGAAATATTAGATGAAGAGAGTTTTAGTGAGTTTACCTAGCGGAACATGGAAAATTATTGAAGCAGAGTTAAAAGGTAAAATCGGAGAAAAGGATTCTGAGATTATAAGAAATATCATAATCGCCTACCTATCTGAAAAAGAGTATATCCGAGCTAAGAAAAATGGCTAAAAAAATAATTATCAAGATAGAGGATGTTTGGAAGATTTATGAGATGGGAGAAGTCAAAGTTAATGCTGTTCAAGGTCTTGATTTAGAAGTTAAAGAAGGAGAATTTTTAGTTATAATGGGTAAATCTGGATCTGGGAAATCTACAACAATGAATATGGTTGGTTGTTTGGATATCCCTTCAAAAGGAGAGATATATCTTGATCATAAAAATATTGCTCACTTAAGCGAATCTGAATTAGCAAAGATAAGAGGAAAGAAAATAGGATTCATTTTTCAGCAATTTAACCTAATTCCTACATTAACTGCATTAGAAAATGTTATGCTCCCCATGATGTTCCAAAACCTATCTAAAGAAAAAAGGATTAAACGAGCTAAACATCTGTTAAAGCTTGTTCAATTAGAAGATAGAATGGACCACAAACCGAGTGAATTGTCGGGAGGTCAGCAGCAAAGAGTGGCAATTGCAAGATCTCTTTCGAATGACCCTGACGTAATTCTGGCTGATGAGCCAACAGGCAATCTAGACACAAAAACAGGAGACTTAGTTTTGGATTTTTTGATGAAACTTCATAAAAAAGAGAAAAAAACCATTGTGGTTGTTACTCATGATGAGGATATAATAAAATATGCCGATAGGGCCTGCATCTTAGAAGACGGCAGGATCACTAAGTGCATGAAAGGAGGATGAAAAAATGAAAAATAAAATTTTAATGTATTTGGTTTTAATGATACTTAGCACATCGATGGTTCTTGCATATAGCGTTAGCTCTGTCGATAGAGCAGGAGTAGTCATGCAAGAGGTAAAATATGAACCATATCCTGCAGACCCCGGGGCATATTTAGACGTATGGCTAAAAGTTGAGAATTTTGGGGGCAGTGATGCGAAGAATTTCGAAGTAGAATTACTCCCTGCGTTTCCTTTTAGTTTGGACGTTGGTGCTGAAGCAACAAGAGCATTTGGGACTGTCCTAGGCCACCAAACCGTTTTGGTTAAGTATAAGGTAAGAATAGACCAAAATGCTGTTGAAGGTACAAATCCTTTGAAATTCAGATACAGACACGATAGTGCAGATCACTGGAAATATTCTCAGGTAGATGTATTCATCAGGACTGTTGATGCAAATATCGCAGTGAACGAAGTTAAGATTGACAGGATCGCGCAAGGAGTGGCTTCTCCTGTTGAGATCTCTCTTGAGAATCTGGCTGATTCAACATTAACAAATATTAATGTTAAGCTTGATCTAACTGGAACAGATACTCCTTTTGTTCCGATTGATTCAACTGCTGAAAAGAAGTTAGCAAATATTGAACCTGGTGTCGCAAGATCTGTTACATTTAATCTTATGGCTCTTCCTGATGCTGATTCTGGCGTCTACAAAGTGCCTATTGAGATTACTGCAACTGATGGAACTGGAAGGAACTACACAAAAAGCAGTATAATTGGATTAATAATCGGATCTGATCCGGAATTAAGCATAACTGTAGACAGTTCAATGGTTTATGACACAGGTGAAACTGGCGATGTTGTTTTGAAGTTTGTTAACAAGGGGCTAAACGACGTTAAATTAATGTCAGTAACGCTTGATGAATCTTCTGACTATGATATTATCTCTAAAAAAGAGGTTTATATTGGAAACATAGATTCGGATGATTATGAAACTGCAGAATTTAGATTAAAAGTAAGAAAAGCAAAGAAAGGAGTTACAACATTAAAGCTTAAGCTGAATTATCTTGATGCTAACAATAAACAATATCAAGAAAATGTTGATGTAGCTTTAAGAATAATCAGCGCAAAGAAACTTGGATTAAACGAAGGAAGTGCGGCAAGTAGATTAGTTGGATTTATTTTGGTTGTTGTGATTGGCTACTTTGTTTACAAGAGATGGGAGAAAAAGAAAAAGAAGAAACAAGCCGGTAAGAAATGATAAAAGATTATTTTTTTTTAGCTTTCAGAAGTATAGCTAAGCGGCGTTTGAGAAGCTGGCTTACCATGATTGGTATTTTTATAGGTATAGCCGCGGTTGTTTCTCTTATTGGTCTTGGTGAAGGTTTAAGGGAGACTATTA
>JBHPFU010000007.1:0-27668 GCA_042571125.1 Nanobdellota archaeon | reverse complement strand
AAGAGTTACTGAGATGGCTAAAAGAGGGAAGCAAGAAGCCATCAAAAAAGAACAAAAAGCGGAAAAAATACTTGAATTGCTTGCTAAAGAAGTTAAAGGAGACGTAAAAAAGATTTATGGAGAGATTATTGCAAAAGTATTCGAGAAGTATGAATTTCTGTTTGAACTATTCCAAGATGTTGCAACAGATAAAGCTAAACTATCCGATTTCATTCCTGAAAAATATTCAAAAGAGTTAGGAGAATTAATCAAGAGCAAAATAAAGATAGAAAGGATAGAGATTCGCGGAATATTAAAGTTAGAAAGTTTTGATTCAAAAGGTCTTGAGAAAAAGGAGCGATTGTGATGTACCTCGGTGCAGGGAATTACAAAGTTACTGTTACTGCAGATGATTTTAAAACTGCTGAAAAAATGCTTGATAGCGCAACAACAGAAGCTATTGAATACGCAGAGAAGAATGAGGGAAGCGGAAACTTTGCTCGAGAAAAAACATGAAGAAGATATTAAAATGTCCTGGGTGCGGCAAATACACAATGAAAGAGAATTGTGATTGCGGCTGTAAAACTGATTCTGCTAAACCTGTAAGATACTCTGCTGATGATAAATTTGGAAAGTACAGGAGGATGGCTAAACAAAAAAAATGAGCTGGTCTTTTCATAACTTAAAAAAAATAAAATTGAATAATCCTGTTTTGATAGAAGGACTCCCGGGTATTGGTAATGTTGGCAAGATAGCAGTTGATTTCTTAATTGATGAATTAAAAGCAGAAAAGTTATGTGATGTTTTCTCAAACACGATGCCAAATTCTGTTTTTGTTAATGAAGAAAATTTAGTTGAACTTCCTTTGATAGAAGTATACTATAAAAAAACAAAGAATGGGCGTGATTTTTTATTCTTATCCGGCGATGTACAGCCAATAAGCGAAGAATCTTCATATGATTTCTCTGAAAAACTTCTTGAACTTGTTCAGGAGCAAGGAGGTAACGAAGTTGTAACTCTTGGAGGAATTGGTCTTCCAAACGCTCCAAAAAAACCAAAAATATACTGTACTGGAAATTCCAAAAAACTTATTCAAAGCTTTAAGAAAGGTACAAAAGTACAAAGTAAGTTATATGGGATTGTAGGTCCGATTGTCGGAGTTTCAGGGTTATTAGTAGGGTTAGCTGAGAAAAAAAACATAGAAGGGGTTGCACTATTGGCTGAAACATACGGACATCCAATGTACCTTGGTATGAATGGTGCTCGTGTTATTCTTGATGTTCTAAAAAATAAGTTTAAATTAAAGATGAACCTGAATAAATTTGAGAAAAACATGGGCCAGATTGAATCTGAGATTTCTAATAAGACCAAAGAACTAAAAAAGCTTTCAATGAGAAAGAAAAAGAATCAAGAAGTAAGCTATATCGGTTAATTTTTGAGATAAATTTATAAAAGAAAATTACATTTTCTAGTTAATGGCAAAGATTGTCAAAATAAGAGGTAGAGAGGTTCTAGATTCTAGAGGAAATCCTACAATAGAGGTTGAGCTTTCTACAGCTAAACATACTGTTAAAGCGATGGTTCCTTCTGGTGCTTCAACTGGAAAACATGAGGCTGTTGAGCTTCGTGATGGCGGCAAACGTTATTCTGGGAAAGGGGTTCTTAAGGCAGTCAATAATGTTAATATTCTCGGACGTAAATTAAAAGGAATGAGTCTTGATCAAAAAAAGATTGACGGAGTTTTATTAAATTTAGACGGAACTCCTAACAAGAAAAAGTACGGTGCAAACGCAATTCTCGGTATTTCAATGGCAGTTACCAGAGCTTTAGCTGTTGAGAACAAGATTCCTTTGTATAAACAAATAGGCAAATTAGCGGGCAATAGAAAGTTTGTTTTACCAATCCCTGCATTTAATATTATTAATGGCGGAGTTCATGCAGGCAATAACTTAGATTTTCAAGAATATATGATCTGGCCTTCTGCAGGTTCATTCAAAGAAAGATTGAGGATAGGAACAGAGGTTTATCATGAGCTGAAGAAGATTCTAATTAAAAAATACGGTAAAAATGCTGCCAATGTAGGTGATGAGGGCGGTTTTGCTCCTCCACTAAGCAAAGTTGAAGAGCCTATTGAATTGATATTAAAGGCAGCTAAAAAATTAGGATATGAAAAGAGGATTAAGATTGGTCTAGATGCTGCCGGCTCTGAATTTTATAAGAACGGAGATTATGTTTTAGAAGGAAAAAGGATTGATGCGTATGATTTGGTAGATAAGTATAAAGAATTAGTTAAAAAATATCCGATTGTTTCAATAGAAGATCCATTTGCCGAGGATGATTTTGATACATTCTTTGTATTAACAAAAGAGATTGGAAAGAAAGTACAGATTGTTGGTGATGATCTTCTTGTCACAAATCCTGCAAGAATTGAGAATGCAAGTTTTGTTAAGGCATGCAACGCTTTATTATTAAAATTAAATCAAATAGGTACTGTAACAGAAGGTATTGAGGCAGCAAAGTTAGCTTACAAAAAAGGATGGAAAGTTATGGTCTCTCACAGATCTGGTGAGACCGAAGATGATTTTATTGCTGATTTGGCTGTGGGTATTGGCTGCGGACAGATAAAGTCTGGCGCACCCTGCAGAAGCGAAAGATTAGCAAAGTATAACAGACTATTAAGGATTGAAGAGAAATGAAGTTAAAAAAAGGCAAGGTAGAGGTAAGATATCAGCGTATTTCTGATGCAAAACGTTTTTATGAAATTTTAAAGAATCCTAACTTCAAACATTTCGGTGCAAAACCTAAGAGCGTTAAAGAAGAGAAAAAGTTCTTAGAAAAAACGCAGAAAAAACGCAGAGATAATATTGAACATAATTTTACAATAACCTTTGGCGGAAAACTAGTCGGTGGTGCAGGAATTAAGATTGATCAGCAACGCAAATTTATTGGTGAAATCGGTTACTTTATTGATGAAGCTTACTGGGGCAAAGGAATTGCAACTGTTGCGGTTAAATTAATTGAGAAATATGGGTTTAAAGATTTAAAATTAAAAAGAATAGAACTTGTTATGGTCCCAGAAAACAAAGCAAGCGAAAGAGTTGCAATCAAAGTAGGCTATGAAAAAGAAGGGCTCATGAAAAAATCTATAGAGCAACAGGGAAAGTATAAAGATACATATCTTTATGCAAAGGTAAAATGAAACTAAAAATATATCTTTTCAGGCATGGTTTAACATATTATAACAAACATCATTGGTTTACAGGGCATATCGATTCTAAGATGACTCCGAAAGGAATTGCTAATGCCAAAAAGATTGCTAGGAAATTAAAGAGTAAAGAATTCCAAGTTGCATATCATTCTCACTTAAGACGTTCAAAGAATACCTTGAAAGAGGTTCTTAAGTTTCATCCAGAGTGCAAAGAAGTTATCGAAGATGACAGAATGATTGAAAGAAATTATGGCAAGCTGCAAAAACATAGTCACAAAGAATTTATGGAAGAAGTTGAGCATTTAATAACTGATGCAATGGAAAAGAGATATGGGCACATGAGAAAAAAAGCTAAAAAGAAATTTGGAGAAATGGTTGCTCAGGAAGTTTATGATATCTACCACAGATCTTATGATGTTCCTCCTCCTGGAGGAGAGAGCGTGAAAATGGTAGAGAAGAGGGTTTCAGCCTTTATTAAAGATTTATTAAAAAAGATGAAAAAAGAGAAAGTCAATGTTGCTATCTCTGCTCACGGCAATTCAATGAGGCCATTCAGAAAATACTTTGAGAAATTATCTTTAAAGAAGATGATGGAATTAGAAAATCCTTGGGATGATTATTTCGAATACACAGTAAACCTGTAAACAAAACCTTTTTAATCTTTACTTCTTTTGTTTTAATTATGGAAACGTTAAAAGATCTTATTCATGGCGAACTTTATGATATTCTTGTGAAAAAAGGTATAACAAAGTTAATGCCTGCTCAAAAGAAAGCTGTGAAAGCAGGTTTGTTTGAAAATAAAAACATGCTAGTATGTGCTCCAACATCAGCAGGAAAAACTTTGATAGCAGAACTTGCTGCTTTTAATTCAATAATGACTCAAAGAGGAAAAGCGATTTACATAGTTCCATTAAAAGCATTAGCTAATGAAAAATATAAAGAATTTCAGGAGTTCTATGGGGATAAAGTAAAGATCGCAATGTCTATTGGTGATAAAGATTCTTCAGAACCTTACTTAGAAAATTATGATTTAATTATAACAACATCTGAAAAGCTAGATTCATTAATAAGGCATCATTCTCCTTGGCTGAAAGATGTTGCAACAGTCATTGTTGATGAGATTCATCTTATGAATGATGCTCACAGAGGACCAACATTAGAGATTTTAATAACTATATTAAGAGAAATTCTTAACAAAGTACAAATTATAGGTTTGTCTGCAACTATCGGCAACCCAGAACAATTAGCGACTTGGCTAGGCGCAGAATTAGTTCAAGATTCTTGGCGACCCATTCCATTACATAGAGGAGTTTATCTGGATGGAGAAATAGAATTTAAAGAAGAAAAAAAATAAATTTAGTGATGTTTATTATAGAAAGCTGCCAAGAAATACATTCTACCGAAAGTCGCGCAAGGTATGCCTACTAAAACTACCATCAATATTGTATAAATTATCGCGAATACAATTGTTTTAAGGTATACAAATATATATTCTACGGCATTGTCAAAAACCTTGTTAAATCCTTTCTTTATTTCCCATAATGCATTAAATGTTTCCTTCTCAAAGAAATTTATTGTAAGCCAAGGGAGTAAGAATATAGAGATTAGTGTTCCTACTATTGCTCCAAAAAATGGTACAGCATTTATCAAACCAAGCGCTATTGCTGTTGGTATCATAAACACAGCTACAACAACTCCTTCAACAAAACTCTTCCAGAAAGGATCCATCTTAGGAAGTTTCTTTGTATCTCCTTTTACAAGAGACCTAACAATCTTTTTTAGATATCCTACTAACGCTAACCATCCAAAAATAGGCAGCAAAATCCATAAAATATTCCATAGCCTTGATGCTTCGCCCCAAGGATATTTTAAGCCTGCACTAAGGTCTTTTTTAAATTCCTTAGCAGTCATTTTAGTCATTTTTTCACCTCTTAAATCTGTTTTTCACATTTAACATCTAATTGATTATTATTTATTATTTCATTAACTTCAGCTATATCTACTCCACGACAAAGATAAAACTCTGTAAAAGGATCTTTATCCACTATATTCTCTGCAAGATAAGTCCAATTTACAAGATTATCCAATATTTCTGGACGAGGTATTGTATCAATACAAACGTCTACATCGTTTTTTATGCTATAAAATTCTTCTTTTTCTTCAGGAGAGACCATAGCACCGCAAAAATCTCTGGTTCCTTCTTTGTTGATGTATTTAATTCTTAGAGCATCGCTTTCAATAATAATTCCTTCTTTTGAGAGTGATGTTATTATGTGAGGATATTCTTCGACATAGAATTTATCAAAATCAGTTTTGCTGCATTTTTCTTCGATCATCTTTTTTATAAATGGTTCCATTAGTGATGTCCAGCATTCATCTCCTCTAACTTTTATTTTTGCTTCTTTGTATTTGCTTACAGAGATGTTTATAAAAGCGAAGTAACGAGGCATGTAACATCCATAAGAATATCCAGTATATGATTTATTTAATTTGAATGTGTCTCTTACACCATATCTCATTTCTGATTTTTTAAATTCCTCATCAAATGCTGCAGCATGCAAATCAAAATAATCTTCATTTGTTTTGTATACCCACAAGCAAGGCACTCCCCCCATCTCAAAAACTTGATCTTCTTCAGCAGGTTTATCAATTGCAGCACAACCTGTAAGAAGAATACACATAATTAATATCGAAATCTTTTTCATTCTCATAATCCTAATGTTTTCAAGATTTCCTTTTTGTCAAAAGGTTTAATATCATCATACTCTTGTCCTGTTCCAATGTATAAAATTGGTTTCTTTGTAACATAAGAAACTGAAATCGCTGCTCCCCCTTTCTCATCAATATCTGCTTTTGAGAGAACAATCCCGTCTAATTCAACAGCTTTATTGAATTCTTCTGCCTGCTCAACGCAGTCATTACCTGTTATGCTCTCTCCAACAAATATTTTGAAATCAGGATTTGCAATTCTCATTATCTTACTCATCTCTTCCATTAAATTAACATTACTATGCAATCGTCCCGCAGTATCTATCAAAACAGCATCAAGTTTTTTTGCTTCTGCGTATTTGATTGCATCAAATGCAACTGCAGCCGCATCTGCTCCATAATCGTGCTTGATCATTTTGACTCCTAACTTATCTGCGTGTTGCTCTAACTGCTGGATTGCTGCTGCTCTAAATGTATCTGCTGCTGCAAGGACTATCTTTTGATTGTTTTTCAGGAACAGGTTTGCGATTTTAGCAATTGTTGTTGTTTTTCCAGAACCGTTTATGCCAACAAAACAGATAACAAAAGGTTTTTTCTTTTCTGTTTCTTTTAACAGATCAATTTTTTTGAATGTTAGTATATCATTAAGACTATTTTTTAGAGTATCTAAAATTATCTTTTCAATCTCAAATCTTGATATCTTCTGATTGACTAACTGTTCTTTTAGATCGTCTTTTATCTTTTCAATAACAGCTACTGCAAGATTATTTTCTAATAGCGTAACTTCCAATTCCCAAAATAAACTTTCAAACTTATCTTCAGAAATAGATGTTTTTGTTACAGCCTCTGTTACTCTTTTAAAAATTCCTTTCTTTTCTTCTTCAGGTTCTTCTTTCTTTTTGAATATTTTTTTAAAAAATCCTTCTTTAGGTTCTTCTTTAACTTCTACTTTCTCTTCCTTTGGTTTCTCTGGTTTAATCTCTTTCTTTTTTGACTTGGGTTTTTTCTCAACTGTTTCTTTCTTTGGTTTTGATTTAACTTTTTCCTTCTCTGTCTTTTCTTCTACTTCTTTCTTAACCCCTTTAGTAAACTTAGAAAGCGCCCCCCTTAATTTTTCTTTAAAAAGTTTAAACATTTTACTTATTAGCGCTCTTAACAAGATCTTTTTCCAATGATGCTGCTTTTTTGCCCATTGTTTCCAGATTAGTTAAAAGGTCTTTTCTTGTTTTGGATATTTCTCCCAATTGATCTTGCAATAATTTCTTTGTTTGCTCGACGCTTTTATTTACAACCACGCCTCCTCCGACATTAACTGCAAGTTCATCATTTTCTTTGAGAGTTGTCTTTACAAAAATTCCGCCTGCGATAGGAGCCAAAAGCTCTGATTCTTTTTTTGATTTTTTTAATTCATCCAGGCTATTCTTGATAAATTCAACTTCCATAAGATTTCCATCTATCTGCTGTAATTGTTTTTGCATCTGAGCCATCTGGCTGCCAATAATCTGTAGTTCAATTTGTTTTGTTTGTATGTCATTATTCATTTTAATTTCTCAAGTAATTTTTTTAGGAATTCTTCGTATTTTATTTCGCCGCTTAGGAATGCTGGATGATCAAGCTGGATTATTTTTGCTTCATCTTCCTTTATATCATCGATATGCTTTTCCACTAAGCTTGCTAAAACTTTTTTTTCTTCGTCATTCAACATTTTTTTCCTCCCAAAGATCCTCCCAGACCTGGTTGTCTTCTTTTAATGTTATCCCTATCTCACCAAAGTGTTGTTTCTGGTCAAGATCAATTTTTCTTTGGTTTGTTAAGTGTAATAAAGGAACAAAAGTGTAAATTTTATCTTCTCTCTTATTTGATTGGACTAATTTATTAAATGTTAATGAAGGGTGTGATTTAAATAACTGGCATATCTTGCCGTAAAGAGTCTGGATTACTTCAGATATGTCAACTTTTTTATCTGGAACCTCTATTTTTATTTCAGGCAAAAAACCTCTCCTTCTTTTAACTTCTAATGCCTGCTTAAGAGCATCAACTAAATCATAAATAGAAACTTTTCTTTTTCTTGGCTGCGGTGTTCTCGGTATTAATTTTGCATCGACAACAGGACGTTCTTTTGCTTGCTGTTCAGATTCATATTCTTCCTCTTCTTCAGGATTTAACATTCTGTCAAAATCAAGCAGATCTTCTCCAACTAACCTATTTGATTTTATTTTCAGAAGAATTGCGGCTGCCAAAAGAACTTTTCCAGAAACTCTTAGATCGGTCTCCTTAATTTTTTTAACCATCCCAATGTATTTATTTGTAAGCAAAGAGATATCAATATCCCATGGATCCATTCCTTCTGTCTTTACTAACTCCTGAAGCATAGACTGCCAGGTGATCTCATCTTCGTTAAATAATATATTAAAAACCTTGTCTTCCATGCGAAATATTCCTGTTTTCTTGTTTATAAATTTATCTGTAAAAAGGGCGAAAATAGAGCGTTTAAAGGCGGTTTAAGCAAAAGATTTAAATATAATAATCTTTTAGATTGATATAACATAATTATTGAGGTGTTTAATATAATGGCAAAGAAGAAATCAAAAAGCAAAGCACAACCTAACTATATGGGCTGGGTTATAGCTGCAGTTATTGTGATTGTGATTATCATACTGGTTATGAGAACACAAGAACCTGATGTTGCGCCTACTGACCAAGTAACCACAGAAGATGGGAAAGTTGCTAAAGTTCAAACTGCGCCTGGAACAGAAACCTGCGATATCAACTATGCTGTTGGTAAAAAAGGTCCTTGTACATTAGTCGGTTCTGATGCAACAGTACCAATTAAAAATTCAGGTAAAGGAATTATTCCTGGAATGTGGTTCGAAGCTACTACAGCAGACGGAAAATCCGCTTTCTTTAAATCAACAGAATCTGTTGGTGTTGGAGAAATAAAAGATTACACATTGGAATTACAAAGCTGGGGATCAGACCTTGGAAGTTCTGTTAAGTCAGTAATTGTTTACCCAATGACAAGTAGCGGAGCTGCATGTAAGAACCAGCAAATAGGATTGCAAGTATCTGCTTGTATCTAAATTTTTTATTTTTTTTCTACTTCTTTTTTATTATTTGTTTTAGTTTAAAAAACGAACAAAAACCTTTATAAATGAAGTCTATCTCTTTTGAAACATGGGCCTGTGGTCTAGTGGCTATGACGTCGCCCTTACAAGGCGAAGATCGCCAGTTCGATTCTGGCCAGGCCCAGTTATACATTGAGCGTCGGTGATCTAGTGGCTATGATAGGGCGTTGCCAACGCTCTCACCCGGGTTCAAGTCCCGGCCGACGCATGTTCACATTCCTAAGCTATTGGGCCCGTAGCTTAGTCCGGTGGAGCGCTAGTCTTATATGACATCGTTTCATTTACAGGTGTTCTAGGAACACTAGTGGTCGCGAGTTCAAATCTCGTCGGGCCCATTAATTTACAAAAGAAATATAAATCATCTCGTGTGATTTAATAACAAAAAAACATAAATCAGTAGGACTGATTTAATCTCACGCGCCCCGGTGGTGTAGTCCGGCCAATCATTCTGGATTTTCGATCCAGTGACTCGGGTTCAAATCCCGGCCGGGGCATTATTATCCAAACATTTAAAAAGAAATCAAAAACTCATAATTACAATGAAAAGAAGCTCAAGACGTTGGAAAAAGAAACGGCAAATGCGGTGGAAATGGCAACGTAAAAGAATGAAGAAAGAGAAAAAAAGAAGGGCTAAGAATTAGATATTCTAAATAGTAAGCTTTATAAATGACCTCAATTTTTGAATATGTGTGAGTTATAGGGGCTAGCGAAAAAGGAGGATACTTGAATCCGTTAAACTTTTTCTGAAATCCTGTATTGACAGGTATACTCCAAGCCTTATGATTCTATCATCACCACAGGTAAAAAATTACACATGTATGCTTAGAGTTGATACTCAAGTATGAATTAGAATTGAGATACCTATGCTAATTTCTTATAGATTTAATGCGACCAATATGTTAAACAATTCCTGTTGATCCTGCAGGAGGTTGCTGCTATGAGGGTTCGATTAAGCCATGCAAGTCTTCTAGTAATAGAGGCAAACTGCTCAGTAACATGTCGATAATTTGCCCTTAAGTCTGGGATAACCTTGGGAAACTGAGGCTAAACCCGGATAGGAAAATGGTCTGAAATGTAAATTTTCCTAAAACTTCGGTGCTTAAGGATAAGTCGGCACTCGATTAGGCTGTTGGCGGTGTAATGGACCACCAAACCTATGATCGATACGGGCCATGAGAGTGGTAGCCCGGAGAGGGACACTGAGATACTGGTCCCAGCCCTACGGGGTGCAGCAGGCGCGAAACCTTTACAATGCACGCAAGTGTGATAAGGGAACCCTCAGTGCTCATGCTTTGCATGGGCTTTTGCCAAGAGTAAATATCTTGGCGAATAAGTGGTGGGTAAGACTGGTGCCAGCCGCCGCGGTAACACCAGCGCCACGAGTGGGAATCAGGTTTATTGGGCCTAAAGCGTCCGTAGCCGGTTTGATAAATTTTTTGTGAAATTGTTGAGCTCAACTCAACAACGTGCAGAGAACACTGTCAAACTTGGAACTGGGAGGAGCCAAGAGTATTCTCGGGGGAGCGGTAAAATGCTATAATCCCGAGAGGACTACCTATACCGAAGGGACTTGGCTAGAACAGCTTCGACGGTGAGGGACGAAAGCTAGGGGAGCAAACCGGATTAGATACCCGAGTAGTCCTAGCTGTAAACGCTGCGAGTTAGATGTTGCGTATCCTTCGTGGGTACGCAGTATCGGAGCGAAGGCGTTAAACTCGCCGCCTGGGAAGTATGGTCGCAAGACTGAAACTTAAAGGAATTGGCGGGGGAGCACTACAAGGGGTGCGGCGTGCGGTTTAATCCAATTCCACACGGAGAATCTCACCAGGAGCGACGGCAGAATGAAAGTCAGTCTAACGGGCTTACTTGACGAGCCGAGAGGTATTGCATGGCCGCCGTCAGCTCGTGCCGTAAGGTGTCCTCTTAAGTGAGGCAACGAGCGAGACCTGTATCCATAATTGCTAGCGAGTTCTTTTGAATGATCGTGCACATTGTGGAGACTGCCTTGGAAACAAGGAGGAAGGTGCAGGCTACGGTAGGTCTGTATGGTCCGGATCCCCTGGGCTACACGCGCGCAACAATGGTAGGGACAATGGGACGCAACTCCGAAAGGAGAAGCTAAGCCTCTAAACCCTATCCCAGTTCAGATTGAGGTTTGTAACTCAGCCTCATGACGACGGAATCCCTAGTAATCAGAGTTCAACATACTCTGGTGAACATGTCCCTGCTCCTTGCACACACCGCCCGTCAAACCAACCGAGCAGGGTTTAGGTGAGGCCTAGTTTTTTTGATTAGTCCGAACCTAAGCTCAGTGAGGCGGGTTAAGTCGTCACAAGGTATCCGTAGGGGAACCTGCGGATGGATCACCTCCTTTTATTTTTTTCATTTGAAAAAAATGATTCAGAAATTAGCATAGTTATCTCAATTCTTTCATACAATTAATGTGTTAAACATTTTTTGTCGCAGAAAACAATTCTGTTTTTTTGCGTTTCATTTACAATTAATTGGGCGGGCCTGTAGCTCAGCCTGGTAGAGCATCGCCCTTGCAAGGCGGGGGCCCCGGGTTCGAATCCCGGCGGGTCCATTCATACTCATTTAATTTAGCATCATTATGCGAACATAGTGATGTGTTGGAGAGATAGAATTAGTTTGATCCGATTCTATTTATGATACCGTGCATAATTGAATTATGCTACTAGGTGGATGACTTGGCTCGAATGCTGAAGAAGGACGTGGCAAGCTACGATATGCTTCGGCGAGTCGCATGCAGACTTTGAACCGAAGATTTCCGAATGTGACTTCACATTAGATCCGAAAGGATGGGGAACTCAGGGAATTGAAACGTCTTAGTACCTGAAGGAAAATAAATCAATTGAGATGCTGTTAGTAAGAGCGACTGAAAACAGCGCAGAGCAAACTGAATCTTTTGCAGTAATGTAAAAGAGATGTGGTGTTGCGGACCATCTTTTAATCCTAACTGAATGATTTGAACTTACCTGGAACGGTAGACCTTAGAAGGTGAAAGTCCTGTAAAAAAAATTCAAAGGATGTGATGGTATCTTGAGTACTGTATACTGGATACTATGCAGGAATTTGGGAGGCATCAACTTCCAACACTAAATACAATTCGAGTCCGATAGAGAATAAGTACAGCGATGGAAAGTTTAAAAGAACCCTTAACAGGGAGTTAAAAGATCCTGAAACCTAGTAGCGATGGAATGGTAGGGCTCTTCGGAGTTCTGCCGTACGTTTCGAATAACGTGCCAGGGAGTTTGTCTAAGTGGCAAGAGTAATCCAAAAGAGTACTCAAAGCGAAAGCGATAACCCGCAAGCAATTAGGGGTGAGGTAATAATATGCCTAAAGTCACTTGGACCAGACCCGAAGCCAGATGATCTAACCCTGAGTAAGGTGAAGCGGTCGCAAGATCGTGGAGGCCTGCAGAGGTGCTACGTGCAAGTGTTCTTCTAACTTGGGGCTAGGGGTAAAAAGCCTATCGAATCTGGCGATAGCTGGTTCCTGCCGAAATTGGCCTTAGTCAAGTCTTGAGTGAGACGACTGGAGAGGTAGAGATACGGATTGAGGATTTAGGGTTCGAAAGGATTCGGTTTTCTGTCCAACTCCAAATACTCTAGTGTCATAGATCTCGAGAAACGGTGGCAAGGGGTAAGCCCTTGTTACTAGAGGGGAACAACCCATACTATAGTTAAGGTCCCTAATACTGATCAAGTGTTAACGGGTGAAGAGTGTCCATAGCCACAGACAGCGAGGAGGTTGGCTCAGAAGCAGCCACCCTTTAAAAAGTGCGTAACAGCTTACTTGTCAAGGCTGTGGGTCTCTAAAATGGACGGGACTAAATCAGTTACCGATACTATAGACATTCTAAGGAATTGTGGTAGGCAGGCGTTCTGGGAGAGCAGAAGCATGTTCAAAAGGATATGTGGATCTCTCAGAAATGAGAATCCTGGCGGTAGTAGGATCATAGCAGAGTTGGAATCTCTGTCACCGAAAGGGCAAGGGTTCCTTGGCAATGAAAATCAGCCAAGGGTTAGTTGTTCCTAACTAAAGTCCTAATAGGGCTATTGGAAAGGGAAAAAGGTTAATATTCCTTTACTACATTTGTATGTGCGGCAACGCAAGACTAAATTCTGACCTTTCGGGCTAGATAGGCACATATTATCTTATGTGTTAACTAAGATAAATCAAGGGAGTGTTGTAATGACGAGAACTTGATTAAACTTAGGAATAGTAGAGTTATGCTCTATCCTGTCAATGCCTGGAAGCAGTGAAAAAGGAATTAGTAAATATCATTTGTAAACGTACCCAGAACCAGCACAGGTGCCCCAAGGTTAGTAGCCTAAGGTGTGCGGGATTAATCCAACTGAGGGAATTCGGCAATTTAGCCCCGTGCCTTCGGCATAAGGGGTCCCTGTGGTTGTGTACTTTTGTATGCGATTGCAGGGCGCAGTGACCAGGAGGGTCCGACTGTTTAACAAAAACGTAGCTTTCTGCTAGCCCGTAAGGGTTTGTATAGAAAGTGATATCTGCCCAGTGTCGGTATCTCAAACTCTGTTTCAACGGAGCTAAGGACCGATAAACGGCGGGAGTAACTATAACTCTCTTAAGGTAGCAAAATACCTTGTCGTTTGATTGGCGACGTGCATGAATGGTTTAACGAGATCCTCAGTGTCCCCAGTTGGAATCCCCTGAATACACTATTCTGGTGCAAAAGCCAGAGATTTCCAGTGGGAAGCGAAGACCCCGTAGAACTTTACTGTAGCTTGTTGCTGTGGTGTGAGTTTTGTTGTATAGCGTAAGTAGGAGTTGTTATGCTTTGGACGTCAGTTCAAAGATAGACGCCAATGTAACACTACTCTTTAAACCTTGTATCACTAACTTGCAAAAGGACAACAACAGGTGGACAGTTTGGCTGGGGTGGCACCCTGCTGAAAAGATATCAGCAGGGCCCAAAGGTTAGCTCAAGCGGGTCAGAAATCCGCTGTAGAATGCAAGAGTAAAAGCTAGCCTGATTGGTTTTACAATAACTCTAAAACCAAAGACGAAAGTCTGGTCTAGCGAACCTCAATACCTTCTTGATGAGGGTTTGAGATGACGGAAAAGTTACCTCGGGGATAACAGAGTTGTCCCGCCCGAGAGCTCACAGTTGTAAACGATTTAGTTTACGCGAGTATATCGACGGCGGGGCTTGCTACATCGATGTCGGCTCTTCCTATCCTGGTTGTGCACAAGCAGCCAAGGGTGGGGGTGTTCACCCATTAAAAGGGATCGTGAGCTGGGTTCAGAACGTTGTGAGACAGTTTGTTTGATATCTACTGGAAATGTTTGGTATCTGAAGGGAAGGGACCTCCAGTACGAGAGGAACGAGGTCTCGAGGCCTCTGGTCTATCGGTTATCTGATAAGGTATGCCGAGCAGCTACGCCTCAAGGGATAAGTGCTGAAAGCATCTAAGCACGAAACCCGCCTTGAAAAGAGATACCTTAGAATACGGATTAGAAGATCCGTTTGATAGAATCGGTGTGTAAGTGTGAAGGTAACGACACATTCAGCATGCGATTACTAACAATTCGTTTTAAATTATGCATGGTATTTTCCTTTTAATTCTAGGAAAACCATTAATCATTGACAAAACTAAGAATAGCGTTAGCTATATTCTTAAACCGAAAGATTTATATAGTATTATGAATATATATTCATAATGGTAAGACCAAAACTTCGTAGAAGAATAAGGTTTAGAGGGAATTTTCATTATTTCAAACCGCAGGCGATTCCTTTAAGAGAATTACAGGAAATCGTTCTCAGTATCGATGAGTTTGAATCTGTTAGATTAAGAGATAAACTTGGATTAGATCAAATAAAATCCGCTGAAAAAATGAACATCTCACAGCCAACATTTCATAGGATATTAGAATCAGCAAGAAAAAAAATTGCTGAAGCCATTGTTGATGGCAAAGCGATAAAAATTCACGGAGGTGAATGTAAAATGCCAAACAAAGATGGAACAGGACCAGACGGAGAAGGACCTAGAACAGGAAGAGGTCTAGGAAACTGTCCGCCTAGCGACAAAGAAAAAACAACAAGAGGAAGAGGACTTGGACCTTGTGGGGATGGAACTCCGAGAGGTCGAGGTAGAGGAAGAAATTAATTTTCTTTCTCTATTTTTAATAACATGAGCTAAAAAACTATCTTCAACCCAAACATAGGGATTGGAAAGAAGTATAATGTTTTTTTCTTTTTATCCCAAAAGAAACCTACCCAAAAATCATACCATGCAAACATTGGTTTTATTTTCATTTTTACCTCTCAACTCTCAAAACATCCCAAGCTTTTTTTAATTCTTCAACAGAAATTTGTCCTGGGGCTGATGCTTTTCCTTGGCCTAGTGAAGCGAATGTTAAATAACTTCCACAGACAGGACCAAGAACTCTTGAAAGACCAGCATAACCTAGGTTCATTTCCTCAAGAAGATGAACTCTCTGCGCAACTTTTTCATGTCCCATCTCATTAAGCATTTCTTCAGTTTCTTTTAGTTCTTCTTTTGTAACCGGACCTGCTTCACCCATGCAAACGCCGATTATTTGTCTATTTACATTATTAATAATTTTTAACATTCTCATACAATCAGAATAATCATTTGCTTTTGTTGCAATCTTAATTATGTCTGGCTTTTTTTGAATAATCTCTCCGTGAAGAGTATATAGATCTGGAGTTTCATTAAAATTGTGCTTAGAAACAATTAGTTTTGTTGATCCTCTCTTAAGATCATAGAAATAATCTGATTCAATATCAACATATTCTGCACCAAGCTCAATTGCCATCTGCAGAGCAGCAATTCTTTCTTTTTCAGGACCTTCAAACATCCCTCCTTCTTTTGAAGTTCTGTTTGTGACAATCAAAGGATAACTTGCATGATCTACTAACCTCTGCAGATTTACATCTTTCATAAAATCTATTCTTAATTCTACAATGTCTGCTTCTTCGGCTGCACAGTCCATATCAAACAAAGCCCCATCTAATGTCTTTGCTATTACTGGAATCGCTATTTTCATGAACAATGGGAAAAGGAAAACCTTTTTATACCTTTCTAATTTAATTAAATACATGAAAAACATACGAAGATTTATACACGTGTTGATTGCATCTGTACTATTCATAACTCTGCTTTCTTATATCGCTAACTTTATAGTATTCACAGAACAACCAGTAAGTTTGGTTCATTTTAGTTTTGTGCATTTTTCGGGTTACCTGTTTTTCTTGCTGATGCCAGTTGAAGCATTGTTTGCTTATTTCCTAACTCTTGGCACTAATGCGTTGATACTGATTCCTATTGCAGTAGGTACTGCCCTTTTAGCTCAGTATGTTGATTATGTTATTGGTCTGCTTTTCAGCGGATTGATCATTGGTAAATTCATAAGCGAAAAAAGATTCAAAAGATACAATAAGATTATCCATAACTGGGGCGGACCTTCAATCCTTATATTTAATCTGCTCCCTTTGTCCTCTCCTATTCTGTTATTGGTTGCAGGGATTGTTAGGTACAATATGAAAAAAGCGTTTACTTACAGTTTAATCGGACTTACTATAAAATATTCTTTTATTGCGATGGTGTTCTAAAATGTTATGCCTAGGAATTGAAACAACAGCACATACCTTTGGGATAGGTATTGTACGAGATGAAGATATCCTATCTAATGAGAAGGATGTGTTTACAACCGAGTCTGGTGGAATGATTCCAAACGAAGTTGCTGAGCATCACAGAAAAGTCTGTGATGAGGTTTTAAAAAGATCATTAGAAAAAGCTAATGTAAAATTAGAAGATATTGATTTGATTTCTTTTTCACAAGGACCGGGTTTAGACCCTGCATTAATTGCTGGAAGAGATTTTGCATTAAAATTAAAAGAACAAACAGGAAAAGATTTGATTGGAGTTAATCATTGCATTGCACATCTAGAGATTGGAAAATTAACAGGTGCAAAAGATCCTGTTTTATTATATGCATCAGGAGCCAATACTCAAATTATTGCATACGAAGGTGGAAAGTATAGAATCTTTGGTGAAACTTTGGACATGGGAATTGGAAATATGCTTGATTCTTTTGGAAGAACATTAGGAATGGGTTTCCCTGGCGGACCAAAGATAGCAGAATTCGCTGAAAAAGGTAAAGAATTAATTGAATTGCCTTACAGTGTAAAAGGAATGGATGTTGCTTTTGGTGGAATCCTAACGAATGTTCGTCAGAAATTAGAAAAGGGAATGTCAAAAGAAGATTTATGTTTTAGTTTACAAGAAACTGTTTTTGCGATGCTGGTTGAAGTTGCAGAAAGAGCAATGGCTCATACTGGAAAACAAGAATTACTTCTTGGAGGAGGAGTTGGGTGCAATTCAAGGCTCCAAGAGATGTGCAGGATAATGTGCGAAGAACGTGGAGCAAAATGTTTCATTCCAGAAAATCAATTCTTAGTTGATAACGCAGCAATGATGGCTTTCTTAGGGATCATAGAATATAATGCGGGCGTAAGAACAACTGATTTTGATATCAAACCTCATTGGAGAACAGACCAAGTAGAAGTTATTTGGAAATAAATTATATCAAACCCATTCTTTCTGGGCTTGTGCTCTTTTTAATTCGTACGGATCTTTAATCCCTGTAAACCATTCTGAAGGAATCTCTTCTACCAAGTTTGCTTTTTTCCATCCAAAATACCCAAATCTCTTTACTTCATCTTTTCTTTCAGTGTTTGTTGGTGTCATTTCTTCTATGTCTTGATAAATTTTAACTCGGCAAGGAGGGATGTGCCCTCCTTTTTGTAATTCGAGAGGTTCGGTTATTGTTAATTTTACTGATTCATGTTTGCCTCCAACCATGTCTACGATTTTTCCAGTTTCAACAATGATAGACCCAATATTTCTAGAACTTACGTTCCCTGCAAATGTATCCATTAATCCCAAGTATGCTGTCTGTATTAAAGGATATTCGCCTCGAATGGATATGTCTATTCCGTGAACCCGGTAAGCAAGAGGTATGTCCCCTGGAGTTATATCTTTAAAGCTTCCAAGACTTAGTGTTCCTTCCCTTCCAACAAGCGTAAAATTTAGCGAACTAACTAATCTTCCTAAATCAAACGAACCAACATAATCTTTCGTATTCATCCGCTATGAGCAAATCTCAAGATATTTATTAAATTGTCGTTGTCACTGATTTAATACGAATTAAAAAAAGAAAAAAAAGAAAACTATTTCTTGGTGTAATGATCAATTATCCAACCTAGTGCAATAGTTACCAATACTACTGGGAACCAAGGTACAGGAATTGTTACTACGCCGAGTTCACTGAATAGCCAAAGAAGACCAAGTACAAGTAATAGTACTGCAAATGTTGGGAATCCTCTGTCTGCTCCGCAAATACCGCACAATCTGCTTTTTTTAGCCACTAATATCACCTCTACCGGTATTTTAATTTGATTATTAATAAATGTTTTGGATAAATTTATAAATATTTGATATATTAAGTAATATATGGGAACAATACCTTGGATTTTGGTTTCAGTTTTGATTCTTGTTATTATTCTTGCGGTTGTAGCGATATATGCAAAAAAGAAGTACAAAAGACCAATGGATTATTACAACTTATTCATAATAGGACTTGTCTGGTTTGTTATAGGTATCCCACTAGGCAATTCTGTTCTTTGGATGTTAGGGTTAGTGTTTATGATTGTTGGATTATCTCATAAAAAAGAATGGAAAAAGAATAGAAGAAAATGGAAAGATCTGAAAAAAGGAGAAAGAAAGTTAGTTCTAGGAATAACAATAATATTATCTTTGTTGCTTATTGCAGGAGTAGCAGTTTTACTTTTAATTAAATGAGGTGAAAAAATGAAAAAGGTAAAAAACAAAAACGGAATGCTTGTAGGAGCAGGTTTGTTTATCGGCATTGGTGTTGGTATGCTTTATAATCAAGTAGCTGTAGGAACACTTATCGGATTAGGTGTTGGTTTATTGGCTGCATGGATTGCTCCAAAAAGGAAATGAAAAAAATAATTTTATTTTTTGTTTTAATTCTTTTAGTAGGTTGTACTAAAGAACCGATTATTGGCGGAGACAAAGATGAGCATGGCTGCTTGATAGGGGCAGGCTATCAATGGTGTCCTTCTAATGAAAAATGCCAAAGGATGTGGGAAGAGTATTGTGTAGAATTTAAAGAACAATTCAAAATAGATGATTTTGAAGACTGTATCGCAGAAGGCAATCCTGCGATGGAATCCTATCCTAGACAGTGTATATCAGATGGAAAGACGTTTACAGAACAAATCTGATATGGCAAAGTTTTTATATCACCATATATAAACAATAGGTATGGAGCTCACAAAAAGATTGACAGTATTAAGCAAGGAAGATGTAGGTATATCTGGCGGTAAAGGGGCTTCTTTAGGAGAGATGACAAAGGCAGGAATACCTGTTCCTCCAGGATTTGTTGTTCTATCTACTACTTTTGATAGGTTTATTGAAGAAACAGATTTGAATGTAGAGATAGATGCAGCACTAGATACAGTCAACCAAGAAGATGTCAATACTGTTGAAAATGCTTCTGAAAAGATAAGCGCACTGATTATGGGAAAAGAGATGCCAGAAGATATTGCTAAAGAGGTTGAAAAGGAATTTGAACACTTGGATACAAAGTTTGTTGCGGTTAGATCCTCTGCAACATCAGAAGATAGTGCAACAGCAGCATGGGCAGGTCAGCTAGATTCATTTCTTAACACAACAAAAGATACATTATTAGAAAACGTAAGAAAATGCTGGGCTTCTCTGTTCACACCAAGAGCAATATTTTACAGATTTGAAAAAGGACTGCACCAAGAAAAGGTTTCTGTTGCTGTTGTTGTTCAAAAGATGGTTAATTCGGACGAATCTGGAATCTCATTCTCTGTTCATCCTGTAACACAAGATAGAAATCAATTAATAATAGAGGCAGGGTTTGGTTTGGGTGAAGCGATTGTATCTGGGCAGATAACTCCTGACTCATATGTTATCGATAAGCAGGACTGGCATATAATCGATAAGAATATTGATACTCAACCAAAAGGTCTTTACAGATTAGAAGATGGTGGCAATGAATGGAAGGAACTTTCTGAAGAAAAAGGTGGGAAAGCAACATTAAATGATGAAGAAGCTGTTGAGCTTGCTAAACTAGTTATTAAAATTGAAGAGCATTATGGATTTCCTGTTGATGTTGAGTGGGCAAAAGAAAAAGGGAAATTATACATTGTACAAAGCAGACCTATTACAACTTTAACCGGAAGTTAAAATGAATTTTAAAGAAGCTTTAAAAGAAAAATGGTATGCCCAGGGATTTAATGTAACTCCAATAAATATATTGGCTGCAGCAGGTTCTGGGTTTATTATAAAGCAAGAAGCAGGGATTGAATACACAACTTTTCTTATGGTGTTTAAAGAAGATTATGGAGATATGCATTACTATGCAAAAGATCTGAAAGATTTGGGGATATTTATTGAAAATAAATTAAAAAAAGATAACGATTATTTTGTAAAATTAAAAAAAATCTATAAGAATCAAGTAGCAAAATCCGAGATATTCTTTAAGAAGATTGAACAGACGAATCTTAAGACGGTAAAAGAGGATGAATTGATATCTTTACTTAACAAAACATTTCATGAAGTGGCAATCTCGGTGGGAGTTGGACACGTCATAGAACCATTCGCTCTGACAACAGATATTAAAATAAAACAAGAACTTGAAAAACAGATAAAAGATAATAAAGAACTGAACAAAGTATTTACTGCTCTTATGGCTCCAGTCAAGAAATCTTTTATTAATGAATATGAAGAAAGCCTTAAAAGAATATCAAAAGCGAAAGATAAAGAAAAATTAATAGAGAATCATATTAAAAGATTCTTCTGGATCAAGAATACTTATGCTGGAAGGCACATCATAACTAAAAAGGAAGTTATGGACGAGCTTAAATCAATAAAAGAAAAAGAAGCAATTGATTTTGATAAAATAAGAAAAGAAAAGAGGAAACTTATTGATGAATTAAAATTAAAGGGAGATCTTCTATCTCAGATCAAAGCAACAGAATTCCTAATCTGCTGGCAAGATGAAAGAAAAGAGCAGATAATGCTTGCAATAGACTATCTTGAACAAGTTTTAGAAGAAGTGGCGAGAAGGTTGAAGTTTGATATCAAATTTTTAAGGTATTTGCAGTTAAGCGAATTTGATTTTGAAAAATTAAAATCAAAAAAATTGCAGGATGAATTAAGAAAAAGAAGGAAAGGTTCTGCATTTATCTGGGAAGCAAAAGGATCCAAGGTAATTGCTGGGGAAGACTATGATAAATTTGTAAAGGAATTTAAAAAAGAAAAAGAAACAGAGGTTAAAGAGCTTGGGGGGACAACAGCTTCAACAGGAACAGCAATAGGAAAAGTAAAAGTATGCACAACATTAGAATCAATGAAAAAAGTGAATGAGGGGGATATCCTTGTTGCTTCTATGACAAGACCTGAATTTGTGCCTGCCATGAAAAAGGCTGCTGCTATAATTACAGACGAGGGAGGGATTACCTGTCATGCAGCAATTGTTTCAAGAGAACTAAACATTCCTTGTATAATCGGCACTCGAACCGCTACAAAAGTTTTGAAAGATGGAGACCTAGTTGAAGTTAGAGGAAATCACGGCGTTGTTAAAGTAATTAAAAAGAAATAATCATGGGAGACTCTATTAAATACATTCTAGGAAATCAAGATGTTGATAGTTCTTTAATCACATTAGAAATGACGTGGAGAGGGATTGGAGATAAAAGAGTTAAGGATCAAGCAGGAGTTCTCCCGCTTAAATCGCTTCTTGAGATTGTAAAGGGCAAGACCATCAATTACTATGTTGACCATCAACAATTCAAACCATTTGCTGATGGATGCGCTAGGGCTCTTCTAAATAAAAAAGGATTATTAGAAGAACTAGAACAAGGGACAGTTGAGATATCAAAAAAGATAAGAGATGTTGCTATAAGCAATATAGATAAAATAAGCGGTATGTCTGATAAAGAACTTGCCTGTTTGCTTAGAGAGGTAAAAAATCTACAAGCAGAATGCGCTTTTCTTGGGACTGTTGTGGCTTTTGCTGATATTTTTGGAGAGATAACAAATAATTTAGTTGAAGTTCTAAAGAGGAGAGAGAATCTAAAGCATAAACTGCATGTTTATACTGGGGTTCTAGGAAATCCATCTGAGAAAAGCCTTACAGAAGAAGCATATGAAAAAATAACAGAAGATTCATTAAAAGAATATTTCTGGCTTGACCAAGGATATATCGGAAGAGGATTAACAAAAGAACAACTAGAGGGGTTAAGCAAAAAAGAGGAGGAACAACTCCCAAGTTCGGATGAATTACTGGATGAATTGAACTTATCAGAAGAAGAACAGAATTTATTTAGAGTATCAAGAGGAGTTATCAAAATAAAATCACTTCGTGCTGATTCAAGACAGTTTCTTCATGTGGTTACAAATAGGATTGTGGATTTATTGTCTTCAAAATGGGATGTTAAACCAGAATATCTAGAAACTCTTTACGCTGAAGAAATTTGCGGTATTTTAGAAGGAAATTCACAAGTTCCAAAAAATCTAGAAGAAAGATGGAAGCATAGTGTTCTAATCTGGGATTTAGATACTGAATATCAGCTTCTTGTTGGAGATGACGCAGATACATATCTCAAAGAAAGATTAATCAAAGAAGAAATAGAAGATAAAGAGGTTATCAAAGGACAGCCAGCTTGTCCTGGAAAAGTAAAGGGGATTGTAAAGATTGTTTTTACTCCGCAGCATAATTCAAAAGTACAGGAAGGAGATATTTTAGTTTCCAGAGCAACAAGTCCTCAGTTACTGCCCGCCATGAAGAAGGCAGCAGCTTTTGTGACTGATGTTGGCGGAGTAACAAGCCATGCAGCAATAGTTAGCAGAGAGTTGAACAAACCTTGTGTGGTTGGAACAAGATACATAACAGAATTGGTTAAAGACGGCGATATAATTGAAGTCGATGCAGATAATGGAGTTGTTAAGATAATAAAATGAAAGAATTAGTCAACATATTCTCACGTGAAAAAAGTTTATTGTACTTCTGTGTTTGGGATGCGGGCGATAGAAGAGGGATAGAATTAATAGGAGAAAAAATAAAAAACAATTTATTCATTATTCCTCCAAAAGGAGAAAAAGGTTCTGTTTGGTATGAAAAGGAAGAGATGTCAGTTCTCAAAAGAAAGTTTCTGAATTCTTTAAAAGATCACGAAAATAATAAGATGTGGGACACAATTAAAACACTTATGGAATCTAGTTGGGAATTTCTGGAACCTTATGCAAAAGGAAGTAAAGTCATTGAAAACATTGAAGAATTTAATTTGTATTATGATCATCTTGTTGATCTTTGGACCTGTTTAAACTCATTTATCTATGAAACTCTTGACTATCCTGAAGTTGATGAAACAATAAAAAAAGAATTATCAAATTTTAGGGATAAAATTGAACAATATACCGAAAAGATGAGTTTAAACTTAACAGATTATGCTAAAAAACAACCTTTATTGGAAGATGTCGCTTATTTTATCACAAAAGATGAAGTTGAAAGTAAAATAAATCCTGAAGATATTAAAAAACGCAGGAATGGTTGCTTTATGTTAAATAAGAATGTATATCCTTTAAATCAGCTTAAAACAATCTTAGAAAATGAAGACCTTTCTTTTGAAAACATAGACACTTCAAAAAATGAATTTACAGGAACAGTTGTGTATAAAGGGAATGCTAAAGGAAAAGTTAGGATAGTAAATGGATTTAAGGATTTATCAAAAATTAAAGGCGGAAATATTTTTGTTACAGAAATGACTAATCCCAATTATACTGTTGCCTTAAAGAAAAGTGCGGCAATCATAACTGATGAAGGAGGTTCACTCTGTCACGCAGCCATAACTTCAAGAGAACTCCAAAAACCATGTATTGTTGGAACTAAAATAGCGACTCAAGTTCTAAAGGATGGAGATTTAGTTGAAGTTGATGCAGATAATGGTGTTGTTAGAATTATCTCTTCTTCTTAAGAATTCTTTTTAGAAAGCTTTTTTTCTTTGGTATTGCGACTCTCTTCTTAATCTTAACTTTTCTGATTGGTTTTTTTCTTACAATCTTTTTCTTAGTTACCTTTCTTTTGACTCTTTTCACAGTCTTTTTTGGTTTAGCTTTCTTAACCACTTTTTTCTTAGCTTTTTTCAGAACCTTCTTTTTCTTAGCTTTAACCTTCTTTGGTTTTGGAGCAGGTTTTGGTTTAACTTCTTTCTTTTCTTCTTTTTTCAAACCAGTTGTAATCTCTTTCTCAATAAGTTTTGGTCCTTTCTCTTCTACAATCGGTTTACCCGCTGAAATTACTCCACAATCTCTACAGATCAGAGCATTATCAAATTTAGAGGAAGATACGTTTGTGCTTGCGCACGCCGGACAAAGTTGTATTTCTTCAACCATTTTAGTGGTAATTCTGCACCAGTTGTTTAAAAAGGTTTCTATATACTATATATTACTTCTTGGAAATCTTGTTTAAAACGTCTCTCCTGCCTTTCCAGTCCATCACTACCTTAAGGACATCCTTTATTGTATCTACAGGAATCAGCTTTACGCCCTTAAGTTTTTTCTTGTCTACAACAATATCATTTATATTAGATTTAGGAACTAGTATCTTTTTTATCCCTGCCTCAATAGCTGCCTCTACTTTTGATGTGACTCCTCCAACAGGAAGAACCTCTCCTCGAACAGACAATGAACCGGTCATTGCATAATCCTGCTTAACAGGGATATTTTTCAGGGCAGATATGATTGCAGTCGCTACTGCTATAGATGCTGAATCTCCTTCAACGCCTTCGTATGTCTGCAAGAATTGAACATAAATATCATGTTTTTCTTTAATATCTTCTCCGAAATATTTTTTGATTATTGCAGAAACATTTTTGACTGCTTCTTTTGCAATATCCCCTAGCTTTCCAGTCGCAACAATCTCTCTCTCACGTCCGCCAGGAGTAACTTCTGCTTCTATTGGTAACAGGATACCTGAATAAGCATCTGCTCCGCCAATAACAGCCAGGCCATTTACTCTTCCTACCTGTTTTCCTTTAACTTTGATAACTTCGTATTCTCTTTTTTTCTCAATAAATTTATCTGCGATCTGCTTTTCTAATGGTCTTGCTATCTTCTTCGCAGCTTCGATATGTCTTAGCTCAACCAGTTTTGATTTTTTCTCTAGAGCAACATCTCCTGCTGCTCTTATCAATCCTCCGAGCTCTCTTAATCTTAAAGTTAGATGGTCTTTTCTATTTGCCATCTTTCTTGCTTCTTCTATCATAACTTTAACAGCATCTTTTGAGAAGTGAGGTATTTTCTTATCCTTAACAACTTCCTGAGCAACAAAAACCGCAATCTTATCTCTGTTTTCAGGAGTATCTTTCATTGTATCTTCAATATATACCTCATAACCGTATCCTCTGATTCTAGATCTTAATGCTGGATGCATTCGCTTAACTGTTTCCAGGTTTCCAGCAGCAACCAAAACAAATGTACATGGAACAGGTTCTGTTCTGACCATTGCTCCTGCGGATCTTTCTGACTGTCCTGTAATTGAATATTTTCCTTCTTGTAGTGCGGTTAATAATTCCTGTTGTGTTGCTGGCTGTAATGTTGCGATCTCATCTACAAATAAAACTCCGTTATTTGCTTTATGAATCATTCCAGCTATAACTCTTTCGTGTGGCGGTGTTCCTAATCCTCCTGACTGGAATGGATCATGAAGAACATCTCCTAGCAATGCTCCTGCATGTGCGCCGGTTGCATCAAAGAACGGAGCCTGTTCTTTTTTGAAATTATCAACGATTGTTCTTGGTGATAATGTTTTTGGACTCATTCTTCTGCTTAGGTTTAAGAAAATAACAAATGCTGCTAAAAATAAGATTCCTCCTATGAAAAGTGCTGCGAAAATAATATCAGAATTGTAATAACTTCTTGCCCACCATGGAGCAATCATTGCAAGTATTACTAATGCGAAGAAGATTATATTATATTGGCTGAACATTCCGTTATTCTGTATTTTTGATCTTGCTACTATGTCTCTTCCTTGACCTGCAGGAGCTGTTTTAATTATTGGCTGATTTTCATCATTTGGATTTGGGTAAGAGATAATATCAACAAGCTCTTCTTTTGGTAATAGTTCTGCCAATGCCAGTCCAAGCATAGATTTTCCTGTTCCTGGCTCTCCAATCAATAGAACGTGTCTTTTCCTCTCTGCAGCCTTCTTAATAATCTTAACCGCGTCTTCCTGGCCTATGACCTGATCAGCAATCTTAGAAGGTACTTTTATATCTGCTGTAGATTTGAACTTTAATGCCCCCATAGCTCTTTTTATATAATAGGTAATATTTAAATGTTATTACTAATTTAGGACGCTCTTTAGAGCTTCATCCATCGTCCTTTATAGTATATAGAATCATACTCTGCTTTTGCATATTCTGCAGTAGAAATTATCTCTTCTATTCCGAAATATTTGTAAAGAAAGGTATCAAGCATCCAGCTATGGCTTATCCCTAGAACAAGGGTATAATGAGTTGGATCTTTTATTTCAATTAAAGAAGATTTAACAAAATCATGAATATCATTTCTAACTTTTTGTGGATCCACTATTCCTTTTTTCTTTATCTCTTCGCCAAATTCTCCCTCTCGCCTTACCCAATCTTTAAATCCGAACAATTCTCCTTTTCGACCGTGTTTCTTTACAGCCAATTCAACCAACTGCCATGCATTTTCAGAAACAGGCCCAATAAAGATTCGTTTATCTTCTGCTTGAGATACTTCTATTTTTTTATTGTCTAATTTATGTGCTTTGTTTATCTGCTTAATTATATTAGCAAAAAGATGGGTTCGATTGACTTCGCTGGTGCGGATTATTACCTTTACAGGTTTTGGTGAGACAAGTATCTCTTCTTTAATCATCTCGGCAAATTCTTTTGCCTGCTTTACTCCTAAACTGCTAAGGGCTCTTCCTTTACCAGGAGTTAGGGCTTTTCCTTCGACTTTGAATTTATCTGGGTGTCGTAAGAGGTATACTGATCCAGAAGATGCGTAGTTTTCAAATGCGACTCTCAGTTTTACAAATAGTACTTCATTTTTATCTTTTTTCATTAATGCATCAATAAAGTTTATGAGATTAGTTCTTATCTCTTTCAAATGCCCAAGTTTTATTGGGTGAAGCTCTCCTTTTCTTTTTTCTGTATATTCGTGGAGGAATCCAAGTATCCTCTCAGCATAATTAATGTTTTGTCTGAAATTAAAAGGAGCAGAAGATATGATATTGTGTTTTAATTTATCCAAATAAAACTCGACATTAACCTGTTTTGTGGGAAATAAAAACATAATTATGCTTGGTTTGTTTAGCTATATAAACATTTGTGTCCTAAAAGCAAGATTTAAATGGTATTAATTATATTCTATCTGCATGAAAGAATCAACATTGCTTAAAATAGCTCTTGTTATTGCTTTAATCGGAGTATCAATTCTTTATGTGATCTCTGATAAGATTGAAGTTAATGAAAAAACAATAA
>JBHPFU010000006.1:0-34012 GCA_042571125.1 Nanobdellota archaeon | reverse complement strand
TTATATAAGAAAGTGAAAGAACTGGAAAAACCAATTTCTGTTTATATATCTAAACAAGATGTAATAGATAAGAAGTTAGTTCAAGACTTTAAAAAAGCCAACAAATCTTTGAAATTCTTTAAAAACTAGAATAGTTTCTCAAAAAAAGATTAATAACTTTTTCTTATACAAATGAGACATAATACTTTTCTTTGTCACCAGAACAAGACGCTTAATTTTCTTCAACTTCAATTGCGCAAGAACAAGGCATTTTATGTGAGAATTTTCTTAAAGCATCTCTTGCAGTAGGCAAGTGTTCTTTATTCACACTAAGCTGGCATATTGTTTGACCCTTAAAAACACGAGCAGCAGAACCTATTGCCTTTCCGAATGCACCAGACATACCCGTACTCATTCTATCTGCACCTGCTCCTGCAGCCAAAGGATTTTCTCTTAGAATATGATGAGGATAAACTCTTATCTTCAGGAAGTATTCACTTTTTCCTGCAATCTTTTCAATTGCTCTGTTGGATGTTTGTCTTCCAGATTCAATTGCAGTATCTCTTATCTGAAGATCTTTTTTAGAAATTAATGAGAGAGTATAAGCAAACTTCTTTTTTAGATTACCCATATCAAATCTTACTATCTTTTTAACAGGATTTACTTTTATATAGGATTTACTTTTATATTTTGATCTACGTGTATATGGTCTTTCTAACCTTCTGTACGCCACGAATTTTCGTGTTTTAGCCATACTAATTTGAATAAATACACTATTTATAAAGGTTTCTTATTGAAATCAACGAAATATTTATAAAGAAAAACCTCTAAATCTTTAAAATATTAACAAAAGAGGTGTTAAGATGCAATTTTGTAAAAAAGCGAGTTTGAATCTTTCTATTAATGCTATTGTTATATTGATTCTTGCCATTACTATGCTTGGACTTGGACTTGGGTTCATGAAGGGTATGTTTGGTAAAGTAACAGGGCAATTAGAGAAAGTAAGTGAAGATATAGAATCTCAAATCATCGATGATATTGAAAGAAGTGGTGAAAAACTTACATTCTTACAAAAGAAGATTACAATTAAAAGAAGTGAAACACAGAACGTATATTTTGGGCTTAAGAACCAATTATACAACGATACGGTATTCTACTTTAACTTTAACTGTTATGACACACTAAGAGGGTCAGATAAGGCTACAGGAGTATCATTTGAAGCTCCTGAAGGTACAATTAGAGCAATAAAAGAATCTGATGTATTTGTTAGTTCTGTAAATGTAATCGCAAGACCAGATGCAGAGCCAACAGTGTACTCATGTGAAGCAGTTGCTGCAGAGTCAAGGATAACAGACCCTGAGCCTGATGAAGTTAGCGGAGAATACTCCAGAAAACCATTCTTTATAACGGTGCAATAAAATGGCTAAAAAAAGACTAAGTCAACAACAAGAATTCGAAATTATGAAATTAGTACTTGACAAGTTCTTATGGATCGGCTTTGGTATCATGGTTTATGGTATCTGGCAGATGTTCCAGGAACAGATCGCCCTCGGCCTTGGCTGGGCAGCATCAGGTGCAGTTGTTCTTATACTGTTTTTGATACTGATCGTTAAAGAGTACGAAGTCATAAAATAATTTTTTTATTTTCTTTTTAATATGAAATCAAAAAAAGGGATGCAACTTTCTATCAATTTTATAGTTATATTAATCATAGCTATCGCTGTTTTTGGTTTTGGAATAACTTTTGTAGGAAAGTTCTTTGAAGGTGCGTCACAATTAAAAGAAAATTTAGACGCAGATACTGAAAAAAGAATAGAATCACTATTAAACACAGGAGAACAAGTTGCAATACCTATTAATTCCAAGACAATTGAAATAGGAAAGAGCGATGTTTTTGGTGTAGGCGTTCTTAATGTTCTTGGAAGTACACAAGAGTTCAAGATAAATATTGTCTGTACTTCTGCATTTGGCAAAGGAAATGAAGACCTGAAATCATTATGTCTTAACCCAGAAGAGCAAGGGTGGGTTTTCAATAACCAAGTAAGTGCAACAATTCCTAACAATGAACAAGAAGTATTCCCAATTCTTTTCCAGGTTCCACAAGGAACAAAATCAGGAACATACATATTTACGATTACAGTAGTTGATGAGTCAGATAAAATCTACGATGTTCCTAGAAAAATATATGTAAAAACAAATTAAAGAGCATCTAACTTCTCTTTCAGAACCTCTTCGCTAGCAGCACCAACGATCCTGTCAACTTCTTTTCCGTCTTTGATGAATACTAAGCAAGGTATGCTCATAACACCAAACTTTGTGGCAAGTTCTTTGGATTCGTCGACATTAGCTTTTATGAACTTAACATCTTTGTATTCCTCAGAAAGCTTTTCAATAATCGGCCCTACTCTCTGGCATGGTCCGCACCAGTCCGCATAGAAATCAACCAGTGTTTTGCCTTCTTGTATTGCCTTTTCAAAGTTTTCTTTTGTTTCTAGGTTCATCCTAATAGCACCTCAGATTCTTGGTTATCTTTTGCAATAATTATGTCTTGTGTTCCATCTTTGTTGATGTCAGCAATCTCTAAGTCATACACATAATGCTTTCCGTTTTGTGAGCTAAGCAAGAACTGACCCGCGTCATTTAAGTATACCTCAACAGGTCCGTTATAGTTCCCTATCACAACGTCTTCATCGCCGTTATTATCTAAATCTCCGACAGCAACAGCATAAGTATTGCCTTTGTTAAATTCGACGTATTTCGTTTCTATGTTGTCCCAAATGTAATTATCCTGATTGTTATTGCCTTGTATTAGATCCACTTTGCCATCTTGGTTATAATCTATCAATTCTAAGTCTTTTGTATGCTCTTTTTCCCCAAGTTCTGTCTCAGAGGGGTAAAAGTTTCCAGCACCATCATTTAAGTATATTCTTGTTGGTTCAGAATCTGCTCCAACAATCAAGTCCGGATAGCTGTCTCTGTTGTAGTCAAAAACAACTAAACTTGTGATATGTATTTTTTCGCTCCAAGAATCTCTCTCAAACTTCCCTTCTCCATTGTTTAAGTATACTAAATTTTCTTTATAGTTTGTTCCTGTCACAATATCATTATCTCCATCCTTGTCAAAATCAGCAATAACTAGGTCTTCTACAAAACTTTTCTCTAATTGTTGGCTTAGGAAGAATGCTCCACCATTGTTTATGTAAACATATGTTGGCTGATTAAAATTTCCTACCACAAGATCAAGGTTTCCGTCTTTGTTTATATCTGCAGCTTTGATAACTTTTGTATAATCTTTTTTATCTAGATGGAGCTTTGCAAATGTTCCATCCTGATTATTAAAATAAACCACGTTTTCTTGGTTATAGTTTCCTGCTATCAAGTCTTGGTAACCATCATTATTAAGATCAGCTACTTCAATGTCGTAGGTATGTGCAGAATCAAGCAGAAGAGATGATCCGAATCCAACTTTAACTTCTTCTTTAGTATCTTGAAGGTTTTCTTTTGTTCCGTTACCACCAAGATCTGTTTTTTGAGAAACAATTAACGCAACGATTAATATTAGTACTATTAATCCGATAATTGGTTTATGTTTTTTCATTTCTTCGCCTCCAAAACTCTTTTTCTAGCAATCTCATTAGCACATTCTCTTGGAGAAATACCTTTTTCTTTTGCTCCGTCCAGAACTATCTTTGTGTTTTTCCTTATTTTTTCTTCAACCATCTTAAACATATCTTCTTCTGTTCCTCCAATATATTCAACATAAGATGAAATAACTCCGCCTGCATTCGCAACAAAATCAGGAACAACTAGTACTCCTTTTTCATGAAGTCTTTCTTCAACTTCTTTTGTTGTAGGAATATTGGACCCTTCTACAATCAATTTGAATTTTAATCTATCAATATCACTTTCATTAATCAGATCAGGTACTGCCGCAGTGATTAAAATATCTGCATCAATCTCTAGGATCTTATTAGACTCTAGCACTTCTCCATCAGAGTATTTTGTAACTGTTCTACTTTCTGATTTTACCTTATCTAGCTCTTCAAAATTTAATCCTTCTTGATTATAGATTACACCTTTTGAATCAGAAACCGCAACAAGTTTAACCCCTTGATCATTTAACCATTTTGATGCAAACCATCCAACATTACCAAACCCTTCAACAGCGGCAGTTAAATTATTTAAATCGAGTCCTAAATGCTCAATAGCAGTCTTAGTCGCATAGAAAACACCAATACCTGTAGAGCCAAGCTCATGAGGGAGGCCCCCCATATCTTTAGGCTTTCCTGTACAAGATTTCATTGAACCATTTTTTTCAGCAAACCATCTCATCTCTTCTTCAGCCATATTCATGTCCGGAGCTGCAACATATTTTTCAGGACAGACAGGTTTCAATGCTTCTGAAAATGCTTCTATGATTGCTTTTTTCTTTTCTTTTGTTAATTCTCTAGGATCTGCAATTATTCCGCTCTTTCCTCCTCCGAAAGGAAGATCTGCCAATGCACATTTTAATGTCATTGCTCTTGCTAATCTTTTAACTTCTTCAGTATTGACAGAAGGAGTCATTCTTATTCCTCCTTTAGCAGGACCGCGAGCAGTATTATCAATTACAGCAACTCCTTTCATTCCTGTTTCAGGATCATCAACTTCAAGAATTTGTTCAGGT
This sequence comes from Nanobdellota archaeon, assembly GCA_042571125.1. Taxonomy (GTDB): domain Archaea; phylum Nanobdellota; class Nanobdellia; order Woesearchaeales; family UBA10107; genus JBHPFU01. Next base: position 29,367 of record JBHPFU010000006.1, on the reverse strand, counting down.
CCAAGTTCATCATTCATTTTTTCTGTGTTCTCTTAGAACCCCCTCTTTTGTAAGGAGCACATCTTCTTTTCAGTTTTTTTTCTTTTTTGGACTTTCTCTGTCCATTTTCTTCTTTCATTGTTTTAGATATTTGAAAACAGATAATGAAGCAATTGCTCCTTGAGCTGCCGCAGTAACAATCTGTCTTAGGACTGCGCTCTTATCTGTTATATCTCCTGCACTAAATAGTCCTTCAACATTGGTTTTCATCTCGTCATTTACTTTGATCTCATTATGATTACTTAATTCTACTCCTACTTCTTTTGCAAGAGTTGTTGAAGGGATGTGCCCAACTTCGATAAAGACTCCATCAACATCAAGCTCTTTTCCATCATTCAATTTTATTTTATTGACAAGAGCCTCTCCTAATATCTCATTTATTGTGGAATTCAAAATAATTTCTATCTTAGGATTCTTTTTTATATTATCAATTGTAACTGGCTCTGCTTTTAGATCGCTTCTTACAATCAGGTAAACTTTTTTAGCATATTCTGCTAACATTAATGCTCCTGTTCCTGCAGCATCTCCTCCGCCTACCATTGCAACCGTCTTGTCTTTAAACAAAGGACCATCACATGTGAAACAGTAGCTTACACCTTTGCCTGCAAAATCCTCTTCTCCAGGAACATTTAATTTTCTTCTTTTTGTTCCTAATGCAAATATGATTGTTTTAGATTGGTATTCATTCTTTTTTGTTTGGACCGTGAATGTTACATCCTTTTTAATGCTTGTAACTTCTTCTTCTATTATCGGAACATCATACTGTTCAACATGTTTTTTGAAATCTCCCATTAATTCAAGACCGCTCTTAGAAATAACTCCTGGCCAATTTTCTACTAGATGTGCCTCATTTGACAGACCTCCAACATCTGTTGAAATAATAGCAACATTAATCTTATATCTTGCAGCATATATCGCTGCACTCATTCCAGCCGCACCTGCGCCAATAATTATCAGATCATACACTTCTATCACCTTTTTAACTTTAAATATAAGGAATATATAAATTTAACCCCAACAAAGTTTATATATCTGCTTTCTTTTAACAAAAACCATGGGCAAAGATGAGCAATTAATTATGGTTATTGCAAGAGAGATTCTTCTAGGATCAGATCATTTTGAAGGTTTCAAAGCGCATAATGAAACAGATTATGAATCTAAAATATTAGAAAGCCACACATATATGAAAAGAGGCCCAGTAGAAACAGATCATTCAATCAAACAGCCAATTGCTTATTGTTTAATTGTTAATCCTGCTCTTAAACAAATTTTTGCCTACCAAAGAGCTTCACAAGATGCAAAATATTCTGAAAAAAGATTGCAAGGAAAATGGGCTTGGGGGGTTGGAGGTCACATAGAAAAAATTGATATTAGGGAAGGAAACCCGATTCAAGCAAGCTTATTAAGAGAACTAGAAGAAGAGGTTGAAATGAACGGAACGATAACAGGAACAAAAACATTAGGTTACATAAATGATGATTCAGATGATGTTGGAAAAATACATTTTGGAATTTTGTATTTGATTGAGACAGATTCCACAATTGTCAAACCAAAAGATCCAGAGATTGCAGAAGGAAAATTAAGATCAATTGAAGCATTAGATGAAATACGTTCATCAAGGAGAGTTGAAGAATGGTCGAAAATCGCTTTAAAACCTTTAAAGTACCATTTCAGCAATAGTTCTACATAACATTTATATACGTTTTATTGTTAATTAATTAAAATGCCTAAAATAGAGTTTTACCCGCTAGATGTGCAGTATAAGGTGATTAGAGACAAGCCTGTAGTGTATCTATATGGCAGAACAAGCAATAATGAGCAGATTTGTGTTACTGACAGCACAATAGACCCTTATTTCTATGTACTCCCAGAAACAACAGATATTTCAAATCTGCAGAAAAAGCTGGAAAAAGTCGGTGTTGAGAAGAAAGATGTGAAGTATTTTGTGACCAGAACAGAAGTAGCTGATAAGTATTATCTTGAAAAACCGGTAAAGGCAATACGAGTTTATGTTAACCGGCCTGCCTCAATCGCTCTTATAAGAAGAGAGATAAAAGACTGGCCAGAAGTAGGAAGAACAACAGAAATTGATATTAAGTTTATAAGACGTTATCTGATAGATAAAAACATAACTCCAATGATGCTTTGTGAGGCAGAAGGTGAATTCATAAAAGAAAGAAGCAAGGTTCCGATATTAGAATCTAACGGAGTAACACAAGTTTCAGAAGAGACACTAACAAAACCAAGAATACTCGCCTTTGACATAGAAACATACAATCCATTAGGTAAAGCAATAGACTCCTCTAAGAATCCAATAATCATGGTTTCTTTTTATGGAGAAGATTTCAAAAAAGTTATAACCTGGAAGAAGTTCAAAACAAAACTTGATTATGTTGAATTTGTGGATGGTGAGGCAGAATTAATTAATGAGATCAAAGAAGTTATTGATGATTACAAGCCAGATATTTTAACAGGATACTTTTCAGATGGGTTTGATTTCCCATACATAAGGAAAAGAGCTACAAAATACAAAATAAAATTAGATATTGGTTTAGATTATAGCGAATTGGATGCATCTGGAAGATCAAACAAAGCAAAACTAACTGGAATTGTGCATCTTGATGTTTTTAAATTCATAGCAAAAGTAATGAGCAATAAATTAGAGACGAATACTCTTCGTTTAGATGATGTAGCAAAAGAACTATTAGGAGTAGGAAAAGTAAAGGCAGATCTTGACAATCTTTCGGATGTCTGGGATAATAAACCAGACGAACTAGGAGTATATTGTGAATATAATCTGCAGGATTCTGCAATAACATACCAGCTTTGTGAAAAAGTATTTCCGAACATACTTGAATTTGTAAAGATTATAGGGCTACCGATATTTGATATCACAAGGATGGGATTCTCACAATTAGTTGAATGGTATCTGATAAGGCAAGCAAAAGATTTTGACGAATTAGCTCCGAATAGACCTCATTATGATGAAATAGGCAGAAGAAAAACACAAACATACAAAGGAGCATTTGTATTCGAGCCAAAACCAGGACTATATGATAACATAGTTGTGTTTGACTTTAGGTCTCTGTATCCAACAGAGATCACTTCGCACAACATCTCTATTGGCATGTTAAATTGTAATTGCTGCAGAGACACAGAGAAAGTTCCAGACCAGGACTTCTGGTTCTGTAAAAAAAGAAAAGGATTCATGGCAAAAATAATTGAGAATCTTATTGAGAGAAGGCAGAGGATTAAAGAAATAATGTCAAGCTCTAAAAAAGAATTTGAAGAAGACGAATTCAAAAGAAGATTATTAAATGCACGTCAGGAAAGCCTAAAGACATTGGCAAGCGCTTTTTATGGTTATCTTGGTTTCTTTAGCGCAAGATGGTACTGCATTGAATGCGCAAAGGCTGTGACATCATATGGAAGGCATTATATTCAAGAGGTTATAAAAAAAGCTGAAAAAAACAAGTTTGAAGTTCTTTACTCTGATACAGATTCTGTTTTCTTGGCTCTTGGAAAAAAGAAGAAAGAAGATTCTAAGAAATTTGCAGATTCTATAAATCAAACTCTTCCCGGAAGCATGGAGCTGGAATTTGAAGGATTCTATCCTGCGGGTATTTTCGTATCTGCAAAAATGTCTGGAGCAGGTGCTAAGAAAAAATACGCGTTATTGTCCGAAGAAGGTTACATGAAGATAAAAGGATTTGAAACTGTAAGAAGAAACTGGAGTCCTGTTGCAAAAGAGATGCAGGAAAAGGTTCTTAGAATAATTCTAAAAGAGAAGGATGTTGACAAAGCAGTGGATTATGTAAAAAAGGTTGTCAAAGAGATAGAGAACAAAGAAGTTCCTCTGAAGAAAGTCATCATCTTTACTCAACTGCAAAAACCACTAGAAAGCTACGAATCAATAGGACCTCATGTTGCGATTGCTAAAAAATTACAGGCACGAGGACATGAAGTAGCGCCGGGCACAACAATTGAATATGTTATTGGAACTGGTTCTGGGAAAATAAGAGACCGTGCTAAATTGCCAGATGAAATTGTTGATAATGATTATGATTCTGAATACTATATCAAGAACCAGGTGCTTCCTTCTGTAGACAAGATATTTGAGGCTCTTGGTAAAGACATTATGAAAGAAACAGAGAGCAAAGAACAATCAAAATTAGGCCAGTTTGTCTAATGTATATACTGTATATGCACTAAGTATTTATACATATTTCTGACTATATTTCACCAATGGTTCTAGATATAAAATTTTTTGATAGCATGGAACATTTGGAACCCCATTGCGAAAGCTGTGGGACTAAAGTAGATTATGGTACAACAACTCAGTTTAATGAAGAACTAGATTCTCATGTTTGTTTAAAATGTGGCAATGCATTGAAATAGACCCAAAATCTTTATAAATGCCTCATATTAACAGAATTCTATGGATAAAATAGAGAATTATGACTTTAAGGCTGTAGAAGAAAGTGTTCTGGAGTTTTGGTCAGAAAATAAGATCCATGAAAAAGCTAATGAGAAAAATAAAGGTAAAGAAAGGTATTATTTTTTAGATGGCCCGCCCTATACTTCTGGTAAAGTTCACATAGGTACTGCGTGGAATAAATCATTGAAAGACTGCGTTCTAAGATTCAAAAGAATGAAAGGATTAGACGTATGGGACAGAGCAGGGTATGATATGCATGGTCTTCCAACAGCACATGCTGTTGAAAAGAAGTTAGGGATAAATGGAAAAGAAGAGATCCTAAAATTTGGTGTTGATAAGTTTATACAGGAATGTAAAGATCTTTCTATTAATAATATGAAAGTAATGAATCAAGATTTTACCAGACTTGGAGTTTGGATGGATTTTGAGAATGCTTACCAAACCATGAGCGACGAATACATAGAAGGTGAGTGGTGGTTGATCAAGAAAGCGCATGAAAATAAAAGATTGTACGAAGGAAAAAGAACAATGACTTGGTGTGCTGATTGCGGCACAGCATTAGCAAAACATGAATTAGAATACCAGCAAGTTACAGAACCTTCTATTTACTTAAAATTCCCTGTTGTTGGATCAGAAAAAGAGTTCTTGATTGTTTGGACAACAACTCCTTGGACAATTCCATACAACATGGCTGTGATGGTTAATCCTAACCTTGACTATGTAAAAGCAAAGGTAGGAGATGAAACATGGATTGTCGCAAAAGCATTAACTGCGTTTATTCCTGCAACAGCTGGACAGAAGTTTGAAGTTATTGAAGAATTCAAAGGAGATAAACTAGAAGGGATAAAATATAAGCATCCTTTAGAAGAACAGATTTCTTATTTCAAAGAAGTAGACTCAGATAAATTACATACTGTTTTGTTATCAGAAGAATATGTTGATACATCTGCAGGTTCTGGTCTTGTACATTGTGCTCCTGGATGCGGTCCGGAAGACTATGAAGTTGGGCATAAAAATGGGCTTCCTCCTTTTAATGAATTAGATGAACACGGAGTTTTCAAAGAATCAATGGGTAAGTTCGCTGGCATAGTAGCTAAAAAAGATGATCAGAAGATAATAGATCTTCTTGATGAGTCAGGATCCTTGATTGCAACATCTCCTGTTGAACACGATTATGCTCACTGCTGGAGATGCAAACATCCTGTTATTTTCAGAACAACAACTCAATGGTTCTTTAAGATTGAGGATTTGAAAGAAACAATGAGAGAATTAAACAAATCAATCAACTGGGTTCCTGACTATGCAGGTTCAAGACAGTTTGATTCATGGTTAGATAACCTAAGAGATAATTCAATTACAAGACAGAGATTCTGGGGAACTCCTTTGCCTATTTGGAGATGTGAGTGCGGAGAATACGATGTTATTGGTTCAATAAAAGAATTAGAAGAAAAATCAGGCCAGAAACCAAAAGATATTCACAAACCATTTATTGACGAGATTAGCTGGAAGTGTAAGTGCGGAAAAGATATGAAAAGAATACCCGATATTCTTGATGTTTGGGTTGATGCGGGAGTTGCTGCATGGACTTGCTTAGATTATCCTCAAAAAACAGAACTATTCGAAAAGATGTTCCCTGCAGATTTTATTATGGAAGGAATAGACCAGATTAGAGGTTGGTTTAATCTATTATTTGTAGCATCAATGATCTCACTAAAAAAACCAAGCTATAAAGCAGTATACATGCATGGGTTTATCAATGATGCCCAGGGAAGAAAGATGTCTAAATCACTTCAGAATTATATTCTTCCTGAAGAAGTTGTTGATAAGTACGGCGCAGATACATTTAGGTTTTATAGTATAGGTGGAACAAATCCAGGGCAAGACCTAAACTATAACTTTGATGATATGAAAGTCAAGCATAGAAATCTTATCGTGCTGTGGAATCTACATAAATTCTTGGCAGAATACTCAGGTTTAATCGGCAAGAATCCAAAAGAAATACAGCCAAAACTAGAGATAGAAGAAAAATACATCTTATCTAAATTAAATTCAACAATCAAAAAAGTTACAGAACTATTTGAAACCTATAAACTAAACGAAGTTCCTTTGGCTGTTGAAGAATTATTCCTAGAATTATCAAGAACATATGTTCAATTAGTTAGGGAAAAATCGTCAACAGGTTCTGATGAAGACAAAGAAACAGTACTTTACACATTATATCATGTTTTGATGGGTTGTTTGAAGATGTTAACTCCAATCGTACCCATGGTAACAGAACAGATGTACTTAAATCTTAAGGAAAGATTCGGATTAGAAGAAGAGAGCATTCATTTAACTGATTGGCCGAAAGTAACTGAAAACTTAATTGATTCTAAATTAGAAGAGAACATAGAAATTGCTAAATCTGTTATTCAGGGAGTATTATCAGGACGAGAAAAAGCCAAATTAGGCGTAAGGTGGCCCATAAGTGAGGCGATTGTTGTTAGCGAAAAAGAAGAAGTCAGAATGGCTGCAGAAGGGCTTTCACATATGATCAAAACACAGGGCAATGTTAAGGAAGTCAAAGCACAGGAAGACTTTGTTGGAGTTCATAAGACAATGAAACCAGACTATGCAAAATTAAATCCTGAGTTTAAAGAAGATAGCCCAAGTATAATCGCTCAGATATCAACACAATCATTAGAATCTATTTCAGATCATCTTGAAAAGGAAGGTGTTTTTGTTATTACTGCTAATGGCAAGAAGTTTGAGCTTAAAAAAGAACATTTCATAGAGGAAACAACTGTTAATCCTCCTTTTGTTATGGCAGAAGCAAAAGGGATTGATGTTTATATTAATACAGAACTAACTCCAGAACTAGAAGGGGAAGGTTATTCAAGAGAACTAATGAGAAGAGTTCAAGCATTTAGAAAGAAAGAAGGCCTAGAGAAAAAAGATAACATCGAACTGTTTATTTCTGGAGATACTGACATGATTAAAGAACATGCTGATGTTATCAAAGAGAAAGTTGGTGCGTCTTCAATTGAATTTACAGGCAAAGGTTCTAAATCTGAAAAAGTTAAAATAAAAGATAAAGAATTTGAGGTAAGTTTTAATCTTAAATAGGTTCTACATTACAAGCATTCCAAGTAGAAGGATTATCAAATTTTATTTCGAAGTCCCTTTCTTCGTATATTTTTACATCATATAATGTGATTGTTTTATCTGAAATAACTTGTCCAGCAAAATATAATTTTCCTTCGATTGTAACAGGAGATTCTGCCCCATTTAGGTTCTTAATTGTACCTTTTATGCTGTTTGTTGCTCTTATGCACTCCCACCCTAAGATCTTGAATTCAGAAATAGTTTGTTCTGCCTCCTTATCTCCTGAAACTTGGACTTTTCCGCCGACAGGTGTGAATAGCACTAAAGAAATAACAATAACTAAAACAAGTATCATAATAACCCAGAATGATGCATGTCTTGTACTTATGAATTCTTTTATCCTCTTTTTCATTATTACTTCTTTTTATAATGGAATATATAAATTTTTGCTTATTAAAATATTCAATCAATTTTAACTAATTTATATAGAAACCTTTATATAATGAGAAATACCTAAATCTTTTAGGTGGTTGACATGAAAAAAGCTTCTGTTTTGAAAGACACTCCATTGTCAGAATTAACATTAAGGAGATATGAAAAACCTTACAAATTAGAAGACAGAGATCTTGTTAAGAAATTATGTCTGAGCATTGGTTTGCTCCAGCCAGGAGATTCAAGAGACGTTATTGTTGATATTTTCTATGTTTTATTAAACGCAAGAAGAGAAAAACAAGAGCTTGGCTCTGAAGAGATAAAATCATTGGTTATTGATTCAAGAAAGAACGCAAAAGCGGTCCTAGCTGGAATTGCTTCATCTAACATTCGCAGACAATTAAAAAGATTAAGGGATCTATTTTTGATAGAAAAAGTTCGTAATAAATACCGAGTTACAGAACATGACCAACTCTCAACAATCTTTGAAGAAAAAGTTCAGCAATTCTTATTGCAGTCAGTATTAACAAGGGTTAATGATTATCTCTTAGAAGCAGATTCTAGATTTAAGTAAGTTGTCCACAGACAGTTACATAGAAATAAATATAAATGAATTGCTTTCTTTATAATCTCCGTATGGATAAAAAAGTTCTTCAAAAAGATGAATTGTATAAAAGCTTTAAACGAGTCTATAAAGAATCTAGCTCAGAAAGTCTTGTTCTTGTTTGTGGGGGGAAAGATGAAGTGAATATGATTAGAAGGTATCTTGAACAGAAAGCAGCAGAAGACGGATATAATCTAATTAATATGTACGGACCAAGGATATCAGCACCAACAAAAAGGAGCATAGAGTCAGTTGTTGAAAGACTAAGTAAAAAAGTGGCAAAAAAAGCTAATCAGAAAAGAGATGTTGTGTTTTCAAGTGCACACAACCCCGCAGAATACAACGCGTGGAGTGATGTCATAAAGAAAACAAAAGTTAAAACATTTATATTTACTACAACCGCATTTGATAGATATGAAAGATGCATAGACAGTCTTCATATAATAGATTTTACTCCCTGGTTGTTCCCCGCACGCATGTTTTTTAAAAAACCTTAAATATACTTAAAAATATTTTCTATATATGTACATACCACAAGAAGACAGCTATTTGCTGGAAGAATCTGTTAAAAAGTATGGGTTTGGTAAAGTATTAGATGTTGGTACTGGTTCTGGGATTCAGGGGATTGCTGCCTCAAAGAAAAAGAATGTTAATTCTGTCTTAGCTGTTGATATAAGTGAAAGGGATTTGTTGGAAGCAAAAAAGAATGCAGAATTAAACAAAGTGAAGATTAAGTTCGCTAAAAGTAACTTATTTAATAATATTAAAGGGAGCTTTGACACAATAATCTTTAATCCTCCTTACCTTCCTTTAGCAAAAGGAGAATCAAAAGATGAAGGGAGAGCATTAAGTGGAGGAAAAAAAGGATATGAATTATTAGTTAAGTTTCTTTCAGAAGCAAATGAATACTTAGCTAAAGATGGGATTATATTGATTTTATTCTCTTCATTAACTCATAAAGCTGTAGTTGATGAAGCAATTGAAGATTATGGTTTCGAATCTACGCAATTAGCAAAGAAAAGAATATCATTTGAAAATCTCTTTGTCTACAAACTGCAGAAGAACTGGGTTCTGAAAGAAGTTTATAAGAAAGTAAAGAATATTAAAAAGTTAGCAAAAGGTCACAGAGGTTTAATCTATACTGGTTCTATGAACAATAAAAAAGTAACAATAAAAGCACAGAGAAAAGATATTGATGCAAAAGAAACAGTAAATAGAGAATCAAAATGGTTAAAAATTCTAAATAAAAAAGGAATTGGTCCTAAGTTAATTTCTTCTGGAGATAATTACTTTATCTATGAATATGTTTCTGGAATTTTCATTAAAGAATATCTTGAAACTAAAAAGAATGTTAATCCGGTTTTAGTCAAGATACTCAAAAAATGTTTTATTCTTGATAATCTTGGAATAAATAAAGAAGAGATGACTAATCCTTACAAACATATCATAATTAACAAGAAGATAACATTATTAGATTTCGAAAGAGCAAGCTATACAGAAAAACCGCAAAATGTCACTCAATTCTGTCAGTATATTCTAAAGTATACAAAACTAAGCAGGAAAAAGATGATTGAGTTAACCCGGGGATATAGAAAGAACATGAGTGAAGCTAATTTTAATAGGATTGTAAATTTCGTCTCGAAACAACAATAACATAAATTATTTATAGTTTATTTCGCCTACATGTAATTTTAGTATGGGAAAACGTGCTAAAAAAACAATTGATTCTTTCTTTAGTGGATTAGAGCAAGATAAAGCTAATGCTCAAGAACTAATCAAAAAAGGAAAACCAACAGAAAAAGAACTTAATCAAATTGCAAGAGCAATATACTTTTCTACGTTTAATGCTATGTTTCAGACTGATAGAGATACTGAACTTGCAAGCAGACTTCTAAGAGAGATACAGAGCTACAGACTTCCTGCAAATGAAAGATATCTTGAGAAATTTGCAGGCCATGCTTTTGATTTTGCATCTAATAATTCTCTTGTTAACTGGGGCCCAAATAAAAGAGGACAATATGTGTGGAGAGTTATTCAAGACGTAGATGTTAAGTCTTACCTGCCTGGATACAAAAAAGAATTTAAAGAAAAGGCAGAAGGAATTGTTAGAGATCTAAGAGTAGTTCTTGGTTCGTCCTAAACTCGAGACGAATTAGCATGGACAAACTATATATATTAGTTAGGTAAGGCAATATAAGGTTAAAGGGGATTATTGTGGCAATTAATACACTCGAAGTTGTTAACAAACCAATAGGGGGGACAGATACTGTTTCTGCACTTGAAGAAGCTCTAAGAGAGGTAGGAATTCAGGATGCAAAAGCATATAGTTCTTTATTGGTTTCTCTTGACGGCGAACTAGATGAAACACAGCTTGAAGAAGTTTCTAAACTAATAAGCCATAAAGCCACACAAGAAACTAATATCAATCAACCAGTAACATCCTCTGATTGGGATTTTGCAATTCGTGTTGATTACAAACCAGGTGTTACAGATAATGCTGCTCGTGTTCTAAAAGACGACTTAGGATTGGTTGGAATTACAGATACTCCTGCGTATACTTCTGCTGTTCATTATGTCAAAGGAGGATTTGATCCTAAACTAAAAGAATCATTAGAGCGCGTTACATCTAATCCTCAAATCCATGATATTTCTATTATGACTAGTGCAGAGTTTAAAGAAAAAGGAGGATTTGAAAATAAGGTTCATCCTGTTAACCTTGGGAATAGACCTAATGTGTTTGATCTTGATATAGGATCCATGACACATGAAGAACTTCTAAAGACAGGAGAACTAGGAACATTAAACCTTGATTTTGTAAAAGAAGGAATGTCTGTGGAAGAGATTGACTCTATTCGTGGAGGAACATTAGCCCTTGCAGAAGATTACATGCTCAAAATAAAGGAGTACGCATTAAGTAAACTTAATACTCAAGTCGAAGGAAGAAAAAAAGGAGTTATCACAGACACAGAACTTGAAGTTCTTGCTCAGATGTGGAGTGAACATTGCAGACATTCATTATACAATGCATCCTTCCCAGGAAGCGATAAAGGGATATTTGACACATTAATAAAAGATCCAACATTAAAAATACTAAAAGATAAACCTCAGCTTGGAGTATCAATCTATAAAGATAATTCTGGTGTTTTCAAATTTAATGATGATTGGAATGTTCTTATCAAAAATGAAACACACAATTCACCTTCTGCTCTTGATCCATTTGGTGGGGCAATAACAGGAATTGTAGGTGTTAATAGAGATCCGGCATGTACTGGAGTGGGCGGAGAAGTAATTGGGAATTTCCTTTTCTATTTCTTAGGTCATCCTGAAGACACGCAAAGATTCTTTAAGGATCAAAAACTGGAAAATCTTCTTCTTAATCCTAAACAAATATTTGATGGTGTTGTACAAGGTGTTGAAGAAGGCGGAAACAAGATGGGCATTCCTATTAACCAAGGGATGTGCAATTATCATGATAGATATAACGGTAAACCAATTGTTGGTGTTGGAAGCATAGGTAGAGCACCACCAGAAGTTAATGGCCAGCCATCCCATGAAAAACATATTGATGTTGGGGATAGATTATACGTTTTAGGCGGTCGTGCTGGAAAAGACGGAATTCATGGTGCAACATTCTCTTCAGAAGAACTAAGTCAGAATTCACCTGCAACAGCAGTGCAGATCGGAGATCCATACACACAAAGGAAGATGTTCGAAGCAATGCTTGAACTTCGTAATAAGGGTTATATCAAATTTGTAACAGATCTTGGAGCAGGAGGAATCTCTTGTGCAGCACTTGAGATGGCTGAAGAAACAAATGGCCTTGAAATAAGTCTTGATAAATTGTTAATAAAATATGAAGGAATGACTGCAACAGAATTATTCTTGAATGAATCACAGGAAAGAGTGGCAGTTGCTGCCGATAAAAAATACGCAGTAGAGATTGAAGAGATATTAAAGAAACATGAAGTTGAGTTCTCTGATATTGGTCAGTTTACTGATTCTGGAAGAGCAGTAGTCGAGGCAAAAGGAGAAGAAGTTGTTAATCTAGATATGAATTTCATCAACCATGGATTCCCAAAAAGAGCATTAAATCCTGCTGAATACAAGTTATCTCTTGAAGAGCAGAACTCTTTATTAGATAAGTTAGATCAAGCTGAAGTGAAATTAACAGGTGGAGATTGGACAATTACTGAAGCAACCGCAACATTTAATGCTATGCTTAACCAGCCTAATCTTAGTTCTATTGCACCGTTTATGGACAAGATGGACAGTACTGTAAAAGGCCTTCAGGTCCAGCATTGTATACAAGGAAGAGGAAGAGTTTCTACAAAAACAAGCTGTACTTTGGTTGATATAGATTCAAGCGAAGGATTAGTACAATCCTTTGGTCATGCAGAAAGACAGTCATACATTGATTCTGAAAAGATGGGTGTCAATTCATTCCTAAGAGCGATTGGAAACAATCTCGCAATGGGAGGAAACCTGGATCATATGGTTGCAACAGATCAGGCATTATGGCAGAGTTCTGATCAGCCTGAATACCAACAGATGCTTATTGAAGCCAACAAAGGACTTGCAAAAGTTATCAAAGGATGCGAAATTCCAGTTATATCTGGCAAAGATTCTATGTATAACCAGGCAACAATCCATGATGAAGATGGAAATGTTGTGAAAAGAGGAGTATACCCCACAACACTTATGACTGTGTTCTCAAAGATTGATGATGTAGATGATATTGTAACAATAGATGCTAAACAAAGAGGAGATAGAGTTTATGTTGTAGGTTCAAAAACAAAAGAAGATATGGGCGGTTCAGAATATCTTAATATGCTTTCAGAAAGAGAAGGGGTAGAATTTAATATTGGTAAAGTGAGTGATGAAGACTTATTTGATGTGTATGATACTTTTAGAATGATGGATAGAGCAAACAAAGCAGGCATTATTCAATCTTCAAATTACATAGAAGCAGGAGGACTTGCGACTGCAATAAAAGAAACTGCAATGGCAGGGGAGATTGGAATCGCTGTTGATATTGATAAAGTTCATCAAGAAGGACAAATAGCAGAATTATCATTAAGAGATCTTATGTACAGCGAAACAGAAGGAAGGTTCCTTGTTACTGTAGAAGACGAGAATGCTGAAGATTTTGAAAAATTATTTGGAAATAAATGCAGTGATATCGGGGTTGTTTCAGGAAATGAAGTCTTTATGAGGCATAACGGAGAAAATCAAGTAGTGTTATCAGAATCAATTAAACCTATGTTAGAAACATATCATGGGGTGAGAGAATAATGTTAGGACTACAAACAAAAACAGGTAGACCAGGAATAGACCTCAAACCTAATGAAGAACCAACACCAATTAGATCTAGATACACACAAAAACCAAAAGTACTAATACCGACTGGGATTGGAATTAATTCCCATGAAGAACTTGGTTACGTGTTTAGGTTGGCCGGTGCTGATGTCGATTATAGACATATAAATTCAATGATTGATGACCCTTCTATTTTAGATCAATACCAAGGACTTGGTTTGCCAGGCGGATTCATGATGGGCGATCAGCTTGGTGCAGGACAATCTGGAGCTAATAGAATTAGAAAGTCTGGTCTTCGCGATAAACTAAAAGAAAAACTTGAAGACTCCAATGTTCCTATCTATGCAGTATGTAATTTTTTACAAGTTCTTGCAAAACTTGATCTGTTTGATGATCTTCCTGTCGGAACATTAAAGAATGATTCCGGAAAACACGAAACAGGTTACTGGGACGTTAAAGTAAACCCCGATAATGATACTGTCTGGCTTAAGTATCTTAAGGATACTAAAGAGCCAATCTTTGCTCCGATATCACACGGAGAAGGAAGAATATATGTTCCTAAAAGAGGATTAGAAGGAGTAATGTCTGATAAAATGGTTGCTCTGACATACACAAGAGGACATATGGCTAAATATCTTGAATCATCAAGAGGCGAACAGTACAATCCAAATGGTTCTGTTGATGATATAGCAGGTTTTGGATGGAAGAATAATCTAGTATTATTCCCTCACTTTGAAAGATTACATCATGATTTCCAAAGACCAGATCGAGCACAATTACAGCAAGAAGGAAGACATACAGGTGCTGAATATAATCCAACTACTCTAATGTTTAGAGCGGCAGTTGATTTCATGAAAGGAGATATAAAATGACAGATTTTTCAGATATGAGCTATGAAGCATCAGGAGTTTCAATTAGAGATCAAAATAAAGTTAATAGTGAAGTCTCAAAAAGATTGAAGAAACATGGGATGGATGCCAAAGGATTATTTGGAGGAGCAGTCGACCTTTCAGACTATAAAGATAAAAAATTCGCAAGACTTGATATTGGGTGTGCTCCTATTTCTAGTACGTACGACCATGCTAAAGAAAAAGGGAAAGCTGCCTTTCAACTTGCGTCAAGTAATTTAAAAGGAAAGTTAATAGGAACCCTGGATTATATCGCATCACAAGAGATGGGAGAATTTATACCTGATTTTGTTGAAGGAATTGCATTAGAGAGTATGACAAGAGGGTGTGTTGTTCTTGGCGGAGAATCTGCACAGATGAAGGATACATACAACCAAGGAATGTTTGATTCTTTTGTTCATGTTCTTGGAATTAATCAGCATGGAGCGATTGATGTTGCCAAAGCAATAGAAGGGATGAGTACTCCGCTTTTAGTCGCTTCAACAGACGGCACAGGAACAAAACCAAAAGTGTTTAGACATCCTAGAGATTCAACACCTGAAGACATTATTGCTCATGGATTTAATGATATATCTGCTCAAGGTGTAAAGCCAGCAGGATTCTCTCTTTATATTGCAGGAAATGTACCTAAGGAAACATTAAAAAAAATTGACAAAAAAGCAACTGAGATTGCCAAAAGATGTGGTGTTGCGATGCTACCTTCAACACTTGTACAAACCGAGAAAGCATATCAAGAAGGCTCAATAGACATTGCAGGAACAGTTGTTGGATTTGTCGATAAAAAATATTTAGTGACTGGTTCAGATGTAAAACCAGGAAATGTTTTGGTTGGAGTTTCTGTCGATGGTCTGATGACAAACGGATATACTTTAGGAAGAGATTTTTCTGATGAATTAGTTAAGAAAGGTGAAGTTAAGAGCTGGGACGATCCAATGGACGCATTAAACGGCAAAAGTTTAAGATATGAACTTTCAAGACCTCACAGACCAATGAATGATATTTTATTTGGCTATGAAGGAGTTGAGGGAGTAGTATCTAAGTTTGATGTTAAAGGGATGGCACACATAACTGGCGGAGGACAGCCAGATAATATTGTTAGAATGGTTCCAAAAGGATGCAAAGCAGTTGTTAGTAAAGATGTTCTTCCTGTTCCGCCATTTATGGCATTATGCAGACAATACGGAATTAAAGATGAAGAATTATACCAAACATTCAATATGGGTGTTGGGTATACATTAACAGTACCAAAAGAACAAGCAGGAGAACTTGTTGATTACATCAATAAACATTTCAGAAATCGGATACAAGATGTAAGCAGAGAAGCAGC
Source organism: Nanobdellota archaeon (assembly GCA_042571125.1). Taxonomy (GTDB): domain Archaea; phylum Nanobdellota; class Nanobdellia; order Woesearchaeales; family UBA10107; genus JBHPFU01. The sequence continues at coordinate 13,219 of JBHPFU010000006.1, read as the reverse complement.
ACAGATTGGTGTGATTAAAAAAACAACAGGAGATTCACAATTTGAATTTGGAGGAAGAAAATGATTGATGAAAAATTTAAAGAAATAATGCGGGCAAATACTGGCTGCGCAGCAATATTGGCTGGCTCTGGAAGTGATGATGGACAGGTAGTTAAAGTTGCAGGATCTTTGAGAGATTATGAAATTCCATATATGACTAGAATATGCTCAGCACATAAACAGCCAGAAGAATTAATGGCAATAATAAAAGAACTTAATGCTGCAGGGGGTTCTATTGCATATGTTGCGATTGCAGGAGGAACAGACGCATTATCAGGAACATTATCTTTCCATGCACTTGGACCTGTAATAAGCTGTCCGCCAGATTCTCCGAATGAAAGTTGTTTAACAAATCCTCCAGGAAGTTCTAGCATGTATGTTAGACGTGCGAATAATGTTGGAAAAGCAATTGCACAAATGTATGCAGGAGTTAATCCAAGATTTAGAGAATTAATAGAAAAGATCAATGAAGATAAATTATTTAGTCTAAGAGAATCTGATCGTAAAAGTACGGAGATGATTTTGGAATATAAAGATGGAGAGGCGGTGAAATAAAATGGCACAAAAACTTTTAACAAAAGAAGAAGCAAGAGAACTAGCGGAACAAGCTGTAAAAAGTAAAGATAAGTATGTAACAACACAAGAAGTTTTAGATTCTGGTGCAGTTCCTAGATTAGAAGGGTGCAGGATAAGACCGGGAAAAGTTTCTGATTCTATTTTTGGTGGAAAAGGAAGTTATGAAGATAAAGCAACTGGAAAGACAATAGAATTTGAAAATCCTCCTTTATGTGCAGATGACGGAACTCCATTAAGACTAATGGTAAGAACTACAAGAATATCAACTCATGATAAGAATAGAGGAGATATTCCATTTAAAGATCAAATTGTTGCTATGAACCATAACCATATGAGAAAAATGGTGCGAGAAACCATAGGAACCTCACAATTGGATGTACCAGGATTAGAAGACAATGCAGTTGTTATTGGCGCTGAAGATCTGACTCAAGTACTTTTTGAAAATGTTTTAAGAGAGTATATGGCAAAAAGTTCTACAAGCACTTCGTTATATATGCATTTTATGAAAGGAGAAAGAAAATTTTGCGGACATAAACTGCCAAAAGATTTGATTCCAAATGGAAGACTGCCTTATATGATGGATACTCCATCAACAAAATCTGATGACCATGACATATCTGTTACACCTGCGGAACTTGTTAAGATGGGAGTTTGTACGCGTAGAGAATATAATCAGATTATAGGCTCATCCATAGTTGCATTTGGTGATGTTGCTAATTTTGGTGAAGAAAAAGGACTAATACTCGTAGACACAAAAACAGAACATGGAAAGAACAAAGATGGAGAAATAGTTTCACAAGATGAACTATATACTCTTGATTCGTCAAGATGGTGGTTGTTAGATGATTACAATAAACAGCTTGAATTTATTAAAGCAGGAGATGAAAAAGGTCTTGTAGCATATCTAAAAGAGACTCAGCCAGGAATAAAAGAGAAAGATTATGTTGTTGATGGTAAAGTAATACTTTGTCCAAGATCTTACTCTAAGGAATTCGCAAGAGGATTCTCTGTAGGAGATAAGTTATACACGGATGACCAGAGAGTAGAAATTGCTGCAAGGTATATTGAAGCAATACAGCACTTGCTTGGAAAAAGATTCGAACCAGACATGAGATCCAGAGAAGAAAGAGTTGTAACTGGATTACAAACTGTTGTTGATGAACTAGTTAGACATTAGTAAAATGACAAACCCAAACATATTATCACAAAGATATGTAACAGAAGAGATGAATGACATCTTTTCAGAAAGAGGGAAGGCTATCGCAGAGAGAGAGCTATGGATTGCAGTAATGAAAAGTCAGAGAGAGCTTGGTGTTAATATCCCTGCAGAAGATATAGAAAAGTTTGAAAGAGCAAAAGAAAATGTCGACCTAGAAGAAATCGAAAGAATCGAAAAAGTAACAAAACACGACATCAAAGCAAAGATAGAATCTTTTGTAAAAACTGCAGGAGCAGGACAATACCTTCATAAAGGAATGACTTCAAGAGACCTAAGTGATAATGTTGAGCAGATGCAGCTCAAGAATGCATCAGAACTTATTTTTGGGAGATTTATTGCAACATTAAGACATTTTGCTGACAGAGCAAAGGATTATGGGGATATAACTCTAACCGCAAGAACCCATCATCAAGCAGCAAAACCAACTTTACTTGGAAGACGATTTTCAATGTGGGCTGAAGAATTATCTAATCCTCTAGTAGAATTTCAAGAGTTTACTGAAAGCTATCCATTGAGAGGAATAAAAGGACCAATCGGAACTCAAGATGATATGTTAGACATTTTGGGAAGCAGAGAAAAAGTTGAAGTTTTAGAGAAAAGGATTGCAGACCATCTTGGATTTAGAAAAACATTGGATTCTCCAGGACAGGTTTACTTTAGATCTCTTGATTATGCGCTTCTTTCGAGACTTGCAACATTAAGCGCTGCTTGTGAAAACTTTGGGAAAGGGATGAGACTTATGGCGGGTTACGAACTAGTTACAGAAGGCTTTAAAGAAGGACAGGTCGGATCAAGTGCAATGCCGCATAAAATGAATACAAGAAGTTCAGAGAGAATTTGCGGATTCAGCGAATTATTGAAAATGTATTCTGACGGAGCTTCAAGACTTTCTGGAGATCAATGGGAAGAAGGAGATGTTTCTTGTTCTGTGATTAGAAGAGTTATACTCCCTGATTCATTTTATAGTGCTGATGGATTATGTGAAACTACAATGACTGTCCTAAATGAAATGGGAGCATATCCTGCAATGATTGATAAAGAATTACAGAGATACTTGCCATTCTTGGCATCAACAAAATTCATAACCGCAGGAACAGAGAAAGGGCTTGGGAGAGAGAAAGCGCACGAAGTGATCAAGGAACACGCAGTTGCCGAAGTGCTGAGAATGCGAAAAGAAGGTTCAGACGAGAATCATTTGGCTGAACTGTTAGCAAACGATCCTGTTTTTGCTAAAGCAGGAGTAAGCCAAGAAGAAATTGAACGGATTTTAGATGATAAAGCTAGTTTTATTGGAAATGCAAAAAAACAGATTGATGCTGTATGCAATAAAATAGGCTGGCTGTTTACGAATAGCTATGAAGAATTAGCTAAATACGAACCAAAAGAGATATTATAAGGAGGCGAAATAAAATGAAAGACGATTTAAATGCATTAAGTCAAATGATATATAGTGGAAGAGGGGTAATTGTAGGTAGAACTCCTTCTGGAAATGATTATGTAGGATACTCTTTAACAGGAAGAAGTCCTTCAAGTCAAGCAAGAGTCTTGGTTGAAGGTAAAAACACAAAAACAATAATCACAGATGTAACCGACAGGAAGCAGCTAGAAGAAGGAAGTCCTGCTCTATTATTATACCCTGCTTTTGCACAGTTTGAAGGGCAAGAGGGAAAAAGATATTTAATAGCAAGCAATGGTGCACAGACAAAACTAATCTATTCTGCAATTAGAAATTCAGGAGGAGATATAAATATTGTTGATGCAATTAAAACCGCATTCTCAACTCCTGTTTTTGAATACGATAAAAAAGATGATAAATGGATTGACATAACAACGTATGAACCGGACGAACCCAACAACACTCCGAGAGTTAGCGCTTGTCTTCTTAGCGATTCAAAACACAATCATTCGCAAGCAGTTTTATTTATCACAAGAGCGAAAGGAACTGAAGAAGGAATAGAAAGAGATGATGATGCCTTTGCAAATGTAATAAATAACGGACAAGGGAGGTTATTAACAACATATGCCGGAGGGAATGAAAGTCCTCTCCATCCATATAACAGGCACCCCTCAGATATTGTTATTGGATCCGAAACTCCTGAAGATATTGCACAAGCAATTTTTGCTGCAATCAAAGGAGGAGCAAAACCAGAAGATGATTATCAAGTGTCTGCCGCAGTTGCCATGTGTAACAGAAAAACAGGAGAACTTGAAACAAAAGTATTAAACAGACACGAGAGAGGTGAATGAAATGAAAAAAGAACTAAAACAAGTAATGAAATTAAAAGGTGGAGAGAACAGCCATCTAAATGCGGAACTTCTTACTGAAGTTGGGATAGATGGAAAACCTCTTTATGGAAATCCATACGCAGGCGGCATTGATTTGGGAGCAAGAGCAAGACTTCCTGGATGGACAAATATAGGCGATATCAGCTCAGTCATACGAACCGCAGTTAATCTTGGAGCGATCTATGAAGATTCTCAAGAACCACATATTGCAGTTTCTTCAAAACATACAAGACCTGTTGCTATAGCAAAAGGAAGGACACAAGAAGAGGCAGCTATAAAAGCAATTGCAGGAGACTTAAACTCACCTTTTGGAGGAGTTTGGGGATTTAATTCACCTTTAACATATGAAACAGCACAATTTATTGACCGGATGTTTATAGAGGGTGTAGTCGCACCTGTATTTGAAGAGGGAACAGCTGATCTTCTAAAGGATACAAGTAAAGTAAAAGCGCACAGGAATAGATTCCTTTTAGAAGTAGGAGATGAACTTACTCCAAAAATAGTTAATGGAAAATACAGCTTAACACCTGCTGCCTTGGGCTACCATGTAAAACAAGACCGAGAGCCTACTTTTGATGCCAGTGCAGAATGCAGTGTTGTGACTGGGAATAATGGAATAAGTGATATTGAATCATTAGATGACGCACTACTAAATGATATTGATTTTGCAGGGAATGCAGCAATATTCTTATCATCAAATCTTGTTTTCTATGTCCATAACGGAGCAGTAGCAGGATTAGGAGATGGCTGCGGTGCAAGAACAGTTGCAGCAGAAAAAGCAAGAAACATGCTTCAGAACTCTGCTTATGCAGCACTAAGTGCAAACGATGATGAACTATGGGATGCAGTGTTATTTGACACTCCATTTACAAGAGAAGACTTTGAAGGAACAATAAAAACACCTATAAGATTAACTGCATTTTCTGATGCATTCTATCCAAAGCTGGATGGATTTGTTGAGACAGCAGGAATTGATAGAGTTAAAAGACAATTTGGTGAAAGACGTGTTAAGTACACAGAAGGTAAAAAGAGAGTAACCTTCATACCAAAAAAAGACAACTTTGATCCAAAATACGACAAAGGATTAATTCCTGCGGTTGTTGTACAGCCAGGCGGAAGTCTTGGAGACAGAGTGATTCTTCCAATAGCTGAAAAGTACAAGATAAAGATGGTATTTACAATGGATGAGTCAACCTATAAACAATACCAAGAAGTTGGACCTGGAAAAGGAATAACTGGAAGAAGATTTTTCGGACATAATATACAAATATAAAACTAGGAGGAAGAAAATGAAAAGTCATGAAAGAGTTTCAGAGTTGCTTCTTGAGACAGGAGCATATACAGATCTGGATGAGCCAGTTATTTTAACTTCTGGAGAGCTTGGCATATACTACATAAATACTGAAAAATTATGCCAGGATGGCGGTCAGTTTAAACAATATGGTGATGATTCTCAGGCAATGATTGCTCATGCGGTCAAGATGGCAGAAGAACATCCGACATTTAAGGAAGTTATTGATATCTTATCCGAAAAAACAGAATCTTTGATACCGAAAAAAGATGATGCACTTATATCTGGCGGACAAAGAAGAGACTGGATATTCTCGGGCCCTGTTGCGGAAAAACTTGATATCCCTCATGTTTCTTTATACAAAGATGGAAAACATGAAGTTGTAATGCCAAATGGAGAGCTTCTTAACGGAGAAGCACCATCTGGAATGACTGCAGTTCATATTGTCGATTTAATAACTGCAGGATCAAGTGTTTATAGCATAAAGGACGGACAAGAAAAAGGATGGGTTCCTATGTTAAGAAATCAAGGCATAGACATATCTAACCTATTAGCAGTTGTTACAAGAAATCAAGGTGGAGAGCAGATGCTAGCAGAACAAGGAGTAACAGCGCATCCCTTTGTAGCGATTGACAAAGATTTCTTAGAAGCACGTTCAAAAGATCCGCAAAGAGCAACAACATATCTTGATTCTCCTCCTGCATGGGGAGAGAATTACATAAGAGAACACGGAATAGGTGCTTTTGTTTCTGCTTTTAATCCAGACGGAGGAAAACTAGATAGAGCAAAGAAGTTTGTAGATAGGTATAAACTAGTTCTAGATGCGGCAGGAAAAATGAAAGAATTGCAGGATGCTGTCCAAAAAGAATATGGAAAACCAATGGAGGAATTGTCAAAATGAATTATCTAGACAAACTAGCTGTGGCAGCAAAGCAAACAGGAAGCATTGTATGTTTAGGATTAGATCCAGTACCTGAGCAGATGCATCCTCCTACGCTTCCGCCAGCACCATGGTTTAAAACCACACATTTCTTTGAAGCGCTTTTTAGAGAGATGAAAGATCAAAATGTTTTGCCAGGCGCATTCAAGCCAAACCAAGGGTTTTACAATGTAATGGATACGCCATATGAATGTGAAGGAAGGTTCATGGGCTTGCGTACACTTGGAAAAGTTTTTGGTATGATAAAAGATGAATTTCCAGACATACCGATTATTTTGGATTACAAAAGAGGAGACATAGCAAAATCATCTGCAAACTATGCAAGAGAAGGTTTTGAATCTTGGAAAGCCGATGCAGTAACAATCTCTCCTTACATGGGAAGTGATTCTGTCGGACCTTTTACTGAATATTGCAGCGATGATAAAGGGAAAGGAGTTTATATTCTAAACAGAACTTCAAATAAAGGATCAGCAGATTTTCAAGATTTAAAAGTTGAAGTTGATGGTGAACAAATTCCTTTGTATCAGGCTGTTGCAGAAAAAATAGTTGAATGGAGCAAAGGAAAGCCAGGCGTTGGAGCTGTTGTTGGAGCAACATCACCTGAAGAACTTAGTAATTTAGCTAAGTTATATGCAGATAAAAACATTGCTTTATTGATACCTGGGGTGGGTAGCCAAGGAGGTTCTGCACCAGATATCACTGCGAGACTAAACGAGGCAGGTTATGATTTAGGATTAGCAAGAATAAACAGTTCTAGCGGAATAACTCAACCTTGGGCAAAGGATGCAGTATTACGTGATTCATTAGAAGGAGATAATTGGAAAAACTGGGCAAAAGTTTGTGTTGCGGAGCTAGATAAATTAAACAAAGAAATAGGTTATAAGGGATAAACAATGTATAAATTAATTCGTCCATTATTATTTATGTTAGACCCTGAAAGGGCGCATAACCTAGTTTCAAGTTTAGGAAAGGTGGCGCAAGGAACACCGCCGGTTTCTTACCTTATGCAAAAGGCCTATAGAGTACAAGACGATAGACTTAGAATTGAGTTGTTTGATACAATTTTTGAAAATCCCGTAGGTCTTGCTGCAGGTTTTGATAAGAACGCAGAGCTGATAGATTTTTCTTATGACTTAGGATTTGGTTTTACAGAAGTAGGTTCTGCTACTGCAAGAGGCGGAGAAGGAAACCCTAAACCAAGAATATTCAGATATCCAAAAGATGAAGCTATTGTTAATAGGATGGGATTAAACAACATAGGTACGATGAGTATTGTTGCTAATATCAAATCTAACCTTTCCACTCTTACTTCTGCTCTTAGGAATTATCCTATTGGATTAAATATAGCAAAAACTAACAATTCTGAAATAGTGGGCGATGATGCAATTAAAGATTTTGTTTATAGTTTTAGACATGGGGCAACTATTGCAGATTACATAACAATAAACATAAGCTGTCCAAACACAAAAGAAGGAAAAACATTCGAAGATCCTGTTGCACTTGATTCTTTGTTAGGAGCAATAAAAGCAGAAAAAGAAAAAGTACCAACTCTTGTGAAAATATCTCCAACTCTTCATCATGCAGATCTAGAAAAAGTAATAAGAGTTTGTACAAAACATAAAATGGATGGTTACGTAGTATCAAATACTCAACCTCATGTTGGACCTGCTGGAACAGGAGGATTAAGCGGAAAACCACTAAGAGAAATATCAACAGAGCAAATCAGAAGAGTTTATGAGATGTTAGAAGGAGCCAAACCAATCATTGGTGTTGGAGGGATAGATTCTGCCGAAACAGCATATGAAAAGATTAAGGCAGGAGCTTCTTTAGTACAAGTTTATACTGGATTAATTTACCAAGGTCCCAGTTTAGTAAAAGAAATAAATAAAGGGATTCTAAGATTATTTGATTTGGTAGGATTTAAATCAGTAAAAGAGGCAGTAGGTATAGAAAAATGATAGACCCACATGTACATTTAAGAGACTGGCTACAAGTAAGTAAAGAGACGGTTAAGAACGGATTAAAAACTGCACAGGATATAGGATTGGATGGGGTATTTGAAATGCCAAACACAGATCCAGTAATTACTTCTGCTGAAGCGATTCAAGATAGAATTGATTTGGGGAATGAAATGATTGGTGATCTTGGTATTGAAATGTTCCACGGAATTTATGGCGGAGTAACAGATTCTGTTAAACAAATAGAAGAGATTGTTGAAGCTCAAAGAGAAAATGACCGAGTTGTCGCATTAAAAATGTTTGCAGGACATTCAACAGGCAACATGGGGCTTATTGAAGGAAAAGATCAAAGACAAGTCTATAAAACATTAGCAGAACTTGGTTACAAAGGAGTTCTTGCTGTTCACTGTGAAAAAGAATCTAAATTAAGAGTAGAACTTTGGGATCCTAAAGAATCATTTACTCATACTATCGCGAGACCTCCTGAATCAGAAATTGAATCTGTCAAAGATCAATTAAAGTTTGCTCATCAGGAAGGATATAAAGGAACATTACATATTTGTCATCTTTCTGTTCCAGACTCATTAGAGGTAATCGAAAGAGCAAGGAAAAAAGCTAAGTTTAAAATTACAACAGAAGTAGCTCCGCATCATGTAGTTATGTATGATGAATTAATGGACAAGCTACTAGGATATTTCTTGAAGATGAATCCTCCTTTAAGACCAAAGTACATGCAGGAATCTATGCTTCAGGCTCTGCTTGACGGAAGAATTGATATGATAGGAACAGATCACGCACCTCATACCTCAGATGATAAAAAGAAAGATTATGCTTCAGGCATTCCTGGATTTCCATATTATCCTTATTTTATTGAATTTCTTAAACAAAAAGGAATGTCTAAAGAACGTCTTGATGCTGTTACACATGACAACATAGTAAAAACATTTGAAGTCGACATACCAAATACTCACAGAGTGAGAGCAATGGATAAAAAAGAATTAAATGAATTGGCAATAAGATATGAGTATGATGGATTTGAGTATGTCAGAAACCTGATTTCAGAAAGGAAAGACATATAAACGCGACATAATTCTTAAATTCGGCGATTGAATTGTTAACAAGAAGAGAATTTCTAAAAAGAACCGCCGCCGCAGTATTGGCTGCTAGTCCTACGAGTAATCTTGCTGCTCAGATTATGAGAATATCTGGGGGACCACAATATCAAAGGCCAAAGATAAGAGGAGTCTATATGACTAGTCAGAGTGTTTCTTCTTATAAGAACAGAAGACGAGTCATAGATACAATAAATGGAACAGAACTTAATTCTGTATCTATTGATTTTATGGATGGAAAGGTTCCATTTGATTTAGAATGTGTTAGAAATTATGGATTTTGGTGTACAGAAGATGAATCTAAAAAAGATAATCTTAGAGACAGAGAAATAACAAACTATCCTGAAGCAATTGAAGAGTTTGGAAAGAATGGAATACATGTGATCCCAAGATTTGTTATTGGTTCTGATTCTTTCTTATCAGAAATAGACGGGGGGAAATATGCAGTCAAGGAAGGTTCAAAACCTACAAGATTTGTTGATCTAAATTCAAAGGTTGTTAGAAGATACAAAAAAGATGTAATTCTCGAATCTATGGAGAAAGTTAAAGAATGGACTGAAAAAGGTCTTGGTCATCCTTTGCCTAGAGATACTAGAATATGCAAATTAGATTTCATAAGATTTCCTGATGGTTATGACGGAGATAAACCTTACAATGCAGTTAATAAAATGATAGAGGAGATACGAGATGCTTTACCTAGCGATATAAGACTTGAATTATGTTTATATGGGTGTGCTTTCCATGACTCTGAAGAATTTAGAAGAGAAAAACTTAGTAATGGACAGATTGTAGAAGATATTCGTGAAATTATGAGTAGAGGCGATATTTTTTCTATGATGGCATATAGTTATCTTTATAGATATTATGAACAAAGATGGGCAGATGTAGGGGCACACATAAAAAAAGAGAGGAATGCAGTAGAAAAAATGATTAAAGGTTATGACATAGATAATGTATTATCCATTCAAGGTTCATTAGGTCCAGATGTTTCTAAAGAATACCTTAAAGCACACAGGGTATCTCATGCCAGATTCTTACAAAATCAGATAAGTGAATGTGAGGGTCAATACCATGTTTGGAACGGAGGGATAAAAGAAAATACTCATGCATTACATGCTGCTCTTTTTAATGTTCCTGAAAGTACTTGGGCAAAGATTGAAGCTCATGAAGAAGGAACTAACTTGGCAAAAGAATTAAGTAATGATCTGATTGTTGATAGAATTGTAACTCCTGTTCAAGGTCTTGATTGATCTTTTTTTCCTAACTCAACTAAATCTCTTTGAATATTAACTATGTAGGAATTATGAGGTTCTAAATTCATAACTCTCTCTTCTTTAATCTCTTTCTTTTCTATCTTGCATTCTATTCCGCCATATTTTATAACCTCATCAGAAGGTAACGGAAAACTAGTCTCTCTTACCGGTGCAAGAATAAGATATCTCCATCCTTTATCTGCAAGCTGTTGTAATGTTTCAGCATCAGTATTTTCTTCTGTGATTTCTATGTCTTTACGTTTTTGTGAGGTTTGCATTTTAATCTAATCCCATCCTGTAGGTTCCCATCTTTTTGTGTCTTCATCCCCTGGAGTACGCATATTAACTTCGACATTTTTTATCTCAGGATACTTATCTTTTAACATTTGACCATATTCTTCCATTACAAGATCGGGTACTGTTCCGTGGACTTTACTTGCTGAATCTAACCTTATATCTCCTAGGACATAACTTGCTATTCCTCCACCCATCACTCTTGATTTTGGGAGCTTATTCCTTTTTGCAACTTCTTTGTGTGTTGTGTATCTAGATTCTCCTGGAAAATCTGCATGTAAAGTTAATACTTTCCCTTTCTTTGATACAATAAACCATCCTCTTCCTTCTTCCTCTTTAATTAATTGGTCTATTCCTATAAGTTTTCCTAATTTTAATTTATGCGGCATTTTCTTCAAACGGCCATCCGGCCCCCTCCCAATTTAAAACATCTCTTTGATCTGGTTCGCTCATCTTTGATATAATATAAGTTAATCTTCTTGAATCTTTTGCATGTTTTTTGTATAACTGTTCTGCAAGAGGTCCTTTTAATAACATATCTGGTACTGTTCCATATCTTGATTTCCCATCGAATCTCATAAATCCTTGACTAGTTCCTTGTTGATATCCAACAAAGCCTCCACCAAGGATACTGTCTTCTTGTAATCTGTTTTGTTTCCTAATGTATTCATGATCTTGCTCACTATCATCTGAAAAGAACATGTAAACATTTATTGTTTTTGCTGGTTTTGCGCAAATGAATCTACCTGAACCAAATCCATCTCTGAATACTCTTTCAATTCCTTCTGCTTTTCTTAATCTTACTTCTGCCATTTTATCTCTCTTTAGTCAATATAATTTCTCTATCAATATATGGTTTAATATCTTCTGCGTGTTTAGGATCTGCTCCCAACCCATAATCTACACTATAATTAAATAAAATAATCTTTTCTTTAGTAATTTGGCAGTGAGACATGCCCCCAACTATTTAATGATTACAATACCTTTATAAATTAGGTTAACAGGTGATATATAAAGCTTTCTGTTTGTATATTAAAGAAATCTGGCTTTTTAAGCTCTGTATTTACGTTCTAGTGTGTTTCTATATATTAGATGAGAAATAGGCCTATTTTGGCTTATTTTTGCTTAGAATGTGTTCTTTTCCGGACTCTTTGTACTTGTAAACCTGCGTTTTTTAGTATGTGTTCAAGAGGAACAGCAGGAGAAATATAACTATCAAAACACCTTAATATTTTTCTTTTGTTACTTGGATATTCTGAGGCTTCTGCAACTAATCTTGCTTTAGTGTACTGTCTGCATTCTTGTGCTAATTTAACCGGATCTATGGTAGGTCCTAGATGTAAAACAACAATATCCCAATCATATCTTTCTAGTTTGCTTGAGAGATCTCCGTTAGCAGTTTCTAACGAAAGGTTTCCATATAGCTCTGCCTGTGATTCTCTATGCTCTGCTAAGTCTTCATGAATTCCTTCATGGTGTTTAGCAGTACCCATGCCATATAACATTCTAATATCTTGCATCTTTTGCCTATCTTTTTGCCTTTTGAGGTTATATTTAAAGCTATGGGTTTGGTAAGTTTTATAAATCAAGTAATATATCAATTTCTCATGCCACTGTCGCATAATCTGGTATTGCGCGGGCCTTGAGAGCCCGTTTCCTCACGGATATCCCGGTTCAAATCCGGGCGGTGGCGTCATATTCATAAACTTTATAAATTATTATTTTATCATATTTCATACTACAAAAAAAGATTAATTTAGATGGAGAGGAAATAAAATGGCGGATTTAAGTTTTCAGGAAATGGCTTGTTTGAGTTCAGTAGAAAACATGTTTAGTTTTGGAAGAGGAATTGCTGCTGGAACACTTGTTGGAATAGTTGATTCTTGCACTGATTCAAAAAGATTAACAAAACCAGGCACTCTTAGAAAAATTGGATATGGTGCTGTTGCAGAATGGATGGTCAATGGCGGTTACTTAATGGCAGGACATACTAACGTATCCTCGGACGATGCTGGAGCTATTTTAGGTTTTGCAACAGGAGTTGCATTAGGAAAAGCAGTTAAAGAAGGAACGATTAAGGCATATCATTATTGTGGAGATGCCCTATTAGAAGGACTTTATAAGATTTCAAGCAAGAATTCACATTTAATGTAGAAACAGGATTTAGATATGAAAATAAAAACTAGGTAAAATGATAAAAACAATATTTTGGTTAATCGTGCTGTTAATCATAATAGGTTTAGGATTAACA
>JBHPFU010000005.1:0-39305 GCA_042571125.1 Nanobdellota archaeon | reverse complement strand
CAATCACAGCAGAAGTATAGTTTTTTCTTGCGCCTAATATTGCGTCTACTGCTGCAAAAGTACCTGCCCGATCATCATGGCCATATGCAATAATAAAATCTTTTTTTATTCTCATAGGTTCGCTATTAGGGACAACATATCCTGCAGATCTGAAAAAATCTTCTTCGTATTTAAAACCTAAATCTTTAAGTGCTTCCCTCCTACTCTTATGTCCTGCAAAAACTCTCAGTATTTCTGGATCATTTCCTTCCTCTACCTCGCCTCTGGACAGGTGTGCAGATGGACCATTGATGTACGCATCACGCACCTGTTTAATCCTCTTTCTATTTTTGATTGTAAAGAGACGCAAGCTAAGCTGTTTTCCGTGCCATTGGTAGTTATGTATCCCTCCATAAATGTGTGTTGTAAATAATACTCCTGGCTGCAATTCTTTTTCATCAGGATCCCATTCAAAATCAAGAGGTCTTTGTCTAATAACTAAACAAGGAGAATCAGTATGAGACGCAACAACCCTTATTCCTTGTTCTATTGGTTTTTTACCAGGACTTATAAGTGCAAAACTTTTTTCATCAGGTCCAAGAATATAAAATGGTTTTTTCTTACTTGGTTTATTTCCATATCCTTTCTTCTTAGCTAATTTAACTACTTCGTCTACTGTTTCAGGAGGAGTAATCGCAGAACCAACAAATTTAATATATTTGTCAGTAAGATCATCAACTTTAGGTCTGTGGCTGTTAAGACCATACGCAGAAGGGTAGTGTCTAACTAATTGCGAGTTTGGAAATCCTTCGTTTTCAGGTCTTCTCATTTTTGCCACTTTTGTTATGCTTAATTGAAACATAACCCCAGAAAAACGATATAGAACTCATATATAAAACTATCTACATCACTATTGACGCTGCGCCAAGAATTCCTGCATCATCTAGCCGTGATTTAACAATCCTAACTTTCTTATTTGTATTCAGAACTCTCTTACTCATCTCTTTCTGAGCAAAGTCTAGTATCTGTTTGTTATTAGCGACAGGACCTGTCACCATGATTACTTCTGGGTTTAATGTATTTATCATGTTTGCGAAACCAACACCGATTAATTCACCTGTTGATTTAATAATATCTTTTGCTGGTTTAGTAGAATCTTTTGATATGTCTTCAAAGTTTTTATTTTTCTTTGTTTTTTGCTTGTATGCTCTTTCAATCGCAGGTATTGATACGTGTGCCTGCATGCATCCTTTGTTTCCGCAGTCACATTTAGCACCATTTGATTCAATTGTTGTATGTGCAACTGCTCCTGCAGCATTTGTTGAGCCTCTTACTAATTTACTATCTAATATTATTCCTGCATGAACTCTTTCATTCAATACAACGCCAATCATATTCTCTGTTTTTCTGTCATGAGCGCATTTATATTCTGCCAATGTAAAGCAATTTCCTACGCTCTCAATATAAACTGGGATGTTTAGTTTTTCTTCGAGCATCTTTTTAAGATTTATATTTTGCCAGCCAGGAAGTTCAGCATCAAGAACAAGTCCCTTTTCTTTGTTTACCATGCCCGGAATAGCGACACCAACACCAAGAACTCTGCTTTTCTCTATTTTTCTAACAGCAAAAGAAATATTATCAATGACTTTTTTCTTTCCTCTTTTAGCTTCAGTAGGTATTATTATCTTTTTAATGACCTTTCCATTCAAATCGACTAATCCTGCTTCGATTCGTTCAGGAGAAAGATCAACACCCACTAGATACTCTCTGTCCATATAGTCACCCCAACATGTAAGGATTTGTGTAGTGTGTATTTATATCTTTAGAATTACTTTAGGGTGGTGCAATGAAAACATTTATAAATGGCCTCAAAACTATAAATTTAGAGAAATGTGGGCGTAGCTTGCCTGAATCTCTTAAATACTAATAACGGAAGCTAAAATGGGATTGTACCAGCATATAAGAGAGGCTTGGAAAAAGCCAAAAGAGACTCTAGGTTCTTTATATAGAGAGAGATTAATCGAATGGCGTAGAGGTCCTGCCATAGTAAGGATAAAAAGACCTACAAGATTAGATCGTGCTCGTTCTCTTGGTTATAAAGCTAAACAAGGTTTTGTTATTGTTCGTGTTCGTGTGAAAAGAGGAGGACATAAAAGAACAAGACCAAGGAAAGTAAGAAGATCCAAAAGAATGCACATAAGAAAAGATCTTAACATGAGTTATCAATGGATCTGTGAACAGAGAGCAGTCAAACCATATCCTAATTGCGAAGTTCTAAATTCATACTGGGTTGGAAAAGACGGACATCATTATTTTTACGAAGTTATTCTTATTGATAGAGTTCATCCTCAGATACAGGCCAATGAAACTTTAGCTAGAATCGCAGCTAAGAAAGGTCGCGTACAAAGAGGACTTACATCTGCAGGAAGAAAAAGCAGAGGTCTTCGTAAAAAAGGAAAAGGCGCTGAAAAAGTTAGACCAAGTTTAAGATCTCATAAAAGAATCGCACATTAAATTCGTAGTTTCTGGTGACAACAACAATTATATAAATTATTTATTCAATTCTACTACAATATGGTACAAAATGAACAATTGAAATGGAAAGTTTTAGCTGCCTTGTATAATCACATTTCGGAAAAAGATCCTGCCCTTAAGGCAATGGCAGATGGAGACCCAGAAACCGGAGCAATGGTGCTAGAACCGGGAGTAAGCGTTGTAGTTGACGAGCCGCATAAATTAAGATTACATATTGGAAATTTTATTGGGTATGGATATGATTTTGGAAAGAAAGAACCTGATACAGGAAGACCAGCAAAAGATGTCTATGAACATGCAGTATCAGCTACAAAAAAATTAGGTGGATCAGAGCACACCGAAACACTAGTAACAGAAGAAATCGTAGATGATATGTATGGATTGTACGTTACTAAAGTTTAATGATTAGAAATATTTAAATAATAATTCTTAATACCTTAAACCATGGTTAATAATTATTTATCGGATTTTGTCAAAGGTTCTGGTTATGGACTTGAAGAAGGGGCAGCAGTTGTAACTCTAGATCCTCAGCTTAAGCCGGAAAAACCAGATGAAATCCATGCTCCGAGAGTTTTTAGAGCAGGACAATCAGTAGGAAGAGTTGCAGGAGGAACAATGGCGTTTTTCTTTATGGATCTTGGCTCACTTGGGATTATTCCTGCGCATAATTATTTTAAATATCGTGAAAAACGTAAAACTCAACAAAACATTTAAATATCTGTTATTCTTACTAATGTTATGGCAAAATTTTACTGTACATCATGCGGGTATAGCTTTACACCAAGGAATCCTGAGAAAGCAGATCCTCCTAAAAGCTGCCCATACTGTGACCGAGGAGAGACATTAATTAGAGAGCAAACCTCTGAAGACTTATTAAGAGAAGTTTAGAATTCTATTTTTGATCTGTTTACATCATTTATTTTATCTAAGTAATTGCTTGCATCTGATGAAGATCTTATTAATTTCACTTTATCTTTTACTTTTTGAAAGAATCCAGCCATTTTCTGCATTATTTTTTCTTCATCATCAAACCTAATTATTATAACATCATCAAAAGAATCTCCGCCGTACTGCTGATTATATCTTTTCTCCATCTTTCTTATTTCAATAAATGTCTCTTCTGCTAATGCTTCGGGGTTTTCTATCAGGCTTGATCTGTTTATTGTACGGGCTTCTCCGTCATCAAAATTAATCTTAAATTCAATACCTTCCTTTACATTGAATTTGACCACTTCAACGCTTTTGAACTGTACATTTACGATTATCATTGAAAATAATATAACCTCTGGAATATATAAATTTAACTATCTAATAAATATAAAGTTTTAAATAAAGATTCGCTCTAATTTTTCGTATGAGAATAACAAAAAATACTTCAAAAAAAGATGTTCTTAAGCTTGGGGATTATCAGTGCAAAGGATGCATTCATTGCTGCGAAGATGGTTCTGGATTCTTGGTTGAAGATGATGCCAGGATTTTATCTCGTTTTTTAGGAATTTCTGAAGAAGATCTTAAGAAAAAACATTTAGAAGAAGTTGAGAAATTTAATACAAAATTATTTAGACCTAAATTATTAAGAGAAAAAGGAAGACCTCACGGACGTTGTACTTTTTTAACAAAAAAAGGATGTTCTGTTCACCCTGCACGTCCAACTTTATGTAGAATAGGCAATTGTTCTGAAAACGGAGAAGATCTCCAACTTTGGTTTACATTAAATTATTTTCTAAATGAGAAAGATCCAGAATCAATAAGAGAATTTTATTCTTATCTGAAAGCTGGCGGTAAAACATTGCCTGGTGGATCACTAGAAGAAATAGTTCCTGATAAAGAAAAATTAAAGAAAATATTAAATTATGAAATATTAAGATAAATTATTCATATCCAAACATTTTGCCAAGAGACTCTTTAAGTTTATCAAGACCATCTTTCTCCGGAGCCAATTCTTTAGCTAAATAAATATCGCCGTGAGGTCTTGTCATTTCTTCTGACCCTCTCCCTTGTTCATCTAATCTTTTATTGTATTCTGATAATCTTATTTTGTATGCGGATAAACGTAGTTCGTTCTTTTTCTCTTCTTCACGTTTTACTTTTGCATTTTGCAATTCTCTTCTTGCTCTTCTTGTTTTAGCTTCTACTTCCATTGCTTGAAATACATCGTTCATGATCGGTAACTCCTATCTAACGCAGCTCTTTCTCTGTCGTTATTTTCATTTATCTTTTTGGCTATGTAATCCGCTCCATTATTAAGTCCTGAAAGAATTCCAATTCCAAGCGACAAATACAGTGCAAACTTAATATCTTTTTTGTGTCTTTGGTACAATGTTGGTGGAGGTAACTCGCTTAGTTTTCTTTTGTGTGTTTTAAAATCCATTTTTACTCCTCTACCTCTTCTTCATCTTCCATTATATTGTATTTGTTGATTATCATTTTAGTTCCTTGACTCTGTTCCATCGTCTATTCCTAATATTCTCTTGTACGCATCAAGTTCGTTAGTCCTTCTTAATAAAGCAGTCTTTTCCATTTCACTTTTAAAGTTTTCTGCTTCACAGTCTGGTCCCAATATTCTGTTGTATGCTTCTACTGCTTTAATATCATTTGCAGTACCTCTCGAAACAAGCCTGTCCATTTCACTTTTAAACTTTTCGGTTTCACCTAATTCAGTTATTAGCCCATTTGTACTTGCATATACTGAAGGATCCATGGTTTCGCCATGTTCAAGTTCGTAATTTACAACGCCCGCTACGACATTCTCTACAGTTCCTTTGTAATGTTCCTCTATTCTTTGATCACATTCTTCAAGATCTTTTGAACTTACAATTATTTGTCTTAAATTATCTTTTAACATTACTTTGTCTTCATCGCCAAACAAACCATTGAAAAATACTTTGTCTGTTCCATCGTTCCAAAGTAATCTTTTATATAGACTTCCTGTTAAGCTGTTTCCATCATCGAATTCAGGAGCAACATACATTGTATTTAGTGCATTTCTTAAAACTCTAAAATCATCTTCATGAGTTATTTCATAACCTTGTCTTTCCATCGCATTTAGTACAGCAATGTTTATAGTATTGATCGCTTCTTCTTTCATCTCGGTTGATTGATCTGGATTTTTAGCAAGAGTGTGTTTTACTATGCTATCAGCAAGATCTCTGTCTGTATTTTTAACAACATAGTCTCTCAATCTTTCATTGTCAGTATAAATTGATTGTCCAATTATTCTGTCAACTAAGTCATGAGGGATATTCTCTGATTTCCTGTTTTTTACATATAATCTAAGCAATTCTTTTTCAGTTAAAGGTCTGTGTACGTCTTCGATAGACTTACTGAAATCATAATCTCCATTATTCACTTCTTGAGTTAGCATATGTTCTAATGCTTCACTATCTTTGTCAAGAATTGCTGCATCCATTCCAGAACCTTTCCTTCCTTTTTCATAAAGTTCTTTCCCGGGTCTGACTATTGGTTTTTCTCCTGTGAATATTCTTTTTCTGTCTATTAAATCAAAATCTGAATGAACAGTTCCTTTATTATCTGTTAATAGTTCTAGGTCTCTATCTGTTGCACAATATTTTACAAATGGCCTCCAGACAGCATTATTTGTTTTATTCTTTGCCAGATCTTTTAATTCTACAGCCATTCCTGGAAGCATTTTTATTAGTGGAATGCCATACTCTGCTACATTCTTAAATCCTTCATCCATGCTTTTTAAGTAATCTATAACAAGATTCTTTATGTCTTTTGGAGCATCTCTAACAAGATATACAATAGAATCTACAACATCTTGTGCACCTTGAGAACTTTTATGATAATCATTAAGACCAGCATTTTTCAATCCTTTCCACAATCCTTTCTTTTTAGATACTTTTTTTCTAATCCTCTTTAATTCTTTTAGATGCTTTCTTGTTTGTTTGAAAGGATTAACAATCGCTTTTCCTACATCGCTCCATCTGAAAAGATAATCCTCTTCTGGATTTCCATCGCGTTCTCCGTCTTTGAAACCTTTTAGATATTCAATAAATTTATTTCCTTTTACAGGTTCTCTGCGTTTTTCTGCTACCTTGTGAATAGTATGAGCAAGATTTTTAATTGCATCTCTCCTTTCATCTTTTTTTACAGTTTCTTTAATTGGTGTCGCCATTCCATAAGCTAACTTGAATGGAAGTTCAATCATTGATTTGACAGGATCCTCTGTTAAGAAATCCATTCTTTTATCAAAATCATCATCTGTTATCTTCTCCTTTTCAAGCATATCACTAAGTGAATCGTAACCTTTTTCTGATGCTTCAATTCCTCCTTTTATCCCTCGTGGTATTTGTAAAAGGGAATCTGCTAAAGCTAATGTAGCAATTGCTGGATAAGAAACAGGTGCAGTTACTCTTGTGAAATTTGATTTTCTGTAATCATCTTTTATTGCTTCCCAAAGACCGTTTTCTTTTCTTACTTCACTGAATGATTTAATTTTAGCTCTTTCAGCTTTTCTTAATTCAGCTTCTGCTTCTTTTCTTGCTTTCTTTTCTTCAGAGAATCTTTTAGCTTTTTCTCCTTCTTCTTCAATAAATTCAACAGCAGAACTTACTTTGCCTTTTGTAGAACTATAAATATCTTTAATTCCTTGTGTAGGAATAGCATACAACATTTTTCCTATATGTTTTATAGTTTTTGTAGCACTCATTTTATTCCTCTAACCTATTCAAAGCAAACTCAACTGCATGAGACTTATTTCTAAATACTCCTTTTGATATTTGTTCTTCTATCTTAGAAACAGTTTCTTCATCCAATGATATGCTTAGTTTTGTTTTCATTTTAACTCATAAAATTTTTATTGTATCTTTCCAGAACTTCATTGTACATTCTTAATTGAAGTCCCTCGAGCTTCTTCAAAGGTTCATACATTACTAATCCTGTTTTACTATCTGTGCATACTTCTCTTCCGAATTCTTTAAGAATTTCCATGTCTAAGTCAGACATACATGGAACTTTTGGTTTAGGTTTTTCTTCACTCATTTTAGGATTCTTTGATACAGTTTTTGTTCTATCTACACCAAATAATGCATTCATTCCTTCTCTCTGTTCTGCAGGTATTCCCATTTTTGCCTCGGTAATACAAAATGCCACCCCATACTACTTTATGCTAATAAGTAGTAATTAGACCTTATATTTAAACCTTTCGTTTTGTAGTAACTAAATAGTGATAACAAACATGGAAACAGGCCAGCAGAAGCTCTATTAAGCTCAAAAACAATGCCCTAAGAAGCCTCTCTAGTCCTTTCTAAGCTTCGGTAAGCCAATATAAGCGACTAATGCTGCCAATCCGATAATAATCCAGAAAGTAAATGTAGTTATCTTATGAAAAGCAAATGCAGTCATATTTACTATCAAAATCAAAACAAAAATCAAAGAAAGGGTTTTGACTGGGTTTAATGTTTTTTTCTTCCCATCATTAGCCATAATCCCACTATTATTACTATTATTGGCCAGATTGGCCACCCAGAAGGGATCCAACCTTGTTCAACCGCTAGCCAGACTAAACCAACCAACAAAACAAAAAGTCCGAAGTTTCCTCCTCCACTAGTGTGTACTTTACCAACTTTCATTTCTTTCGCTGCCTCTAATCTTGCTTTTCTTGCTAATGTTTCGCTTCTTCTCATTTTAGTTTTTTATATCCCAACCAAATTAATAAAGCTAAAACCGCACCAAGGATGACAAATCTTGCATAATCAAATAATCTCCCCCAGTAACGTATAGTTCCAATAAATAAAGTTATTATTCCTCCAAGAAGCAATCCCAGTGAAACAGCATCAACAACTAATGTTAATCCAAGAATAATTCCAATTAAACCAGCAACAACTAAAATAATAAATACATTTGTTTCATACTTATCTTTTATTTCTATAAATTCATTATTTTCCCATTCATCACATTCTGCTCTGTATGTTTCTTTTTCTTCTGTTGCTAAAGGGTATCTTCCTTCAGGACAATCTTCTGGTTTGTATTCATCAAAGTTTGGTCCTTCATAGAATGTTCTGATACCATAATTAATAAACATAGTAAAGACAAGTGCAATGCCAATTGCAAGAAGCCACTTTTTTGCACCACTTTTTTGCGTCATATATTTAGTTTTATGTTTTATTCTATTTAAATTTACCTATTGGTATAAGAAAATCAATAAATATTTAAACAATGTTGACCAAATAAGATAAAATGGCGCATAAATTAGAAAAAAAGTGGAAAAACGAAATAAGAGGTAAGAAAAACGTTCTTTTACGAGATAAAAACCCCGATTTCTGGAAACCTTTAAGGAAAATGAAAGATTTTTTAATTGCAAGAAAACATTTTCTAAAAGAAAATAAAAAAACTTTTTTACCGAAAAATAAAAAATAATCTTTATTAAAAACGAAAAGTATTTAAAAGAAAAACACATTTTTATATAAAAATTGTTTTATAAAACAATAAGAGGTGCAAACTATGGCTAAGAGACGAGCTAAGAAAAAAGCAACTAGAAAAAAAGTAACAAAGAAAAAAGTTGCTAAAAAGAAAGTTGCTAAGAAAAAAGCCAAGAAAAAAGTTGCTAAGAAAAAGGTAACAAAGAAAAAGGCTAAGAAGAAAGCAGCTAAGAAAAAACCTGCTAAAAAGAAAGCTAAGAAGAAAGCAGTAAAGAAAAAGGCTAAGAAGAAAGCAGCTAAGAAAAAACCTGCTAAAAAGAAAGCCAAGAAAAAAGCTAAAAGAAAGAAGAGATAAGTTTAATTTTGCTGTCTCTTCTGACGAGGCAGCTCCTTTTTTTCTAATATTATATATAAAAGATTATATATTAACTAAGAGAATTATTGATTAAAAAATAAGATAATAAAAAAATAAAATTGTTGATTCGAATTTTTTATAATTCTTATGCTGCTTTTTCTTCAGTTTCTTCAACTGGTGCTTCTTCAGCAGTTGCTAATGAAACATTTGCCGCTTTTGGACCTCTGTCTCCTTCTTCAACATCAAATGTAACTTCATCGTTTTCATTGATATTTGTTCCTTCAGTTAATCCTGTTTGATGTACAAAGTATTCTTTTCCATCTTCTCCAGCGATAAATCCAAAGCCTTTTCCTGCATTAAAGAATTTTACTGTTCCTTTCATTTTTTCACCTCCTCACTTTTTGATTGACAATCACTACATAAATAACTTTTTGCCTCACTTTTATGAACTACAAATCTTGTTTTACACAATCTGCAGTATTTAATTATTTTATAGTCTATCATCGTCTCCATCTCCTTGTGTTTTGAGAAGGACCCCTTCTAAAACCTTTTTTTCGGTCATTGGTTCTTTCCGTATTCACAAAAGCTAGCTTTTTCAAATCTGGAGTCGCAACTTTTTTAATGGAGAACGAACGATGCTCGTAAAGAATCCTGGAAAAGTTATCGTGATCAAGATCACACAAAACATTTATTACTTTTCCTTCTTCTCCTGCTCTTGCAGTTCTACCTATCCTATGAACATACTCCTTAGCATCTTTTGGTAAGTCATAATTGTAGATGTGAGAGACATTTTCGATATGAAGCCCTCTTGCAGCCACATCAGTACAAACTAATACTCCTGCTTTAGCGCCATTGAATAATTCCATAACTCTACTTCTTTTGTTTTGAGTCAATCCGCCGTGAATAGCGATTGCATCTATCTTATTCCCTTTAAGATTTTTAACAACAAAATCAGTATTGCTTCTTGTATTGCAAAAAACCATAATCAATCCTGAGCTCTCATTCTCTAAAAGATGAATAAGTAAAGATAACTTCATGTTCTTCTTAACATCATAGTAAACTTGTTTAAGCTTGCTTGGATCAACATGTTTATTAGCCGAAATAGTTATAGGCTTAAGCATATACTTATCAGTCAAACGTTTTACCTGCGTAGGTATTGTTGCAGAAAAGAATAAAGTTTGTCTCTTAATCGGGCAAGCTTGTATAATTTTTTCTACATCTTCTATAAATCCCATGTCAAGCATACGATCTGCTTCATCTAAGACTAATATTTTAATTTTAGACATGTTGACTGTTCCTCTGCTAAGATGATCCAGTAATCTGCCTGGTGTTGCGACTAATACGTCTGCCTTCCGCAAATCATTGATTTGAGGACCAATAGCAACTCCTCCGTAAGCAGTTATAATCTTCAAAGATTTCTGATCCGAAAGTGTTTTTAATGATTCTTTTACTTGCTCTGCAAGTTCTCTAGTTGGCGTTAGAACTAATGCTTGTAATCCTTCGTTGTGCACCACATTTTCAATAATACCGCAGCCAAATGCCAATGTTTTTCCTGAACCGGTTGCCGATTCTCCAATTATATCTTTTCCCAATATAATGTGCGGGATTGATTTTACCTGGATTTCAGTAGGATCGGTAATTCCTAATCTACTTATAGCTGTAGACAGCTCTTGACTTAAGTCAAATTCTTTAAATAAACTCATATTTTTTACCTCATGTTTAATAATTTTTTAGAAAAAGCGAAATGATCATGTGTATTGAGCAAGTGCTCTCTCGTAACTATTAAATCTATAATATATACTAATTTGAGCTACTATATAAGGCTTTCGGTTTTGTTGTCACTTATTGGTTAGAAATCACTTAAACTGGCCTGTTTCTTGCTTAACTCCTTTATCTTATCCTTAAAAACAGGTTCACCATAAACTCCGTCATAGCCTGCCTTAACTTTTATCTTTCCTTCTCTGTTGTTTATTATCGCATCCGCTAATCTTTCATCAACAACTTTAGCCAATTCTTCTTTAGAAACATTAAGCATAATATTAAATTCTGACTTAAACGCATCAATTAATTGATTGTAAACATCCCATACTTTTTTTGTCGCGACTCCAAAACCATACAGATGCGCGATAATTTCAGACAAAGGAATCAACGTTATGAAGCCTGGCCTGTTCTTATCAACATATCCTTCTTCCCTATCAGCAAGCTCCTCAACTCTTTCTAAAACACCCACTGTTAATTTTTTCTTGCAGACAGGACAAACATCATTTAATTTTACAGATTCTTTTGGCTCTAAACAAACATTACATTTTCTATGCCCAGTTAAATGATATTTTCCGTAGTTAGGATCAACTTCAATCGTTCTTGTTATTCCTGAATCCCTTATTGCATTAAGAATATTCTTGTAAGTTAATTTTTTTAGGTCAATTTCAGTTGCTTCCCTACCTATTCTCCAAGGCCAAAACGAATGCAAGTCAGAAAATGAGACTAAATTGAACTTATCTAATTGAGATAATCTCCAGTTCATTGCAGGATCACTCGACATTCCTGTTTCTAATGCGTGAATTTTATTTGTTTTATCTTGGAAACAATCTTTAACTGTATTAAAACCAGAATTTTCTCCGAACATAGAAAACCAGGGCGTCCAAATATGTGCAGGTATAACTTCGATGTCTGGAGATATTTGATTTAACATCTCAACAAACTCTGGGCAAGGAATTTTGAATATCGGTCTGCCATCATAATCAACACGCCCTCTCTTTTTTAATTCATCTGTGATTTGATCAACCACTTCTAAGTTTGGAGCAAGAACAACATTATGTACGCGTCTGCCTTTTCCATCTTGTGAATAAATTAATGAAAGTTCTGTTTGGCAGACAAAAGGAAAACCGGACTCTGTTTTTAATATTCCATCTTCTTCCCTTAATTTTTTCAATTCTTCAATCCATTTTGGATGTGTAAAGTCGCCAGTTCCAAGAAGATCTACCCCCTTTACACGAGCATATTTCTCTAGATTATTAATGTCTAAGTTAGTAGAGCAGCCCCGAGAATATTTAGAATGAATATGTAAATCACCTATTATTTGCATACTCATGGGTTGTACCTTGATTTTATTAGTTTACCTAATCACCTTCTGGTAATTAAATCACTTAACAAAAACCATTAAAATGAAGAATTTAAGCAGTAGACGCGCTGTATCCCCAAAATTAGCATCAAAAAAACAGATAGTTTTATAAATCAATCAAGACATTTACAACATCTATTAAGGGGGTTCAAAGTGGCCAAAAAAAGAAATAACAATGGACAGCAAAAAGTAGGCCTTGTTGAAGACGTGACTATTAAAGGTGAAAAAAGCGTTAAAACAAGAGCTTTATTTGATACAGGAGCTACACGAACAAGCATAGACATGAGAATAGCCGCAAAAGCTAAATTAGGGCCAATAATTGATGTTATCCGCCTTAGGTCAAAGACAGCGCATACAAGCATAAGAAGACCAATAGTAAAGGCTAAGTTAAAGTTAAAACAGAGAGAGATAGAAGTTAAAGCCAATATTGAAGACAGGTCAAAGATGTCATATCCTGTTCTTATTGGAAGAGATGCGATTTATGGTCATTTTATAATTGATCTTAAAAAAAGTCATAAATCTAATAACGCAAAAGACACAAAAAAATGAATCTATGCATCATAGGACCGGAAAAAAGAAGTAAGTCCGATATTGAATTAGTGGAAAAAGGAAACAAATATTTTGATTCTGTTCTATACGTGCCAATTCAAAACATAAGAGTGGAAGCAATAAATGAAAAACCCACACCATTTTTCAAAGGTACAGACTTAACAAAATTTGATGTTGTTCTTCCAAGGTTTGATACAGACTACGCAGGATTTTCTTATGTTCTTATGAAAATATTTGAAGAATACGGTGTGCTTTCACCAATAAGTTCAGTATCCACAACATATGCTTATAACGAATTCTTAACACCATTATTTTTGAAGGAAGAAGGAATTCCTACACCAAACATTTACTTTTCAATTTCAAGACAGTCTTTAGAAAATAAAATATCTTCTTTAAAATACCCAGTTCTGTTAAGATTGCCGTACCATAAAAAAGGAGAGATGGTATTGAAGTCAGAAAATTCATTAAAAGGGGTTATTGACACTATGCAAAGACTTGCTCAGCCGATCATGATAGAAGAGAACTACAAAAATCCAATTCCAATGAAGATACTTGTTATTGGACCAGACACATATGCAGTAAAAGGAGATGGGGAAACATATAGTCTTTCTTCTGGCGAACATCAAATTATTTTGAGATCAACAAGATTGTTAAATACTTTAATCTGCCAAGTAAATGCAGTTAAGGTTAGTGGAGAACTACAGATAAAAAATCTTGAACTCTACCCTGACATAGTAGAATTTGGATCACTTTTCAAAAAAGATCTTATTGGAAGCGTATTAAAATACTTAAGTGAAGCCTCAAAGTATAGTAAGGGCAAAGATGTTATTGGAAGATTCCTTGATTGGTTCAGGGAATCAAGGTGGAACTAATGACTGAACAAAAATCAGTTCTTGTACTCGCGCCTTCTGCAAAATCTAAAACAACAGATTTAATTTTAAAAGAACTTGCAAAGAATTTCAAAACATTCTATGCTCCTCTAAGAGATGTTGTAGTCATAATCAATAAAGATAAGACAAAGATAACATATGAAAAGCAAGATCTTACAAAATTTGATTACGTTCTATCTCGAATTGACAGCAAAAGAGTTGCTTACGGATATCAAATCATAAAAGCATTCGATTCTACAGAGATGCTAAAGCCATACTCTGCAGAAGCAGTTCTTATTGCACACGACAAATTCTTAACAACACAATTACTATCAAGATACCGAGTTCCAATACCAAAAACATATCTTGCAAAAACAAAGGAATCATTAAACGACATATTGAAGATTATTGAATTCCCTGTAATGATTAAACTTAAGGCAGGATACGGTGGGATGGGGATAATGTATGTAGAAGAAAAAGAAGCTATGAAGAGCATCATAGAATCCATGGAGACACTAAAGCAAGAAGTACTGATCCAGGAGTTTGTTGAAAACCCTGGCGAAGACATAAGAGCATTTGTTATCGGAGATGAAGTTGTCGCTTGTATGAAAAGAGTGGCGATGAAAGATGAAAAAAGAGCAAATGTCAAGATCGGCGGAAAACCGGTTGCTTTTGAAGCGTCTCAGGAAATAAAAGATGTTGCAATAAAAGCAGCAAGAGCTCTTGGTGCAGACATATGTGCGGTCGACATTATTGAAGGAAAAGAAGGCCCAGTTGTACTTGAGCTTAACATAAATCCAGGTATTCAAGGCTTAATGGAAGCAACGAATATGGACATACCAAAAAAAATATCAGATTATATAAAATCGCAAATGAGGTGAAAAAATGGCAAATGCATTAACAGATCTTATACAAACACACGGACCGGTGATTTTACAAGTTATAGCAATCCTTATCGCAGGTTATTTTGTAGGGATATTTGCAAAAAAATTAATCTTAAAATTAGGACAGATTTCAGGATTATCAAGAATAACTGAGAAAACTGCGGCAGGAATAACTCTTAAGGAAGCAGGATACAGAGGTACTTTTATTGACCTATGTGCAAATCTAGTTAAATTGTTCATATACTTGGGAGCTCTAACTCTTGCTCTAAAAATGGCTGGATTTGAATCGCTTTATTCATTTATAGGAAAGATTACAATCTTCTTACCAACGTTATTGGCTGCACTTGTAGTTATAATCTTTGGATTGATTCTTGCAGAATTTTTCGGACGTCTAAGTTTCGAATTGATATCAAGAATGAGCGTACACCAAGCAAGAGAAGTATCAGTTATGATTAGCAGGATTGTGCAGATGGTTGTTGCATTTATAGTATTTATAATCGCTCTGCAGGTTCTAGGAATAAGCTCAAATGTATTGATGGTTATTCTGGTTGTTCTGCTTGTTACAACTTCACTGCTGCTTATAATAAGCTTAAAAGATTTTCTGCCTAATATTGTTGCAGGAATGTACTTAAGCTCAAAACTAAAAGAAGGAACAAAGATAAATCTTGACAAGATAAAAGGAAAGGTTGAGAAAGTCTCTTCAGTATCGACAGTTGTGAAGACTTCAAAAGGACGAGTAAGAATTCCAAATAAAGAATTATTTAATCAGCGCTGGGAGTTTTAGGGTAAGTATCCCTCTCCATAAAAACACGTTCTGGCTTTACAGCCAGACCTTTTTTTGAGTTTAACATATCTTTTGAGCTCATTCTAGCTCTTCCTGTTGCAACTAATTCATCTTTTAAACTCATAATCGCAACTTCTTGATCTGTTTCAATACCAGACTCTATCTTGCTTATGCCCGGTACGTTTAGAGATGCACCATGACAGATAGAACTTATTGTTGGATCTACAACCCATACTTTAGGTAAATGAGAGATAGCATTTTCAACTGGCTGGATAATCTTTTTTAGTTCTTTCTCATCTCCTTCTTTATAGAATATGTATGCGTCCTGCAAATCTTGTAATGTAACTAAACTCTCTTCATTGAACGGACCTGCTTTTGTTCTTCTTAACTCAGTCATGTGAGCTCCAGTTTCTAGTCTTTTACCGATATCAGAAATTAATTTTCTGATATATGTTCCTGCCTCACATCCAACAATGAATAAAACATCTCTTTCGTCTATTTCTAAAATCTCTAAATAATATACCGTTCTAAATCTCCATTCTCTTTTGACAGCAGATTTTATCGGAGGAAGCTGTCGTATCTTTCCTACAAATTCTTTTACTGTACTTTTTATTTTATTTTCTGGAATGTTTTTATGAATGTGCATTATCGCAACATACTCTTTCCCTGATTTTAACAATGGTTGAGCAACTTTTGTTGCCTTTCCTAATGCAACCGGCAAAACACCAGTAACTTTTGGATCTAATGTTCCAGAATGTCCTGTTTTTTTAATGTTTAGAATCTTTTGAACATATGCAGAAACTTGATGAGATGTTGGTCCCGATGGTTTGTTTATGTTAACAACACCATATTGTATTGATTCTTCTACACTTCTATCTTCAGGTCTTTTACCGTGTCTGCTAGAACTAACTGACTTTTTCTTGATCAATACTTCTCTCTTTACTCCTTCAAATGGTAATTTCATTTTATACTCTTAAATGGGTAAAATATAGAAGGAAGGAGCGGTTTAAAAAGCTTTTGATTAGAAATTCACAGCTTTAGCATCATAAACTTTAATTTTCTTCCCGTTAAGACCTCTCTCAACTCTGGAAAGTACTGCCTGACTTACTGGTTTTTCTGTCTGAAGAACTAAAAGTTCTTTTTTTCCGTCGCTGCTTTTTGCTGTATGCATACCAGTAATATTAATGCCTGCTCGGCCATATACAGTACCAACAACACCAACTATCCCGCTGCTATGCTTGCATACATATATGGAATTATTTCCCTCAGGAGACATGCCAATCCCTTGGAAGTGATTTGTTTCAAATTGGCTAGGTTTTCCTGTGTAATCGTTTATCCTAAATATTACTGGTTGTGATTCTTTGTTAGGTTTGCCTCCTCTGATGCTAATCATTCTTTCCCCTTTTCCTCGTGCAACTAAATCTAATGTAATTTGCGGTCCATAGTCTTTACTATCATCTACCTCTCTATCCTCAAGCTTAATTCCTTTTTTTTCTGCCAAAGCTTTAGCATTTACCTGGCTAACATATTGATCAGTGTTAACAGCCAAAGAACCTCTTACTGCAGAGTTTAATATAAACGGCGCATATTCTTTTAATCCGCCATAACAAGATGCTTTTATTGCGGTTGGTTGTTTTCCAAGCAAAGAAGCACCAAGATACGCTATTCTTTCTGCTAATGCTAATGAAGGTATGCTTTCTTCAGGCATAATCGGTGCATTTACAGCAGAGCGATATGTTCCTGATTTTAAAAATGATACAAATTCATTAGCGATTCCTTCTGCAGCACGTGCATTTGCTTCTTTGGATGGACCTGTGTGCGGTGTTAAAATAACCCTCGATCCGTACTTTTTAAGAACTCTTTCAATTTTTATTTTTCCCCCACCAATTTTAACTTTTGCTTTTTCTACATCATGAACATCAAGAGCAAATCTTAAGTCTTCTCTTGAACCTAAAAGTTTGTCAAGAGTGGCTTCACCGCCCATGATTACTCCCGCTCTTGAAGTATTAATGAAAACTCCTCCTTTTTTCATGGATTTTAGAAGTTGAGGTGTTATCATATCTTTTGTTCCATCTGCTTTTGGTACATGTAGTGAAACAAAGTCCGCTCTTTTGAATACATCTTTTAAACTTGCTTGTTCCCTACCTTCGTATGATTCAACATACGGATCGTGGAAAATCACATTCATACCAAATGCTTTTGCTCTTTTTGCAACTTCACTTCCTATTCCCCCCATACCAACAATCCCAATAGTCTTTTCATATAATTCATTAACAGGAAAATTTCCTTTTTCCCATTTATCTTGTTTCATTGAAGCATCATATTCTGCTAATTGTCTATAATGGGAAAGCATAACCGCAAAAACATATTCATTAACAGAAATACTGTTCGCATCAGGAGTGTTTACAACAACAATCCCCTTTGCGTCAGCTGCTTTTAGGTCTATATTATCTACGCCCGCCCCTGCTCTGCCAATTACTTTTAGATTATCTCCGGCAGCTATAACTTCTGCTGTGGCTTTTGTTCTGCTCCTTACTCCTAGTGCAGCGTATTTAGGAATTGCTTTTACAAGATCTTCCGGAGAAATCTCTGGTTCATAATCAACTTGGATTCCATTGTCTCTTAGAACTGTTTGACAAATGTCAGGTAACTTGTCAGAGATTAAAACTCTTTGTGCCATCAACTTTAGAACTAACCGAACTTTTATTTAAACTTTGTGACGTCAAAACACAGGGACGAAAACAGTTAAGTAAAGTTTATATACCAGTTGCAGTCATCAAAATTTAGAATGCCACCAAAATACAAAATATCTGTTTTAGATCCGGCTCATCCTTTGTATGCTTCAAAGTTGAGAAAGAGTTTTAATAGAGAACACAGTTTATCTATTGGAGATTTGGTTGAAACAAAGGACGGGACAGTTGGAGAGTTTCAGGGAATTTCTACAAATCATATGGAGAGAGAGAGAGTAATTGTTCTTCTTTATCATGTAAATGAAACTGCAGGAAGAAGGCCAGTTAAACTTCCTCCAACTCATACATACAATGGAAGACCAGTTATTGTGCAACCTAAACTTGAAGCAAGACCAGAATTAGTGATTCCTGAACCAGGTTCACCGAATGAATATGAAAGAAGAAGATTAGATTCAAGTGAAGAAAGAAGCTTTTAGTACGAACGAGATTTCTAAATTAAGGTTTCCAAACAGAACCATTAAACATTGCCTTGACACCGCCTATTTTTCCATCATAAGCATAATGTTTTATGTTTGCTTTACGAATGAGATTTAATCCATTAATTATGCTTTCATACCATTCTTCAGGTGTTTTTTCCATCTGTTCTTTATGGCTTATCACAATTCGTATCCCAGAATCAACCATGTATTGCGCACAAGGAGTACAACTTGCCCATGGAGCAAACATAACTGCACCTCTTACTCTTTCCTTTGCTCTTTTTGCATTTTTTATTACATCAACTTCAGCATGAGTTATATTCTCAATTATCCAGTCTCTATCTTGCATCTTCCTTTTGCTTGGTTTTTTACCCTCAAAACGATTTGTTCCGTAAGAAAGTATTTCGGTTAATGTTTGATTTGTGATTACTGCTCCAACTTTTATTAGATGATCATCACTCTTATCCCACGCGTATTGATAAGCCTCTCTAAGATAGCCTCTAATATTTTCTCCTCTTATTAGAACTATTTCTGGGTTCAATCGTTTTATTTTTTCCATCTTCTTTACGAGAAATAATTTATTTATATTATTTTTGTTGTCCTTATCTTAGGACTATTTAGAAGTCTTTTTCTTTTCAGCTAATTCGTGAGCGCTTGGAACTTTCTTAGCTGCTGGTTTTTTAGCAGGTTTCTTTTCTTCTTTTTTATCTTCCTTAGCAGCTTCTTTTGCTTCAGCTTCTACTTTTTTTACTGTTTCTTTTCCAAGTAATTTTTCTTTTGCTTCATCTAGCTTTGATTTTTCAACTTTAGCTTCTTTTTTCTTTTCTTCATATTTATGTCCGAAAAGTTCAGTCTTTACAACGCCCTTATCATCTTTAGTAGCAGTAACTTTAACTTTGTGCGGCGGGTTTTTGATTCCGTGTTTCCAAATAAAATCATTAACTATTTTTCCAACCTTAACTTCAGTACCTTTCATATGTTTTAGTAAGAATTTTTTAAGACCCGTAACGGCTTTTTTTGCTCTTTTGTACGGAGCTTTCTTCAGCCATTCCTTTCTAAGCGGAACAGTGTAAGTTCTTTCAAGAACGGTTTTTGTTTCTTCTTTCTTCTCAGCCATTTTCAGATCTTAGATTTAGTTCTTCTCCAGCTTCTTTTCTTTTCTGTGTGTCTTCCCGGG
The DNA here is from genome assembly GCA_042571125.1 of Nanobdellota archaeon. GTDB lineage: Archaea > Nanobdellota > Nanobdellia > Woesearchaeales > UBA10107 > JBHPFU01. The sequence goes on along the minus strand of JBHPFU010000005.1, from coordinate 19,503 downwards.
TGAACTTTTCTTGTTTTACCGTAAATTTTAGGAACTGTCCAAAAAGGAGCCCATCTAGTTAACTTTTTTAGTTTAGCTAATCTTACTTTTTTTGAACTTGGTTTATTTCTTGTCATTTTTCTCAGCTAATTCGTGAGCGCTTGGAACTTTTTCAGGTTTTACTTCTGGTTTAGGCCCAGTAACTGGCTTTGCTTCAACAACCGGAGCTGGTTTTTGTTCAGGTTTTACTTCAGCCTTAGGAACTTCTTGTTTTATTTCAGGCTTGGGAGCCTCTTTCGTAACTTCAGGTTTCGGCTCTTCAGCTACTGCCTTTTTAGCCTCTTTGTAAATTACACCAGATAATTTATCTAAGAATGATTTTCCTTTTGGAGTTATAAGCCGTCCTTTGTGAACGCCTTTTTCAGCTTTTTGAATCAAACCCGCTTTTTCTAATTGTTGTAGGGCTTTTCTTGCAATTGAACCTGATCCTTTGTATGTTTTTCCTGGTTTAACTCCTCTGTTTTTCTTTCCACCATATTTAGTTCTTAATGATTGAACGCCCAGTGGACCATTCATGTAAACAGTTCTAAGGATCGCAGCTAATCGTGAGTACCACCATTTTTTATCTATTGGAGGTCTTTCTTTATGAGCCCCTGTTTTAACAAATTGAGCCCAATCTGGCTCTTGAAGCTCAGGCACCTTTTCTAGCTCAACAGATGCCTTTTCAATCAATTCATTTGGATTTACGTCATATACGCTTGCCATAGTTAAACACGTTATAAGCCTATTTATAAAGCTTACTATATGTAACTCACTTTTAGAACCTCTAAACCAATATATCTGAATTTAGGGGCATATATAAAGATTTTGGTAAAATTTATATACTACAACATATAGTTTAAAATCAACAAATGTCCCGACACTATACTAAAGGACGGGGAATTCTACTTGACATAGCTATGCGATTAAGAGGTGAACAATGATTCACTTCAAAACACAGCCAAACAGCGAAAAAGATACTATTAACTTAATGGGTCCGTTGTTCAAGCAGTGGTTTTTCTCTAAATTCCAAGCACTATCAGAACCTCAAAAATATTCTATTCTAGACATTCATTCAAGAAAAAACATCCTAGTTTCAGCTTCAACAGGATCCGGTAAAACATTGTGCGCATTCAGTTCAATTATAAATGAATTAATTGACCTATCACAAAAAAAGAAACTAGAAGATAGGGTTTATTGTGTATACGTATCCCCATTAAGAGCATTAAGTAGGGATATACAAGTTAACTTGCTTGAACCTCTGCAGGAAATGCAGAACCTTAACAAAGAAGAACTGGGAATGAGAGTTTTAGTAAGAACAGGAGACACAACCCCCGCAGAAAAATCAAAGATGCTTAAAACTCCGCCTCATATCTTGATCACAACACCAGAAAGTTTAGCACTAATGCTTTCCTCACCAAAATTTAAAGAACATCTAAAAGACGTTCAGTGGTGTGTTGTTGACGAAGTCCATGCATTAGCAGAAAACAAAAGAGGTACAGATCTATCAATTTCATTGGAAAGATTAAACAGAGTTTCACCCGCAATGACAAGAATTGGATTGTCAGCAACAGTTGCGCCATTGGAAGATGTTGCAAAATTCTTAGTAGGAAGTAATAGAGACTGCGAAGTTGTAGATATCCCTGCAATAAAAGAACTAGACTTAAAAGTCATTTCACCAGTTAAAAATCTGATTGACACATCTTTTGAAGATATGCACAACTCAACTTATAGTTTGTTAGATCAATTGATCCAGACACACAAAACAACTTTGATATTTACAAATACAAGATCAGCAACAGAAAGAGTTGTTCATCACTTAAAAGAAAAATATCCAAAAAATTATTCAGAGAATATCGGAGCACATCATGGTTCTCTATCCAGAAAACACAGAACAGAACTAGAGACCAGATTGAGAAAAGGAGAACTTAAGTCGGTAGTTTGTTCCACTTCATTAGAACTAGGAATAGATATTGGTTACATAGACCTAGTTATTTTATTGGGATCACCAAAATCAGTAGCAAGAGCCCTTCAAAGAGTAGGTCGTTCAGGCCACAAATTGCATGACACCACAAAAGGGAGAATTATAGTTCAGGACAGAGATGATTTGGTTGAATGTTCGGTTATATTAAAATCAGCAATGGAAAGAAAGATAGACCGGATTCATATTCCTAGGAATGCATTGGATGTTCTTGCTCAGCAAATTGCAGGGATTGCAGTAGAAGATTCAATACATATCGATGACCTGTTTAAATTAATAACTGACGCATATCCATATAAAGATTTAGATAGAGTAGATTTTAACGAAGTAATATCTTTCTTATCCGGGGAATTTTCTGCTCTAGAAGACCGGCACGTCTATTCAAGAATATGGTACAATAAAGAGACCGGATTCATAGGCAGAAAAGGAAGGCTGGCAAGAGTGATATACATGACAAACATAGGAACGATTCCAGACCAGCAGGGAATTATTGTAAAACAAGGAGATGTACCAATCGGAACAATTGATGAATCTTTCTTAGAACGATTAAAAAGAGGGGACCGGTTTGTTCTGGGGGGCAATGTCTATCAATTCCAGAGTACTGCAGGAATGGTTGCAAGAGTAACAGCATCAACAGGAAAACCCACAGTTCCATCTTGGTTCTCGGATATGCTTCCATTAAGTTTTGATCTTGCGCAAGAAATATCAAGATTTAGAAGATTGATAGAAGAAAGATTTAACCAAGGACAGTCAAGAGAAGATGTAATCAGTTTTATCAATGAATTTTTGTACTTGGATGAAAATGCGACAAACTCAATTTATGAATATTTTCGAGACCAGTATGATTATGCAAAGATTCCTGGAGATAAAAAAATATTGATTGAGCATTACCTCGAAGAAGGCAAGAGATATACTGTTTTCCATACAATGCTAGGAAGAAGAGTAAACGATTGCCTATCAAGAGCAGTTGCGTTTGTTATCTCTAAAATGCAAAAAAGAGATGTTGAGCTCGGTGTAACAGATAACGGATTCTATGTTGCATCTGAAAAACCAGTTCAGGCTGTGCGTGCTTTTGATATTCTTAGATCAGACAAACTAGAAGACGTTTTAGAAGGAGCCTTGGAAAGAACAGTGGTGCTTAGCAGAAGATTTAGACATTGTGCGGGTCGTTCTTTAATGATATTAAGGAATTATAAAGGAAGAAAGAAAAGAGCAGGGAAGCAGCAAGTAAGTTCAATGATACTATTAAAAGCAGTTAAAAGAATATCTAATAATTTTTGTATATTGAGGGAAGCAAGAAGAGAGGTTCTAGAAGATTTAATGGATATTGAAAATGCAAAAAGAATACTATTGGATATTGAAGAAGGCAGAATCAAGTTTGATGAGCTTCATACGGACGTACCTTCTCCGTTTGCATTTAATTTAGTTCTACAAGGTCATGTTGATGCATTAAAAATGGAAGATAAGATCGAATTTTTGAAAAGAATGCAGCAAATGGTAAAGGCCAAGATAAGCCTAAATCGCTGAAATTATATATAAAATCACGAAAGATTTATATACTACAGAATATATGTTTATATATAATTAGTATACCGAGGTGGATAAATGCCAACTGGAAGATGCCTTAAATGTCGGCAAAATGACATTGAAATGAACGAACCTGAGTATGGTGTAAATGCACGTGGATTAAATTTTGTCCGAGGAAAATGCCCAAAATGCGGCACAACCATGTACAGGATTCTACCAAAAGATTTCAAAGTACCTGAAGGTGCTGCTCTAGCTGTTCAAGAAGAGAAAAAAGCAGCATAAGAAAATTATATAAACTTCTTTCTTTTTTAATTACGTTATGTTAGCTGAATTTAAAAAATCAATAGTCTCGTTATCTAATGCAGTAGACGGCATTATGAAGAATAAACTGGATGTTGATAAAGAACAAAACCCAAAAAAAATTCTATATGATTTCAAAGCAAAACAAATGGATTATCTTGTAAGAACGTTCCATGCAGCATACAGCAACTTTAAATCAAAATCATATTCATTGACAGGAATTACTAAAAAAGAAGACGAGCAGAAAGTTACATATGTATTAGATTTAATTAGTTCTATTGAAAAAGCACAAAAAGAAAAAGATTTTACAGAAATGAAAAGATTGTTGAAACAGGTTAGCGAAACATCTTCGGGTTTATCAGAACCGGCAACTGCAGTAGTCAGTGTACAGCTATCTGCAAAAATACCTTCAGAGATAAGCGATGAAATAAAAACAGATCTTGCAGAGATTCAAAATTGTTTTAACTCTAGCTGTTATAGATCTGCAGTTATTCTTTGCGGAAGAGTCTTAGAAACAGCGTTGCATAGAAAATATTATGATGTTACTGGAAAAGATATTCTTGAAACAAGCCCAGGGATCGGGTTGGGTAATTTGATTGCCAGATTAAAAGATGAGCAAGTTGAATTTGATCCAGGGATCACACAACAGATACATTTGATTAATCAAATTCGTGTTTTCTCTGTACATAAAAAACAGTCTGCATTTAAACCATCAAAAGAGCAGACACAAGCCATGATTCTTTATACAATAGATGTTCTTAAGAAATTGTTTTAGTGTCGACGACAGAGCTCAAGTCAGCAAATCTGCCGAAGCGTCATCACCTCCTCAAGTTGCTCCGTCAACACAATCGCATTGATGTCAGAGCTTAAAACAAATCCCGAAAGATAAATCCTAAGTTGCTCCATCAATGCTAAGTAATAAAAAACCATTTAGATTTTTTAAATCTTACCCTTTATATATTCAAGAATATATAATTTAGATAGATTTTTATATATCGGACTTTTCAAAATTTTTATGGAAATTTCAAAGGGAATTAAGACCAGAAATCTGCTTCTAGAATTGAAAAATACACTGATAATTTCAGACCTTCACATAGGAATAGAAGAAGCATTGACAAAGCAAGGGATATTAATTCCAAAGTTTCATTTTAAGGATACAATCAAACAACTAGAAAAAGATCTAAAGAAAGTTAAGACTATAATAATCAATGGAGACTTAAAACATGAGTTCGGGAGAATCTCAGATCAGGAGTGGAGAGAGACACTAAAAGTTTTAGATTTATTATCAAAGTATTGTGAAAAGATAATCTTGATAAAAGGAAACCATGATAATATTCTTGGACCAATCGCAAAGAAAAGAAAACTAGAAATTGTTGATTATTACAAAATAGATGATATTTATATCTGTCATGGTAACAGTATACCAAAAGATCTTAAGGGAGTAAAAACAATAATAATTTCACATGAGCATCCTGCAATAAGGTTAAGAGAGAAAACAAAAGTTGAGAAATTCAAATGTTTCTTGAAAGGAAAGTATAAAGGAAAGAATTTAATTGTACAGCCAAGCTTTAATCCTATTATTGAAGGAACAGATGTTTTGAAAGGAAAAATGCTAAGTCCGTTCTTAAAACAAAGCTTAAACAATTTTAATGTCTGGATTGTAGCAGATAAAGTCTATGATTTTGGAAAATTGAAGAATTTAAAATGAAATATTACTTTCCTATCTCTAATCTTTTAATATCGAATTCAGGCATACCTATCTTTGCCATCTGCTTTTGAGTTTTTCCATAATCATAAGGTACCCTTACAATTTCTGATTCTTTTGTTTCTGGATTGAATAAACAATAAGAAGAATCAGGACCTTTTTTCCCTCTCGGCTGACCAACAGAACCAGGATTGATTAGAAGAATCCCATTAACTGTTTCTCGGTAAGCTTCATGAGTATGCCCCGTTAGTACAACCTCAGCATGAACTCCTTCGAGATTTTCATCCATTTTTTTCTCATCTTTTAAATCTGGGATCTCAATATATTCCCAATAACTGTGCTTACCTGCTGGTTGTTTTGGCGATGCATGAACAAGCAGAATTTTTTCTTTTAACATTACATATGGTAGATTTTCAAGATATGTTTTATGTTTGTCTTTTAATTGATCATGAGTCCATTTGTTTGTTTCTTTTGCATTCCGATTGAACTCAAGCGTTCGATAAGTAAGTTCGAATGTCGTAGCAGCATTATCATGATTTCCTGTAACGCAAGGAATATTATTTTTTAAAATAAGCTCAATACATTCTCTTGGTCTTGGGCCATATCCAACAAGATCACCTAAGCAGAAAGTTTGATCTACTTCTCTCTCTTTAACATCCTTTAGAACTGCCTTCAAGGCTTCTTCATTAGCGTGTATATCGCTTATTATTGCCCATTTCATCTTAATAAAGTCTAGAACCTCTTTTCTACACTTTATAAGGAGTTTCAACTATATAAATTTAACCATCATATTTATATATAACCAACCAATTTTTAGGTTCTATGAGCGTACATATCAATAAACGGGAACGAGTAATAAAAGGCGGCAGAAACCGCTCTGTAAGGCCTAAATCCTTTAAAACAGAGGAATCTGCAAAGAAATGGGCTGAATCTCAAAAGATTTCTAAATATACTGTAAAACAACTAAAAAGCGGATTAAGCAAGAAGTTTAATGTTGTTTCAGAATAATTATTCAAATACTTTCTCTATATCTTTATCTGTAAGTTCATTATATTCTCCTAACTTAATATCTCCTAATTGCAGCTTTCCTATCATTATTCTTTTAAGCCTTACAACATTATAATCAAGTTCTTTGAATATCCTTCTTACAATCCTATTCTTACCTTCGTGAATTGTGATCTCAACCTTTTTTTGATTGTGAAGTTTAATTTTTGATTTGCTAGTCTTTCCATCCTCAAGCTTTACTCCTTTTTCTATTTTGTTTATGTCTTCTTCCTTTATCGGCTTGTCAAGCTCAACAAGATAGGTTTTTTTAATCTCGTATCTTGGATGCATTACTTTGTTTGCAAAATCGCCATCATTCGTGAAAAGTAATAATCCTGTTGTGTTGTAATCAAGCCTTCCAATCGGGAATACTCTTTCTCTTATTTTTATGTATTCCATAACTGTCTTGTACCTAGAATCTTTGACGGCAGTGACGCATCCATGAGGCTTGTTTAACATTAGGTAAACTTTCTTATGTTTTTGGACTGGTTTGTTATCTACTGTTATTTCATCATCCTCAGAAGCCTGATCACCAATCGTTATTAGCTTGTCATTTACTTTAACCCTTCCTGCTTTGATTAGGTCTTCAGCTTTCCTTCGTGAGCAATATCCATAATTGCTCAGAAGTTTCTGGACGCGATGCATAAATGAATTAAAATGGCTTGATTTATAACTATTGCTAAAAGATTAAGGGGATTTTAGGGCAAAGTTTAAATATTATCTAATTCTATATGTGGATTATGACAGACTTCCCAGAGGTATTTGGTCAAGCTAATACAAATATAGTCAAAGCAGTGGTTTCACTGGAAGGAGAGATAAGGTTCTTAAGAAAACTAGGAGATAAAAAGTCAGCAAAACGCGCAGAAAAGGTATTAAACAGCCTTCAAAAAATACGAGATGAACATAACCAAATTGCTGTTAAGAAATCTATGGTTCATTAATCCTTTTTCTTCTTCAAAAATTGTATAACTTGCTCATCAGCAAATGACTCAGAAACATCACCTAAAAATCCATATTTTTCTAAATAAAGCGCTTTCCGCTCTCTTTCAACCTCTTTTTTAAGATCTTCAAGCTCTTCAGATTTACCCACTTTACACCCCCAATATCTATATAATATATATTTTGGAGTATATAAATTTTTCGTGATTATCTGTGAGAAACAGAGTCAATAAAAGAACTACATTTTTCAACTAATCTAACCATTTCTTCTTCACTAAAAGAATTAAATGTTTTAAGAACATTATCTTGTCTGAAGTTTTGTATTGAATAATGTTTTGCAGGTTTTATATCCTGACATAACTGAAGAATATCTTTTTCACTATGAAGTTCTTTTGATATTGTTGTTCTAAATTCATATTCAACTCCAGAACCTTTAATAAGTTCTAAAGATTTTTTTACGTTCTCAAACTGTTCTTTTGTTAAAACATTCCCGACTGTTTTATTGTATTTTCCAAAATCAAGAGAGTTTTTAACATCGATTGCAACAAAATCAACCAATCCTTCTTTGATAAGTTTCTGAAGTACTTCAAAATTAGTTCCATTTGTATCTAATTTCACAAGAAGCCCTAATTTTTTTATCTTTTTAATAAACTCAGTAAGATCTTCATGTAATGTTGGCTCGCCACCAGTCACAACAACTCCGTCAAGAAGGTTTTTATTTTGCTTAAAATAATCAAGAATCTTTTCTTGGTCAAATTCTTCTGCTTTTCCTGTGCAAAGAAGTTCATAGTTATGGCAGAAAGGACATCTGAAGTTGCATCCGACCGTGAAAATAATTGATGCTACTTTTCCAGGATAGTCTATAAGACTTTGCTTTTGAAATCCCCCTATTTTCATGCTAATCCTTTATCGTACAATTTTCTTTCTCTGAACTCTTCCTGTTTTCCTTCATTCCACTGCTTAATAGGTCTTAAGTAACCCACAACTCTTGAGTATACTTCGCAAGTTTTTTCTTCCCCTTTTTCTTTACACTTAGGACAGAATGTATGTTCTCCAAATATGTACCCGTGATCCGGACATACGCTGAATGTTGGTGTTAGTGTAAAGTAAGGTATCTTGAAATTATCTGTTACTTTTTTAATAAGCGCTTTAACCGAATCTATGTTTGGCTTCTTTTCTCCAATAAACATATGGAATACTGTTCCGCCGGTGTATTTTGACTGCAGTTCATCCTGGAGTTTAAGCGCTTCAAAAAGATCATCTGTATAGTTAACAGGGATCTGAGATGAATTTGTGTAATACGGTTCTGCTCCTTTATTAACTTCTTCTGTATTCGCAAACAAGATTTTTGGATTCTTTGCCCTGTCTCTTCTTGCGAGCCTGTATGAAGTGCCTTCTGCGGGTGTCGCTTCCAGATTATAGATGTTCCCTGTTTTTTCCTGGTAGTTTTCCATCTCATCTCTCATGAAGTCAAGAACTTTATTAGAAAACACCAGCCCCTTTTCTTCTGCAATTGTGCACCCAATTAGATTTAAACACGCCTCGTTTAATCCAACCAATCCGATTGTAGCAAAATGATTCTTCCAATACTCTCCAAATCTTTCTTTTATATTTCTTAAGTAGAACTTTGAATATGGGAATAATCCTCTGTCCGTTAATATCTCAAGTGTTTTTCTTTTGGTCTCCAAGCTTTTATTAGCAAGCCCCATTAATCTCTTTAGTTCAGCAAAGAATTCAGTTTCATCTTTTGTTCTAAACGCAAGCTTTGGCATGTTCATTGTAACAACTCCTATTGATCCTGTCAATGGATTTGCACCAAACAATCCTCCTCCTCTGCTTTTCAATTCTCGTTTATCTAATCTTAATCTACAGCACATAGACCTAACATCATCCGGTTTTAGGTTTGTGTTTATGAAATTAGAGAAATAAGGGATTCCATACTTTGCAGTTATTTCCCAGATCTTGTTATATTCTGGTTTGTCCCAGTCAAAATCTTTTGTTATGTTATATGTCGGTATAGGGAATGTGAAAACACGCCCTTTTGCATCTCCTTCTTCCATAACTTCTGCAAATGCCTGGTTAAAGATATCCAGTTCTTTTTGGAAATCACCATATGTTTCTTTCATTGCTTTTCCACCGACTATTGCTGGTTCATCTTTCATGAATTCAGGAACTTGTAGATCTAGCGAAACATTTGTGAATGGAGTTTGAAAACCAACACGAGTTGGAACATTTACATTGAATATAAATTCTTGCAGTGCCTGTTTTGTTTGTTCATAGTTTAGCCCATCATATCGTATAAATGGAGCTAATAATGTATCAAAATTTGAGAATGCCTGTGCTCCTGCTGCTTCACCTTGAAGAGTGTAAAAGAAATTTACAATCTGTCCAAGAATTGTTCTGAAATGTTTTGCGGGTTTACATTCTACTTTTCCTTCTACCCCCTTGAAGCCTGTAACTAATATGTCTGTAAGGTCCCATCCAACACAGTATGGTCCAAGCAAACATAGATCGTGGATATGAAAATCTCCGCTAACATGAGCATCAGATATTTCTTTGGGGTATATCCTGTTTAACCAGTAATGAGAACTGATAACAGAAGATAAGTGAAAGTTCAATCCCTGCAGAGAATAAGTCATATTTGCATTTTCTTTTATTCTCCAGTCATTCAGATTGATATAATTTTCAATAATATCTATGTTTGAGAATAGATCCTTAACATTTCTGATCTCTTCGTGCTGCTTTCTGTAAAGAATATATGCTTTGGCAGTTTTGTAATGACCTCTTTCAACTAAAACCTCTTCTACAATATCTTGTGTCTGTTCAACTGTCGGAACTTCTCCTTCTTTTAATCTTGATTTTAGAATCTCAATAATTTCCTTGCCAAGACTTTCGGCTAAGCTGTGATCTTTGCCCCCCACGGCTTGTGCAGCATTCCATACCGCATTGATTATTTTTTCTTCATCAAAAGAAACAGTTCTGCCGTCCCTTTTCTTAACTTTCAAGATTTTTTCATCTGCCATGCTTCACCTCTACTATACAAGATATGGTATGCCTTCATCAAAAAAAGCACAAGATATTGATTTTAAAACAGATTAGCAAAACATCTACTCATATTTAAAGATTTTGATAAAGCAAAATATATGTCATAAAAATAAGTTAGCACAATACAATTCTTTGACTACTTTTAAGAAAGAAAAGATTTAAATAACTCCTCCTGTCATCTTTCCCATGGCAGAATTAAAAGGTAGGTTCTTATGAGATTTGACGGAGTAATATTTGACCTTGACGGAACACTGACTCACACATCTCCCACTTATATCTATGATACTTTAACTCGTGCATTCAAGAAATTTGGAATAACTCCTTCTAAAGAAGATATGGATGGAATCTGGTTTAGAGGAGACAGGGATGACATAATTTCAGAAAGATTTGGTTTAGATTTAAAGGAATTCTGGCCTACTTACCAAGAATATGGGAATCCTGAAAGAAGAAAGGGCTCACTTAGTATTTATTCTGATGTTGATTTTGTTCAGAAATTAAAGCGAATGGGGCTAAAGACAGGAATCGTAACCGGAGCTCCGAATAACATGGCTAACCTGCAGTTTGATATGCTTGGCAGAGAAAACTATGATTCTCTTGTGGTTGCTCAGCCAGAAAACGGATTAAAACCAAAACCTCACCCGCAAAGTCTTGAAAAATGTGTAAAAGCATTAAAACTTCCTAAAGAAAAAGTACTCTATGTTGGAAATGCAGATGAAGATGTTATTATGGCTAAAAGTGCAGGAATCACTGATGTTCATATTGACCGAAGAGAGTATAAGTTTACTCATCTAAATCCTTCAGTAACAGTACATTCTCTCTATGAAATAAAAGAATTACTAACTTTATAATTTCTTTTTCTCAGCTTTATCAGAAATAATCGCAGAATTTCCAGAAGGATCTTCAAGAGTCATCTTTACTTTTTCCTGTCCGAATAATATCCTTCCTAATTTTTTCAACAGGTTCTTAGACTTTTTCTTAACTGTGGCATCTTCTTCAGAATCTCTCGCAGTCTCAATAATATGTTTTATTCTTTTTAATACTCCTTCGATATTTGTCACATACCCATTTGATCCAGGACCTGATTCTATTGTTGCTATGTGAGGAATTTTTATAACTGCCTGAGAAGATTTTATAACGCGAACATTAAGGTCTTCTTCAGACTCAATATCAAACGTATACTTAACAGGATCTTTTTGTTCTGTGGCCTCAACATCTGCTTTATGGTACTTGCAGTCAGAGCAAGACATGGAAAATAAGAAAACATCACCAAAATAAGGAATCTCTTTTTTCTGTTCTCTAAGTGTCAAAGTTTTTTTACGACACACTGGACATTCTTGTCCTCCAAGTTCTTGAACTTCTTCATCTGGCATAGATAAAATAATGTAAGAAACGTATTTAAAGTTTTTGAATTTAGAAAAAATTTATAAACTGAACTTATCAGAAGTGATAAAAATTATTGAGTATTAAAATCACGTTCAACAGGAGTCATTCTTTTCTCTCTATGAATTGTTGCAAAGCTTGGAACAACTGTAATCCAATCTTCTCCAAATCCTGCGATATCTCCTTCAATCGCTTCACAGGTCTTTTTCATCTTATTTATCGCTCTCTTAAGCTCGATAAGGTCTTTATCTTTCAAGGGTTTTATGTTAACTAGCGTGATTGTGTACCCTTCTCTTAATGAGTCTAGAACAGGTTTAACATCTTCAAAATTTTCAAGAACAAAGGATCTCACAATAATCTTTGCTTTGCCATCCTCGGAATCATCGCCAACATTAAGGTAATCTTTATCAACATCCGGTTCTGAAGAAACGTCAAAATAATCATCTCTTTTTAATTTTCCCATTAAATTTGTTAAAAATCCCATCTAAACACCCTCACCAATGTGATACTATTCCTGGGTGCACGCACATATATAAACTTTTCGGAAATAAAATATACGAAACATTTAAAAAGCGACTCCTTTTATTATTTATAAAGAAATTAGATTTAGAGAGATTAAAATGGCTAAACGAGTTGGTGGTTTGAGAAGAAAAACAAGGAGTTTACTTAGCAAGTCTGCCAGAACAAAAGGCAAATTAAGCCTTAGCAAGTACTTTCAGACGTTTAAGCCAGGTGAAAAAGTAGCATTAAAGGCAGAACCATCTGTACAGAAAGGAATGTTTGGCCGCAGATTTGCCGGCAAGATCGGCGTTGTTGATAGTAAACGAGGAAACTGCTACATGGTTAAGATTAAAGATATTGGCAAAGAAAAACTGGTTGTAGTGCATCCAGTTCATCTAAAAAAGCATAGTTTGGGGGCAATTAAATGAAGACAGAAACAATTTCAGAAACTCCTTTGACAATGGCTCAGCTAAAACAAGAGCTTGAGAATATAAAGAAAAGAGATGAGGAGCTTGGATTAAGATCAAATAAAACAGAAGACTACCTCAACAAATTCGTAAAGCTTGATGTTAAAAAAGCAGAAGAGCTTGCCAAAAAAATAGAAGAACTTAATGTTTCAAGATTAAAACCAGAGCACATAACAAAAATTGTTGATTTGTCGCCTATGACTGCAGAAGAAGTAAAACTTATTTTGCAGGGTTACCCAATCACATTAAATACAGAGAACGCAAAAAAAATAGCAGATGTTGTTAAAAACTTTAAATAACGAAAATGGAACGAACCAAAGAAGAAAAAGCAATAGTATTAGATTTTTTGCAGCACGGCTATCCTTTCGACAACAGGCCGATGCACCGCAAGACTCCGATAGTGCAAGTGATGGGTTTAGAACACTTCACATTGTTAGAGCTAGTTCCAAAGAAAGAAGTTTTTTTACAGCCTCTTGAAGAGGTATACATCGGTGAAGGTAAGAGAGATAAGATACATCACATCATGGGCAAGCTTCCTTTTGAAAAATTGACAGGAACTGCCAAATCAGAAATTGAATTCATTGTTAAAGACATGATAAAGAAGGATCAACAGAAATTTGTTGATTTCTTCAATAATGCGCAGCCTTTAACCACAAGGATGCACCAGCTTGAACTTTTACCTGGGCTGGGAAAGAAACACATGTGGGAAATCATTGAAGAAAGGAAAGAAAAACCTTTTGAAAACTTCGCAGATCTTAAGAGCCGCGTTAAATTAATGCCAGACCCTGAAAAAACAATTGAGAAAAGGGTAATGAAAGAACTGCAAGGCAAAGAAAAACACAACATATTTGTTGATGCATAATGACAGAACCAAAAAAAGAGGTCATTGTCCGGGAAAAGAGAGTGAGAAGAGACTATCTTTCAAATAAGGCCCTTTATGTTGTGGTCGGAATAATTCTTTTCTATACATTAACAGCTGCAACTGTTGATTCTCAGATTGTTGAAGAAACTAAAATTGTAAAAGATCCCATTCAAGAAAAAGTTATTGTTGAAAAGACAGTGACTGTTCAAGAAGAATATGTGGAACTAATTCCTATAAGCAAAGAAGGCTGCGATAATTATGATTATAAATGGGATGCATTGCCTGATAAAGAAACTCTTGCTTTATTAAAAGGAGATTCCTTTGCAGACGAAGAAACAGGCTATAATTACATAACCTGTAATTTTACTGCGGTCAACCTTGAAAAAGAAGCAGGAGACTTTACATTTTACAGCAGAGATTGCTGTGAACAAACAAAAGAAGTTCCTGGTGAAGGAAGTATATCCTTCCAATGGGTTCATAAATTAACAGATCCTGGAGATAATTTCTGTCATATAAAAATAAATAATGCAAAACATCCAAAGATATACAAGTGCCTTGAGACTGCAGATACTGTTTACGAACAAAAGACAAGATACAGAGAAGTCACAAAGAAACAGAATGTTACAGAATACCGAAACACAGGCGAATACGAGAAAGTTGAAAAGTTAATCAACGCAACAAAATACACTTACACAAACAGAGTCTTTGGATATAATCAATTCTTTTACTTAGGATATTAAAAAAGGAGGGATAAACATGAAAAAGAAGTTGAATAAAATCAGTAAATGCTGCGGTAATTTCAACAGCGTATGCAAAGATGGAGACATGACCAGTTTTGGGTACTGTCTTGGTTTCTTAGGAGCTGCAGTATATTATATTTCTACAGCTGCAGGATTCTGGGCAGGAGTTTTAGGCGTATTGAAGGCATTAGTATGGCCAGCATTTCTAGTATTTGAAGTGTTAAAATTCATAGCAGCATAATTCTTTTTATTTATTTTTTAATTACGCCATAACCATATAGTTGATTATATTTCTATGCAAGGATGGTGATGGGGAAAGGATGACTTAAGGTTGGGTTAATTATTAGCCAATTAAAGCATAAATCACTAGCAATGTTTATAAACCTCTTTTTATTAAACATTAAAATGAAGAAAATTTGGAAATTAATAATATCAATAATATTACCCTTCTTAGCAAGTGCTATTGGAAGTTTATTTACCGCTAGTTCTGTTTCCACGTGGTATGTTGAACTTAACAAACCTGTTTTTAATCCACCTAGTTGGGTTTTCGGTCCTGTTTGGACAATTTTATATCTGCTCATGGGAATTTCTTTATATCTTGTTTGGACAAATAGATATAATAAACCTGCATTTATAATTTTTGGGGTACAATTATTTCTTAATATGTTATGGTCCATCTTATTTTTTGGGCTACAAAATCCATTATTTGCTTTCATAGAAATAATTCTCTTATGGATTGCTATATTAACTACAATAATTTATTTTTATAAGATAAATAAAGTTTCTGCTTATCTACTTGTGCCTTATATTTTATGGGTGAGTTTTGCAGCAATTCTTAACTTTGCATTATTTATTTTGAACTAAAATGGTTAGAATTAATTTAATAAATCCAAGAAATTCTTAATAAACATTTTAAAATAAAAAAAATAAGGCATAATGCCTTAATTTAACAAGTTCGATTATAGCAGCAACTGCAACCAAAGCGTAAACAATGTTTGCTATCGCGCTCATTCCGAAACTTATTATTTCAACTAAGTTTACTCCAAAAATGAATAAACCCCAATTTAGACCACCAACAATCAATAAGATTTTGGCAATCATATCTGCTGTATCATCCATTCGGCATCACCTCTTAATAGGCCTAAATAAACTGACAAATATAAATGTTACCAATATTTGAGTGTATATTATAATTTGTTGAATAAGTCACTATTACTCCCTGCATATAATCATAAAACAACACCAAAACGCCTTCAAAACATAGAAAACAAACCCAATCTATTCCTTAATAACACCATAACCAATCAATCTAAATCTGTTTCCAACTCTTCTAGAAATAGTTACTCTTGCTCCAGGATCTGCGCAAACGGGGAGCCTCAATTTACAATGGAATTCATTCTTTCCAAGTTTGTCTACCATTCCGACTGTTGCGGCTGAATTAACATTAAGCATTAATGGCTCTCCTAGTTTGATAGGTTCAACAATGAGATCTTCTTTAGCTCCCACCACTCTTTCTAATAGGTGTGTTTCTAAGATTAGTTCATCCCATACTTGCGGGAGTTTATCTTTGTGGCCAACAACAGAGCCAGCCAATGAATCTGATTTGACAACAGACGGATCCAGGCTTGTTAGGACTCCGATTGACCCGCCAGGGCCAACTTCTTTAACATCTGCGCTTCCTGTTTTTAATCCGGTTATTATCGCTGTGATTGGATGCCAGGTTGTCTTACCGTGTTTCTCTATCTTTCTTCCTGGTTTGATTTCTATCTCTTCATCAATCTTTAATACTCCTTGAATTAATGCTCCACCAAGAACACCTCCTACTAGCTTATCAACAACAGAACCTGGTTTGTTGATATCAAAAGATCTTGCAACAAGCATTAATGGCTCTTTTTTAGGATCTCTTTTTGGTGTTGGGATGTGTTTTTCTATTGCTTCAATCACAGCATCAACATTTACTTTCTTTTGAGCAGATACAGGGATTATTGGTGAATCTTTGTATGGAGTATCTTTTAGGAACTCCTGAATCTGTTTGTAATTGTTCATTGCCTGTTCTTCTGAAACCAGGTCTATTTTATTTTGAATTACAATAACCTTGTTTATGCCCATGATTTGCAGAGCCACGATATGTTCTCTTGTTTGTGGCTGAGGGCATTCTTCATTTGCAGAAATTAATAACAGAGCACCATCCATTATTGTTGCTCCTGAAAGCATTGTTGCCATTAAAGATTCGTGGCCTGGAGCATCAACCAAAGAAATCGTTCTTAGAATTTTTGATTCGCCTTCGCATCTTTCGCATTTCTCATTTACTGTAAAAGCATTTGTCCCTTTGCATTTTGAACATTTTCTTAGAACAGCATCAGCATAACCCAGTCTGATTGTGATTCCTCTTTTTAATTCTTCAGAATGAGTATCTGTCCACTTGCCGCTTAATCTTTCTGTTAATGTTGTTTTTCCGTGATCAACATGGCCGATTAATCCTATATTTACTTCAGGCTGTGCTGGTTCGTCTTTTGTTTTTTTAGACATAGGCAAATTATTCCTTTTTTTCTTCTGGCTTTGGTTCTTCTTTAGCTTCTTCCTTTGGAGTTTCTTTTTTTTCCTCTGGTTTAGCTTCTTCCTTTTTTTCTTTAGCAGGTTTTTCTGCAGGTGCAGCTTTTGATTTAGCTTCTTCTTTTGGAGCTTCTGCTTCACCTTCAGCTGGTTTTGCTTCAGCAGCTAATGGTGCTTTACCTTGTTTTGTAACTTTCAGATTAATCTGAGCAGTTTTAGAAGAGATTGTATTACCAACAACTGTTTTTCTCTTTCTCATCCCTTTTCTTCTAATCTTTAATCCAACTGTTGATGTGGATAGTATCTGTGCTCTTCCAGCTCCTGGAATATCCTTTCTCATTGGAAAACCAGAATCATCAGATCCGCCAGTTATTTCAAATTCATATCCCGCAAGATCAATAACTTCTCCTTTTATGATCTCCCCAAGCTTAGCACCTAAGAATCGTTTAGCAGTGTCCTCTTTAGCCTCTTTTTGAACACTTTTCCCTGATTTAGGGTCAGAAATTACAAGTTTAAATTCAACCATTTTTATTCTCCCCGAGACCCAAGTCATTTCCGACTGCCCATATAGGGCGTCTCAGCAGCATATAAGGCTTAAGAAGTAGTATTTAAAGGTTGTTATTTAAAGAATTTTGATGGGTACACTCGTAACTTCACTCTTTTTTCTTTCAACAGCAACACTAGTTACAGAGTCTACGGAACCAGAGATCTCTCTTTCCATCCTTTCTCTGAATTCCCTACTTGCTTCAGATTCTTGTTTTGGAGCAGGCTTTTTTGATTTATAGGGCGGAATACCCACGTAATCAATAGGCTGTGTAAGTTGAGAATTGCTGTTTTCATCCCCTAATCCGTATAATGACATTTTTTCTAGAAACTAGAACTAATTTATATTTTTTTCTATTTCTCTAAATATATGCTTTGAGTAGGGAATGCAAATTCAACCTTTTCTTTTTCAAGTGCGTTTACAATAGCCAGGTTAATTCTTTGCTGTGTATCTCTATATTTATCATATTCCGGTTCTTTCATTGTGTAAACAATTTCAAAATCAAGAGAATAAGGACCAAACTGTTTGAAATGAGCTCTATTAAATTCAGCCAATTTTTCTTTCTTAACAATATCTTTGATCAGTCCTGGAATTTTTTTAAGTTTTGCATGTGAAGTTGAGTATGTAACACCTATTGAAAATACAACCCTTCTTTTCTTCATTTTTTTATAATTATTAATTCTTGTGTTTGTCAGTTCTCTGTTTGGAACAACAAGTTCTTGCCCGTCTAATGTCTGCACTCTTGTTGATTTTACTCCTATTTTTTTTATTGTTCCTTTATCTGTTCCAATAATAATAAAATCTCCAACCTCAAATGGCTTATCGAGGTATATTGAGATAGAACTGAACAAGTCACCAAGTATGTTCTGCAATGCCAATGCAATTGCAATACCGCCAATACCTAATCCTGCAATCAATGAAGAAACATTAAATCCAAGATTAGATAATAAGAATATGATCGCAATAACCCATACTGTTCCTTTAACTATCTTCCCCATCACAAGAGTTACATGCGCTTCATGCGCTTTGCCGTCTTTTTCTTTGCTTCCTGCTTTTATGTGCGCGATATGATCAACAATAATGCCAAGAACTCTTATTATGTAATAGGTTATTAAAACTAAGATAACATAATATACTCCTTTTTGTATTGTGTCAGGTATTGAAACAAATCTAAGAGAGACGTACAATGCAAGGAAAAAATAGAAAGGCCAACCAACCTTCTCAACAACCTCAAATGCAAGATTATCTACTTTTGTTTTTGTTTTCGAAGTAACCTCTTTAAGCTTACCAATAACAATATTCTTGAATATGTAGAGTATTGCTAAAGATACGATAAATATGAGTAAAGCCCTTAAATATGGGTTAAATAAGAGCGCCCCCAAGTAAAAATTAAATGCCATAATCTTAATTTTAAACTAAAACTATTTAAATATTCCCCTTATAAACCCACATATGAACTTCAAAGACCTAAAAAAGGTAGAATCTGCAGATTTTTACATAGATATAGCTTTTAGAAGAGCTACAAAAGCCGCAGATAAGATAAGAGGTACTAAGAAAAATCAGTCTAGGTTGGGAAAATCAAAAGATATAGAGCTTGCTAAAATAGCTGCAATAAAAGGTTTTCTGGGTTCAAGACTTAATGAGATAACAACTGTTTTTCCAAGCCTAAATAATTCTCCTGAATTTTATGAAGAACTGATTAAACTGACAATAGACTATAGATTCCTAAAGAAATCGTTAGCAGCAGTTAATTGGTCAAGGAAAAAAGTATTGGAATTTTATTCAAAGTATTCACAGAAGATAAAATCAACAAAAGAATTGGAAACAATAAACAAACATAGGCGGGAATTCTATGGAAGAGCATCTTCTGCAATAAAACAAATTAAAGAAAATCTAA
>JBHPFU010000004.1:0-52004 GCA_042571125.1 Nanobdellota archaeon | reverse complement strand
AGGAAAACCTCTTGAAAACCAAGAACAAATATTAGAACTAAAACCGCAGAACATCTTACTCCTGCATTGATGTCTGAAACATCATGCGTAAATCCATAACCTTCGTATTGTTTTTCTGTCCCTAAAAAATCCTTTACAGTTGGAATTCGTACATCCCATGGCTGCTTATATTCAAGTGCGGCCTCATAGAATTCTAAGGGGTACTTCCAGGCAACATCAACCTTGTGTATCATATCATCAACTTCTGAAGGATTTATTGTTGATGTTAAAACTAATGGGGCATCCATTGTTCTTCCACCACGTCTGTCTGGCAGATATTGTCTTGAAAAATTAAGCAATGCATCCATCAATAAAATAACGCAGGCTTCATCTCCATCACAGTCTCTTCTTACTGCCGCATGCATCAACGGATGCGCATAGAATCCTTGTGTTTTTGAGGAGCCAATCACACGACCTACAATTCCTGCCGAGATGTGAGGAGCAAGAGAAATAACTAAAGTTCCTGCTAAGTCTTCTGGTTTTTTTAGTTTGTAGAATGGTTTTAATCCATACAGACTAACAAGAAGTTCGTCTATAAATTTTGTAACTCTGAATAAAACATCTGCTGCTGATTCGTCTAATGCTTCAGTGCTGCCTGGGAGAATAATGTCTTGCGGTTTTAGTTCTAATATTTGTTCTTGGTTTTCAAGAGGTTTTCCTTTTATATCTAACTCATAACCTAATTCTTTTAATCTTTCTACCGATGTTTTTACTTCTTTAGGCTTGAAATGAGTTATTGGGACTTCTGACATATCATACCTTGTTGTTCCATCTTTATTTACTGCAATATTATTTTTTGCTCTCAGAAGCCCTTTTGCGAGGTGTTCAGGTATGTGATCTTTATTGCTTGTTCCTCTAACTCCCTTTATTAAATCCGGATATGTGTTCATCTTTAATTTTTTAACGCATTCCTTGAATAACGAAGAGATGTCTATTGATTTTTTTGAATGTGATGAACAGAAATGTGGAACTTCTTTATCTCCAAAAGTTTTTGTTTTAGCGCAGGGTTTTTCCATATGGGAATTGCAGTCCCTACAAAAATATCTTATCTTTGTTTTACTTTTACATTCATTACAGGTTGAAAAAGTTGATTCTTTATTACATTTATCACAGTAATAATTAGGAAAATGTGAAGTTATTGTCCCTACTTCGAGTGCTGCTTGAAAACTCCTTAAACGCCCCCCTTCTTCTCCAACAGGAAATAGAACTTGCGGAGCTCCGATTAGTTTTCTCATCTTTGCTTTCTCTGGTCTTCCCATTCTTGCTCCGATGAATGTTCCTGATTTGTCTCTTATTTTAATACTTGAAAAAGAATTAATTATTTCTACTGTTGTTTTATCTTTATTTTCCTCTATTTTCTGTTTTATTTCTTCGATATGAGTATCGCTTCCGATACAGAGTGTTGCCATCGTTGCCTCTGCATCGTCTTTGCTTATAACAATTGATTCTGTGGCCATTAAATGCGGTAAACCGATTATTTCTAATTTTCTTTTTTGGGATTTTTCAAACGGGAGTATTATTTTTGTTATTTTTCCGTCAAGTTCCTGAGCTTTTCCTTTATCCATCCATTCGATAAGACTTATCAATTCTTCAGGAGAAAGAACATTCCAATGCAGAGTATATCTGGGGTGTAGGGGGATATTTAATTTCTTAGAAAGATTTATTGCGGCTCTTGCTGTTATTCTTGATTCAAAAGGATTTTTTAGCAAATATCTAAGATCTTCTGGGTCGAGTTTAACAAGCTCTGCTAATTTTTCTAGATCTAATGCTCCGAACATATCTACTGTTGCTTTTTCTAGTTCTTGTACATACCACTCTTCACAATAACCTGGCGGAACTAATTTGTGGGCCCGATCTAAGAAATCGCCATAACATACGAGATAGTCGCCTAAATATAATATTTCTTCAATATCATTCATGTACTGTTTTGCTTCTGATTCTTTATGTAGTGTTACAACATTTCCATTCTTTAATTTTACAATTGGTCCTTCTATTGTGTCGCATACTGTAAGAGCTGCTGCTTTTCCAGGTCTTTCTACTTTTAGCTGTGTTCCTGTTGCGATATACTCATTTAAAATCCACATTGTTGACGGATGGACTGATGTTGCAGAATATCCTGTAACTCTGGATCTTCCATATCTCAAACGGAATCCTCCATTTCGTAATGGGTGCGTCAAAACCGGTCTTCCTGCCACAAGATCTGCAATATATGTGTGGTCCGGGGTTATTCCTGTTTTTTCTTCGGCCATATCTCCTTTAGATTTTGATTCTTTCTGTATTTTTAAGAAATCTTTAACAAAATCCCATTCAAATCCAAAATCCTTGCCCCACTTATTTATTTGTGACCAAACTTTCGGGGCTTTCAAAGCAAACATAGAAACTGCTAAACACATGCCTCCCCTGATTTTGTTTGTCTCCATTCTTGGTATATCTTTGTAGTTACTTACTTCTATTTTTTCTGTTGGTTCTCCTTCTGCTTCAACAGGCAAGTATTTAACTAAGAATTTTGTTTCTTTTTCGCTTGGGTGATACTGAAGATTTGCAATACGGTCATTATAGTCTTCAAGTTCGGTATAAAATCTATTTACTTCTTCATCTGTAGGATCGTAAGCTTCGATGCCCATTTTTCTCCTTATATAATCTGCAAGAACAAATGTAAATGCGGCAGCAGTTCCTCCTGCCCCCCTGATTGGAGATGCAAAATTAAGTGCCATATATTCTTTTCCGTCTTTTCTTTTCTTTAATTTAATATCTACTATCCCTTCAAGAGGTGCTGAAACAATACCTACTGTGTGATATGCGAATCCCGTTCTTATTCCTACTTCCATTGCTTCTTTTTTGCTTTCAAATTTACAGAATTTCTCGTTTGCTACTTCTTCCGCGATTATAAGCGCAACTTCCCAGGAAAGCGGTTGGTATTTTTCTTCTAGTTTTTTGATTCTCTCTGGAACCCCCACACCTACCAGCTGCGGAGCCACGGTTGAAATTAATCCCTCTACGCGCTCAGCCATAGTATTCGCAAGAGGAATATTAACTTCGTCTTCAGGATCAAAGCCCTTTGCTCTTGCTTTACCGGCTACTTCATAGCTCTTTTTAACTTCTTGATGTATACTTTCAAAATATTTTTTTATTGATTCGCTTTGTTCGATTTGCATTTTATTTTCCAAAATTTAACATTTTTACTTCTCTTGTCTTTAGGTTGACTATTGGCACTTTGCATGGTTCGGGCTTGTGCCCCACTTTTTCCTGGAATGGGGTTATGGATTGCCAGCAGCTTCCACAGATCGCAGTGATATTCTTATAATTTGTAATTGCTGCCCTATGTACGTGCCCAGTAATAAAAAAGTCAGGTATTTTGTCGATAATAAGGTAATCTTGTTTTTGGTTTGGTAAGTATAGTGTAGATGAATATGTTGGGCACAGGTGTCTTCTTTGAAGCAGGAATTTCATAACTTGGTCTGTTCTTTCGCTTATGTTTGGTCTGCTAACTCTTATGCTCTCAACATTGTCCGCATAATAATCAAAACTATATCCGTGGTACATCAGAACATCAAAACCGGGAAAACCTTCCTCCGCACCAATATTAATTAATGCGGGGTTGCTGACCATAACTGCGTTGGGTAATTCCCATATTGTTTTTGCAAAATCTTTGTAAAGTTGGGGTTGTGGTTCTGATAAACGCATAGCATCGTGGTTTCCTGGACAAATTATTATTTTGATTCTTTCCGGTATCTGTTTTAGAAATTCTGCGCATTGTTCATATTGTTCATAAATATCTTTAGTGACTAGATCAGAATCTTGATCGGGGTATATTCCTACGCCTTCAACAAGATCTCCAGTCAAAAATACGTAATCTACTTTTGATGCTATATCTTTTTGGGTTTCGCTTCCTGTTTCTCCTTTAATCCATTTAATGAATTTTGTAAGCTCGTCTGGAAGGAATTGTTTTGATCCTGCATGGATATCAGATAAAAACACAACATAATTTTCTTTGTTTGATTTCTTTAATTCTTTAGTCAATGGAATATCGGGATAAACAAGATTGTTTGCAAAAATAATATTGTCGCCATTTCCGCCTGAGATTCCAATAACTTCGTCAAGCATTGTATTTTTTGCTAATTCTATTAGTTCTGGTTTATTTTTACTTACCAAAACCTTAGTAGAGCCGGTTGGATCTTCCATAGTAAAAATTATGTTGTCATTTTTTGTTACTTGTTTGTCTGTGACCATTCCAATAAGGGCGATGTTCCCTCTGTCTTTCTTATTGGCGAGCCTGTTTAAACTCAAGATATTCTGGAATTCTGGTCTGTTTTGGAGTATTCCTTTTAATTTTTCATATCTTACATTAAAAAAACGTACAAAATCCTGGACTTCAAGCTTTTTTTCTTCTTCTTCATACGAAAATAAAACATTAACATTATTTTCTCCAGAAACTTGCGTTTGTGGTTCTGGCGTATTGTTTGTTTCATCATTTAAAATAAAAGCTCCATTTGATTTTAATTTTTCAGAAAGCAACGTGTGAAGTTCTTCCAAGTTATTTATATTTTTTATTTTATTTAAGAAAGTTTCATCTATTAGTATCCCTTTCTGTAGGAAAAATTCAACAACTTTCTTTTTTTCTTCTTCTAACATTTTTATATTTAATTCAAGAACTAATTGGGTAAAAACCATCCAAGGTTCTTGAATTTGATGATTTCGCCTTTATATGCCTAAACTCTGCTCTAGGATATCTTTTATCCTTGGTTCCATTGTGGGCTGTATCGCGAGGCTTATCTCTCTTGTTCTTCCATAACGTCCTTTAGAGATTACCTTCCCATTAATTATGCCGAGCATATCCAATTCGGATATTATGTCTGATATTCTTCTCTGAGTTAATGGTCTAAGTTTTATTTTTGAACATATACTTTTGTAAAAATTATAAACCTCTCCAGTTAATATTTTTGATTTTCTTTTACCAAAAATATGAATTATTGAATAAAGTGTGGCCTGTATTTGTTTTGGTTGTGTTTTTACTAGATCTAAAACACAATCACTATCTATTTTATCTTCTGCTTCGTCAATATGTTTTATTGTTGTTTTTGTTAATCCTTTTCTTTCTGCGATTTCAGCTGCAACTCTTAGTAATTCTAATGCTCTTCTTGCATCTCCATGTTCACGTGCAGCATATGCTGCACATTTTTCAATAACCCCAGACCCAATTGCATCTTTTTTGAATGCTTTTCCTGCTCTTTCTCTTAAAATATCTTGCAATTGTATCGCATTGTATGCTGGAAAGAGTATTTCTTCTTCTGATAACGAACTTTTTACTCTTGGATCTAGATTATCTGTAAAAATAAGGTTATTTGATATCCCAATCAAAGATATTTGAGCTTTTTTTAGTTCAGAATTGATTCTTGTTAGATTATACAGCACTTCATCCCCTGTTTTTTCCACTAATTGGTCTATTTCATCTAAAACTAAAATTATTAATTGATTATTTTTATCAATTACATTGAAAAATATTTTATATACTTCTTGTGTTGGTAATCCTGTTGTCGGTATTACTTCTCCAAACTCATTTGCTATTTGTGCTATTAACCTATATTCAGTATCTGCTACTTTTTTTAGTTTGCAGTTAAGATAACAAATCTTTATGGGTATATTTTTTTCATTTGCTAATTGATTTATATTATCAACAACGTATTGAACGGAAAGTGTTTTTCCAGATCCGGTTTTTCCATAAACAAACAAATTAGATGGTTTTTGTAATTTAAGAGCTGGAGCCAATATTTGGGCTACCTGTTGTATTTGATCTTGCCTGTGCGGTATGCTTTCAGGTATGTGGTTTGATTGTAATACCTTTTTATCTCTAAATAAAAGATCTTTTTCTAAGAAGTTCTTAAAAAAACCTACCAACCCCTTTTCAATCATATTTACTCCAAGTGAAATAAAGGTATATAAATCTTATTATTTTAGTAGAAAGCTTCTATCCTTCGAAAATATAGTTTATAGGATATACTTTTTCTTCACTCACCCCTTTTTTGCATATGGAACTAATTTTGTTCTTTTTCTTTCTTTTCTATATTCTTTCTATATAGTAAATAATAATATATATCTTTATTATTAATATATAACTTCTATAGGAAATTAAGGGGTAAGTATTAATTTAGTATTTTTTATTATTCAAAAGTAACAAAAAAAGAAAGGTTTATATATGAGTTGTACCTAAACAACAATAGTTTAATTCGTTTAAATAATACGTTTAAACGTCAAAAAAAGGCTAAATTGGGTCTTTTTTCAAAAAAGAGAGGTTCTATAGGCGTTAAATAAGAAAAAAAACCAATAATTGGCAGGGATAATAAAATGATTGTTCAAAAAGACTTTTTGAAAAAACTAAGAGACTTCGGATTAAACACTTATGAGAGTAAACTTTGGACAGCATTACTCTCAAGAGGAATTTCTACAGCAGGTGAATTAAGTGATATAGCAAATGTACCGAGATCGCGTTCTTATGATGTTTTAGAGTCATTAGAGAAGAAAGGCTTTATTATAATGAAGTTAGGAAAACCAATTAAATATATTGCAGTTAAACCAGAAGAAGTTCTAGAAAGAGTAAAAAAGAAAATAAAAGAAGATGCAGAGATACAAACAAATTCAATGGAAGAGTTAAGAAATAGTGAAGTACTAGAAGAATTAAAACTACTTCATAACCAGGGCGTCGAACTTGTAGAACCGAACGATCTCACAGGAACAATAAAAGGAAGAAATAATCTTTATAATCATATTGAATCAATGATAAAAACCGCAGAGAAAACAGTCTCAATAGCAACAACAACCGAAGGTTTTATTAGAAAAGCAGAAATATTCAAAACACAATTCAAAAAGTTAAAAGAAAAAGGAGTCAAAATAAAAATTGCTGCACCATTAAACACAGAAACATCAAAAAGCGTTGATCTTCTGAAAGATGTTGCAGAAATAAAGCACGTCGATGGATTAAAAGCAAGATATTGTGTTGTTGATGGACGTGAAATCGTGTTTATGTTACTTGATGACAAGAAAGTTCATCCGAGCTATGATACTGGAATCTGGGTAAGTACACCATTCTTTGCTTCAGCTTTAGAAGTACAGTTTAATGTTGCTTGGCAAACAATGACGCCAGCTCAAGAAGTTCTTAAACATTAGAAACTTTTATAAATTTCTTCAATAATCTTTGTTTATGATTGAATTCCCAGATTTAATTGGTTCTATTGGTTTGTTATTGATATTAGTTCCCTTTATTCTCTATGAATTAAACAAATTAAACAATAAATCATTAAGCTACAACATAATGAATTTATTAGGAGCATTGATTTTGATATGGTATTCAGTTCAATTAAGATCTACGATATTTACATTACTTAATCTTGTGTGGGCAGTTTTTGCATTGTATGTTATTGGAAAAATAGTAAAACACCACATAATAAAATAGAAAAAATTTATAAATAGAGTTTATTTAAATAATAAAAAGAGGTGCTAAAATGGCATTAGGATTAGAAGGAGTAACATTAGCAATCATTGTTGGGACTTTAGCAGCAATAGTGTATAGTTTAAGATTTCTTGTGCTTCTTGAAAGAAGGATGGTTAAGATTGACTATAATATCCAAAGAATAGCAAATAGGATATTAGAAGAAGAAAAGAAAATAGAAGCAGAAGAACGTAAAATCCAAAAAGCTATCACAAAGAAAAGAAAGAAAAGATAATTCTTTTTTATCTTTTTATAGAAGTCAAAAATCTTTATATAGGTAAGTATAATATGTTCTAATATGTCGTTTAAAAAGATAGTTTCAGATATCAAAGCTCTGAATATACAGGGTGCAGAGAATGTAGCAAAAGCAGCAATTAAAGCTTTTCATGATATTTTGAATAAATCAAAAGCAAGTAACGCCCTAAAACTAGTACAAGAACTAAAAAGAGCTAAGGAGACTTTATTGAATACAAGGCCTACTGAGCCGGCAATGAGAAACGCATTAAATTATATTCTATATGAGCTAGATACAAAAGACATTTATGAAACAAAACATGAACTAGTAAGAAGGATGAATTATGTTCTAGATCATTTTGAAAAGGCACCACAAATGATACAAGATATCGCGTCACAAAAAATAAAAAATAAAATGATTGTTTTCACACACTGCCATTCTTCCACTGTAACTTCTACATTGAAAAAAGCAAAAAAAGAAGGAAAAAGCTTCGAAGTTCATAATACCGAAACAAGACCTCTTTTCCAAGGGAGAATAACTGCAAAAGAATTAACAAAAGCAGGAATACCCGTTACAATGTATGTTGATTCTGCATCTAGGCTCGCTCTAAAGAAAGCAGACTTAATGTTGTTGGGGGCAGACGCAATAACAGTAGAAGGAAAAATTGTGAACAAGATAGGTTCCGAGTTAATGGCAGAAATTGCAAGCAAGTATGATGTTCCATTATATGTGTGTGCAGACTCGTGGAAATTCGATCCAACCACAATAAAAGGCAAGGACGTACAAATAGAAGAAAGATCCCCTAAAGAGGTATGGATCAGCGCCCCTAAAAAAGTAAAAATTGCAAATTACGCATTTGAAAGAATAGATTTTGATCTTATAACGGGAGTTATAACCGAACTCGGTGTTTACAGACCATCAATTTTGCTAGAAGAGCTAAAAAAGGCGTACCCTTGGATGTTTAAAGCTTAACATCCTTTTCTAATTGTTTTATTTCTTTTTCAATAGTCTCTATTTTTTCTATATTGCTCTCTTCATTCATTAGGTTGCCGCACTCAGGGCATTTAAATTCGAATTCTGTAGCCTGCTCAAAATCTAATCGCATGCATTTATTTTCACAAGAAAAGAAGTAGTTGTTTTTTTCTCTACCCAGCCGTTCCTTAAGCATCTCAAGTCTTGCTTTTTTAAGGTTTTTGAAGAGGTATTTAATTCTCTTCATATTGAATGTCCAATAATAGATATACCAGCCTTTTTTCTTGTCTTTTTTTCTTGTGAAAGAGACAAGATTTGCATCGTATAATCTATAAAGCATGTTTCTAGTGGTATTTATCTCTTCTTTTATATCTTCAGCCAGTTTAAATTCAGAAACGTTCTTCCTATTCTTAAGAGCATTTACGAGCGGTATGACGTCTTCTCCAGCCACTTCCTGGACCACTTCTTCCACGACTTTATTCGAATATTTCATTTTTAGAATAAGTAGTATTTCTGGGAAAATCCATTTATAAACCTTTCCATTTATTAGTGATTAATATATTATAACATCCGAAAGGTATTTAAAAGGGCTATATAACCAAAAAACCATGCCAA
This sequence comes from Nanobdellota archaeon, assembly GCA_042571125.1. GTDB lineage: Archaea > Nanobdellota > Nanobdellia > Woesearchaeales > UBA10107 > JBHPFU01. The sequence goes on along the minus strand of JBHPFU010000004.1, from coordinate 42,660 downwards.
GAGGAAGTCTAAAATCAAGGACATTAAGAAGAGTATTTGTAAAGACTCCTGGATCTAAAACAAAGGTTCAGTACAGAAAGAGAAAGCCTTCAAAAGCCAAATGCGGCAAATGCGAGGCAGTTCTATCTGGAGTTCCTAGAGAAAGACCTAAGAAAATGCAGAAAATGTCTAAGACAAAAAAAAGACCACAAAGGCCTTTTGGCGGTGTGCTTTGTACTAAATGCACAAGAATAGAAATAATCAAAAGAAACAAATGAAATCTCTTGGGTGTGCGGTGACGTGCCTTGTTGGAGAGATCGGAGGAAAAAATGGAAATTGGTCGTTTATGTGTTAAAATTGCTGGAAGAGATGCCGGCAAAAAATGCGTTATTGTAGATATTCTAGATGGTAACTTTGTTATGATTGATGGTGCAACTAGAAGAAGAAAATGTAATATCTTACATTTAGAACCTTTAGGAGAAAACATCAAGATCAAGAAAGGAGCCACTCACGCAGATGTTGCTAAAGAATTCAAGAAATTAAAGATTGATATTTGGGAAACTAAGCCAAAAAAAGCTGGAGACAGACCTAAAAAACAGAGAAAAGTCAAAGAAAAGCCCGTTGTTGAGGAAAAAACAAAAGCTGAGAAAAAACCAACAGCAAAAAAAGTTGAAAAGAAACCAGCAGTAAAAAAACCAACCAAGAAAACTGTTGAGAAAAAGAAATGAAGAGAATAACTAAAAATAGATACATAGATGCGGCACTTAAAACAATAATCCTTTTCTCAATCATGCATTTTATTGTTTTATTTGTTTATTCTGTTGCAAACAATCAATTAGTTCTCTTAAATTTGTTTAATATACTTGATTTTGGTCTATTTTTTCCAAAAATAATCAATAGTTATCTGAATACATTATTTTCTACAATTGTTTTGGTAGCAGTTTATGCGATTATATTTCGCACGTCTAAGAAATAATTTATTTTAAAACTTCAAATAATTCAGTTAGGTTCAATTCAAAACCGGAAGCAGGCACAGTTAAATCAAAGTTTCTTAGAACTATTGGGTTTATTTCACCAATATAGGCTACATCTTTTCCTTTTACAGAGACTCGGCCAACACGTCCGGCGATAAATGAATCGTGTTTCGTCTCTTTTATTGTATAATCTGCGCCGATCAATCTCATTAGATAATCAAGAACTTGTTTTATTTCTGTGAAATCAGAGTTATTATGGGCAGAAACTACTGCAATACGTTCATAATCAACTAGAACATTCCCCTTCTTGACTGTTACAAGACCTTGTTCAAATATCTTTTGTGCATAATCAACATGTCTATTCTTAGATAATAACTCCATTAAAACAGGCGTTATCCAGTTTCTTACACAAGAAAATGTTTCCGACATTGGATTTGCGATCTCAACCAAACCAAATTCTTTAACATTCATTTTTTCAAACAAAATATTTTTATTTGATAATATTGGGCTTACAACTTCTTGGTAACCCTGGCCAACAACAATCTCTCTTATGTTATCAATAAATTTAGTTATTGGGGATGTTCTGCCAACACTGTATTCTGTTAAAGGAAGCCCCTTTATTTTATCATAACCATACATTATTGCAATATCTTCAATAAGATCTACGCTGTGCAGAATATCTCCTCTGTAACTAGGAACCTCAACAACATTCCCCGAAACATTATATCTGGCCTTTTCCAATAATTTTTTGATATCTGCCCAATTCAAACCTAACCCAAGAACTTTTTCAACCTCATTTGGATCAAGTTTTATCTTTTCTGTTTTTAATTCTGGCGTTGTTAATGTTTTATTTCCGTATTTTACATCTACAGATAAGATATCAAAACCACGATCAGCCAAAGCATAGGCAAATATGTTTGCAGCCAAATTCAATGCTTTTAGATCTGTTCCAGTTGCTTCAAAGAATAATTCAGAATCACCTTCTTTTATCTCTCCAGTTTCAGCGGAATTAATAATTGGAGGGAAACTCAAAACTTTATTTTCAGAATCAACTAAAAGAGGATATTTTTTAGCGCCTTTCAAAATACCTGCGTATTCTTTACCTTTTGGATGTTCTTCAAGAATTTCTCCCTGAGTCATTGCCCGGTTATAACCGATTGGAACAAATTCTGTCGACTCAGGACTTGTCGCTTTATAGTGTATAGGGAATTTTATATTTTCTAATCTGTAAATGCCTACTGCAACCTTCTGCCTTCTTCTTCCAAAACTTTCACAAAGTTTTTCCTGCAGTTGGATCATCTGTTTTATCATATAATTGCTTGCTTTTTTTCCTTTTGCAACAAAAGAAACAACATAAGGTCTAACAGTTGATACAGATCCATCAACAATAATTTTGTAATCTGATTTCTTTATGTTTATTTTTGGGATTCCCTTCTCTTTTCCAATTACCCCATTCAATAAACGAGCAACTCCTTCTGTACTCCACAAATAAGGCAGATTAGTATCCCCAAAATCTACTGTTATCTTATCTTCTGCTTTATTGTAATTATCAACTTCCCCTTTGCAATAAGGAATTAATTTGTGGATATCATCAATAGAGATATTTTTACCTAAAAGTTCGCTCGCTTCTTTTGTTGAAAAGTTTATTGTTGGCATTATGATGTCCTCATATTCCTTAACATACTTAGATCATACGAAAATAACTGTCGAATATCCTTTATTCCAAGTTTGAACATTCCAATTCTGTCAATTCCAAGACCCCATGCTAAAACAGAAAGTCGTTTACCTGTTAAAGGCTCAACAAGTTCTGGTCTGAATATTCCTGCTCCTCCTAATTCGATCCATCCGAGCTGCGGATGCTTTGCGAACAGTTCACAGCTAGGTTCTGTAAATGGGAAATAACCTGGAACTATCTTTATCTCTTCAGTTCCTATGAATTCTTTTGCAAACATTTCCAATAAACCAAATAAATGCCTCATATTCAGAGTTTCGCCAACAACTATCCCTTCTGTCTGGTAAAAATCAGCATTATGAGTAGCATCAACAACATCCGGTCTAAAGCACCTTGTTATTCCAAAATATTTCCCAGGTATTTTTAGATCTTTTGAGGCTAATTTTCTTGCAGAACATGCAGTCCCTTGAGTTCTAAGAACATGATTTTTTGTTTTATCCAAATCAAAAGAATATTGCCAGCCCTTACTCCCTGCAACACCCCTTTCATGAGCCTCTTTAACTCTTGAAACAATTTTTGGATCAAGTTTTGCCCGTTTTGGATCTTTTATATAATAAGCATCATGAATATCCCTCGCAGAATGAAACTGCGGCATAAATAATGCATCCATATTCCAGAATTCAGACTCAACAATCGGCCCGGTCATCTCTTCAAAACCCAATGATAAGAATTTAGTTCTTACATCATCCAAAAATTTTCTATATTCTTGTTTTCTTCCAGCAAATATCTGAGGAACATTTATCTTAATATCGTATGCTCTGAATTTTTTCTTTTTCCAATCTCCTGATTCAAGCATTTTTGAAGTAACCCTATCGGCAAAATTGGTCCCCATCTTTTCTTTTACTAGTTTTTTACCAAGTTCCGTCAATTTTACTGTTTTTGTTTTTAAAATTTGCAGTTTGATTATCCCGCTTCTTTTCTTAAGTGCTTCAAGAGCAAATCTTTCTTCTGAATTAAGTAATGAAGGATCGAGAACACCTTTTGATAATTTTTTTAAGAACCTTTCTTCAAGAGTTTCCTGCTCTAGTAGTTTTTTTCCAGCAGGAGTCAAAGAAATTTCTTTGCCGAGATTAATCGCTGCCTTGCTTTTTAATGCACCAAGGCAAACGCTCAACTCTTGTTTTGTTAATTCTGCTTTTTTTGCAATCTCATTAAGCATTTTAGCTTTTTTACCAAGGACAAGAAGGAACCTTCTTTCTGGAAGACCTTTTTTAACGTAAATATTTCCGTTTTCATCCAAAATAACTGCCCGCTGTATCTGAGAATCTATTTTTAGGACGTTTTTATTCTCAAGCCACTGTAAAGCACGCACAACTTCTACATCCTTAAGGCCAGATTTAACAACAATATCTTTAACAGAACTATATTTAGAAAGAAAAGGTAGAACTTTCCGCTCAAGCGGATGCAGTTTGTTTACCAGCTCTTTTATATCCATTTTTATATAGTCATATCGAGCCCATTTAATAAATTTTCTTTAAAAGAAAGAAAAAAATTATTTGTTCGGCTTAAGGTCCTTCCAAGCCAAGCCAAATAATTCATCTAATGCAGAAGCAAAAAATGGCGTATTCACCCAGATTCCAACATCATATGTTGGGTGAACCTCTTGGTCATCCAAAAGCATGAATACAAGTTCCTTTCCGTCAACAATGCAGAATCTCGCCTTTGAATTACTATTCTTAATTTCAGCCAAAGAAGAAATTTCCTTAACTGCAGCCTGAGTTTCTTTTGTAAGAGGAGCAGCCACTCTGATTTTAACTCCTCGTTTCTTTAATTTTTCGAAGATTGGTTTTAAACTGTCAACCTTTCTCACCAATCCTTGGCTTGTTGTCATAATTGAAACAGATTCTTCTGCACCCTTAATAACAGTTTCAAGATGATTGTATAAGTTGTGTCTTCCTCTTAATGACCCGCTTAGATCTGAAGGTTCTATAAGTTCAACACCTTGATCGTGTAATGAATTAAGCTCTCCGATTACTTCAGTGCTTTTAAGCTCTTCTAGCTTGCTAACTTGATTTTTAGCATGCGCATTAACATTCTTCTTAACTCTTTCAAGAACCTCCTCGGGAGGTACTGCAATGTACTTGATTGGTTTTCCTAATTTTGTTATAGCAAATCCCTTCTTCTCAAGAGATTCAAGAACATCGTATGAACGTGATCTTGGTACATTTGCGATATCGCTAAGCTCTCCTGCTGTGGATACGCCTCTAGAAAGCAATGCTGTCCAAATCTTGACCTCATATAAATTTAGATTGAAATATCGTCTCAATCTCGCTAAAAATTCCTCTTTGACTATCATTTGTAACTACCTCCCCCTTTTTTGTAGTAATAATATAGTACTACTATTAAAATGTTATGTTTTTTTATCTATCTCGCAGGTACTACGGTTTATTTTTCTATTAGCCACTGGCGGGTGAACAAGGGTTACGTTTTGTATCTAAGAAGAGCAGCAATGCCGCCAAGGCCATTCAATTTTTTACCGCCGTCATGCTCAGAAGAAATAATATGAACTTCCCCCTTTAATTGATCAACAAGCTTCATTATCCCATCTATTTTTTCATAAAATCCCTTTTCTCTGCTTTCTTTTATGAAATCATCTGTCAAAAGAACGGTTTTTATCGAACCAAGATTTGCATTATTTTTAACTTCTTCTAACCCATAAGCGACAGGACCATCTTTAGAAATTTCTTTTAGAACATCCTCAACCATTTTAAGTTCTTTTGCTATTCTTCCCTGTTTCAAAACTTCCTGCACTTCCTGCCTTTTCAGAACTTCCGATATCGCAGATTTATCTGCAGAAGAACAAGTAGCAAGAACTATGTTCTTTTTCAATTCATCGTCTTTTATTGTTTTTAATAAGTCTTCTTTCCAGAATGCAGGACTCGCAACTATTATTTTTTCTATTTTGTGCCTTTTTACATACTCTTTGATCTGGTTTTCAATTTCACTGTAAAATTTACTTTCTACTTTATTTTCGTCGCCTTTTTTCTGGACTTCCCCCCTCAATTCCGAAAGATAATCATACCCATATTGTTTTGTGATTGCAAAATTAGCGTCCTCCCTGTCCATCACTACAATAAGGATGCTTGTTTTTTCAGAAGAAGCCTCTTTTAATTTGTCTTTCTGAAATTTTAACCATTCAGTTTTTATTATTGTTATAATCGTATTAATCTCAACATTAAATGTGTGATGTTCTCCTTTTTGAACATCTTCCGGGCCTTCTTTTATAACCCCTGAAACACGTAGAACATCAGAATATTTGTGGAATTCAACTTTCTCAATATCCATTATAATGAAAACAGTTTTTTTCGTACTTTTAACGGCTCTTTCATCATCTGCTCTACTCTTTATTTTTCTTAAGGTCTGGCCCTTTACAGAGTCACCTTCATCGATAATATGGCTCAAATACCACAGATCATCAAGACTGGTTACCTTAATTTTGGCCTCTCCTTTTTTAAAATCCGAATATATAACTTCCATGTTATAAAAATAGAAAAACATATATATAAGGGTTGTTTATTTTATTTCATGAAAAAGGCTCAAGGTGCAGCATCTGCAGCAGCAGTAATTTCAATCGTTGCAGTCGTTATTATTGCCTATATTCTGTTCTTACCTGCAGAAGAAAGAGAGTCTCTGCTTAATATATCTGATGAAGATGAGACTACAACAGGAACAAGAACAATAAAAGAAGAAACATTAGTCTTTGAACATCCCGGGCTTCTTGATTATCTAAAAGAAACAGAAAGAGAACATTCGATACCTTCTGTGAATCTCTATACCGAGACCACTGCAACATTGCTAAAAGAAGTCGATTCATTATACATAAAGAACGGATGGTTCTCCGAAAAATCATACCAATTAGAATTTACAGTTGAAGACCTAGAAAATACTGAAGAACTTTTATTATCTTTTAATATAAAACAAACAAGAGGAAGACTCGTGATTGCTCTAAATGGAGAAGAGCTTTACAACTCAGAAGCATCCCTGGGGAATATAGAACCAATCACATTACCAAGGAAATTTTTAAAAGAAACAAACATTGTTGAATTTTCAGTATCAACTGTTGGAGCAAAATTCTGGAGACTTAACGAGTACAATCTTGAAGACGTCAAAGTTACAGCAGATGTAACAGATGTAAGCACAAGAACAAGCGAAAATATATTTATTGTCTCAAGTACAGAAAAGAGCAACCTAGAAGAAGCAAGATTAAGATTCCTTCCTGATTGTTTAACATCAGAAGTTGGAAAACTTACAATCGCATTGAACAGTAAAGAGCTTTATTCAGCAGTACCTGACTGCGGATTACCATCAACAGTACCGTTTCTTCCAGACTACATTAAATCTGGAGAAAATAAGATTGTTCTAAGCACAACAGAAGGCAGGTACTTTATTGATTACATCACCATAAAATCAACATTAAGGGAAATAGCATACCCAATCTATTACTTTGAATTAGATGAAGATCAAATGGAAAAGCTTGAAGAAGAAGGTAATGTTACACTTGAACTGGAATTTGTTAATGGCGATCAAAAAAGAGCAGATATTGTGATTAATGGTCATAAAACATACTTAGATACCTCAGATTCTGAATATGACGAAGTAATTAATGATGTATTCCTTGAAGAAGGAAATAATTATGTGCAGATAAGGCCTAGAACTGCACTAAATATCGTTGACCTTAAAGTGGTCTTTAATGACTAAATTCTTTGATTTTACCAAAAAATTATTAAAGTAAAGAGAGCTCTATTTATATATAAAAAGATGGTAGACGAAGACGAACTGAAAAAAGAGACTCAAGAAGAGCTTAAGGAAAGGCTAAAGGCAGCTCAAGCAGAACGAGCAGCTGCAAAAGCAAAAGGCGAAGAAGATAGACCCCTTAAAGGATTAGTTGAAAAAGAAGAAGAACTTGAGGAAGAAAGACTCAAGGGAGAAAAAAAATCCTGGTTCACAAAAGATAATTTAGTAAAAGGCATTCAAGCTACAGCAGAAGGACTTAAAAAAGCAAAAGAAAAAGGAGACGTAGCCAAACAATATATTGGAGAAAAAGCGTCAGCGGTAAAAGAAAAAATACCGACTTTTGTTTCTCAGCCAGGATTAATTATGGCTTTGGCCTTAGCAGCATTTAACTATTATTTCAAATTTAGAACAGGAGCAATTGTTTATGTTCTTCATATCGCAACTTGGGCGGCATTAGCATTATTTAATTATGGATTCCCAAAAAGATTATTGTTTATTCCGCTTGCAATAGAATTGATTGCACTATTTATCCCCGCAGGAGTTGGAGGATGGATTGCTATTTGGCCTTGGTGGGCAACATTCGTGTTAGTTGCATTATTCCACGAGATTGCAGTTCATGGAGTTACGTCAAAAGTAACAAAGGTTGCGATAGTTGCCGCAGCAATACTGCTCATTGTATTCGGGGCACCATATGCAGGATATGCTTCTGTGTCTGTAACACTAGAGCAAAAAGAAGCTCTTGCCGATGTTAAAGATGTGGCCGTTGAAAAGCTAAGCGAAACAGCAGACTATTGGAAAACTGCAGCTAAAAGCAAGTATTGTTCAGCAATAGGATCTTCAAGCCCAGGCTGTAAAGCGCTTCAAGAACAAGAAGAGGGAGGAAATGCAGAAGTATACATCAGCGACAAATTGCCGATACAAGCAAGCGTAGGAATGGTTGAATTTGCGCCAGATATGTCTTTCTCACAAAAATATGATCAACTTATCTCTGGAGCAAGCAAACTTCAGAACAATATAGAGATAGACCTTTCTTGTGAAATTGAGGATTTTGAGACAGGAGAAATAAAACCAAGCTCAACAATTAGTTTACAATCTGGAGAGAGAATAAGTGAATCAGTAAGCTGCGAGTTCGCAAATGAGATGACAAGAGGAACAAGAACCTTGACTTTTAATGCATTATTAAAGAACATAAAATCAACATCAATAAAAGACTTATCTTTTATGGATAAAGAATCAAAGGATAATTTAGTTACTAATTATTTGGAAAGCAGAGGAGAAATACAATTTAATACTATCGCAGATGAAAATTTGTTTATTAAAACAGAATTCCCCACCTCATTTCCGAGTACATTATTTGTTGCGGCAGGAGAAATTGTAACAAAAAGTCCAGATGAATTCCTTGTTGCAGGAATTCAAGAAGGAAGAGGAGTTGTAAATTCTAAAGAAAAAACACCATATGTTTATGGAGCGAATACACAAACAAAAATACCTTTCAAAGTTTATCTACAGAAAAATAAGAAAGGAAAGGTTATGAAAGTTAATAAAATAACAGTAACAATGCCTAATGGGCTTAAACTAGATACAAAAGATTGCGGGTATACTCCAACGTATCTTGAGGGGATAGATTGGGAAAACCAATTAAAATCTACAGGAACAGAAAATCAATACGCGTTGAAATCATGCAATATAGAAGTAACAGAACAATTACCCCCAACACCCAAACTAGGAACAATTATTGTTACAGTAGACTATAATTTCAGATTAACTGAAGAATCAGAAGTAACTAAATCAAAGGAGAACACATGAAAATAAAATTTGTTGTTATGTTAATGATCGGTTTACTGCTTATTTCTGGGTGTGATTATGTAAAAGAAAAAATAGGAAGTTTTGGCGGCGGAGATAAAGAAGAAGAAACATTAGCTGAAGATATTACAGGAACATTAGGATTAGTATTTGATTTTGTAAGGCTTCCTGAAACAATTATGCCCGAACAGACTTTTGATATTCTATTAGACTTAGAAAACAAAGGAAAAACAAACATAGAAAATGGAATCCTAACAATAAGCGGGTATAATGATGCATACTTCACACTCTATACCACAAAAAAAGAAGGGATAGATCTTGAAGGAGTGAGCCTATACACAAAAATAGGAGAATCAACAACAGAAACATTCAGGATTTCAAGAACTACATTACCTTCACACTTAAATGAATATATTGCAAATTTTGTGGCAACAGCGTGCTACCCGTATCAAACAGAAGCAACACCGACAGTCTGTATAAATCCAAAATTAGTTACAGGAGGGATAGCATCAAAAGGAGAATGTGAAGAAACAGACTTCACTCTAAAAACTCAAGGTGCGCCATTAACAGTAACAAAAGTAGAGACATACTATTCAACTGATGTTACGTTTGTCGAATTCAAGGTTTTTGTTGAAAATAAAGGAAATGGAAGAGTAAGAGCAAAAGAAGCATATAAAAAAGAATGTGTCGGTCCTGCTCTTACACAAGAAGATCTCGGAACAGTAAAAATTGAAGGATATCTTGGCGGAAGAAAGCTCGTTTGCTATGATTTAAATGGAAATCAAGATTCATTTAAATTAGAGAATGGACAAGGCACAGCGAAATGTAAAGCGCAGATAGACCGGACAAAACCAGCTTATACAAGCGTTCTGAACATTATACTTGATTATGGATATGTAGATTCGGTCAATAAACAGGTCAAAATGTCAAGGACTATATAGCAAAACATTTATATAAATGGGTCATTATAAAAGAGTAAAAATGGACAAAAAAGGCGTGATGGTGCTTTCTATGGTATTTCTGCTTGTTGTTAGTGCAGGTTGCCAGCAAATCGGGGGCGTAGGAACAAGAGTAAACCAGCGAGAAGCAGACGAGATTGGAGACGAAGTACACAGAGGCATAAAAGGAATAACATTAAGTTTTGTCAAGAATAATCCCCCCAAAATTCTATACACAACAACGCCATTAAGCGTTCTTGTAGAAATAAAAAATGAAGGTGCAGCTACAGTTTCTGGAGGAGACTTGCATTTAAGCGGCATTGACCAAAGAATCGTAAGATTAGATGACACATTAAAACCATTCAATGCAGAAGGAAAAAGCAGATATAACTTGTTTGGAGGATTTGAAGTTGTTGAATTTAGATCACAGGCAGTACATCTTCCTGGAGGAACAGATGTTTACAAACCAACAATCCTCGCAAGCGCATGTTATAACTATGAAACAAAAGCATCACCTTTGATATGTATTGATCCTGATCCTTATTCAGTATTGGAAAAAGAAGCTTGTGAAGTTAGAGATGTAGGAATGGCTGGAGGCCAAGGGGCACCGGTTGCTGTAACAAATGTTGAAGAAGAAGCAATCCCCGGGAGAGTAAATTTTAAGATTCACGTATCAAACCAGGGCGGGGGGGTCATAATTGATAAGTCTGCACAAAGCATGAACAGATGCCCGGGAGATCTGCAATACGCGGACATCGACACGGTTTATTATACTGTAACATTGGCAGGACAAGCAGGAGAATGTAAGCCAGACAATAAGATAAAATTAACAGACGGAAAAGGAACATTATTCTGTACATTCCAGATATCCGGAGACCAGCCAGCATACCAAACAATATTGAATATTGGCCTATCATATGGATACTTATCACAAATAAGCACACCAGTAGAGATTAGAAGCATAAGTTAAAGGAGGAAAAAATGAAAAAACTTTTCACAATTATTGCAATCGTTTTACTAGTTGCTGTTGCAGGGTGTACACAAGAAACAGAGACAACAAAACCTGCTACAGGTAAAGCATTTATAGGTGGAGACAAAGGACTAGAACTTAATTTTTTAACCGGGGCACCGCCAAGTTCTGTTTTTGATACCGATAACCCATTCTCAATAAGCTTAAAAATAGAGAATGTAGGAGAATATGACATTGAAAACTCAGCAGATGCAACTGTTGAGATCACAGGAATTAATCCTGCAGACTTCGGGGTCACAAAAAATGACTTAACAAGCGATGCTAATGATGAATTATTAGGGGCAAGCATGGATGCTTCAGGGAATATAATCCAAGGAACAGTAGATGTTATTGATTTTGAAGAACTGGAGTATAAAGATACTGTAAGCGGAACAGTTCCGTTCACATTAATAGCAAATATATGCTATGAATATGGTGCTACAGCGCAGGCAAAACTTTGTATTCTTGAGGATCTTATTGGATCAACAGGAGAAACACCATTCTGTAATGCAAATAATCAGGGAATTGCTGCAGAAAGTTCAGGAGCGCCTGTAACAGTCACATCAATGAGCGAGAATGTTCTTGGAAAACAAAAGGTTTCATTTATCTTTAAGATAAGAAATACAGGAACGGGAACTCTACACCAAGATGGAACAGAATGTGATACTTCAATACCTGCAAGAGATAAAGTCTGGATTGAAATCCAAGACACTGAACTTGGACCTCTAAAATGTTCTGGACTTAAAGACGGATCTGACACAAGCGGATACATAACACTTTACAGCAATGAAGCAACAGTAAGATGTACACAAGAAGTAACAGATCCTGCTGATTTCGAGAAAGTTGTTGAAATCAAATTAAGGTATGGGTACGAAGAATCCAAACAACAAAGATTAGAAGTTAAACAATCAAGCTAAACGCTTGATTTTTTTCTTTATTCTTTTGAACCAATTAAAGCTACTTGAGCTAAGAATGCTTCAAGCTGTATAAACTCATCAGAACCTTCAGAAATCCTAAACTCTGCTTCACCACAACGTTCTACAAGCTTCATTCTTTTTCTTCCGTCAATATCTAGAGTTAATACTTCTTTTTGGATCTGTTTTATTACATCCAAACCAGAAAGACCATAATTTAACATGATATCAAGCAATTCTTTTCTTGCTTCTATGAATTTGTTTTCCAATGCAAGTTCCAATGATTTTTTAATTTCCTTAGGTTTTGCAACAGAAGCCATGGAATAGATTGTTTCTTCTGTTACATTGCTTGATAGTGTTGCGCAGCTCTGCAGAATGTTTTCAACACGCCTTACATCGCCGCCAGATACTTCAGCTAAAACTTCTTTTGCTTTTTCATCTATGTTTATGCTCTCTTCTGTTTGAATCTTAGCCATGATCTCAAAAAGATCAACATTTGCTAACGGCTTGAATCTAAAAATGGCACATCTTGACTGTATTGGATCAATTATTTTTGAAGAATAATTGCATGAAAGAATAAATCTTGTTGTTTGAGTGTAATTTTCCATTGTTCTTCTTAATGCCTGCTGAGCTTCTTTTGTTAAGGCATCGCACTCATCTAAGTAGATTATCTTGAATGGCACATCTCCTATTGCTCTTGTTCTTGCAAAATCCTTTACCTTATTTCTTATAACATCAATGCCACGTTCATCAGACGCATTTAATTCTAGAAAATTATTTTGCCATCCTTCTTCGAACAGAGTTTTTGCTGTTACTAATGCAAGGGTTGTTTTACCTACTCCTGCTGGCCCCGAGAATAACAGGTGAGGCATATTTTTTTGCTTAACAAAGGCCTCTATTTTACTTACAATCTCTTTCTGGCCTTTAATCTCAGAAAATGTACTAGGTCTGTATTTTTCTGTCCAAATAACCCCCATATTTTATAGGAATAAGAATTAATATAAAAAGCTATTGTTTGGCTGTCTCGTGGCCTTATATGATGTCTTCTTCAGAAATAACCATGAAATCTCCCATAGCTACAACAGAGCTGAACGGGATCAAGACATTGCCTTCACTATCCTTTTCCAGATCAAGCTTATCGATGTAAGCTGTTGGATTCGAAAGAACAAGGTGTATAAGTTCTCCAGATTTTGTCTCAAAAGCGATGTCTCCCACTATTCCAAACTTCTTTCCTGCCTTTGAAACTACTGTCTTGCCCACAATGTCTCTAGAAAGGTTTTTTTCGTCTACCATAAGAATCTTTAGAGATATCTAATATTTAAATGTTTTGCTTGTTCAAGCCATGGCATTCGACCTTTAAACCGCAGTTTTCGCACTTATTAGTGTTTTCGCAGATTTCAGGAGGAGTATTGGAATTTAAGACTTCTAATCCCTTTTTGATTGCTCTCATTACCTCTTCCTCAACAAAAGGATTAAATGAAATCTGTCTATCCTGCTCATGATCAAGATAACGGATAAAACCTTCTTTTATGTTTTTTCCTTTATGTTTGATTAAAGTCATGTATGCTTGCAGTTGGATTTTATGTCCTGGCCAGATTCCTTCTTTTGGCATTGAGCCCGTTTTCAGTTCAAAAGGAACAACTTGATCTTCATAGACTGCGATTTGATCTACGATTCCTCTTAATTGAAGTTCTTCATTTTCTATCCTTACTTCGGATTTTATTTTGGGTGTTAATTTTTTCCATAACTCATTTTCAAATATTTTGTGTTTTCCAATGAAATTAAGAATATTTTGAGATCTTGTTACTGATTCTTTTAGGATTAAAGGCCAAGTCTGTTTGAATATCTCGCTTGGTGGGAGATTAAACATCAATAATTTATTTCTGTTATTTTTTATTGCATTCTTTAGAATTTCTGAGTATGTCAGTTTGTATTTTTCGCTTGTTAACTTAAAATTATCTTTTGTAATGCTTTTTACTAACTGTTCTTCTATTTTGTTTATCTCTTCGTATGTTTCATGCCTGATAGTTCCCCTTACTAATGCTTCTTTTATTGGCTCATAAATCTTAAGAACTTTATTTAAGTATAACTTTCTTGCGCAGTACAATAAAGAACTCAAATCTGTTACAGATATCATGAATTTTAGAGGGTTTGTTTATTTAAATATGTTTTGTGCGGCTGTCTTGTGGGAAAGATTTAAATAATGCCTTATTTTAAGAGTTTTTATGGATAGATTGAGTTTAATAAAAAGAAATACAGACGAGATTGTGTCAGAAAAAGAATTAACAGAGCTTCTAAAGAAAAAGAAACAGCCTTCTGTTTATCTGGGGACTGCAATTACAGGAAGACCGCACGTGGCGTATTTTCTTTGGGTTTTGAAATTGGCTGATTTTTTAAATGCTGGGTGTAAAGTTAAACTATTATTGGCTGACCTGCATGGGGCACTCGATAATACTCCCTGGGATTTATTAAATAAAAGATACGAATATTACAGCATCGTTATTCCTGCAATGTTTAAAGCAATAGGAGCGAATATCAAGAATTTTGAGATTGTTAAAGGGTCAGATTTCCAGCTGAAAAAAGAATATTTCTTTGATATTTTAAAAATGTCAACAGCAGCATCCGTACATGATGCAACAAAAGCAGCATCAGAAGTCGTAAAAATGGGAAAGAACCCAAAAACTTCTGGACTGATTTACCCTATTATGCAGTCATTAGATGAGCAATATCTTGACGTGGATATCCAGTATGGCGGAAGAGATCAAAGAAAAATAATGATGTTTGCAAGAGAAAATTTGCCTAAACTGGGGTATAAAGCAAGAGTAGAAATTATGACTCCCATAATCCCTGGTTTGATTGGAGAAAAGATGAGCGCATCAGATGAAGCATCAAAAATAGATTTAATGGATGATGAAAAGACAGTCCAAAAGAAATTATCAAAAGCATTCTGCCCAGAAGGAGTTGTTGAAGAAAATGGAGTTCTATCTTTCTTAAAATATGTCATTATGGTTCTGAAAGAAGATGCGGGAGAAAGTTTCCTAGTAGAAAGACCAGATAAATTTGGAGGAAATAAATCGTATAAAACGTATTCTGAGATTGAAAAGGATTTTGTATCAAAAAAACTCCATCCGATGGACCTAAAGAACTCTGCTTCTAAAGAAATAAATATTTTGCTGGAACCGGTAAGAAAAGCAATAAAAGGAAAAGAAAAACTAATCAAAGAAGCATATTAGTTTTGTTCTATAACTGCCATAACGTAATCTTTTGTTAGATATTTGTTTACAGCTCTTTTTACATCATCTTTTGTAACTTTTTTTATTTTTTTAATGTAGTTTTTAAGTTCAGAGCTGTCTTTTGCCAGTTCCCAGAATGCGAGATTGTCAGCATGCTTAAGATTTTCTTCCGAATCAAGCTCTGTTTCCCCCTCTAGGAATGTTTTAGCTTCTTTTAATGTTTTAGAATTAATATCTTTTAATTTTTGGAATTCTTGGTAAATCAATCCTTCAACTTTTTTTAGGTTAGATTTTTGTGTACTTAAGTACGCAGAGAAGCATCCAAAATCAAATCCAGTCTGATGGAAAATACCAATATCATACGCAAGACCAAGTTTAGCTCGTATTTCATCAAATAATCGTCCGCTCTGTCCGCGCCCTAAAACTGCTCTTATTACATCCAATGTGTAGCTGTCTTTGTGTTTTCTAGGGACTGTTTTATACCCCATAACCATGTAACTCTGCATTGTTTTTCTTTTTTCTTTTACTAATCTTTTCTTTTGCTTAGGTTCTTCAACTTTTTTAGATGGTTTTACCTCTTTTTTCTTAAAATCTTCAAATTTTTCTCTTATTTTTTTCTCAGCAGACTTTACATCTCCCACAACAACTAAAACCATGTTGTTCGGATTGTAGAATTTTTTATAATAAGCAAGCGCATCCTTTTGTTTTATTCCTTTCACAGTTTTTTTGCTTCCGTATACTGGGTTTCTTGCAGGATGTTTTTCGAACAATGTTTTTTGGAATAAGATAAATTGATGGTATTTAGGATCATCTGTTATTAGATTAACCTCATCTGTTACTATTTTTCTTTCTTTTATCACCTTCTTGTTTTCAAATAGCGGGAATCTTATCATTTGAGTTATTATTTCTAATGCAATATCAAAATGTTTTTTTGGAACTTTAACATAATAGTATGTTCTTTCATTTCCTGTTGCTGCGTTTATATCCCCCCCCAATTTTTCTATTTCATTTGAGATTGCCTTTGAATCCTTGTATTTTTTAGTTCCTTCAAACAACATGTGCTCGATAAAATGAGAAATACCTGCGGATTTTGGATTTTCATTAACAGAACCGACTTTGATGCAAGCCTCTATAACAACACTTTTAGACTTTCTTGGCTCTATGATAATTGTTAATCCGTTTTTTAGCTTTATTTTTTTCATAATTTAAGCTCCATTTTGTTCCAGAATGGCTTAAAACCCCATTTTTTATATATTTTTTGCGCTTTTTTATTCTTATCCATCACACCAAGTCCCACAAACTTTAATTTTTTTGATTTGAACCATTTAAATAATTCATCCTTTAATTTTGATGAAATTCCCTTTCCCCTCTTGCTTCTTATAACAAATATTCCGTCTATCACCCCCTCTTTATCGTAATGTTCGTAATACCTGCCGTGAGTTGAAATAGAACCAAAAACTAAACCGATTATTTCTTTTTCTTCTTCTGCGAAATAAATTGCCTTTTTGGTAGATGAAATAAAACTTTTGAAATACCTTTCAACTTCTTTTTTATAATTCTTCTTTAAACGTACTGCTTCTAAAAGAAACCCACTCAAAAAAGCATCTTCATCATCTTTTCTAAATAAGTTAAATAATCTTATGAATTCTTTACAATCGCCAAGCTTAGCCTTTCTAATTATCATTTTAACAATATTTATATAGTCTTTTATATACTTTTTGTATTATGAAGATAAAAGAATTGCAGGGAATTCTTAAGAAGAAAAAGATAGGATTTGGATTATTTTTACTTGGAGATCCGAATATAAGTTATTTTTCCGGTTTTAAAGACGGGATTTGTTTAATTATTCCTAAAGACAAACCTGCTAAACTATTTGTACATCGCATGGACTATAACAGAGCAAAAAATTCTTCCAAAGTAAGAGTTGTTAAGCTTCCAAAAGGAACTTCTTTGTTTAAATTCATAAAAAAATCATTCAAATCTAAAAAGATAGGAATAAACAAAAATAATCTTTCTTTAAATTTCTACAAAGAACTAAGAAAAACATGGAAGTCAAGTTTTTTCGACCTTTCTAAGATCTGTTTTGATCTAAGAAAAATAAAAACAAAAAAAGAGATAGAATTGTATAAAAAAGCATGCAGATTAACAGACAAAATACTACAAAAAACATTGAAAAATCTGAAAAAATTAAAAACAGAAACAGAAATTGCTGCATTTTTACAGTACGAAACAAAAAGAGCAGGACACGACCTGTCTTTTCCGTCAATTGTTGCTTCAGGCATTAATGCTGTTAATGCTCATCATGTTCCTACAGGAAGAATGAAAAAAGGATTCTGCGTTATTGACTTTGGGATCAACTATAAAGGTTATTGCACAGATATAACAAGAACAGTTTATGTTGGAAAACCAACCGAAAAAGACAAGGAGATTTACAAAAAAGTTCTTGGGGTTCAGCAAAATATAATAAAAAACACAAAAATTGGAGTTAAGACCGCAGATCTGCATAAAAGCGCATTTAAAGCATTAGGAAAGCCGTTTCTGCACGGTTTAGGTCACGGAATCGGTGTTGAAATTCACGAATCCCCAAACCTAACAGACAAATCAAAAGAAAAGCTAAAAGAGAATATGATCTTTACAATTGAACCTGGCCACTATAAAGGCAAGACGGGGATAAGAATAGAAGATGATGTTCTATTGACAAAAAAAGGAGCAGTCGTTCTTACAAAAACAAAGAAATCACTTATAACCTACTAACCACTTTCCGTTCTTAAAGACTAATTTATCATCAAAATATATTTTTCCTTTTCTCATGTCTTTTATCATATCCCAGTGGACGGCGCTTTTGTTTGTTCCTTTTGTCTCTTTGTAGGCCATTCCAAGAGCCAGGTGAATTGTACCAAACATCTTTTCATCAAATAATATCTGCCCCGTGAATTTTTTAATATGTTTATTTAAGCCAATACCAAGCTCACCAAGGTATTTTGATCCTGGGTCTGCAGCAATCATTTGTTTTAAGAATTTTTCATTCTTTTTGGCAGACGTTTTCACAACTGCACCATTCTTAAATTCTAATTTTATTCCTATTACTTCATTTCCATTGTAAAGTGCAGGATATTCATAGTATATTTTTCCGTTTACAGAATTTTTTACAGGAGCAGTAAATACTTCTCCGTCAGGCATATTGAACTGCCCCTCGTATTTTTTATCATCAGGAAGAGCATGCATCCCCTTAACACTGAATCTTAAGTCAGTTTGTGGTCCTACAATCCTTACTTTGTCTGTCTTGTCCAATATCCTTGCAAGTTTGTACATTTTTTTGTTTTCTTTATTCCAGTCAAGTAAAACAGAACCAAAAACAAAATTTTCATACTCTTTTAAGGACATTTTTGCTTCTTTTGCAAGAGCTTTTGTAGGATATTCAAAACCAAGCCACCTTTTTTTTGCAATGTTAACAATATACTCGCTTATAGGATTCACAACCTTTCTTCTTGTTGTGATTTTTTTAGGATCAACACCCATTAAAATTTTAGGGTGCTCTTCTCCCCCAATATTTATGAAAACATCAGTATTTTTCGCTTCATACATGGAAATCTTTGGGAATTTCATCAGTTGATGTGGTTTTGCCTCGTCAAAAAATATTTTTGCTGCCTCATCAAAACCAGCAGCAAGTTTTACATGCGCTCCGTTCTTGACACAAAGCCTGTAAACTTCTAAAGCCAAAGGTTTTGCAGGAACACCACATGTTATCCTCACCACATCCCCCGTCTTAACACGTGTAGAATGATTCACAATAACTTCTGCACTTTTTTTAATTCTTGGGTCGATCATATACTATTTTTATTGATTATTATATATAAAGTTTTAGGAAAACTATATAAATAAAGAAATCGATGCAAAATCAATGAAAACCAAAGAAAAGGAAGTAATGGATAAGGTAATCTACAATTATACTGCTGAAACATCAGATTTGGAAGAAGAGAACAAGATACTTAAGCAAACTTTAGAGCACATGAGGAAAGAACTGGACCTGTTCCAGCAGCCACCGTTATTGACAGCAGAGGTTCGTGATTTCATAGCAGAAGATGTTCTTATACGTTTAAGTAATGGAAATGAATTCTTGGTGAATAAGACTTCAAGCACTGGAAAATTAAAACCAGGAGACGGCGTTCTTGTTGAGCAAAAAAATCTTACAATCATAAAGAAAATACCTCTCACAAAAACATTTAATGTTGAAAAATTCGTAATAATTGAAAAACCAACAATTTCTTGGTCTGAGATCGGCGGCCTATCAAATCAAGAAAAAGAAATCCAGGAAGTTGTTGAACTTCCTCTAAAGAAACCAGAATTATTCAAAAAAGTAGGCATAAAACCTCCTAAAGGAATACTTCTGCACGGTCCTCCTGGAACTGGAAAGACATTATTGGCAAAAGCTGTAGCTTCATCAACAAACTCTACATTTATTGAAGTTGTTGCTTCAGAACTTGTACAGAAATTTATCGGTGAAGGAGCAAAATTGATTAAAGAGATATTCCAGTTAGCAAGAGATAAAGCTCCCACAATAATTTTCATAGATGAGATTGATGCTTTAGCTGCAAAAAGAATAGAGATCGGAACTTCTGGAGAGCGGGAAGTACAGAGAACATTTATGCAGTTCTTGGCTGAGATTGATGGATTTAAGAATTTAGGCAACGTAAAGATAATCGGATGTACAAATAGAAAAGATATTTTAGATCCTGCTGTTACAAGACCGGGGAGATTAGACCGGCTAATTTATGTTCCAAACCCAGATAAAGACGGAATGAAAGAGATATTCAAAATACACACAAAAGATATGACTTTGGATAAGAAAATACGTATGAAAAAAGTATTTGATAATATGGAAGGATTCTCGGGAGCTGAAATTCATGCAGTATGCACAGAAGCAGGATATTTTGCGATACGTAAAAATAAAACAAAGATAATTGAAAAGGATCTTTTAGACGCGGTAGAGAAAGTCAAAAGAGAAGAAGAATTAGAAGGATCTGATTATATGAATATGTTTGGTTAAACTTTATCTAAAATCTCTATCTAGAACAAGTTCTGCAATCTCAACAGCATTAAGAGCAGCTCCTCTTAGAAGTTGATCGCCAGAAACCCACATTTTAACGCTTTTTTCTCCATAAGTAAGATCGTGTCTTAATCTTCCTACCTCTACATCATACTTTCCAGTTGCTGTTAGAGGCATAGGGTAAACGTCATTTCTAACATCATCAACAACTTCAACACCATCTGTATGTCTTAGTTTATTTTCTAATGCTCCAAGATATACTGGTTCCTTTGTTTGAACAGTTACATCTTCTGAATGAACCCTTAATGTAGGAACCCGAACACAAGTTGTAGAAATTTTCAATGATTTATTTCCAAATATTTTTCTTGTTTCCCAAACGGTTTTCATTTCCTCTTTTGTATAATTATTGTCTTGGATAGAATCAATCCTTGGAATAACATTAAACGCAATAGGGTGGGGGAATTGTTCAACCTTAACTTTTTTACCTCTAACATAATCTGCAGTATTTCCTACAAGCTCTTTTGTAGAATTTTTTCCTTGGAGATAAGCTTTAGTTTGTTCAACATTTTCAATCATTGCATCCCTTCCTGCTCCGCTTGTGGATTGGTAAGTGGAAATAATCGCTCTTTTTATGCCATATTCCAGATAAATTTGATATAAAGGAATAGCAGCAATTGCTGTTGTACAGTTAGGATTTGCTATTAGTTTAGAATCGCCCACATCATTACGATTTATTTGAGGTATAATTAAAGGAATCTTTGGGTCGTATCTAAAGCAAGATGAATTATCGATATATGTGCATCCTGCATCTACTATTCTCTGTGCATTTTCTTTAGACCAACCGCTTCCAGCAGAAGCCAAGACGATATCAATTTTAGAATAATCTGCCTTATCTGCATTTCCTACAGTTAGCCTTCCAAAAGGAGTACTTATTTTTTTACCTGCACTTCTTTCAGAAGCGAGCGCCAATAATTTTTCCAAAGGAAAACCTTTTTTCTTAAGAACTTCCAATAGGACGTTACCAACGACTCCTGTAGCCCCCGCAACTGCAACAACTGGTTTTTTCATACTTTCTGGAGAACATAACTAATATTTAAACATTACATTGTCCTAAATTAGTGACTAAAGAACTTTAAAATCAACACAAATTCTATACTTTCTTGGGCCATATTGCCCACATTTTGTTGTTTTTAGAATTTTACACTTCTTTTTTGATTTTTTACATGCTTTCTTGATCGTTTCTTCTGCCTTTTTGAAGTTTTTTTGCTCTTGGAAATCATAGAAATGAATGAATGTGCCTTTTTTTGATACTTTTAATGCTGTTTCTAAGAAATTTTCTGCGGATTTCGGCAAAGGCATCAAAATCCTGTCAAAAAATTTATGTTTATGTTCTATTTTCTTATAACTTTTAAGCATCTCAATACCATGAGTCTCATTTTTACTAGATACTTCTACTATTCCTTGATTTACTAAGGGAAGAATTTTTTTGAAATTTATTTTCCCTCTTCCAACTTCAACTGCTTCATCAGGTCCATTGGAATCGCTTACATGGAAATAAGTGTTAAAATTCTTTTTTAATAGTTTAATATCCTTTATTATCTTATCATTATTTTTGTATTGTTTGTATAAATGAGCGAGATCAATACAAACATTCCTGAAACCGGTCTCTTTCCCGAGATTGATTATATCTTTTGCAGTTGAGAAAGGACCATTGTAAATATTTTCAAAATAAAAATAATTAAAGTATTTTTTAAGCATTAAAAGATTGTCAATCCATCTTTTTTTACTGAATTTATCAGTCATTTCTTTAAAATGCACAGAAATATGTACTATTGCATGAACTTTATGCTTTTTACAAAGATCTCCCAAAGTTCTTAACATAGCAAACTCCTCTGTTACATCTTTTCTTGTCAGATCTATCCTTCTTTCTTTTATTCGGAAAGGCATGTGAACAAAAACTTCAATACTCTTTTTTTTCAACTGTTCTATCTTCTTTTCAAGAATAATCTTATTTTTACCCTTAAGATCATCAGTAAATAAGTGGAATTCCATAAGCCTTGGGTGCTCTATTATTCTGGATTTAAGCTGTTCTGTTATATCCGAACTTTTAAGCCCTATAACGTATTTATAAAAATCAGGGATTATCTTCTTGACGTCCCCTTTCATTACATGAGCATTATAGGCCTTGTTAAGCCCTTTGTTAATTAAAGCATATTTATGGGCTATTGGGTTTATCTCAATCCCATAAACATCCGCTGCTCCAGTGTTCTTTGTTATGTTAAAGACGTATGGCCCGCATCCAGAAAACATGACTAGAACTTCTTCGCCGTCTTTTATCTGCTCGTTTATCCTTTTTCTTTCTGTGCTTAATCTTGGAGAGAAATACACTTTTTCAACATCTAATAACAATCTTGTATTATTTTCTATATATTCTGTCTCTTTTGTTTTTTTTCCACCAATAACTTTTAATTTCTGGGTTCTGAATTCTCCTCCATGAATCCCTATCTTCTTGCATACTGTTTTTATTGCCGGTTGAAGTTTCATAAGTTCTTTTGCTATTATCTTCTCTTTTTTTGTTAGGGATTTAGGAATATCAAGAATAGCTATAGAACCGACAGTATCGTGAGCACTCTTTAAGTCTTTCAATTCAAACTCTGTTAATTTTCCCTTTAATGCATCTCTTAATTTCACAAGAAATCACCAAGACCTTTCTGAGATTTTTCTTTATTTACTTTTTCTAATTCATTTAATGCCTTTTCAATCCTTTCCAATGATGCCTCATGTTCAGTAACCATTAATTCTATAATTTTTTCTCTGTCAATATCAGACCATTTTAATTCATAATCATCTGTTGTTTCCATGTTCTTTAAAAGATTAAATGCATCTTTCCAGTCAAAATCAAAATATTCTCCCCATTTTACTTCTTTGAACAGACCTTCAAAATCATCTTTATGCTCTTTTACCAACTTTAATGCATTTTTTGGACCAATTCCCTTTATTCCGCCAGGATTATAGTCTGTTCCTACCAATAATCCCAAAATAATTAATTGATCTTGGTTTATTCCCATCTCATTTAGGACTTTTTCTGTCTCAATAATCGTGGGAACTATTCTTTCATATGATAATTTAGAAGGCATCTTCCTTTTTTCACTTATTGTTAGGTTTTGAATAACTCTTTTTACTCCGAATAATAAACAATCATAATCCTGTGATACTGCAGCATATGCTTCACCTTTGTTTACAATATATGCTGCTTGCGCCTCTCCTTCTGATGGTGCTTGGATAACTGGTAATCCCAGAGCCCGTACCAATTCTTTCGCTTCATTAATCATCTCCGGGCTTAATCTCGAAGTTCTTTGAGCATATTTTTTCATATCTTCTATGTGCCCTCGTTCTTCTGCAATCTTATATTGTTTATGGGCATTCTCTTTCAAATTTGCCCTTCTTTCTCTTTCTTTCTTCTTTAATTCTGGAGGTTTTCCGTCAAAACAGAATGCCAATCTTAATCCCAGTTTCATTAATTTAGTTGTTCTGTTAAACAGGCCTATTAGATGGGATGTTACTCGTCCTTTAGAGTCCATTAAAGGGGTGCCGTCTCGCTGTCTTATTGAGCTTAAGAACTGATATAGAACATTAAATGAATCAACAACAAAGACCTTTCCCTTAAGAAAATCATAGTTTGTCTCTGTTTTTACAGATAGGTCCTTCAGATTAACTCCCATATAAAATAAAAAAGAAAAAGGTATTTTTAAACTTATTCCTTAACTGTTATAAATACGATTTGCTTGCCGTCGTATTCATCACTTCTGGAACCTTCTAGGTTAGTATATGCCTGTATTTCGAACTTATAAGAGCCCGGTTCAGTAGCGATTCCTGAAGAAGTTTCACTTCCTACTTTTACGATTACAGGAACAAATTTGTTCTCTCCAGAACCAAGAGTAAAGAGTTCAAAATTGTTTGGACTTAACCATCCATTCATTGTCTCTTTGTCAACACTTATTTTGTTGTTGTTGAAATCTTTTGCTTCATAAAATTCTGCGCCAACCATAAAGTTTGACTCTTTTGAGTTTATGTTGCTTATAACAAGACCAAATAATACATAGTCTCCAGTATTTGCTTTTCTGTTATTGATTTCTAGAGTCGTTCTTTTTCCTACTCTGTGTTTTGCTTCTGTTGCTCCTTTTGATTCTAGGATCATTTTATCCAGATCGCTTATCTGTGTTGTCTTTAGACCCTCATCTTCCATAACTGTTTCTGTATTTGCTCCGCATCCTGCTAATAAAAGCAATACAAAAACTAAAAATAGTCGTTTCATTTTTCCTCCCCCGTTAAAACTCAGGAACATCTTCACCATGTAATGCTGGCTCTGATAATTTGCCTGCTTCTCTTTTTAGAACTGCTATTTTGTCTGTCTTTTCCCATGTAAAATCAGGATCATTTCTTCCAAAATGACCATAGCAGGCAGTTTTCTCATAAATTGGTCTTTTAAGCTTAAGATGGTTTAGGATATCTGCTGGCTTAAGCGGAAAATGTTTCGCAACAAGTTCTGTTATTTTATTTTCAGATACTTTGTTTGTGTTGAATGTGTTTATTAAAAGAGATACTGGCCGCGCAACACCTATTGCATATGCCAACTGAACTTCGCACTTATCTGCCAATCCCGCCGCCACAATATTTTTTGCGATGTACCTTGCAGCATATGCAGCTGAACGGTCAACCTTGCTCGGATCTTTACCAGAGAAACATCCTCCCCCGTGAGCTCCGTGTCCGCCGTATGTATCGACAATTATTTTTCTTCCTGTAAGGCCCGCATCAGCATATGGTCCTCCGCGTACGAATTTTCCAGTAGGATTCACATAGATTATTGTATTTTTATCCAGCCATTTTCCGCAGACCGGTTTGATCACGTGTTTTATCACATCTTTTTTTATCTTAGCATGGCTAACATTCTCATCATGTTGTAATGATACAACAAGTGTATGAGCTCTGATCGGTTTTCCGTTCTCATATTCTACTGTTGCCTGACATTTTCCATCCGGTCTTAAGTATTTTAAAACCCCTTTTTTTCTAACTTGTGATGATTTAAGCGACATTTTGTGAGCCAAAACAAGAGGCAGAGGCATGTATTCTGGAGTTTCGTTTGTTGCATATCCAAACATCATTCCTTGGTCTCCAGCACCTTGTTCTTTATATTGGCCTTTTCCTTTTGTGACTCCCTGGGAAATATCTGGAGATTGCTCTTCAATATGTGTAAGAACAGCGCAAGTATCTGCTTCAATACCGTGCTCTGCTTTTGTATATCCTATTTTCCTTAAAGTCTGTCTTGCTATTTTTGGGATATCAACATAAGCGCTAGTTGTTATTTCTCCTGCGATCAAGACCATGCCGGTTTTTGTTAAACATTCGCATGCAACACGACCGTTTGGGTCTTGTTTTAGAATTTGATCTAGTATTGCGTCAGATATCTGGTCGCATACTTTGTCTGGATGCCCTTCGAAAACACTCTCTGATGTAAATAGGTATCTTTTTTTCATTTAATGTGCCCCCTAAATATTCTTTACTGTAACGTTTTTAAATTCTTTATCTAATAAATCTTTTGCTTTTTTGGTCAAATCTCCAGTAATTAGGTATAAAACAGGAAGTTTTTTGGTCTGTCCCTGGACAAATACAGAGCTTAGGTCTCCATCATTGAATTTTTTCTTATTTTTTGCTTTGCAGAAATAGCTTATTTTTCCTACTGCGCTTGGAACTTTTATTGTGAACTCAAAATCTGATTTTTTTCTTATTGTTTTTACATCTAAAATATCTATGCTGTTGTCCTGAAAATATTTTCTTATTGAATTTAAGAATGAATCAGTATTATCTACAAAGCTTTCTATTTTTTGCTCTCCTTTTTCTTGGACTTGTGTTTCTTCTTTTGGCTTTTGCTCTTGAACTTCTTTTTTCCTTTCTTTTTTGAATCCTATTGCTTTTTTTATTATCTGTTCTGCTTCTGAATCTTCTGTCAGGTACCATTTCCAGAAAATCTCTTTTGTTTCTTCTGAATTAACCTGCAGAGGAACTGCAAAATCTTTTATCGCTCTTAATGCGACCCTTACGACTGGCTCTAATTCTCTATCTCTTAGGATTTTTTCCTTTCTCAGCAAATCATACGCTTCTTTTTCTTTAACATTTAATCGTTCTGTAAAATTTTGAAGTTTTATTTCTTGTCCTGGAGCAAAGTATAATGGAGATCCTCCAACTTTTAATGATGATAATTTTAAGATCTTCTTATCAACCAGTTCAGAAAGCATCGCAGATGCGAAAAGGACATTAGTTTCTAGTGCTTTAGAGATTTCTAAAGGCAGAATCGGGCCTTTCATCCGTACTATTTGAAGAATCGTTTCTCTATTATCCATGGTAAAAAGAAAGATTGGTAGGTTTATATAATTTGTGAAATTTCGTCTGCTCTCTCAGGAGGAAAATTAAAATTAGGATACTGCTTTTTCAGTCTTTGTATTATTTCCTCATCTTCATCAAATTTAACAACATAAAGAAAAATAGCAAGATTTTCAAGACTTTTTATTCCTTTTTTTGTAGTTACAAACCCAATTTGTTTTGCTCTTAAGTCTCTGAAATATCTTTTTGCACCATTGATGTCAAGACCCATTGGCTTGCACATTACATCTGCCAGCTCTTCTTCATCCCCTCTGCTAAATTCATCTGAATCTTCTATTTTGTAATAGAAACGTACTTTATCATTTACAGCCCATGCAAGATCTGACATCAGCTTACGTTCTACCTCATACGGGCTTTTTTCAGCATTGTCTGTATGAACGTGCGTATAAGGCTGGCTGTTTATTGAACTATCCACGGATTTTAGAATATAGGAAGTTTATTTAAATCTTTTTTCGTCTCAATCTTGAGACAACTTAGGGTCTTTTCCAAGCTATTTCGTAATAGGTTACATCTCCTTCATCATCTACGATTCCGATTAAGAGACGTTTTTTTGTAGAATGAGCCACTCTGTTTTTTGCTGCGAATTCATACCAGGTCTGAGATTCAGATTCATGGACTGGATATATGATCCATTTTGCATGGTCTTCTCCTGGCTTGACACCACGGTCATATACTCTGAAATCAGCTCCGAATTTAAGAGCTGTTTTTATGATATATCCTCTATTTCTCATATCCTTGAAAACAGCATATCTTGTCTCAAAATTTGGCTGGGTCTTTTGAGCCTTCTTCTTGAATGTCTCAATTGGCACTTCTTTGCCTCTCTTATCAACCAGTTTAAGCTTCTTTTTTTCTACCAGATAAAGAGCTTCAATTAACCCTAAACTAAGCTTATTTTCGTCTGAAATTGAGCCAAATCTACTCTGACTATAGAGCTCTCTAGCCTCATTAGACTGTTCTGTGATCACAGATTCTCCTGTGAATAATGCATCGATTTTTTTAGCCATAATCTAGCAATATAAGATATGCGTTTATAAAGATTTTCTTCTATTATTTACTATATTGAAAATAAATAGTATTAAAAACCTTTCTGGGTTTTTTTAGTCTATGGAAATAGTATTTTTAGGGACAGCTGCGATGATCCCAACAAAAGATAGGAACCATACAGGTATTTTGATTAGTCATAAGAAGGAATCAGTTCTGTTAGATTGCGGAGAAGGTATTCAGAGACAGATGAAGATAGCAAAAGTTGATATCAATAGAATTAGGAGAATCTGCATATCTCATTGGCATGGCGACCACGTGTTAGGATTGCCTGGTTTGATACAGACAATGGCTGCTCAGAACTATGAAGGAACTTTGTATATTTATGGTCCTAAAGGTTCTAAGAAATATCTTGAGCATATGCTCAAAGCTCTTGTTTTTGATGTTGCTCGGATTAATTTTGATGTAAAGGAAGTGAAGGAAGGAAGTTTCTATAAAGGAGATGAGTATACTTTAAGCGCTTACCCTTTAGATCATTCAACGCCCTGCATTGGATTTTCATTTAAGGAAAAAGATAGACGCAGACTGAAGGTTGCTCAGATAAAGAAGTTAAAATTACCTGAAGGACCTTTGCTTGGTAAGTTACAGCAAGGCAAGGATGTCACGTGGGATGGTCAGAAGATAAAGGCTGATGATGTTTCATATGTTGTTAAGGGTAAAAAAATAGCTTATGTTGCGGATTCTACTCCCTGCACTCGCGCTGTTGACCTTGCGAAGGAAGCAGACATTATGATCTGTGAATCAACACACAAATCAGGGATCGAAGAGAAGACAGAAGAGTATAAACACATGACTTCCAAGCAGGCAGCCCAGTTAGCACACAGAGCAAAAGCAAAGAAATTGATCTTGACGCATTTCTCTCAAAGGTATAAGGAAGTTGATGAATTGTTGGATGAAGCAAAGGACATCTTCCCTGACGTTATCGGTGCTTTTGATTTTATGAAAGTTAAGGTGTAACTTTTTAATGAGATTCTTTTTTATTCTGTTTGAATGATAATAAAGTTTTATATAAGATTGAAGTTTTATTTTTTATATGATTATTCAGCTTCCAACACAAAGGCAAGATAAAGAACTTTCTCCCGAAGAGCAGGCAAGACAACTGATGCTTTCTAAAAATATCACCTTAGACGAGGCTAAAAAGATAATCGAGTCCAAACAGAAGAGTATTGGAGATTTCTAGATTTTAACTTCTTCCCGTATCTTTTCAGCAATTAATCTATGCCCCTTTTCATTCGGATGGAACAGATCTGCTGAAATCATAGAATTATCAAATGTTTCAAGGAAACCGAACATATCTATTAATGTTAGATTGTTTTCATCGGCTATGCTTTTTATTACGCTGTTGTATTGGGCAAGAACATCTTTTGTGACTGTCTTTACTTCTATGTTTGTTTGAACTCCGTACTGGGATAAGTATTCATCCACCTGGGTTTGAACTGTTTCAGCCACACTCAGCTTTGAAGCATCAGGTATGTTGATTAGGATCAATGTAGTGTTTTCCATATCCAATATTTCATTTACAATTGCTCTGTAATTGTCTTCAAAATTTGGCAAAGAGATGAAACTGGCAGCATCGTTAGCTCCGATCCACATGAAAACTAGTCTTTTACTTCCTACTGGTTCCTTTTTGAATTCCAGCAGCTGAGAGTACCTTGCACCAAATGTTGTTGCTCCTGATACTGCATAGTTATGGAGCTTGGTTTGGTTTGAGTATAGTGATATCCAGCAGTTATTCTCGTTTTCTAATGATTCTCCATATGTTAAACTATCTCCAATTGCTATGATTTCTTCAATTGTTTGTTCAGTAATGTTCTCTGTTATATTTTTAATTTCTTGAGAAACGTTTTCAGAAATCACAGGTTCAATAGGAACCGTTTCATTTTCTTTAATAGTTTGCTGAAATTTTTCTGCCGGTGCTTCAGGTTCTTCTTTTGATTGCTCTTCAGTTTCAACAATAATTTGTTGAGTCTCATTTTCAACTTCAAGGGCAGTACATCCGCATAAGAGCAGAAGCACTAATATCAATAACATCAGTTTCATATGTTAGATAATGTTCATTTTATTTTTAAAGATTTCTAAAGATTGGTCACTGGATAGGTGCAGGAAAGATATATAAATATTATATTTTAGTTAAAGTATACTAGATGGAAACTCTAGATAAAACAATATCAATTATTCTTGGAAAATGTGGAAGTAAAAGTATGAGAGTTATTAGAGACTATCCTTATGTGATCAATGTTGCAAATCGTTTAGTGAATAAAGGAAAGATAGAAGATACAAGAGAGTTAATTTATTCTTTGAACAAAGGAACCAAGAAGTATGTAGAAATGTACAGAAAAGCTGAAAGAGCATTGATGAGAGAATGCGGGAAGAAAAGGAAATCTTATAAAGCTTAACTTTTTTAATTAACAATATGAAAAAAACACCCAAAATAATCCTAATCGTTCTAGCAATCATCTTAGCATTATTCATAATTCTTATGTTTATTCCAATTGAACCAGAACTCGTATTCAACGAAACAATCATGGTCAGTAAAGAAAGTTGGAAAAATTATTCCTTTGATGTGTACGAACTTGATGATCTTGATGTACAAATAGAAGCAAGCTTGCCGATCAACATCTTCCTTATGACTGAAGAACAATATTCAAGGTTTGCAGATAAAAACTCAACCGGTTTCTCGTCAATCTCAGAAGGCTCAGCAGGAGATGTAACAGCAAAATCATTCAAATACAGAGTTCCGGAAGACAGCACATACTATCTTATTCTAGACAATATGGGTGTTGTAGAGACTGGAGCAGTATCTGTTGGCGCTGTAGAAGTAAAGGTTCAAGTTATAATCAGCTAATTCTGTCCCAAATTAGAGACAAAACAATCTTTAAATATATGGTTTCAAAAGCAAATCCATGATTGTCCTTGATATCGAAACAACAGGATTAATACCCAAGCTACATTCTATTGTAAGCATCGGAGCAGTGGATTTCAATAATCCTGAAAATCAATTTTATGATGAGTGCAGGATAAGACGCGGAGCAAGAATAGACCCAATAGCTTTGGAGTTAAACGGATTTACAGAAGAACGGATGTTAGATGAAAAGAAATCATCCCTAAAGGAAATATCACAACTATTTCTAAAATGGGCAGAAAATATAGAATATAAATCCCTTGCTGGAGAAAATGTTTCTTTTGATCAGGATTTTCTAGAGGACACATTAAGACGGCATGATATTCCTTGGCCTTTTGGGTACAGGCTTGTGGACCTTCATACAGCATCATATTCTCATCACCTGAAAAGAGGTGTAGCTCCGCCAATAAAAGATGGATTAAGCAGATTGAGTCTTGACAGAACATTAGATTATGTCGGCATTCCCCCAGAACCAAAACCCCATAATGCATTGAATGGAGCAAAATTAGGAGCAGAAGCACTTTCAAGATTATTACACGGAAAAAATCTGTTAGAAGAATACAAACATCACAGAATACCCGACTATCTTATTCCTTAACTATCTTAACTCTTTTTATTCCTTGTTTTGTGACTTCGTCAATAACTAACGTTACATTCTTAAGAATAATCTCTTCTCCTTTCCGAGGTATTCTCTGCAGTTTATGTTCAATAAATCCAGCAAGAGTATTGAACTGTTCTTCTTTGATACCTAATCGAAGTATCCTATTTACCTCGTCAATAGATACTTTTGCATCAACATTTGACAGCTTATCATTAACTTTTTTGATATAGATGCTTTCTCTTCTTGACTTATCAAAAATATCACCTACAATCTCTTCAAGAATATCTTCGACAGTTACCAAACCGGAAATTTTTGCATATTCATTGACAACAACAGCCATTGGAACGTGTTTTCCTTCAAATTCGGCAAGTAAATCATCAATCTCTTTAGATTCAGGAACAAAAAACACAGGCCTAATTAATCTTTTAACTTTTACAGATAATTTGCCGCTCTTAACATACTTAAGAACATCATCCACATCAAGAATCCCAATAACTTTGTCTTTATTTCCTACATATATTGGATATCTTGAAAAAGGAGTTTTAATAACAAAATCAAGAATAGAACCAATACTAGAGTTCCCATCAACAAATTCAATATTTGACTCAGCAGTCATTATCTTTGTTACTTTTGTTCCCTCAAACTCTAAAACATTATGCATCATTTCAGCAGCTTCCTTTCCAAGAAGACCTTCGTCATGTCCCATCGTGACTATCGTCTTTATCTCTTCTTCAGAAAGCTCTTTTTCTTTTTTTGAACCAAGCAACTTGCTCATAATTATTGAAATAGATTCAAAAACTTTTACAAAAGGAGTTAGGGCAATAGATAGCAATTCAATCGGTCTTGCAACAAGAAGAGATACTTTTTCTGGATTCTGTGTTGCATACGTTTTTGGGGTTATCTCCCCAAATACTAATATCATGAAAGTCATGACTCCTGTGGCTATCCCAACACCCGATGAACCAAATATATTGGTGAAAGTTACTGTTGCTAATGAAGCAGCACCGATGTTAACAAGATTATTCCCAATCAATATTGTAATAATCAACTTATGAGGATTCTGTTTTAATCTGTGAAGAGCGTCTGATCCTCTTTTTTTCTGCTTGACAAGAGCATTCGCCTTTATCATATTTATTGACATAAGGGCCGTTTCTATGCCTGAGAAAAATGCAGAAAAGATAAGCAGAACAACCAGTGAAATTATCTGTGTTTCTAATGCCATGAGTTCCTCTATCGGATAGGTAGTAGTCCAGGATATTTTTTCTGGATATAGTCAATAACTAAGAATAAAAATACAATAAATTTTAAGATTGTTGCAAGATTCAAGAAACTTGCATTCATTCCAGTAGCTATGAAGTCGATAAAAAGAACAATAATGGCTACAACAATAGCAACTTCCTTTCCTTTCCTTATGAAATGAGCTAATGAGAAATATATCGCCGCCGTTATCAGTGCAGATACTCCCATCAAAACACTGACAGTAAATAACGCAATTAGACCATAAAGACCGCTAACCGCAGCCATGAAATACAGAATCCAATATGCCCCTTTGTTAAGATCTGGGAGCTTAAAACCACCTCTTTTAATCATAATATAATATATTTCATTTAGTGTTTAAAAAGCTTATGGCGAAAAGGTTAAATATATGGTACTTATACCTTCTGCGGTTGATATGGGTAAAAAACTAAGAGTAACACTGTGCGCATTGGGTGTTCTTGCGGCTGCAGGAACAGGAACGGTTTATGAACTGAACAGAAGAGCTCCAGAATATACGCAAGAATACACCGATCACATAAAGGATAGACGAAAAGTATATCTCAATTATTTTGCGATATACGAAGGTCTAAAAAGAAAATCAGAAACAATAACCGTTCTAGATCAAAAAAGAGACGCATTAGATAATTTGATAAGGGAGATGGAAGATTTGGATAATTATATGGACCGGTGGCGCTGTATGTTCATCCCAAATTCAGATAATGAAAAAGAGGATCTTAAGAAAAAAATAGCGCATTTCAAAAAAGCATACAACGAAATAATGGAAAAATTAAGTCCACCAAAAACAGTAACTTACATCCCTCCACAATAAAACTTATAAACACCAATTCTTTTTTATATAAAATGCAGGAAATAATATTAGCAGCAAGTTTAGGTGCAATCGGAGGATTTGTCCGAGGATTGGTTGGAATCTCTAAAGCTTTTTCAGGAAATAAAAAAATAAAACCTTTATACTTATTAGCGACAATAATCATAGCAATGATTGTAGGATTATTTACAGTAGCTGTTCTTAATTTTAATGTAAGTCTTGCATTATTGGCGGGCTATGCTGGCTCAGATTTCTTAGAAGGGATTGTTAAAACAAGAAATAAGAAAGGATTTGATTTTAAATAGTTGTTTTAGTCCCAAATATGGGACAAAAGCAAACTTTAAATATTTCTCGTAGAATCTATTTTTGGTTGAATATGGTAAAAGGAAAGATGACTGCAAATAAAAGGAAGATGAAGCCAATTAGCAAACCATATCGTGCAAATACTTTAAGAAGGTATAAGACAGAATACGGAGACTTGTTCTTGACAATGAGTATAAGAAAAGAGCTAGTAGAATCAGGCGATGTAGAACCCGGGGATGCAGGATTCCATATGCGAGATAAACTAAAAGATTTTTTTGACAAACAAAAAAAATTCAAAGAGTTTATAGATTTATACAAAAAAGGAAATAAACCTACGAGATTCGCACTTCTTGTTGCAGGAGGAATATCCACTAAAGATAAATGGGTTTATGTTGACCAAGGAAAAGACTACCCTGTGCAAGGATGGATCGATTCTGTAGACAGTAAGTACGATGGTTTAGTTTTAGCGGTTAGCAATCCCGCAAGTTATACTCCATATTCGAGATGCACACCCATTGTTTTTTCAAATACAAAATTCGATCCTTTAAACATATATGGTGATATGCCTCTTTTGATAAAAGCTCCAAGAAAAAGTACAATAGACAGCAAAGTTATTGCAGAAGAAGTAGAAGCACTAAAACGCAAATAGTTCTTTAATATATAAAATAGGAGATTTTAACCCCCTAAAAGTAGTAAATAATAGAAAGATTTATAAATCCA
Organism: Nanobdellota archaeon; assembly: GCA_042571125.1. GTDB lineage: Archaea > Nanobdellota > Nanobdellia > Woesearchaeales > UBA10107 > JBHPFU01. The sequence goes on along the minus strand of JBHPFU010000004.1, from coordinate 8,209 downwards.
TAAAACACTATAAATATATGTCAAGTAATCTTGCACATCTGTATATGGACCCGCAAAAACCAAGGCAGACCGAGGATAGAGAACATTCTGAAATAGTAAGGCTTACAATAAGCGCGTTAAGAATGGGAGAAGACCCCATAACTTTTATGTTCAAAAGCAACCCCGAATATATGGGTATTCTTAAGAAATTAAGAGAAAAAGACAAAGCAATTGATGCGGTTGGATCAAGAATCTGGGAATGGAGTAAGATGCAACAACCAATGTATGATGAATCAAAAGGAAGACACGTTCGTTATGCTGCTTTTGAAAGGTCAGGAACAACAACAATGCTTGAATTTCTTATCTCTCTTAATGAAGGAAATCAAGGGGCACTAAACTTCTACAATGAGACAAAAGATATGCTCACAGGAATAGTAAAAGGAATACCTTACAATGGAAATGGCAAATAATATCGCGCAATATTTTGGTAGAGATTACCAAAGAACAAAAGAAGATTTTTCTAAAATAAAATCAAACATCGCAGAATTAGTTGAAGGCGAGAGCGGAGAATTAGATTTTCATTTAGGGATGGCGGTTTCATTAGGTGCTATTGGAACAGGACTTATCGCAACAGCAATATTTGGTGAAAATGGACTTATCGGAAGCAAAGCATTAAACTATGTTTTCGGAGCTACATGCTACGGGCTTGCGATAGCAAACATATGGAAATATAAGCAAAACTAACCACAAGACATCTTCAGCAAAAGACTTTATAAATAATTCTTGAGTAATATATTGAATGAACACTAAAGCTAAAGGTTCAAATGCAGAAAGAGAACTAATTCACTTATTTTGGGAAGCAGGATTCGCAGCAATGAGAGCAGCAGGTTCTGGATCAACTCAATTACCAAGCCCAGATATTTTAGTAGGAAACCCAATCAGAAAATTCGGAGTAGAATGCAAAGCAACAAAAGAAAATAAGCAATACTTAAACAAAACCCAGATAGAAGAACTAAAAGAATTCTGTACAAAATTCGGAGCAGAACCATGGATTGCTGTTCGTTTTGATAAAAATTCTAAAAACCCGGACCAAGGATGGTATTTTCTAACAATAGATAATTTAAAAGAAACAGAAGGAAATAATTTTGTTATAACTTCAGAATCGGCTCAAGCAAGAGGATTGTTATTCGAAGAACTAGTTTATTCGTCCCAGTCTTGAGACAAGAAAAGCTTTATATTTATTCTAAAAATTCAAATTCTATGAAAAACGTAGTTATTTTTGATTTTGACGGAGTGGTTCTAGATTCTTGGCCAGATCAGTTCGAATGGTTTAAGCACATAAGTGAAGTAGGAGGAAAACCATTTATTTGGGACACGCCAGCAAAATTAAGAGAAGTGTATAAAGAACCAGTAATACCTGACATGTATAATTTCTTAGGATTTGATTGGGAAAAAGACAAAGATATGATTGGCGAGGAATATTTAGAATTTAGAGATAAAATAAGCCCAGGATTAGTCCCGGGAATCGGAGAAGTGCTAAAAGCTCTTTGGGCAGAAACGCCATTAGGAATAGCATCAAACTCAACAGAAAAGGAAATCGTAGCACATTCAAGAAGACATCAAATTAAAACATATTTTTCAGCAATTGCCGGAAGAGATCGGGGAAAAGCAAAACCAAGCCCAGAAATACTTTTAGCTGCAGCAAGAGAATTAAATATTGAACCAGAAAAAGCATTTTATGTTGATGATACTCCCTCTGGAATTCTAGCTGCAAAAGCCGCAGGAATGATTTCGGTAGGAGCACATATCGCAGATGCTGCATACTCCTCTTTAGCTAAAATAGAAGCAGAAAATCCAGATTATTTGATAAAAGAAGCAAAAGAATTAGTTGATATAGTCAAGCATTCTTAAATTTCTTACCATAGATAAGAACATAACTCCATGCAAGTCCTTTTTTACGGACAACTTCAACATCAAAACCTGCATTTTTGAATCTTCTTCTTATTTCTTTATCATCCTCAAGCCATTCTTTGTTAGGGATTATGTTAAAAAATTTGTCATAGTCAACAAAACATACAGTGCTCCCTTTCTTCAATTTTTTGTTAACATCAGTAAGGAAGTGATGGATATTAGGTAGGTAACTTAAAACTCCTACCGAAACAACAGTATGTATTTTTTTAATAGAAGGGTGTACTCTTTTGTGATGCTGTTCATCATGGATAACAGTAACATGAGTATGTCCTTTTTTCATTAATCTCTTTTGTGTTATTGCTACTTCTTTTTTTGAGAAATCTGTTGCAAAAACCTTTCCATTAGGACCTACTTCTTCTGCAAGATGCATTGTTAATGTACCAACATTGCACCCCAGCTCTAAGACCGTTCTTCCTTTTATATTTCCTAATAGTTTAATTATTTGTTTTCTTATTTTAATGGGCAAAGCTAATCGTTCAGTCCATAACGTAAGATATGCAAGAATATCGCTTACTCCCCGTATTAGCTTTGGGTTATAGTACATCTCTAAAAGCAAATAAATAGGAATTCCTAATAATATTAATGACAGGCCTTTTGTCAGGGATTCAAGAGCATGCTCTTCTTTTATGGCCCACATAACTATAAGGAAAAGATTAAACAGAATAATTAGTATCGGTCCGACTTTTCCAAATGGAACCTTGAAGTATCTTTTTAGGTTTGGCTTCTTATAACGAAGTATAACAACAGCAAACAGCACAAAAGAATAGACTACTATCACAAGAGGGATTAGCAAGACTAAAAGTGAAGTATATTGGCCCATTGTTAATAAGATCAATGTGCAGATTGCAATTGTCTGAAGAAGAATCGCTTTATGAGGCGTGTGAAATTTCCTGTGTATCTTTGCAAATTGAGGCAGGAATAATCTGTCTCTTGAAAGAGCGAGAATAAGCCTTGGCGCAGCAACTACCCAACATGCAACAGCACCTATTATGGCCAGGTAAACGGCAAGAGTAAAAATGTCTTTTCCAATGCCGCCAAATAATGCAAAAGCAAGATCCGATAAAGGAGCAGTAGACTGGCCAAATTGTTCCCAAGGAACCACGCCCATCGAAACAACAGATATTGACACTGCAAGAACAGCTATTGCGATTGTCCCATAGATCAATGCCTTTGGCATAACCTTTCTGGGATTTTTTGTCTCCTCTGCGAGGAATGTAGCGCTCTCCCATCCAAAAAATGTTTCAGCTATGAAAAATAGGGTGAAAAATATCGCTGAAAAGGGGAATACAAAAAAAGGAGAAAAGTTTGAAGCGCTCACGTGGAAAGATCCGGAAATAATCAATGAAATAAAGACAGTTATTGCCAGTATTGAGAATGTGACAAGCATGAATGCAGACGTTTTCATGCCCCTATATGCTATGAAATTAAAAAGAAGGATGAAAAAGATAGAGATTGCTGATTTTATAAGCGGAGCCTCAAAAGGAAGCAGGTACTGTATTGCTCCTACAATAAGCATGGCTATTGTGATATAGCCCGCGATAAGAGTTATCCATGCAACCAAAAAAGAAGGAAATCTTCCGTATGTCTGCTTGCAGTATTCATAGACTCCTCCTGCCTTCGGAAATAACGAACATAGTTCTGCAAAACACATTCCAATGTATAGTGCAATAAAAGACATTATCGCCCATGAAATTATAGACATTGGACCTGAATATTTCGCACCTGCGGAAGAAAGAAAATATATTCCTGTACCCATTATAGAATTAATAGTTATAAGCAGGATAACCTTAAAACTTAATACTTTCTTTAATTCAGTCATATATTAAATAAATTATATAGAAGTTTATAAATTTAATCTCATCTGTACCTTATTTTTAGGATAAGAACAGTAAATGCAAGACTAAATGTGATTATATTTGCGATAATAAGAGGCCACGCCATAATCATTATCCCATATACCATCCAAAGAAAAACACCTGTGCAGAAAACGATATACATCACCAAAGAAATGTCTCTTGTTTTTTTTGTTTTCCAAGTTTTTATGACTTGAGGGAGAAATGCGCTTGTAGCAAGTATCGCTGCAAAGGTACCAATGATTGTTGCTATATCCATCTTAATGCAGACCCATAACTTTTCTTGTTATCATGCTGAAAATGATAGAGAAAATAATATACGCTCCTAACCATCCAAGTCCCCAGAAACCAAATAAGTTCATGACAACCTTTTTCTTATTATTTATTTGAATTGTTTTAACAGTATTATCATTTTCTTTTTCTAGAACTGGGTTGTATTTCTGCTGGTTAGATATTAAAACCGCCGTGTCATACTGTTTTCCTGCAATACGCCACTGAATAAGATGTTCACCAAGATCACCCTTGAAAGTCCAAGTGGCAGAACCATCAATAGGTTTTGTTCCATCATCCATCAAGCTTAAACCTTCACCTAAGATAGCTACACTTGCATCACCAACAGCATTCTCATCAAAATTAATTGTAACTGTGAATTCTTCTCCAGGTGCAATTGGATCATAAGCAAGGTTTGCATTGAGCCATCCGAAAATAACAATCAAAGGGAGTAATGTGATTAATGTAGGCTTCATAGAATTTATCATGTACTTCATGTTCTTTTCCATTGCCTTTTTCTGGATCTCCATCATTTTTGCAGGATGTTCTCTGAATTTTTTCATTTCCTGCTGAAGATGTTTTATTTCACCTTTCAGTTCTTTCATCAGTTTCTGATCAGTCATAATCTTGTATACAAAATTAATAAGAAGAGCAATAGCAAAAGAAACAATTGCAATCGCAGCAATAGGAGACATATCTAGTAAAGGTTCAAAGATTCCAGTGAGTATTTTTTCCCATATAGGCATTTTATCCTCCCATAAACTTCCGCATCATTGGATTCATATCCATCATGTGCTGTTTTGCGATTTCTTCATATAGTCGATAAATAATCATAACAGTTAATAATAGTCCTGTTCCGTTTGCAAGAGCGCCAGATAAGTCTGCAGCCGCAGCAAGGAATCCAACCGCTAAAGCACCCAATACAGTTAAAGGACTAATGTACCTATTTAAAATTCTTTCTAAAATTCTTTCATCCCTTCTAAACCCGGGGATTTGCAGTCCAGAAGACATAATTTGTTTTGCCTGAGCTCTTGCGTCCATTCCTGAGGTCTGTACCCAGAATTTAGAAAATATAACGCACGCTACCATCATAAATGTAAAATAAGCCAATGCCTGTCCAACCATGTCCCACCCCACAAATAGAGTTCCTTGTTTTATAATAGATCCGACCACATTAGGCGGAGAAAGCCAGTAAACAAGACCGGATGCAGGAGAATTGCCTATAAATGTTCCGAGAATTGGATGCCCCCAGTTCTGGAATAATCTTGCTCCCAGCTGTAAGTTAGCTAATAAAGCAGCAGCCAAAATAACAGGGATATTAGAAGTGTAAATAAAACTTAACGGCCATCTCATACCATAACCACGAACACGGCCAAATGATAAAGGAATTTCAATCTTCATTGCCTGCGCATAAACAGCAAGACCAAATACAAAAATTGTGGCAAGAATCGCAGCGATCATAAGCATAGCAGTTATTGGGTCGCCAGCTGATAAACTTTGGAATAATGCAGGAATCGCACCCGCGGCAATATTAGGATTAGTTGGTGAAGGCAATGGTGAAAATGCACGAACAAAAACACTTTTGGAAACACCCGCTGCAATAAATAATGACAGACCAGACCCGAAGCCCCATTTAGAGACAACTTCGTCCATGAACATAATTAGCAGGCCTCCAAGAGTTAGCTGGAAAACTAATGCAAGCTCTAAAATAAAGAAAGAAGTACCTACAAAATCAGGCGAAGGAGCTAGGCCCCCCATAAATACATAGATTCCAGCTTCGAATATAACAAAGAAGATACCAAGTATCTTTTGAACCGCATGGAATCTTTTTTTCCCTTCCGGTGAATTAAGATCAAACTTTACAATACCAGATCCATTAAGCAATTGAAGAACAATGGATGCAGTTACTAAAGGACCAATACCTAACGATACCAAAGATCCGAATTCGGCCCCTAAGATAACAGATAAGAATTCAAACTGCTGCAGCTGGTTGTCTCCAAGTCCGAATAAAGGAATCAAACCAAGAATAAAAAATATAACTAATATTATTAGCGTCCATTTTAACTTTTCCTTAAAAGAAAGCTTTTTCTGGCTAGGGCCAGCAACTTCTGGTAGATTATTGGATATTGTCTCTAACAATCCCATTTATTCCTCTTTTTTAGGTTCTTCTACTGATAATTTGGGCAGAACAACATCTCCGCCGGCAGCTTTTACCTTTTCAACTGCTTTTTTGGACGCCTGTTCTACTGTAATTTTGATTTTTCCAATATTTCCCTTGCCTAATAGTTTATTGAAACCAAGATCTGCAAGATTTACGCTCTCTTTTATCTTTCCGTTTAATAAAAGTTTATTGATCTGGTCTAAGTTAACAGGAGATATGTTTTTAGCAACGCCTTTTTTCTTGAATCCTTCTTTTCCATAATGTCTTTCCTGCCAATATGATGGTGTTTTTTGTCCAGCTTTCTTCCCTGTTCCAGCCATACCTCTACCTCCGCGATTTCCAGCTCCGCGGTGTTTTTTCATAGAGCCCCAGCCGTGGGTTTTTGACCCTCGCTGTCTTGAATTCTTTTTTCTTTTATTCATTATGCCATCCTTTTGATTAGATTATTGATTTTAGAGCCCCTGTATCCCAGTGCTCCTCCTTTTGTAAACGGCCATTTTATCCCCTTTCTTTCAAAACCACCTTTTGGGTTATTTAATCTGAAAAATGGTTTTGTCTTCTTAGGGTCTTCAGGATTTTTTTCTCCTCTTTTTTCTATTAAAAGTTTTAATGTATCCTCATCTATTTCTCCCCAAGCGATGTAATCTTTTATTTTGTTGATAAGCCCTTTGTTTGAAGGAGTATCTTCTACAATAACGCACACATTTTTCCTACCTATATTCAGCATTTTAAGTACTGTTAATTTATCTTGTTCTAAATCATGGATTCCACGAATTAAAACAATGGCAAGTTTACTCATTTGTTGCACCATCCGTTATTCCCATCTCTTCAATATGTGAATGCTGTATTTTAGTATGCATCAACTTATTTAATGCGCTCATTAAAGCCTTCACAACATTTATTCTGCTTGAGGTCTGGCCTTGTGTTTTTGACCAGATATCTTTTACACCCGCCAGTTTCAATATCTTCTGGCATTCTTTTTCTACACGAAGCCCAGCACCCTTAGGGGCAGGCATTAGTTTAATCTGAACAGAACCGCATTTTCCTTCAACCGCGAACGGAATAGTGTGAGGCTCTTTACATCCGCACTGCCATGAACCGCAGCCACGTCTCAGTTTTATTAATCCGACCTTTGCATTTCTTATTGCCTTTTCTCTTGCAGGAACCGTTTCTTTTGATTTTCCATATCCTGTCCCAACAAATCCATTTCCATTGCCAACAACAGCGTATGTAGCGAATTTAGGTTTATTCCCTTCCATTGTTTTCTTTTGAGTTTGCTTAAAGACTCTTCTCTGACCGCCCCCAAATTTACCTTTTGACTGTCCAATAAGCAGAAGGTCTGTTTCAAGATCAGGGATAAGTAAATCAACTATCTGCGCTTCCTTAATCATTAATCCGCTTTCAAATACTTGGTTAATGTCAGATATTTCTCCGGATTTTACTTTTTTCCCAAGTTCAGTAGACGGTTTCCATGATTCAATTTCAGTAGGTGCTCTTCTCTCTACTTTTGTATCATCTAAGGGTTTAACTACTTCTTTTTCAGGAGCTTTTTCTTCAGCCTTATTCTCTTCCTTAACTTCAACTTTTTCTTCCTTTTTTACTTCTTTTTCTTTAGGCATCATTTACCTCCCTTGATTTTAGCTAATGCTTCTTCGAAATTCTTTGAAAATTCTTGTTCGTTAATCTTTCTATACCCGCAAATATGTTTTCCTTTTATTCTTTCTTCGTTTGGCAGTGCTTCTTCAGAGCAAGCAACATTCAGTCCCGAATCAATAGCTCCTTTTACTACCGAATAAAGTCTTGAACCTTTTATGGATGTTTGAAGACCGATATCAAGTATGGCTTCACTCGCCTTTTTTTCAATCGCTCTTTTACCAATCAAATAACCAACAAGGTATGCACAAGGAATGTTCTTTTTATTGAATTTCCATCCCATTTTTTCAACATCCTTTGAATTTGCTGTTGCGATAATAAC
>JBHPFU010000003.1:0-75897 GCA_042571125.1 Nanobdellota archaeon | reverse complement strand
CTTTAAATTCGCCAGGAGTGGCAAGTTCTTTTTGAAGAAATTTTAAAATATGTTCTTTAGGCCTGTGCAAAACATCAGCAATCTGATTAAAATTACTAATCACGGTTTTATTCCCTTCAACGTGTCCGCGAACTTTTGGAACCTCAAAACGAACAGTTTCTGTAACAACCTCTGGAAGTTCCTTTATTCCGCGTTTTAAAAGCTGTTCATAACTCATTAAAAATAAGAAAACAAAAACTTATTTAAAGCCTTCGATTCAGCACAGAAAACTTTATATAATCTCTTTATAAATAAAAATATATGGTTTTAGAATCAATTATCACACCATTTAAGGCAGAAAAAAAACCTTGGGAATTGTTTTTTCTGGGATTGATTTATTCTTCATTTGCAATTGCATTAAGCCTTTGGGTTTTTGAGCAGTATGCGGGGCTCCTGGCTGTTTTTCTGACAGTAATGGCGTGTGTCCCTTTGATATACAACACATTAAAATTAGAAGAATCAAAAAATATGATTGTTGAAGGAGAAAGAAGATTATTAAAAGAACACGGGAAAGCAATATCTTTCTTGACCTTCCTTTTTCTTGGGATAACAATATCTTTCATGATTTGGTACTTAGCATTGCCTGGAGAAATATCTGCAGATCTTTTTAGAATACAAACAAATACTATCTTTACATTAAATGCAAAAGCAGCATCAGCAGGGCTATTCACAAAAATATTAATGAACAATCTTAAAGTCTTAACATTTTGCATTTTGTTTTCATTCTTTTACGGAGCAGGAGCCATCTTTGTTTTAACGTGGAATGCATCAGTTATAGCAACAGCAATTGGATCATTTGTAAAAGAACAGCTTCTTGCACAGAACACATATCTTTTTTCAGTTAGTTATGGTCTGCTCCGTTATCTCGTACACGGCATACCAGAGATAATAGCATACTTTATTGCGGCTCTTGCGGGAGGAATTATCTCTGTCGCAGTCATAAGACACGACTATAAAACAAAGAATTTCCAAAAAATAATGTTTGATACATCGAATTTAATAATCCTTTCTGTGATTATTTTAGTAATAGCCGCGTTTATAGAAACCTACTTCACTCCGTTATTATTCTAGAACTTTTAATTTTCCGGGTTTTGGTTCAAAAATCTCGCCATGATTTAGAAGTTCAGAAATTAATTCTTGGTCTTTTAGTTCATTGATTACGTCTTCTCTGTTTGCACCTTCTCCCTGATCAAGCTTTCTTATCGTGTTAAGAGCTTTTTCAGTAGAACTTTCAACAACAACATCTTCAACTTTTTCTTCTGCTTGCTTTACTTCTTCCTTTGGTTGGTTTTTACTAAGTTCAATCTTTCTTAATTCAACCCAGTTTTTATTTTTAATTTTTCTAACTATTTCCGGAGTTAAGTATTTTTCTCCGCTAAACTCCCTCAATCTGGCAATCAATAGAACAACCTCTCCAATCTCAAAAGTATCAAGATTTATTTTATCATCAAAAGATCTTGCGCTGATTCTCCCCGATCCGTCATCAACAATTATGTTTTGATAATTTTCATTAAACTCTTTAGAAACAATAACGCACATGATGTTTACTCTTGAAACTTTATTGCCGTTAATCTCAACATGATTTGGTTCCCAACCTTCTTCTTTGGTGAAAACACCATTATTAATATCAGAAATTTTTACTTTGTATGCAGTTTGTCTATCTTGTCCCCGTTCCATACTACATCCTGCTTATGAAACCTCTCTTAGGTTCATAAATTTCAGCATCTCTTTTTAATCTTTCAATAGCTTCTTCTGCCTGAGCTTCATCAACGCCTTTTTCTTGTGACAATTTCATTACATCATCAATAGGGATTGTTTTACCAAGTTTATTTTCTAATTCAATTATAACATCTTTCACAGTATGTATTCTTCCTCTCTGACTTGTGGTTATTCCGGTTGTTATTCTGTCGATATCTATTTTTCCTGTGTCGGGGTCAAGTCCAATCTGGCTTAAACAATAATGAAGCAAGTCTATTGCTCTTTTTGCATCTCTTTTTGTGACTTTAAGGCTTAATCTAATCTTTGCAGAAGCTTCAGCTAACCTTACTAGCGCTTCAAGCTGTCTTGCAGAGATCGGAACAGACCTCATTCCTCCTTCATCAGAACCAGCACCTCTCATCTTTAGATAGTAAGCTTGTATTTCTTCAACAGCACCATCTGTTAATTTTGGAACGATGTTTTGTTTTGCAAATGCAATATACTTTCTTAATAATTCAGTTGATATTTCTGGTTCATCCATTTTATTTTGGTGTAAGTTAAGGATAAAACCAGACATCTCTTTGTCCTTTTCATTTTCTGGGAGATCTTTAATTGGGAATATCAAATCAAATCTGTTGATTAATGTTGGCGGCAGATCAATCTGCTCTGCAATTGTTCCGTATGGATCAAACCTTCCCATTTTTGGATTGGCAGCCGCAAGAACTGTTGTCTCTGCTCTTAATGTGGCTTGAATGTTCGCCTTACTTATAGAGATTGTCTGCTGTTCTAGAGCTTCGTGCATCGCACTTCTGTCTTCATGACTCATCTTATCCAGCTCATCAATCATACAAATACCTCTATTAGCCAGAACAAGAGCTCCAGCCTCCAGGCTCCATCCGTGCAAGAATTCATCTCTTACAACTGCAGCGGTTAGTCCTGCACCCGATGCGCCCTTTCCAGTTACATACCTTCCTTTAGGAGCAACAATAGACATTCTTTTTAGTAGCTGGGATTTACCTGCGCCAGGGTCGCCAATAAGAAGAATGTGCATATCTCCTCTACTCACAACTCCGTCATCTCTTTTTCTTCTGCATCCACCCATTAATTGTAATATTAAAGCTTCTTTGATCCTTTCATGACCGTATATGCTCGGAGCGATAGAGCTTATCAGTTTATGAAATATTCTTTGGTCTGCTGCAAGTTCTTTAATCTGTTCTAATTCTTCTTTTGATATCAAAAGTTCTCCGAATTCTTCATCAACAGACTCAACAAAGTTTGCTTCAACCATCAAATCAAATCTGGTTAAGCGCTCTCCAGCTTTTCCAGTTATTGGGACTTCTTTCAAAATCCCCGTAATAAGTATTTTTGTTCCTGGATTTGTTTTCTTTTCTGTCATCGGGCTTACCAAATCATTTTTTAAGAATATGTTCATTCTTTTTGGCTGCTCACCACCTTCTAAGTTTTCAGGGGATTCTTCTAGAACAAGACCTTGAGCGTCAACAAGCTCTTTGTTTAACAAGTTGAACTTTCCCTTTCTACCGCACCCACATCTTGTAGGTTCTTTGAATTTGCTGTCTAGCTGCAAGAGACTAATTATGTTGCCGCAGCTTGGACATTCGAATTTTGCAGTTGTGACTTGCGGTCTTACATCAGATTTCTGTCTTACAATGCCTTCGACAAACAAAAGCTTACCAATGTGCTCTGATCTTATGTCTCTTATCTTAATCTGTTGGGTTTCGGGGAGATTGCTTAGCCGTATGTTAAAACCTTTTATGTCCCCGGGCAAATCAAAATTAGTTATTGCAAGTTCAGCAGCTTTCAAAACCTCTTCAGGCTGGTCCAATAAGTTATCCGCCAACTCTGGGTCAAACTTTGCAAGCAGTATAAAGTCAATAACCAAGAATTTATTTCCGTTTCTTACTTGTTCTGCTAGTTCTGCAGAGTATGCAGACTCAAAAAATTCATAGAACTTTTTTATTTGCGTACTAGCGTCCATTTAACCCCCTCAAAAATTTGAAAAAGATCACTGTTTAATCTTTTTCAGCTGCTCGATTAATTGTTCCAGAGCAACATGGACGTTATCTTCGCTTTTTGTTCCTGTACAAACCACCTTTCCATTACTGAACAACAAGAACGTTGCATTGAATGGCTCTTTTGCCTGTATCTTTAATTTGTAAACCAATCCAGGGAACTGTTCTGGTTCGTATTCTGTGTTGTCTAATTTCATTGCAAGGATATTTAGATTTAAGTCCATGCCAACAGAACCAGATGCCACAATATTCTGGATGTTTATTTGCGGAAATTTAGTGATCTTGACATTGATCTTTTCCAAGCTTTTGATGATCTTTCGTATAGATTCTTCTACATCGCCCATAGTCCTTGCGCCTGTACAAACAATCCTTCCTGAACTAAAAATTAGAGCAGATGTTTTAGGTTCTTTAATTCTTAAAACAAGGCCAGGGAACTGTTCTGGGTTGTATTCTGTATTGCTAAGCATTGCTGCCATCTTTTCTAGGGGCACATCGTGCTCCAAATTGGCAGAAACTACTATATTTACCACTTTTATGTCTTGTTCAGTCATATTATCCCCCCGATATATGATTTATTTATAAACTTTTTAAACAGCCAAACCTTTATAAATACTTTTATTTATAAACAGATATATTGGAGTTAGGGAGACTCCTTGATTTCCTATGGAAATTCGAGCATTAGAGGTACCTAAACCCTTAATTTTAAGATGATAATCAATACTTCTAACAAGAAAAAGCTGGCTAAAAAGGCAGTTATTTTGCGTTCAGTGGCCTCAAAATCAAGAGGATTAATGTTCCGTAAAAAGATAGTAGATGAAGGATACGTATTCATATTTCATGAACTTGGGCTTGCCAGCTTTCACATGTTCTTTGTTTTCTTTCCAATTGATATGCTCTTTTTAGGAGAAAATAAAGAGGTTCTAAATATCAAAAGGAATGTAAAACCATTCACACCTAGAATCAAATCAGAAGCAAGGTATGTGATTGAATTACCCAGAGGATCTACTAAAGACGTTTCAAAAGGAGACATCATAAGCTTTAAATAATGGTTTAGGATTTATTTATCTCACGGGGACGTAGTTTAACCTGGCTAGAGTAATCGGCTCCAAACCGATGGATGGGGGTTCAAATCCCTCCGTCCCCATTTCTTTATAGCATAATCTAGTTATTAAGAATAAAAATAGAATTATTTCTTACTTAACTTAACATTTAACTTACCTTTTTTTTCAACAAAAGGTGCGCCTTCTTTTTTTGTTTTTTTATGGGTAATAATCAAAACAGGTACAAGTATGATTAATCCTGTTAAAAGGTAAACCCAATATTTAACAAAGAAATTAACTGTTTCTTGCCAAAATGTTGTTTTCTTGATTTTTAGAGTAACAAATTCTTTTAATATCTCTCCGCCTTCAGTAAGTTCAACAGAAACATCAACTTTGTAGTCATTTTCTTCAATATTTTCAGCTGGCGTGATTAACAGATCAACAATCTCGGATTCTCCGGCCTTAACTTCTACTTGATCTTTTGTTGCTTTAATCCATGAAACCTTTTCATCTATGTCAAATACCAAATCATTCTCGTAATTATTTTCTATAACTAGTGGAATGAAAAATTCATCAAAATCATTTACTACAATCGTGTTTCCACTTCCTGACAGACCAGATCTGTCTATGCTGATTATTGATTTGTAATCTTCTTTAAATTTGAAAAGATCGATACTAGGTATTAAGAATATACTTGATACGACAAGACCAATTGCCACAACGATTCCAAGAATAGTAATTATCTTTTTCCATCCTGAAGATTTTCTAACAACCTCTCCTATCTCTTCTAGCTCTGTCAATTCTTTTATTTTTCTAAGTTCTTCAGAAATCTTTCTTTTATCAGCAATACGTTTTAAAATTCTTGGAGCATAAATTATTCCTGGGATTACAATACCTAAAACTAGTAATCCAAGTCCAAAGTAAAGTTTGTAAAGCCATAAAAAGCTCCCAACTTTTTCATACCATGCAGGACCTACGTTTATGTTGAATTTAGAAACAAAAGCAACTCCTTTGTTTTTAGGGGCAACTCGTAGTTCAATTTCATAAGACCCTTCACTATCTCTGTCTGTTTCCAGTTTAATTGCTTTTTCTTCTCCTGGACCAAGTTCTACTTCATCATCACTTAGGTCTACCCAAGATGGAGCAATAAGAGATATGTCATATTCAGAAGCTCTAAGTCCTCTCTGTTTTAGATTAACAATAACTTCATCTTTTCCGAAATCTACTCTTGTACTGTCTGGGTCAATTAAAACATTGTAAGCTTTTTTCTGTGAAATTACATCTATGATTATGCTGTCTTCAGCAAACACATAATCAGAACTTGCTTTTACTGTTATTTTGTAATCTCCAGTTACATTATTAGGAATATCTATTTCTAGGTCTGTGCTTTTTTCTTTTTCAGAACTGACAGAATAATCTCCTGGAACTAGTCTTGCCCAAAATGGAGCTTGAAGCTCTAGAGTATATGTATCATCTTTTGTTCCTGTGTTTTTTATAATCGCAGGATATGATTTTGATTCTCCACCAACTAAAACATCCGTTCTTTTTTCAATATAAACCTCTGTTCTGTAACATTCTTCAACAGTAACTGTTCTTTCTCCTGATTTTACAAGATCTCCTCTTCTCGATTTAGCTTCAATCTTAATATCGTATTCTCCTGCTTTAGTAGGAGTTAAGTTTAAGTGAGTCTTTGTATTCTGTTTAGCACCTAAAAATAAATTATCGTGGTCTATTGTGACCCAGCCAGGACCACTAACCTTAAGATCGTATACATTAGATAAGTCTGCTAAGTTTTCAACAGAAACATCAACAGTAGATCTTTCGAATCTACAAACCTTTATGTTTTCAGGAACATCAACTTTATACTCGTATGCTCTTGCAATATCAAGTTTTAATGGAACTGTTCCCAAGAATTTACTTGTTTCTGCTAAAGCGCTGAACTTTATTTCATGTTCCCCGTAGATTTCACAAGCAGGATTAACAAAAAGATCGATTATTCTGCTCTCACCAGGTCCAAGAACAGTCATCAGTTCGCTTATTGCGGAATATTCTGAAAACTTATCAACACTGAAATGGTAACTTTCAATAAAAGAACCAGTGTTTTTTACTTCAACTTTGAAATGAGCAGGATTACAAGGATCAACATTCACAACAGGAGTTATAATCACAAGGTTTAGATTAGCGCAATTTTTAACTTGAATATCTTGCTTAACTTTCTTTGTCAAACCAAATGTTGTTTGTACTGTTGTTGTTAAGCTATGGCTTCCCTTTTCTGTTCCAGGCGTTAGATATACCTGAATCGTTCGTTCTTCTCCCGGGTTTAAGCTAAAGAATTGTTCGCTATAACTTGCGAAAGGAGCCGCAGAGCCAGATTTAGATATACTATATCCTGTTGAGATGCTACCTGTGTTTCGTATGGTGATAGATTCTGTGCTAATTCCATGAGCACATGATGTAACTTTATTAGAGCCAGAAATGTAGAAATCTTCTTGTAGGGCCTCTGTAGCGCTTATACTTGCTAGTACAAGTAAAAACAGTACTGCGAATAAGTTAGTTATATTTCTGCCACGCATTTTATTGCCCCAATGTGTTACTATTGGGTAGAAGTAATGATATATAAATCTTTCTCTCATGAAGCAAAACCTTTATATATAACTTAACGATTGTTAAGTATTATGGATATGCCGCAAGAAATCGAGGTTTGGTATGTTATTCCTGCTCTGCGTAGAGAATTGGTCAGAGCAATGGTAGATAAAGATATGAAACAGAAGGACATAGCAAAGTATCTCGATATTACAGAATCTGCGGTTTCTCAGTATTTATCCGGAAAAAGAGGGAAAGGAATTGAATTTGAAAAAGACATGTTAGATGAGATAAAGAAATCAGTTGAAATCATTCTTTCAAATCCTTTAAACTTGATGAATGAGATACAGGGCTTAATAAGATTAACAAGACAAAAGAAGATAATTTGTAAGATGCATCTTAATACTGATAAATTACCAGAAAAATGCGAGGCCTGTTTAATATGAAAATCTACTTGGATAATGCGGCAACAACAAAAATGGATGAATCTGTTGTAAAGGCAATGAGTCCGTACTTTACAGATAAGTTTGGGAACCCTTCTTCTTCACATTGGTTAGGGCAGGAAGCTAAACGAGACCTAGAAGAAGCAAGAGATGTAATCGCAAAAGCCATAGGAGCAGATAGAAAAGAAATTGTTTTTACATCTGGCGGAACAGAATCAAATAATTTTACAATAAAAGGAATCGCTTTTGAGAATAAAGGAAAAGGAAATCACATCATAACAACAAAGATTGAGCATGATTGTGTTTTGAATGCATGCAAATGGTTAGAAACACAAGGATTCAATATAACTTACTTAGATGTTGACTCTGAAGGGTTTATTTCTTCTGAAGATTTAGAAAAAGCAATAACACCAAAAACTATCTTGGTTTCCATTATACACGGAAATAATGAGATAGGAACGATCCAAGACTTAAAAGCATTAGGTGATGTGTGTAAAAAGCATAATGTTTTATTCCATACAGATGCTTGTCAAAGTTTTACAAAGACAGAACTAAATGTTAAGAAACAGAATTTAGATTTAATAACCTTAAATGCTCATAAAATACACGGGCCAAAAGGAGTTGGGGTTTTGTATGTAAAAAAAGGAACAAAGATAAGCCCATTATCTCATGGCGGTGGCCAGGAATTTGGTTTAAGATCAGGAACAGAGAATGTTCCAGGAGCAGTTGGGTTTGCTAAATCTGTTAAGAACTCAAATTCTAAAGATGTAAAGAAAATGACAGAATTAAGAGATAGGCTGATAAAAGCAGTTCTTGAGATCCCAGACACAAGATTAAACGGATCCAAAGGAGAGGAAAGACTATGTAATAACTGTAATTTCTCTTTCAAATACATTGAAGGAGAAGCAATTGGTTCATTCTTAGATGGGGCAGGAATACAATCATCTACCGGCTCTGCATGTTCGTCTAAAAGCTTAGAACCGAGTCATGTTTTGATAGCTCTTGGTTTGAAAGAAGAGGACGCGCACGGTTCATTAAGATTAAGCTTAAGCAAACATACAACAGAGCAAGAGATTGACTATGTTATTGAGAAATTAAAGAAAACAGTTGAGAGGTTAAGAAAGATAAGTCCTTTGGGAAAAAGTGAATAAAATGTTCGATTTTAAAGATTTAAAAAAAGACATTCAGAAATATTTTGATGATGGGGGAGCCCATAGTTTTGACCATACACAAAGAGTATGTGACTTAGCAATAACTATCGCCCATGATGAGGAGATAGATCCAGAAGTCTTAAAAGCAGCGGCCTTACTTCATGATATCGCAAGATTAAAACAATGGAAAAAAGAAATCAAATGTCATGCAGAAGAAGGGGCGAAGATGGCCCCAGAAATACTAAAAAAACACGGGTTTTCCGAAGAAAAAATCAATAAAGTGGTTCATTGCATACAGGCTCATAGGAAAAGCAAAGAATTAAATCCCGAAACAAGAGAAGCAGAGATATTGCAAGATGCAGATCGTTTAGATGTGCTTGGCGCAATAGGCATAATGAGAGTTATAGCACATTATCATAATCTAACTTTATTTGATGCAGATGAAAAAGAGCCTACTGGCTTTAAATTTAATGATCAAAATAAAGAGCCAAAAACAATATACAATTATATGTTTAATTTAACATATTTGCAACCTTCTACCTTTAGAACAAAAAAAGCAAAAGAGATATGCAAATCAAGATTAAAATTTCTTAACAACTATCTAAAACAATTTAAAAAAGAATGGCAAGGTGAAATTTAATGTATTCAGAAAAAGTAATGGAACATTTCCAAAACCCAAAGTATGTCGGCGAGATAGAAGACGCTGACGGAATCGGTGAAGTTGGGAATATAAAATGTGGAGATGTAATGAAGCTTTTTATTAAAGTAGAAGATGGAATAATCAAAGATATCAAATTCAAAACATTCGGTTGTGTTGCAGCGATTGCTGCATCTGATGCACTTTGTGAATTAGCAAAAGGCAAATCAGTTGATGAGGCATTAAAGATAACAGACAAAGATATTGCAGAATATCTTGGAAGCTTACCTGCGATCAAAGTTCATTGTTCTGTATTAGGAAAAGAAGCATTGCAAAAAGCAATTGAAGATTATAAGAAAAAAAAAGAAAAAATTAACTCTGTGCAGCTACCTTAATTGCTTTAATAGAAACAACTACTGCTGCAGGTGCTACTAGCACTACAAAGTTTACCAGCATTTCTGCGATATATGTTCCAATTCCTGGAACTGATGCAAAACCGCCAGCTGCGCTTCCTGCTACGATTAGAGCCATTGTCGCGATTAAGAAACTGCTTGTTTCTTTAGATGTTATGTTCACAACTCCGATAATTAAACCTAGTACTAATAGGATTAAAACCTTTTGAGGAATTGTAACAAAAGCAGCCACAATAGCTAGCAGAACACCCAGAATAAAAGCATAGTGTCCATACTTTTTTGTATTAGCTTTTTTAGACATTTTCCACCTCCTTTTTAACTATATATACAAGATAGTTTTAAAAATCTTTCCTCTATTTTAATGCCATGAGCTTTGAGACAGACTTTGAAAATAAAGTAAAAACCACAATAAAAAGGTTTAATCTATTTAGCAAAAAAGACAAAGTCTTAGTTGCTGCTTCCGGCGGAAAAGATTCAACAACTTTATTGTATTTGCTAAAGAAATTTGGTTATAATGTAGAAGCAATAACAATAAATGCTTTTATTGGAAACTATTCAAAAAAATCATTAGAAGATTTGAGAGAATTCTGCAAACAAAATAAAGTTAAGCTGCATGAATTCTCATTAAGAAAAGAATTTGGTTATTCTTTATGTTATATTCGTTCTATCCTTAAATCAAAAGGAACTTCTTTGAATTCTTGTGCAATATGCGGAGCATTAAGAAGATACCTGCTGAATAAATATGTCCGAAAGATAAAAGCAGACGTAATTGCAACAGGACACAATCTAAATGACGAATCTTATTCTATTTTGATGAACTTATTTAGGAATACAATGAAACTAAATGCGCGGATTGGACCTAGGACAGAATCAAAAAAAGGATTTGTTCCAAGAGTCAAGCCTTTATACTTATGTTTTGAAAAAGAAGTTGAAAGATATTCAAAATTAAAGAAGTTTCCTGTTCATTATGGTTGGTGTCCTTGTAGTACCTTGGCATTTAGAAGATTCTTTGCAGAATCTGGAGTGAATGATAAAGAACTGCTTAATATGGTTGAGAATTTTATCTCTTTACAGCCAAAGATGAGGGAATTTTACAAAGGAGGAGAAACAAGTAAGTGTAATAATTGTAAAGAACCTTCAACAGGAGAACTTTGCCAGGCATGCAATATAATTAAGAAATTGAAATGAATAGTTAAGCTTTTAAAATAAGAAGTAATATTTGTTATTATGAGAGATATTGTAGTATCTAAAGGAAAGGAAGATTCTTTTATTAAGATGGCTGAAGATCTCAGTTATACGGAACTTTGGTTTGCCGGAAAAAAGAACATTTCCAAACTACAGAAAACAACAAAGATAAAACTTTATTCTTCTGAACGGATTATTGAAAGTTCTGATTCTGACAGATCTGTTATTGAAAGAAAAAAAGCAGAGATTATCTGTGATTTTGAGAAAGGAGCAACAAGAGATTCAATGCATCACAGACATTCCGGATTAAATCAGGTTTTATGCAAGTTAATGTTCGCAAATAAAATATCAATTGGATTTTCATTTGAGACTATTTTGAACAGCACAGGAATGTTAAGATCACAGATACTGGGAAGGATGAGACAAAATGTTCGTTTTTGCAGGAAATATAAAGTTAATATGAAAATAGCATCATTTGCTATGAATCCTTACGAAATGAGAGATCCAAAAGATCTTCAAGCTTTTGGGGTTTCAATTGGAATGACTGCTCAAGAAGCAAAAGAGGGGTTGAAATGAAGAGATTTTTGGTATTGTTGTTGGTTTTAGTTGCTGGCTGTACTCAGCAAGGGGTTCATTTTGAGAATTACGAGTTAAATGAGATATTCAATAATGGAACAGAACATCATGAGTTTGTTTTTGATTTAGTAAATGATTATAATTATAAGGTTACTTGCGATGTTTTTCTAGAAGTAACAAATGAAGGAGAAAAAAATCTTCTATACAATAAGAGCTTTATTTTAGAGCCTATGAGTGCAATGGCTCATATTATAAACTTTACAATGCCTCCTGGCGATTCAGATCTTGAGCTAAGACACAGCTGCGAATGAGTTAATTTTTTAAATAGAAAACCCATTTTATCTTAAAAAGAGGTGTTTAATGGATAAAAGCATTATTGACTATGTTAAGAGACAGCTTGAAAGAGGATTTTCTCATTCTGAAATCAAGAATGCACTTCTTAAACGAGGACATAAGCGAGAACATGTAAAAACCGCTCTTAAAGGAGTTCATGTAAAACATCCACACTTAAAACCAAGCAAAACCTTAAAAAGAACATTTTATGGTATTTTAGTTATCGCAGTTATTATTCTTGCAATTATTTATGCCCCAAAAGTTTCAGAAATAAGATTACCTGTTTCTACCGCAGCATGCGATGCAATATCAAATGCGAATGAAAGAGATATTTGCTTATTGAAATTAGCAGCAGAAAAAGACCGAGTTGATGTTTGTTCTGGAATTTCTACAGAACCAAGCGATATAATCTATTTTGCTTGTATCGGTGAGGCATGGAAAAACCAAGAATGTACTTATGAACAATTAGTTTACGGAGAAGGCTCAGAAGATGAGTGTTATATGAGATTAGCAGCCTCTAACAGAGATATTTCTTATTGCCGTTATTTGGAAGACGAATTAATGAAACAATGCGCAGATCAAATCATTCAAATAGCAATCAGCGAAAGAAACCCTTCCTTATGCGGAGAAGATGTTCCAACATTTATGTGCAGAACAGCACTTGCTATTGCTTTTGAGGATCCATCTGTTTGCGCAGAAATAAATGAAGGAAATCAATCATTTTGCTATTTGCCTCTTGCTACACGCACAATGGATGAATCAATATGCAAAGACATTATTTCACAAGATCTAAAAAAGACATGCATCAAAATGACAAACTACGAGTGGATAAATAAAATGGCCGCAATTTCAAATTCAACAGATGCTGACGATCAGATAGAATACAATTTATATGCCGCTTATGATAATAGCGACCCTCAGTTTTGCAAATCCCTTCAAGGATGGAACTATGATTCAGGTGCAGAATCCTTATGTTATTTAATCATAGCATCAAAAACAAAAAATTCTGAAACATGCGATTTAATTTCAGATACAAATTGGAAGCAAACCTGTTATGCAATAGTTGATAAAAATTTAGGAAAATGTAATGATGTCAGCACAACAGATTTTAGTATTATGTGTGAAGCATGGTCAACATCAACACAGAAGAAATGTAACAATATTAAAGATGTTAGTGAAGAGTTAAAAGGTAGCGATCGCGATTTAAATAGCAGATGCAATAGTTATTTTGATTACTTTGGTCTTTCTTAACCGCATTTACAATTATAACTATAATGCGTGCTACCGCTCCTGGGAACAACGCTATGAGTGTGATTTGCGGTTATTTTTGTTCCCACTTTATTTAATGTTATGTTATTAAAATGATGACCATTTGCGAGATAACTACTTCCATGATCGTGTTCATAACAAAGTTTTGATCCTGCTGAATTATCATGAATGCCGCTACAATGCGCATTTGCATGAGCACTAGTGCTGCCTAGATTCCCAGAAGCATGAGGAGAACTGTTTCCATGACCGCAGGTTATATACCCGCTACTGCCGTGACAGCCAGTACAATCTCCGCTGCAACTAGTGTGTGCCGCAACATCAGCAGAGGCTATAACCCCTACAACCGCAAATACTCCCAATTTTAATAAAGAATTTTTAGAAATTTTTCCAGATTCCTCAGATAAGAATGAAGAAATTGTTTTTTTAATTTGAGGGAAACTCATTTTTACCATGGAATTATTATTTTTTATAAAGTATATAAATTTTTTGATTTTAATATTGTCGATTATGCCAGTCCTGGAGTATTTTTGAGGCGTCATCATCAAAAATGAGCTTATTAAAAACAAAATCAAACATCATCTCAAATAACAAATGCCTACTATTACAAGATAATTTAGGAATAATGTTTCCTTCTTCGGCGTAATTCATTACAGGACAAGTCCCACACCAAGGCTTGTATGCGCAATTATCACACAGTAATTTTTCAATTATTGAAGATGAAATTAATTGCTGCGATTCCAATCTTTCAAACACGTCCGAATATTTATTTTCTTTAACATTTCCTAATTTAAAAATATCGAAATTTCTCCCCTCATCACATGAATAAATATCTCCGTTGTAATTATAAGCCATTTGTCCTGAAACAATCCCGCATGGATTTCTAAAATCAAGAAAAGAAGGATCCACATCCGTGAATATTTTTTCTAATATCAACTTAACAAATCGTTCATATATTTTAATTCCCTTTTTGCTAAGTTCAATCATGTAATTTACTGATTTTTTCCAGAAATCAATAAATTCTTCAATACTGTATGCCTGTTCATCCCATTTATCTTTTGCGAAACCAAGTTTGTTGATATATTTTAATTGAATTTGGTGTTGACCATTTTTGACATATTCGTCAATAATTTCTTTCCAGCAATTTAAAGAATGTCTGGTCGTAACCATTAACACCCCGAGATCACATTTGGCCCGTCCAACTTTTTTTATATTATCTACAACAATATCGTATGTACCTCCGCCATTTTCAAGTAACCTATTTTTATCATGAACCTCTTTCGGCCCGTCAAGGGATGTGCATAAATCTACTTTTTCCTTTGTTATAAAATCTAAAAATTTATTATTCATATTAATTAAATTGCTGACTAAAACGAAATTTACAATCTTATTTTTTGCTTTTGCCATTCGCTTACCTTCTTCAACAATATATTTGAATAGTTCAAAGTTAAGTAATGCCTCGCCCCCCTGAAATTCTATTGTAAATTTTTGAGCAGGCGTTTGAAAAATAAATTCAAGAGTTTTTTTAGCAGTTTCAATATCCATATCATATTCTTTTTCGGCGCATTCTTTTGCCGAACTATGGCAGTAGATGCATTTTGAATTGCATCTTAATGTAGGTAGTACAATATGTAATGTAGCACCATGAAAAAGAAAAGAATATTTACTGGAATAGTATTGTAAAATTTGATTTACGTTGTTCTCGGTGAGTATAACTCCTTTTTCCTCCAAAATATTATAAAATTCATCTGAAAGATCGTACGTCAGTATTTGTTTTAGGTCATCTTTCGTTATAACAATCCACGTACCATGATCAGTTGTTATAAGAAGACGAACATCATTTTTATCGCTAGGATTAACAAACTTTTTCATACGATAATTATTTAAAATGTAATCTTTGTTACAAGATTTTATTTTATTTAACTGGTTTGAATTCATTTGAACCATATTTTTCTGGGTATTCCTCCCAAACCCCCTCACACAGCTTATTATGTTTGCAAAGTTTACATTGTTTAAATTTTGATTGAATTTCTTTCCTTTTAGTATCCCAATCAACATCCATGGACCCAACTTGTTTAAGTTTGGTTTTAGTTTCAAAATGTTTCATTATCCCAATATAATCTTCGTAACCTTCCATTAGACAAGGGGGCACTGCTTCAAAATTTATTTCCATTTTATTTGCTTTACAGTAATCTATAGTTTCATAAATATGACTCATTATGTCTGAGTATTTTGGGACAACCTTATCAAAATATTTCCGAGCATTGCCTTGTGCGTGGGGAAAAGCATAAAATAGTTCTTTAACACCCATCTTATTAAGTAAGATAGCAATATCTTTCAAATAAATACCATTCAATTTAGATATCACTATTTTACCCAATACTTTTTTATTAAACTTAATTAAATTAGAAATTCCATTTATTGTTTGATTAAAACTCCCTTTAACTTGAGTTATAGAATCATGAATTTCTTCATTAGGACCATGAACAGCGACGACAAAATTAATTCTCGGAATTTTAGCGACCTCTTTTGTAAAATCCTCATAATAAAACATCCTACCATTGGTCTGCATCCCAATACTAAGACCAAGCTTATCTGCAAAATTCAAAAGCTCAAGAATATCTTTTCTTATTGTTGGTTCTCCACCAGTAAAAACAACACTACTATAACCTTGTTGTTTTGCGGTTATTAATTCTTTTTTATATTCCTCCGTATTTACATCTACGGGAATTTTATTTTTTATACATTCTGCCCTTTGATCAGCAATAACGCAATGTATGCAATTATTATTACAGGTATACCCCAATTTAATGTCCGCATTTGCCATTTTATTTCATACAACCAAGTACATAATTACAAAATTCATTTTTCAATTTTTGACCATTAAAATTATCATCATCAAATTCAACTATTAATTCTTTATCAGTCTCAACAACCTTCCCGGAACATGTTTCTTGGTACGCCGACAATGCAGAAATAATTGCCTCTTTTTTATAAAATAATTTATTTAGTTTTATCTCCATCTTCACTCTCAAATAATTTTTCATTTGGTTCTGTTGAGCTATCTGGATGCGGTTTCATAATCTCTTTATCATCTTTAACATTTAATTCTACTTTTTCAGAAGCACCAGTAAGCGGAATATTTGTTAATAAAACTCGTTTTAAAATAGCTTCTCTTAATTCCTTGTTTCTTTCACTTTGAACTTTGTAAACCGCATAATTTAATAATTGTTCATTAAATTCTTGAGCAAGAACTTGCAAATCAACTTTTGGGTCTTCTTTTTGCCTTATTTCAACTTCTATTTTTGTTTGAGGATCTCCATCAAGCAGAATATACGCTTTATCTATTAATATATATGCTGCAGAATAAACAATATCTAATGAGTATATTTTTGGATTTATCGTACAAATAATATGATCTTCACCAAGTTTAATATTGCCCAATGCAGTTAAATCTTTCATTTATCCCCCCAGTTTAATCATTTATAATTAATATATAAATCTATTGATTAAAACACAAAATTAAACAAACTCATTAAAACAGTTATAATCGCCCCTAAAAACATGAACGGAGCAAAAGGCATCGTTTGTTGTATTCTTAAATTGTCAAAATGAAACCGTTTTTTTTGGAATAGTGCCCTAACCCTTTCAATGTCCTTTTTTGTTAATCCCGTTATTGTTGGCTCGTATACTGAATCTTTTATTTTTGTTTTGAATTGCGCCAAACCATAATCCGAAACGTTCTTTTTTTCATAATCTTCTTTTATCTTTATAATTAATTCGGCAGGAATCATCCCTTCTTTTAGATGGTAGATGTTTACATTTTTGCTAAAGAAAATAAAACCTAAATTATTAAAAACTATCCAAAGCAAGACGTATGCCAAAGTTAAAAATAAAAACTCTTTCCAAAATAAAATTTGCATAATCGAATCAAAATTAAAGACGATTCGTAATAATGCCAAACTGATTAAAACATAGTTAATATATTTTGGAATGTACTTTCTTAAAATCCAAATCAAAGCAAAAATTCCCAACACATTAAAAATAAAGTTTTGATAAATGTGAATAAAATTTAAAATATAAACCACAATCCACGATAAGCTAAAAATTGTTAGTAACAAGGTCAATATTAATTTGTAATCGGAAAGATTCTTCATTACTTGTTTTTTCTCTTTCCAAGAACTTTTTATCAATAAAATAAAAATAAGAACTACAAAAATTGGCAAGATCGTATTAATAATCAGTTTTGTTAATGGAAAACCAATCCATTTATATGCTGAAGCAGGAATCAAAAAAGCAAAAGCTGCAAATAGCTTAGCATCGCCTGCAGACCACAATCCAACAAGCCAAATAAAAAATCCAATCAAAAAACCATATAAACCATACAAAAAAGTTCTTCCTATTTCAGAAGCTCCAGCTAATTGCAATACAAATAGAAAATACCATGTTAATGCTGCCAACACAACTGCTGTAAGAATATGAAAGTTTCTTATTTTTCCTTCTTTTATATCTTCATAACTAGTGTAAAGACCAAGCGCAATTATCAAGGGTAAAAAAGGCCAAATCATTCTTATTCATTAATTTTGGGGCTTTAAAAAGCTTTTTGATTAGAAACCTTTAAATATGTCTTTTAAATAGGTTTAATTAATAGATAAGAGGTTGATAGATGAAATTTAAACCATCCAAAATACTGCTTAGTTTCTTAATTTTGATATTATTAATGCAGACAACAAGTTCTTTGGGTGTGCAGCAAACAGCGGGTTGTTTTAGAATTTATGGGATGAGCGGCCCTCAGTTAAACACATGCAATTGGGATGCAGATTATAGCATAGTCAGTGATGCCAGTAATTGGGAGTATGTTTTATCCTTGCTTGATGAAACTCAACCAATTAAGTATATTGAATTCGTAAGACAAGATTATTATCAGAGTACCGCACACAGATTTGCAAATGTTAGATTTTCTTGTATGGGTGGCCCTACAGGGACTTGTTGTGGAGACGATGAAATAATTAATAATGGATTCGAACAACCAGGGGATGGGCCTTGGAAATGGACAGGAGATATATCCATAGTAACTCCCCCTGTAAATGAAAGAAAAGGAGGAGCAAGGGTTGGACAATTATCCTATTTTGGTTCAGACACAAGTCAGTTACCTAAGGGATACTCAATTCCTGTGTCCATATCAGAAAATGGAACATATGTTTTTTCTACATGGGTTTATTCTCATGGCGCATATGGCCCTCCTGCAGCCATTTATTTGATGGGAAAAACAGCAACAGATACATCATTTCAAATGATTGATATGGTTGGTACTGGGCTCGATTTCCCCAAGAACAAATGGATTTTATTGAAAAAAATAACTTACGTTAAAGACGGAATTACTCAATTAAGAGTAAGACTTGACAACCAGGCTGCAGGTAAAGTATATTTTGATAATGTAAATGTTTGGGGGCCATCGTTAGATGATGGAGACACATATGAAGGGGACAGATATATCTGTGCTTTTAATAATCAGTACTGGCAATTAAAAGATGCGCAAGTAAGTGGCGGAGCTTTCAAAATAACTCCGATTGCTAATTCATATGATTCAATCTCAAATGGCAGAAAATGGTATTCTTGCAATCCTGCGAGCTCAATTGGAGACCTAGCAAATAGTTTTAATTTTACAGAATTAAATAGTTGGGCATATGATGCCCCTCCAGGAGCAGGAACAGTTCCGGTTGGAACTGCAGGTGCTTTGCCTTCTGTTGAGCTTACTGATAGTGATTCAACAATCAAAGATATGGTTCCAGTAAGCGAATTTTTACTGGGTGGGCAGGTTGTGACCCAACAGATTATAAGCATACAAAATCAATTGGGAAGCGGACAAATCCTTAATATAACTCCTTCTGAACAAGATGGTTCAGCATTTAACATAATAACAATTAGGGGGTCTAATTTTACTGACGGGGAAATAATTGGAGAAGACAGCATAATTATTGGAGGAAAATCAACAAATCATTCTTCCGAAACAGCAAATTCTGTAGGAGATATTGGGCCATTAGATGTAATGATTATGGACGGACTCGTAGAAGGAACATATACTGTTACAATAGAAACAGTAGAGGATACAAATACGCACTTTTATGATTTTACTGAGGTTTATACTGTTACATCTGCCGGAGCATCACTTAGCACAAAAATAAATGAGATTGATGAAGAAAAATTTATCTGTTATGATAAGGCAGATTATGGGGCAATTGCAGAATGTTGCGGAACGGATTATAGGTATTGTCTAAATGAGAATTATAATCCAACCACAAACACACAACCAAAAACAAGAACTGCAGGGCAGACAATTAATTTAATAGAAGATTATTATTGTGCAAATGCAGAGAACTGCGTATTACAAATGGCATTTATTGATGATGATTTTCCAAGTTATCAATTCCCAATCCCATATTCTGACGTAGATGTAATTCCAATATCGGATTGGAGAGATTACGACACACTAGAGTTTGATATTTATTTTGCAACAAGCAATCTATTCAATCTAAAAATATTAGATAATGATGATCATACATTAGAAGAACCAAAAGTAAAAGTTCTGCTTGACGTTCCAATAGTGCAGCATTCTGTAGATGGGGATGCTTTGGAACAATGGCATCACATAATAATTAATTTATCAAAAATGTCAGATAGAAAGAAAGTTGGAAGATTGCTGTTATATGCGGATGGTCAAGCATTAAGGGAAGATGCAGGAACTAAATTAATAGAGATAGAGGGCATAAATTATACAAATGCAGTCGGTGTTGACCGGTTCTTCCTAAACGCCGGAAATCAACAATACTGTTCAGCAGATATGAAGTGGAGAAATGATTTGGATCTAGATGAAATAGCTTGTGATAGTACCACCACAACAGGTTGGACTGGAAATCAATGTTGTGGTGATGACCAAGGAAGATTCAATAGCGATTTCCCTAACGGAATTGAAACATATAATGATGAAGATGCAGGATGCTGGAAAGGAAAGATTATCCGAAATAACAGCAGGGTTTTAGCATCAGTTTAAAATGAAAAGAAAATTAATCTTAATGTTGGCAGTGTTTTTGTTAGTTTTAATTCCAAGTTCTTTTGCATTAAACAGAGAAGGAAAAGACTGTATTTCTGATTCAGTTTGTACAGATTTACATGAGACTCAAGGAGGAGGAGTATCTTGCGCTCCTGAAGGCAGCGATACTTATCCAGACGGAATGTGTATTGATGATAAATGCAGGTGTCCAGAATATGAAACAACTACAATAAGCAGTTGTGATAATGCTTTAGATTGTAGAAATTTACAGTGTACATATGATGGAGTACCTTATGTTTTGAAATCAGATGGGATTTGTAGCGCACAAACTTGCGAATGCCCCATTTTAGGATACACAACATTTGGCAGTGTTACAATAAAAGATACAGTAATTAATGGCTACATTGTTAGTTCAAATGTATGTCTTAATAGTGATTCTTGCATGCCTACAGATCCAAATTCGAATATAAACTATGAGTGCTGTGGCGATGGACCAATGTATTGCACAGGCAATCTTATAGGTAGTAGTTGGTGCAACGACGGATCTTGGGAACGTAGCTATGTTTGCTACAAGCCTCCAAATTTTTTCCCAAGGTTTGAACATAGGACACAGGGAAGTCTCTGCACAGGTTCATGGAGTCAATGGAGTTTAGGGCAGTGTCCTTTTCTATCTTCTTGTTGCGAGGAACGACAACTCACCGCAACTTGTGTAGATCCCGATAGTCACCCAAATGCTTGTGAAGAAACAACAAATGTTTGGGTAACAGATACAGCAAAATATGAACCATTAGGAATACCAAAGTGCGCAGGAGATGATGATAACGAAACATACATCACAGGACCTGATGGAACTTTTGCAGTTTGCGATGATAGAAACACAACAAACGGATTATTGGGTGGAACAGAATGTGTTTATGGCGGGGTTTGTAGAGATACAAAATATGATGTTAGCTTAGAAAACAATATTTGTGATGGAATTGATAATGATTGTGACGGAACAATAGATGAATCAGCAAGCCCGTACACTTGCGCATGTGCTGGAACAGTTGTTGGAGGTCCAAGCGGACCATTTTATGGTGTTGAAGTTTGGGATGGATGGGATAATAATTGTAATAATGAGATAGATCTTGATGCTGATCCTCCTCCGGGCACAGAATGTACATTTGGACAAATGACTTTATGCGAAAGACAAGTTGGTGTCTGTAAAGGTTCAGTAGCTCTTTGTGATTATGGATTTAATGTAACAGACTGCAATGCAGCCCATTACGGAATTAATTACGAAAATAATAGTGACGGAGCAGTCCCTTATGATACAACACTAAACACAGTAAATGAAACAAAATGTGACGGCCTAGATAATGATTGCGATGGATTCGTAGATGAGGGATGTAACCAGATATCCCTTATATTCTTCAAAAATTCATCAGATCCAGATGATGCAAGATTTAGAAGCTGTTTATTATACGGAAATGATTTCAATGATATTGATGCACAATTTGATCCGCCAACAGTCCCTCCGCCAAACATAATCAATGTTGATAATGTTTGTACAAATATGGGAAGATGGTTCTGTGACTTTAATTCCCAATGGAAAGACGCAATGATCTATGCAGAACGGGATAACACAAATGTTCGTGTAGATGCTCTGAAAAATATAACTTACTTGTCAAATGATTCAGATTTCCCAGCAGTAAGCGATTCATATGTTTCATGCTGTCCAAACACATACTGTTTCAATGGAACATTAAATGGATGTGAAGCTCCATACATAGACCCTCAAAAAGCACCAATTGGAAAAGATTATGGAGAACCAGGATATAGGTGTGACTTTGGAACTTGGGCATGGAATGTATTGAAATATGACTGGACAAGAGCAGAAAAAGGATATTGTTTAGAAAATACAGATTGCTTTGGTATTGATGATAACGATGTTGCGGCTTGCTTTGATGCGGGAAGCTGGCTTTATGCAGCTGGCAGAGATCATTATTGTGAAAATGGAAACTGGACATCAAGAACCAAGTTTATTGCAGCTCAATTACTAGATTATGCCTCAGACACAAAACCAGAAGACTTTAGTTTGTATTGTGATGAATACAGCAAAACATTGAATGAATATTCAGAAGAATATGAAAACATAGGTGAAGCACCTGTCGGAGTAATTGATGAAGAATCTTACTTAGAGGGTTATGCGGCAGACCCTATCGAGGGAGAAGCAATAGATGTTGGTTGCCCAGACAGAAAATGTGTTAATAATTTCTGTGTATTAAAGATAGCAGAAACAAAAGTTATTGCAGGAACATCATTAAACAGACCAATAGATGAAACACCATTGAACTTCCTAAAATTATTTAACAAATCATCAGATTATTGTGATGCTGTCAACTCAACAGAATTTATAGAATGCGGAGAAAATAAGATTTACTATCTGCAAGACAAACAAATAGCTCTATTCAGCACAGCGCCGTTCTCAATAAATCAATCAGGATTCCAAAAAGTTACATACTTTATCAAACATCCAATTGAATCGACATTGAATTTCATAAGAGATGTTTTCAGAGCTCCATTTGACAACACAACAAAACTAGCAATTAACTACACTGAAACTATTGCAGACTTTGACAGACTTTATGTTGCTGTTAAAGATAATAAAGTAGTTCGAGGAGTTGTAGAAATTAAATACGATCCAAATGAAAGCATAAAAGAATTTATGGCAATTAACTACACAGGATTCACAGCAGATATTTGTGATGTGGTATCAACAGAGCCAACAATTATTTGTGAGAGTAACGGAACCCAAACATACATCTTTACAGAAGACAAATCAAAGATAGATGAGTATTGGGATGATTTAACAGGCAAAATACGGCTTAAATAGCTAAATTTATATAATTCTTATAGTAAATTCATATATCATGTTAAAAAGAGGTCAGATTACTATATTTATGATTCTAGGTTTGGTTATTATAGCTACTTTTAGCTTTGTTATGTATTCTACTTCCGAAGTTCAGAGAATCCAACTACAAGAACAGGCAGAAAAAGTAACCGCAGATATTTTAGAAACAACTGCACTTGAAACCTATGTTACATTATGTGCTGATAAAGCCCTTGAAGATGGGTTAGATTTAATAGGAAAACAAGGTGGGAGGATATTACCTGAACAAGGAGGTTTGCCAACAGTACGATTCAGCGGGATACCTTTTGGAATTGAAAATAAAACATATCATATTTCTTATGGAGTTGTTAGAGAGAGCGTTCTTGGAACTTTATTGTTTCCTTTGTATCCTTGTTTAATATCTGAAAACTTTCCGCCAGCATATTGTAAATTCATAAGCGGCTTACCTATATTCCCTAGCAGAAAATACAAATTCGGTTATTCAAATCTTCCTCCATTGTGTAAGACAGCAAAAGAATGCGGATATGACTTGCTTGGTGGCTCAATGTCGATTCAGGAACAACTTGAATATTACATTGCAAACAAAACAAAAGAATGTGTTGACTTTTCTCCAATCATAGGATTTAATGAAACATACAACATAACAAAAGGAAATGTTTCTGTTAACTTAACAATAGGTGAAAGTTCTTTAACAGCCATTATTGATTTTCCTTTAGTTTTTGAATTCCAGCAGTTCCAACCAGTCATAACATTCTCAAGATTTGAGACAAGTTCTCCTGCTCGTTTGAAAAGAGTATATAAGTTTGCAAATGACCTTGTCAAGAAAGATACGACAAAGCTTGATTTTGAGATTGACAAAGATGCGAATAATACTGCATACTATTACCAAAGTTTAGGAATAAATAGAATTAAGAATATGAGATTCTACGATGATCTAGTTAGGATAACAGATAATACTTTCTTTTCTGGAGAAAAGTTCTTATTCCAGTTTATGATTGAGAATAGAGCCCCGGTTTTAGATTATATTGCTCCGCCAGGACCGTTCTCAAACAATTGCACCGAATTTGATATTGTTTTAATTGAGAATAAATCAATTACAATCATACCAAAAGCACAGGATCCTGATGATGATAAGATTATATTCGAATATTCAGAATGGAAAGCAGACTATGTTGAAGATTTTGTTAATGCAACAAAAGAGACTTGTCCAAGAGTAGAGTATGATTATAGAACTATAGCGAATTCATTATGGGATTATAATCCTGCAGATGGAATTGCGGAATTGGCAGTAACAAAAGCAGATATTGGTTATCATAACTTTACTCTTACTGCAAAATCCGATGATTTTTCAGACTGGCAGATTGTTAGAGTCATGGTTGACGATCTTCCTGAAGTAAATGCAAATGTTACAGGACCTTATTCAGACTATCCAGACAAGTATTCAATAGAAGATCCTTTTACTCTTATTGCTCAGACCACAGATCATTTTAGTGCTGAAAGTTACACCTATGAATGGATATTACCAGATCAAGTTATTGCAACAAATAAAACTGAATTAAAATTACCAGAAAATCCAAATATAAGAGACATAAGGACTCAGATTGATTTGCTGGGCATTGTTGAAGGAAAAAATACATTCAGATTAGATGTTTATACTCTTGATGGAACCTTAATTTCGAGTACAGAGGTGAATGCTACATTTAATCAATGTATTCCACATTCAAGCGCAGATCCAATTTATCCATACAACATATCAAATCCTTTTGCAGCAAAACATTCCTGTTGTTCAGGGTTCAGTTATGCTGGTTCAGGTATAACATGTTTCACAAAAACAACATATGGAAGCTGGAATTCATTTAACACAAGCAGATATGATCTTGAAGGTTATGTTTCATCAGGAATATCTAACTTGCCTGTTAAAACAAACAGTATTTTCCAAAGAACATTTACAAGATCTTGTCCTGTTGATAGAGGAAATGTTTGTGATGGTTCCACAACAGATGATATTACAGATGAAAAACAATGTACTCAAATTTGCAGAGGACCAGAAGCGAAATATTTGGATGCTAATTCAGAAACAGAAATACCATTTGATTGTTTTGATTATCCTTCTGGAGCTACATTTGATGAACCAGAAGGAGACGATGTAATCTGTAAGGAGTTAGAAAGACGTAATGCTGCAAGTCCATTCGATTGTGAATTTGAATGTTTATCTGGAGAGTGCAAGGAACCCGTAAATTGTGTATGTGCGCATGGAAGTAGCGCATGCAATGGGAAAACTGCTGAAGAAATCAGTAAAGCTAATGGTTTTGTAACTATCAATGCATGTAATGAAAATAATCAACGCATGGGGTGTAATTGGGGTTGTGAAGCAAAATCAGAGTTAGACTCTCCTTGCTTATTCCTTCCTTCATCAGGGTGTGATGCTCATCCCGATTGTGAGGGTAAGATTCCAGGAGAAATATCAATGGGAGATGGCGGAAAATTCAATCGTGGATGTAATGATACGTGCGGTGAAGTATTTTGTAATTTAAATGTGTTTGATTTTTTAGACAAAACAGATTACTGCTCAGATGATATATGTATAGCGGGCTATGAAATTGACGATGATGAAGGGGGGTGTGTGTTCTGTGACTATGGCTCCAAGCAGCAGGCAGGAGGAACATGTGAAGAAGCATGCTTTGCTGATCCTGAATGTGACGAAAGAGTGCCTGGAAGCAATTTCATAGCTGGAAAATGTATTGGTTGCGACTTTGAAGGATATGGTTGTGATGATGTTGATGATCAGTTTGCGATTGTTTGTGGGGAGATCCCTGTAGCCTGGAACACACCAGAAAGTGGAAGCGCTTATGAATTAAGAATTGAAAGAACATCTGAGCCAGCAACAACTTGTGATATGGGCGCATTTGAATTAACGTATTCAATTATAGATAATTATTTAATTAGACATAACGGAATACCCGTTCCTATTTCAAAAGGAATGAATGCTAAACAAATATTGAATTGTAGATTTAATGTAGAATTTATCTTAACTTAAGGAGTCTTCTGATCAATTTTATCTTGTATGTTTTCTCCGGGAGTAACTACAATGTAATCGTCAGTTACAGGAATAACAGATGCAAAATCAGGTTTAGTTAAATCATCTTGTTTTCCATCAACCCAAACCCAAACCCATTTACTATCGCTTGTTCTTTGAAAAAGAGCATCCCATTCGTAACCCAATGCCGAAAAATTAGTAGTATACCCCGCATTAACTTTTCCTGCTCCAACTTTTGCAGTTAAAGAAGTATCAACTTTATTATCCGTAACAGCTTCGCCGTCATGAACAGTGTTGGTTGTTCCGGAAATATTATCAAGAACAATGTTATTCTTTTTTAATCTGTATTGAAGTGTTGCAGCTGCACCATCTACGTCATAAAAGTCAGGTCCATTTTTCCATTCGCCATCATTAATCCTCCATTCAGATTTATCATAATCTCCAGTAATGTTTGGTGTACGTATTACTTGATTTCTAAATAACGGGTCAGCAAAAGTAATTGAACCTCCGCCAATATCAGGAACAGTTGAAATCTCTTTTCCGCAACCTGCACCGCCTGCAGCTACAAGAACTACTAATCCTGTTGCCACAGCAGCTTTTCCCTTTCCGTGTTTATCGTTTTGATACATTTTAAAATCCGAATTTATATGCAACTTCCATTCTTTCAGGATTTGTACTTAATTGAAGTCCGCTGTTTTCATCATATAACCAATGAGGTCCAACAAATTTATCCATTACAAGTAAAACTCCAAGTCCTAGTGAACCATATCTCACAACATTTTGTAGTTTTTGCTTTTTCAAAAATTCATCTCGTCTTGCATTAAGTGCATCATTAGTTTCTTGATTTATTCCACCTAAATCTTCAATATCCTGTTCTAATAATGCATCATCAGAACCCATAAAGAATGATGCAGCTAATCCTCCTGCTGCAAGAGCAGGCGCCACATATTTTACAGTTGTTTTTAATTTTGAATTTTCTTTGATTATAACTTCTTCTTCAGCTCTGGATTTAGCTTTCATTTTTGTATCAGCAACTCTTATCTTTAGATCTTCTCTTGCTTTGTTATATCTCTTACCTTCAGGAAGTTCGTCCAGAGCATTTTGGTAAGCTTCAGAAGCCTTATCATAATTGTCAGCAGCTTCATGCGTCTTAGCTTTTGCATAGTGCTCTTTAACTTCTTTCATGCCTGCAAAACCGCCAGAAGTACCTAATAGTGCTGCTAAAGTCATGCATAGAGTTTTATTAGGTGTCATTTTCAGGTTTTGTAAGACAGAACTAATATTTAAACCTTTCTATTCTTTACCACACATAAGTGACAAATTATTCCTAGATTCGTTTTAATGTTAATCTTCGTTGTCCTAAGCCAAAGTAAAAAACACAAATATTGCAAAAGGTTTTTAAAGAATCAATATATAAAAATGGATAAATGGGTCCCAAGAGCCTATTTGAAAAAAAAGAGTGTGTATAGATGAAAAAAACCTTAGTATTAGCATTAGTTCTATCCTTGATAATCCCTACTGTATACGCTCAAATCTATGGATGCTGCGGTAATCCTGCTGTTACAGACCCAACAAATAATTTCTGTTCAGATGCTCAAATAACAAAGCAAGTTTGCTGTTCAGGTGATGATCAATGTGAAGATAATCTTTTCGTAGAAAATGCTGCTTGTTTTGATATTCCTCTTTGTGATGAAGATGACGGATGTCTAATTTGTGAAGTAAAAGGAGCAGTAACAACAGAATTTGTAGATATTTTCGCAGATACTGAGGCGCAAGCGATTTCTAGATGTCTTAATGTTTTTGGAGGAGAACGGTGGGGAACATTTAATGCGTCTTCACCAAATGAAGCTGCATGTGAGGCATACGCAGAAACAATAGAAGACGTTGTTGCAATAAATTTGCTGGGGGAAGTTGAGCTAGACCCTGAAAATACTGAAAAAACAATTACAATTACTGGAGGCATAAACATAGAAACAATAGTTGGTCAAGGAGAATTTCAAGTACAGATTCTTCCTGGCCCATACTCAATTGTTGCATCAGCAGAAGGATACACTCCTGTAACTCTCGTAGGATCCACACAGAACTCCAAAAGCCTTCCAACAATTACATTAAGAGGAGTCACAAAATCAACACTTCAAGGATATGTAAAAGATAATAATGATAACCCTGTAACAGCGATAGTTATAGTTAATCCAGGACCAAATGAATTAGGTAGAGCCAGTACTGGTTCTGGCGGGTCATATATCTTGCCTAATCTTCCGTTTGGTACATACACGGTGGTCGCAAGAAGTGATAGTGGGGCATCTGCAACAAAACAAGTTACATTAGCAAGCGAAACAACAAACCTTAACCTAACTGTTGAGGTTGGAAAAACATTAATCGGATTTGTTAGAAATACAAATGATGAACCGTTAGAGGGCATAAATATATCCATCCCCGGAGTTGGTTCAGATTCAACAGCTTCTTCAGGTGCATACAGCATAGACAATATACCTCCTGAATCAGGGCCCTGGATTGCTTATGTAACAGACCCGGCAGGAGTTTACGAAAGCCAAACCTGGAGTTTTTCTGTAACAACAATAGACCTAGATCATGATTTCATTCTATACACATTTGTTGAGGCTCCACCAGCAGGCGAAGCAGAATTAACAATTAACCTAACAGATTTATCTTCAAGACAACCAATAGGAGGAGCATCGGTTTCTGTTTATCCTTTTGCTTCAGATACACCAATCATAGGAACAACAAATTCTCAAGGACTAGTTTCATTTGATTTGGATGTAAAAGCATACCAGGTAATTATTTTAGAAGATGATTACGAACAGTATCAAGATACAATTGCATTAGAACAAGACAAACAAGAAAATATTAAATTAAAAACAAGAGATTTATACCATATTGAAGGGCAAGTTACGAATGCTGAAGATACAAACGAAGAAATCTCAGGAGTTACAGTAAGAACAGGAGATATAGATGATGATACTACTTCATCCGGGGATTACGATTTGTATGATGTTCCTCAAGGGCAAAGAACATTAAGTGTTTCACATCCAGGCTATATACCAAAAACAAGAACAATAATTCTTTCAGGAGATACAATTGAAGATTTCCAACTAACTCCTAAAGGATGTACTAGCCTAGAACAACTAACCAAACCAAACATTCTAGATATCTCTCAAGAAGGAGACAAGGTTATTGTAAGTTGGTCCAATGAATGCTATTATGAAGATGATTACTATGGTGTTTTCCTTTGCGAAGGTGCGGCGTGTGCACCAGAAATAAAAGTAGACCAACCTCCAGAATCCCCTTACACTCACGAAGAAATTGAAGGAGAAACAACTTACGGTTATGTAATCCAATCACATTATTCTCAGCCAGAATCAACACAGGATTCTGATATTGGTTATATCACAACAGGAGATTCTGTTTGCTTAACAAACACAGGAAGATTCTGTACTGATGAAGTAACAGTTAGTCAATGTGTCGATAATTATGCAGAAGTTTATGATGATTGTACAGAAAGACCTGGAGAGGTTTGTGTGAATGGACAATGTCAATATCCAAGTCCATGTACTTTATGTTCAAGACCTTTTGGAATCTTCTCAATACCAATCCAAGATATAGAAGCAACAGCAGGAGCATTGATATTTACTCCTTGTGACGATATTGATTTCTGCTACTTAGATTACACAGATAGTTCGGTAGATGAGTATGGAGAATGTTCAGATATTTTTGATTGCTATTCTTACAGATCAAAAGATTCGTGTGAAGTAGATAAGTGTGCAATATCGGATGCTCAAAATTGTGAATGGATAGATTCTGAATATTCGGAGCTTGGTCAAGGAGTCTGCCGTCCTGTTAACCAAGAAGAACAAGACTGTAACCGGTGCAGTGCTGATCAAGTTTACAATGATCTTTTTGGAGCATGTAGAAAAGATACTTGTAACTTATACGGAAACTGCTATTACAAAGAAACTAATCCAAAAAAAGGATGTTGGAACGAAGATCAAGTAGAGTGTTGGATGTATGAAGAACAGGAATATTGTACAAATGGAATTCCTGTCGAGGTTGATGTGGATTGGACAGAGATAGCAGATCCAAACTATAAATTTGATGGTACAAATACTTTAACACGGCCAAGCAACGACACAGTTGGAAAGGGATTGTGCAGATGGAATCATACAATGACATTGCAAGATAGCGAGACAAGAATTACTTTTGCTTGCTTTAAAGATGCGGATGAATCAAATTTCCCAGATTGTACAACATCAGGAACTCTTTGTGCTAGAGACTTTGAATATCCGCTAACCTTGGTTCAATATACCGACATGATTAATGAATTTAATTTCCCATACTTTACTACAGATAACATAGATGAAGAAGAAGAAATTGATACATACTTCTGTGTTGCAAAAGAAGGAGATTCTTGTTATTTTATTCAAGCGCTTCCAGATTACATCGCTACGAATTATCCAAGAAACAAAGCAACAGCAGGGATGTTGGCTCAGCCAACAAATCCGCACAGCGAAGATGGAAGTTATACGGATGGAATATATCATCTTTACACATTCTCAGAAGATTCTTCAAGAAATCTTGAACCAGTACAGAGAATAACTGTTGAATTAGATACAACAGCTCCAGAGATTACAATCGATGTTCTAAAAGACTTTTATGTGTCACATGGTTCACAGTTAACAGAAGATATTGCAATAAATCTTGATTTAGTTATTGATCCGAATAAACCAAATGAAGATGTGTTCTGTTCTGGATCTTTAGCAAGAAGCGACGGTTATCCTGTAAGCGCAGCAAATTCATCATCAGAATATGAACCATTAACAGAATGGTCATACTTTTATCCAGGATTTGTTGGCGATGGAGAATACACATTCACATACACTTGCTATGACGGAGCAGGAAACGAGATAACACAAGAAGAAGAGATATTAATAGATCCTGATAATGCGATTTATGATCCAACAAGAGATACATTTAATTATTTTAATAACATACCTATCTTCATTAGTACAGAAGAAGCTGCAAACTGCCAGTATTCAGAAAACCATATTACGTGGGATAACTTAAACCCAATAGATGCTTCAAAAACAACACATAGCACAAATGTAAACCTAGTTCCAATGGGCAATTGGGCACACAAAACATACTATGTAAGATGTACATTTGATAAATCTGGAAGAACATTATACGGTACGCCTGGCACAGACGACATAATCATTGTTGTAGACCAACAACCGCCGCAAACAAAGACATACAAATATGATTATTCAACAAGAGATTTCCAATTACATGATTTAAGCGGAGGAGTCTGGATAAATTCACAGACAAACTCAATAAAATTAGAATGTGAAGACCAGGACATTATTGGAAGAGAATTTGGATGCGAAGAACCTGCAGTATATTATTGTAATAAAACAATTGGCCCATCTGATTGCACTCCATCACCAAAAGCATACGATCCATTTGTACCTTTCATTTCAGATTCTTCAAAGATTTGCTTCCAATCAGTTGATGCGGGAACAAACCAAGAAAACGTAAAATGTGCAGAAATAAGATTAGACATTATAAGGCCAGACATACAGAATATAACAATAAAAGATCCGAATCTTCAGGAGATTAATGGTTCAACAAGAAGTAGCGATGTATTTATAGAAGGCCAGATATACAATCCAATAAATCACGATTGTGAATGTGTATCACCA
The DNA here is from genome assembly GCA_042571125.1 of Nanobdellota archaeon. Lineage (GTDB taxonomy): Archaea > Nanobdellota > Nanobdellia > Woesearchaeales > UBA10107 > JBHPFU01. The sequence goes on along the minus strand of JBHPFU010000003.1, from coordinate 43,805 downwards.
ATAGATGAGATTTATGCAACAATTAATGACGGAGCTCCGATAAATATAACTCATAGTGGATACCTTGACATAACATTCTCAAAGAAATTAGTTCTGTTAAAGAATCAAGAGAACTTTATTAAGATTTTTGCAGTTGACAAGGCCGGAAACCCAGGAAACGACAAACTAACAAGCATAATTCAGGATTCACAAGGACCGTCAATAAGCGATATAACAATAGAATCACCAGAACTTCCATATGGTTCAAGCGGAAATGCTGTTCAGTTTGGATTTGATTCTGTAATCTCTGTTGGAAACGTAATAGATGATGTTATCGCTTCTGAAATTGATGAACAAGACCAGATAGCAAGAGTAAAATCAGTATGGATTGAAGATATATTTGGTAAAACAACTAAACTAAGCAATAATGATTCAATAGATAAGAAAGAATGGATAGGAGAGATAAAAACAAGAGACTGGCCATTCGGATCAAGCACAATCACAGTATACTCAGAAGATATTCTTGGTAATGTAAATTCAATACCATATGTAGTCTATGTTGGAGACAATGTTAAACCAGAAGGAAGCTTAACAATAGAAAATCCAGAAGGATTTATTCCTCCTATTGTTGGAGCTGGAAAATACTATGTAATTTTGAATGTTTCAGAACCACTTAATGAAATAAGATCATTTACTTATACAATTTCAGGAGAAACAAGAAACTTAACATTATTAGCTAGAACAAAACAAGGAAACAGATGGTTAGCTTCATTTGATATGATACCAAATAAAGATTCTACTGCAACATTTAATATCTTGATGGAAGATGAACACGGAGTTCTTGGAAATCAATTAGATAATAAAGTGTTTAGCGTAAATTCAATATTACCAAAACTTAGAGATATTAATAGATATGTATACGAAAAAACATTATCAAATGTTGAGCACGAAGATGAAGATTACAGCCCAGACACAAAATATGTTGTAAGATTAAATGGAGAAACAATAGATAATGCTGAAACCTCCATTTCAAATCTTAAATTAAGGCCAGGAGAAAATGAATTATACATCAGAGTTAAAAATGTATTTGGTAGTACAGTAGAAAGAGATTACAATGTGTTCTATGATGGATACACACCAAAAGTTACAGAGTTCTCACCAGAAACAGAAGCACAAGAAGGAATCGTAAGAGTTGTTGTGGGTGATAAATCACCAAGTTCTGGTTTGAGCAATGAAACAATATTAACAATAGAGAATTCAACAGGAGTAGTTGGAACAGTATTAGCTACGCCTGGAACCAACCATGTCTTCCAGACAATCCTTGGCAATGGAACCTACACAGCAACAATAGAAGGAGAAGATAATGCAGGCAATGAACTAGAATCATTTACTTGGACATTTGAAATAAAACCAAATGCTTCCGCTATAACTGGAATCCCAGTCATTATTGATCCAGCTCCACCGCAATTTATATTAGAACATAAACAGTATACAAGACCTGGTGCACAATTCATAATAAACGCAATAATAGAAAACGATGAGCCATACGCATTAGATGGAGCAACAACAATCAATGGAGCAAGTCTTCCAATAAGCAGACATACAGAAGAACTTTACGAATTTATCTGGAATGTTCCAAACGCAGAAGGAACCTATAACATCTCAACAACATTAACAGATATCAAAGGACACACAGAAAATAAAACAGGATCAGTAATAGTTGATAACACAGTTCCTGAGATTGAAACTCTTGATGTTGATCTAATAAATGTTGAACTAATCAATAATACAGAACTAACAAGAAACAATACAATCAGGTTCCAAGGAACAATTGAAAACCCAGAATCAGATCTAAATGTTTATGTTGAAAGAAATGGAGAAAGATTTGATGGATCTGTAACAGGGAACACATTCAATGTTCCAGTTACTCTGTTAGGTACTCACATGGCAGAAACAGTAAACAGCCTAACATTAACATTTATTGACAGGGCAGGAAACCAAAGATCAAGATCATTTATTGTAATAAAAGACTTGAAGCCGCCAGAGCTGATAGAACTTACAGTAGCTAGATGATGAAATATGCTCTATATATTTTAACAGTTTTAGTATTGGTTAACATAGCATTAGCTTCTCCTGGTCTAACAACACAAGATTCAAGACCTAAAATAGAGGCCCTGTTCAATGAATCTGTAAATCTTGAGGCTTATTCTTTAACATCACTTAAAACATCTCAGGAAGTCCCATTAAAGCCCTTGTCAAGTACAGAAAGATACTTTGAATTCCAACCAAACTCCTCTCTTTACAATGGATATTATGATTTTGTTGTCCATGCTTATGACTTAATAGGAAATATGGAAACATTCCAGCAGCAGATACTAGTAAACGCAACACAAACACAAATATTTTTAGACAGTCCAAGAACAGGATACTCAATAATAGAAGATTTTGATATTGTTGTTGGGACAACAAAACCTTCTGATTGTTTATACAGTTTCTTTGGTCCTCCAAGCGCAGAGTTTGATGATGTAACATTCAGTAAAACAAGACACACAAAAGAAGGATATCATCTGGAAGATAAAAGTTCAAGAGCATTCTATGTTAATTGTACAGATAATGAATCCTTAAGTTATTACAAAGAATTTGAACTTGGTGTTTTAAAAGATCCACCAGTTATAAAATCTACAGAAGCGATTCCAGATGTAGTTGTTATCGCTCCTCCAATCACAACATTAAGAGTAGAAACATCACAAGAAACTGTTTGTACTGCTGACGGAAGTTATTTTGATGGGCAAGTATGGAATAATAGAGGAACATACAGAATTGTAAGCACAAAACTTTTAGAATTATCAGATAACAGCAATCAATATGATCAAACAGTAAACATAAGATGTGAAAATCTTGCTGAACTATCAACAACAGCACAAATATCATTTAGTGTTGATTTAGAAGCAGAATTCCAAATATCAAACATAGGTTCTCCCAAACAATATGTTTCAAACATAGAACAATTAACATTAAACATAACAACAAACCGAGATGCTATTTGCTTCTATAAAAGAGTTGGTGGAGACTTTATAGAAATGGGCAGGGATGATTCTGCATTAAAACATTTTACAAGACTTGGAGTTCTTGAAGCAGCAGCACACACTCTAGCAATAAGCTGTACTTCAGGAGAAGGGGATGAAGATGATGCGATTCATAGATTCATAGTAGATGGAACAGGGCCAGATATGCTTGATGTAAGCGGATTTGCATGTGATGACGATGAATTCGAAGCAGTATTCTCCGCACATGATAATGAATCAGGAATAGAAGGATATAATTATACATTAAGCGGAGGATTCCCAAACACAATAGAAGTTAATGGTTATTCAACAGAAGAATCAGCAGTTATTGAAGACTTAAATTTATCAAGATCAGCACAATACAGCTTAACAGTATTTGCATTAAACAGAGCAGGACTAAAAGGAGAATCAATGTCAGTTTCTGGAGAACTTTATGATCCAAATCAAACAGAATGTTTAGAAAAAGATCCTCCATCAACATGGATAAACAAATCAATAACAGGATATGGTGTAGAAGTAAGTATTTTCTGTGAAGATGAATCGGGATGCGATCCGTTCAGCTATAAATACGGAGTAGCATTAGAAGGAACTAACTGTAGTGCATCAAATTCAGGAGATAATGCGATTGTCTCATCAACTTCACAATTCTGTTGGCAGGTTTCAGACAGAATAGGAAACACAGCATATGCTAAAGAGCTAATTCAAGTAGGATCATTTGGAAATACTTGTTATAACTTATTAAAAGATGGAGATGAGACAGACATAGACTGTGGAGGTTCTTGTGAATCTTGTGAATTGGGGTCTTCATGTTCATTAAGTGTAGATTGTTTAAGCAATTATTGTGTTTCAGGAATTTGTGAGCAAGCATCATGTACTGATAACCTAACAAATGGTTTTGAATCTGACATAGACTGCGGAGGGTCTATTTGTGATGGATGTGATATTGGTCAAGCATGTACAGAACATCCTGATTGCGGTTCTAATTATTGTGTTAATTCTACTTGTATAGAATCAAGCTGTACAGACGGCGTTAAAAATGGTTTAGAGACAGATACTGATTGCGGAGGCTCATCATGTGAAACTTGTTTAAGCGGTCAAAGCTGTAAAACAAACAGCGATTGTGATTCTGGAACATGCGAATTCTTTACATGTTCTAAAAAAGAATTAACATGGGAAGAATGGGCAATCTCAAATAATATCGATCCTGATGACAGGAATGGAGATACAGATGGAGATGGTCTTTCAAACTTTGATGAGTTTACACATAAAACAGATCCAAATAATTCTGATACAGACGGGGATGGCTACTTAGATGGCAATGAAGTAGATAAAGGAACAAATCCTTTAGATGAATTTGACTTTCCAGAAGTGTCAGGATTATGGAGAATAATATTATTAGTTTTAGGAATAATTGTTCTTATTGTTGGTTTGACTTTTATGTATTATTTTAAAACCGACAAGCAAACATCACTCAACTTACTACTCTTGGGAGGAGCAGCGATACTGTTAGCCTTGTTCGACTTTGTTATACAGTTGCCTGGCTACGTGCCTGCGGCACTATCTGTTGCTTTATTAGGCGGTGCAGGTTATTTCATCTATACACGATATGACGAACTTGTTAAGTTCTTCAAACCTGCCCCAAAAGCTGCTCCTATCCCTTCTTCTGTTCAAAGACAGGGAGCAAAACCTGCCCCTGGAGCTCCACAGAAAGCAAGAGCTCCGCCAATACGAAGTCCAGCAACAAGAAATATGTTAGATGTGATTAGAAAACAGAAACGAGAAAGAGAAGAAAGAAGAAAAAAACTATTTGGACAGTTTGATGTAAAGCAATCAGAAAAAGCTAAACTAAAATCTATTGGAAAAATATCATTGAAACCAATACATAAGATAGTCAAAAAAGCAAGGGCAGCAAAAGAACCAGAAGATGTGTTTGCAAAATTAGCGAAATTAACAAAAAGAGATGAATTCTCAAAACTTGCAAAACTATTAGAGAAAAAACCAGATGAAGCATTCGCAAGACTTTCCGCATTATTGAAACAAAGAGATGTTTTTAGAAGACTTCCAAAAACAGATAAAGATATCGCAAGTTTATTATCAAGAAAACCAATCAAAAAATTAAGAAAGATAGCTAGGAGGAAGAAAAAATGAAACAACGAAAATCAAAGATTTTCGAGCCTCATTTTTCGATAAAAATGAGAAAAGCCCAGATGGTAGGACAGATTTTTATTTATGTTCTAGCAGTTGTTGTAGCGGGAGGCATTTTACTATTTGGTTATAATGCAATCAAGACATTCGGTCAGCAGGCAGAAGATGTTAGTTTTGTTAAGTTCAAAACACAGGTAGAAAATGACTTTAAAGGCCTTTCATCTGATTTTGGTTCTGTAAAAATAAAGAACTATGAACCAGGAGCTGCGTTTGAATTAGCTTGTTTCATTGATAAGAAAATAATTTCAGCGGAAGGTTCCGGTTATGAGGCATTATTTAATTCATACCCCATAATTTTAGATGCAGTAACAACTCTGGGAGGAACACCGTATGATTTATTTCTTGTTCCAGGAGAAAAACAAATTGACCTAGGAACAGTAGAGGTTAGCGGGAGCGTAAAAAAAGAAGTAGACATTTCATCTCCGCATGAATTCCTTTGTGTTAAAGTAGCGAATGGAAAGTTTTCATTAAGAATAGAAGGAACAGGAAGATCAACAATAGTTTCAGAATATACAAGATAAAGATGGTACAACAAAAATCAAAGATTTTTGTGCCTCATTTTTATAAATTAAAATGAGAAAAAAGGCACAGGTAGAAGTTCAATTTAATTGGATATTTGTTTTAATAGTGGGCGTCATTCTGTTAGCTTTCTTTATTATGGTTGTTAACAAACAAAGAGGAGCAGCAGAAACAGTACTATCTGCAGATGTTCTTTCAGAACTAGACAAAGTAATCGCAGGAGTAACGGTTTCTTCAGGAACAACGTTTCTGATAGAGATGCCAGATGTTCCAATTGTTTATGAATGCGGAGAAGGATGCGCATGTTCGATTGCCATAGAGGGGTCAGGAGCACAAGATATACCAATACGTAATAATCCTGTATTTGCTCCAGACAGGCTGAGAGGCCAGAAAATAGTCATGTGGAGCCAGGAGTTCAATGCACCATTCAGAGCAACAAACTTCTTTTACATGACCTCACCACAAGAAAGATATCTTGTTGAAGATGCTGGCCTTGGGCAGTACCTTTATGATGAACTTCCCCCAAAAACAATAATAGAAGATGGAACAGAACAGCCAGCATTCACAAAAGAATTATTTAATGCTGACAATTTAACAGAACTTATAGATCGTAATAACTATAAATTAAAATTTGTTTTTGTTGAGACAGATCCGGAAGATGTTTTCTTACCGCCTTTCGCCGAAGCAATGCCAAATGCTGATGTTTCAGCAGTAAAAATAGACGAAGATACTAATGAAATTAGGTTCTATCAAAAAAGAATAGATTCTTTTGAAGAGACAGGAAGAACAAGTTACATAGAAAGTTCAACTCTTTATGCCTCAGTATTTTCAGAAAGCAAAGAGATGTATGAATGTATGATGGATATTGCTTTTGAAAATCTAAATGTTGTTGGTCAAGTTTATCTTAACAGATCTTTAGTTCTCTATAAAGGATATGAGAACAATACAGAATGCAGGATCTATTATGATACATTATATCTTGAAGATTATATCATTGGAGAAACTGATGAAGGATTTAGCCAAGCAGACATTAGGGTATTGCGGGAAGGAATTGAAGGATTAAGTTCACAAAATGAAGGCGCAATAGTATTTTCATGCGCTGCAATTTACTAAAATGAAAAAAGCACAGATACACATGGGAGAGAATGTAGCTATTTTGTTTATCTTCTTCATACTTTTAGTTGTTAGTATTGTTTTTTATGCAAGACTTACAGAAACAAAAGTGGGAATAGAACAAGAAGAGGCTTTTGCAGGAAAAGCAATTGAAATTTCTCAGCGTCTTTCATACCTCCCCGAGACTCAGTGCAGTAAAGATAATATAATCGAAGAAAATTGCTACGATCTGCATAAATTAATTGCATTATCAAATATAAACAAGAAAACAGAGAATCGAGCTCACTATTACAATATGTTCAGACAGGCAAATATAACCATTCAGCAAATATTCCCAGAACCAACAAAAATAAACGTATATAATTTTGTTCCGGAAGATTATACAGAAAAATCACAGGTACAAATACCGATTTCTATTTGTGATTTTACACAAAGACCAGAAAAATGTTCATTTAGCATAATGATTGTGGATGTGTTTAGATGAAACGAAAAGCTCAGATGGAAATGATGGGATTAGCGATTGTTGTTATTTTGTTAGCTCTTGGCATGTTCTTATTAGTGCGGTTCATGGTTCTTGACGAACCCACTGAAGTTAAAAAAGTATTCACAGCTAAAGAATTAGCAACAAATATGATCAGTACAACATTAAAAACAGATGCAGGATGTAAAAATATGTTCATTAAAGATATAATAATTGATCACGCAGAATACGAAGCCATAGACTGCAATGGAATGAACGCAACAGAATATCTTAGTTATTCATTGGGCAGCATATTTAACCAGACCCTAACTAAATGGGGAAGGCAGTATAGATTTGAGATAAAATTCCCGCAAGGAAGGAAGCTTTGCATCCCAGAAGAGTGCACTCCTTGCCCTGCTGGCCTAGAAAAGAAGATATTTCCATTACCGAGCGATTATGGTCCAGTTTTAGTAACAATGGATATTTGTACGTAAAACAAGGAAAAGTTTATATATAAATAATATTAAATAATTGTATTAAGAGGTGAAATGATGAATAAAAAAGGCGTTGAGCTTTCTATGAACGTTATTATTATAGCAGCGATTGCTTTGCTAGTTTTAGTTGTATTGTCAGTTATATTCTTGGGCAGAATAGGAACTTTTGGTGAAACAGCATCATCATGTGAAGCTCAAGGTGGCAAATGTGCTATTGCTTGCGGAGATTCAGACTATAAAACACAAGACTTTTCAACAATGAATCCAACAATAACTTGTGAAGATACATCTGCTGGAGAATCTAGAGTCTGCTGTATACCTGTAAAATGAGAAGACAAGCTCAAGGATTACCAATGAATTTAGTGATTATAGCAGCTATTTTGCTGATCGTTTTAGTTGTTATTCTTTTTATTTTCACAGGCAGTACAAAGAAATTCACAACGGGTTTAGTTGATTGTGAAGCAAAAGGCGGTAAATGTAAAACTACTACTGCTTGTACTGGGCCTACTGTTGGCGGCACCGCTTGTGAAGAAAAAGACATGGTTTGCTGTATTGAATTAGGCTAGCGTTCTATCGACAAATTTATATATATTTGAGCTACTTTTAAGCATATGAGGTTAAAAAGAGGCAGAAAGGCTCAGATGAATAGATTGTTGTTATATGTTCTGATTATTATGTTAGGAATTGCCTTTTTTTTAGCGGTACAATATATGCTTAAGAGATTAGGGGTTTTAGTATGAATAAAAAAGCAGTTGAGATGGGTTTTGTAATAAAACTTATTATTGCGATAATTGGTTTCTTATCAGTAACTGCAGTACTTTATGGCGCGATACAAAAAGCAGAACAGTCTGCAGACCCTGCGGTCTGTAGAAATAGTGTTTTCTTAAGAGAGAGTTATAAAATACAGTTTCCAGGAAAAACAATCTCAACTCCATTACTATGCCCCACAGGAGAAAAAGAATTACAAGGAAGAGAGCAGGATATTAAAAAACAACTTGCAGAGGCAGTTGCCGGATGCTGGTATAAGTTTGGTTCGGGGGTAGTAAAAGATGTGTTTAAAGATGGAAACTATGGTGGAGATCAAGAATGTATGATTTGCGATACAATTGCGATAAAAGATAAAGAGTACAAACTAGAAAGCCAAGAATTATTAAAATACCTTTCTGATACAACTTATTTTATTGATAAAAACACAAAAGAACCAATCACGTACCTAGATTATGTTCAATCTTATGGGGAAGGCACAGGAAATGTTTTTGTTACAGATGTAATCGCACCAGATCTTTATGCAACAATATATGGTGCGCCTACAAAAGAATGCGGAACAACATGTAAGGTAACAGGATGGACCGGTGCGCTTGGTGGGGCGATTGTCGGAGCAAAAGTTGGAGCGATTGGATGTTCAGTTGTACCTGGTGTTGGAACATTTGCATGCGGTGTTGCAGGATTTGTTGTAGGGGGAGTTGCAGGAGGAGCGACAGGATGGTATGCTTCAGCGAAAACAGTAGACTTGGTGGATGCAATAAAAGATAGAGGGATACACACAGTATATCTTGTTCCGTTGAGTGAAGCTAAAAAAACATGCGTGGTGCACGATGGATAAAAAAGGATTAGCAGTAGTTTATTGGAAGATTATTACATATGTTTTAGCAATTGCATTATTGCTTTGGGCTATATTTTATTATACTGGTCTGAAAGATAAATCTGTAGACCTAGTAAGCAGTTTTTTTGGTGGGTTTAGATAAAATGAATAAAAAAGGGATGACTATTGAATTAGCTATTGGAATTGGAGTAGCTTCGTTTGCTGCAGTTATCTTATTCTTCATATTTTTCGGTCCTGAAGAAGGACTTGGACCTACAATTGCAGAATGGGCTCCGCAGACAGAGGTTCCCGGTGCAGATGATAAAACTTTAAAAGAAATAGAGGTTAGCGAAGAGACAAACGAAGCTTACGATATTCTTGTTGATATTTTTGAACGAGCAGATGATGATCAAAAAGAGTGTATTATCACGCATCCAGATATTCCTGATTTTGAAGGTTCAGAGATTGTTTTCTCTTCTGTTGAAGGGGGAACATTCATATATTTGATGGACAAATATGGAAGAATTGCCAAGAAAACAACAATTGATTTAAAACCCTGCATTGTAGGTGGGGGAGACGCAGCAAAGAATTTTTACACCAAATATTTCAAAAAAGAACAAATCGAGGACAATTCAGAATTTACAATTATAAATGAAGCAACACTTACAGATAAAGATACGCTGAAGATTGGAGAAACAGAATATGACCTTGAAGACGAAGGATGCTGCGGCAAATCAAAAATAAATTTTATGTATAAAGCAACCAAAGATAATCTTTGCTTTTTTACTACTTTTGATGATGGAAACTCTTGCGGAAGATGGGATTACAAAAAAGCAGGATTAAATGATGATTGTATCTGGCTTAATCCTTTATTCGGGGAAGATTTCTCCCCAATACTTCAAAAAGTTAAAGCATGTAAATGAGGTGAAAAATGAAAAAAGCACAAATAGATCCAATGAAGATAGTCATTTTGTTTATTATCTTGGCTATTGTGGCAGCAATTGTGATTTATATGTTTAATACACAAGCTGGAAAATCAAAAGATATTGTAGACGAGCAGATTGGAAGCCTAGGAGATGCTGACGGAGACGGAGTTGCAACATTCTTAGATAAATGTCCCAAAACTCCCAAAAATGAAATCGCTTTAGTAGACTCAAAAGGATGCGCTCCTTCAGAGCAAACACAAGAATAAAATGAAAGCACAAATGCCTTTAAAGACTTTAATGAGTTTGGTATTAACGATAGTTCTTTTTGGATCAACTGCTCTTTGGGCAAGCAAGTTTATCGGACTTTCTGATAAAGCAATGAATGATTTTACAGAATTAGTAGAAAAGATAGAAGAAGTAGGAGCAGCAGAGATTGGATCTATTGAATATGTTCCACAGTTAACAATGGATAAAGAAACGGCAATAATAGCATTCCCTAAAAACTCAGAAGCATTTTGGTTAGTAAAAGAAGGAGTTAATTGGATTAAATTTGAAAAACCAGAAAGATTAGATAAAGAAAAAGCATACCTCTGCATTTGTAAAGGTACGCAAGTTGCAGATGCGGGGACGACCTGGAGCTGTGAAAAACAAATGACTTGTGAAGAAGCAAGTGTAACTTTCTCTAAAACTAATATCGCATTAGAAGACCAAAGGATTGATTGGGAAGGATTTATGTTATTAAGAGCAAAAGCAGCAAGCTATGGCGAGTATTTTGGACTTGGTTTCCTAAAGGATAAAACCAGAACGGTTTACTTAGAAAAGATTAAAGATGGAGAAGTTGCACTTTGCAGAAGCTTAGTTGAAGGTCATTGTCCATTAAACCAAGCATCCAATTAAGATTATCACCAAAAACAATATAAATACTAGATTCTAAACTTTAAACATGAATAAAAAAGGTGAGACAAACCCTTTAATGATGGCCATAGTCTTGGCAATCGGCGTTTTCCTTCTCTTTGCTGCCGGTTCTTTAGCTCAGAGATTTGGTAAGGCAGAACATTTCAAAATAACCTTCTTAATCAAAGATTCAGCATTGATGATAGACACACTTCATGCTGTTCCCGGAGATGTTATCTTTAAGTATAATGCACAAAATTATTCAGGAGATCTAAGAATAATCACAACAGAAGAGCATGTAGAGTTGTACGGAGGTCAGTTTAAATTTCCATACAGAAGAGGAGTTCCAGATATTTTCGCAGAAGAATTTACACTTCTTGGGAATAAATCAAATATAATTGATTTTGTAAAGTCAGGCTCAAGCATAGAATTTGGAGAGGATATTGAATACAAAGAGCAGGAAAGATGTCCAACAATCTCTACAAAAGATGATCTTTGGAAAGGAAGAAAACTAGTTCTTGATCCTCAGTTTGGAGGAAGGGAAACAGGAGATACTGTGAATGGAGTAACTGAATCAGACTTAGCAAGAAGAATCGCATTAGCATTATCAACAAGACTAAGCGGAGTCCATGTTGTACCAACAAGAGCATTAAATCAAGACGAATATAAAACAGATAAAGAAAGACTAGAAGTTGCAGAAGATGCAGATATGATAATAAGCATAGGCATAGGTCCTGCATTCAAAGATGTAAATCCTTTGGTTATCTATACTTCTGATTCAGCAAAAAGCAGAAAATTAGCTTGCTTTGTATTAAATAAGTTAAAAGATGCCGGATTTGATTCACCCAATATATTATCCTCAGATAATGCACTATTGAAAGATGAGATTCCTTCCATATCTATAGAACTTGGAAAGATAGACAAAGGAATAGAAAACAAAATAACAGAATATTCAGAAGGAATATACCAAGCAATAAAAAAATACTATGAATAAAAAAGCACAAATGGAAATTGGAGTAGGAATGCCTTATATGATTATAGCCATGTTTGTTTTAACAGCAATGTTCATAATGCTTCTTGTTTTATTCTCAACATACACTAGCGCACCTGTCGCAACGCATGAAGAAGCATACATCTTAGTTTACAAGCAGAGATTCCTAGATTCTCCAGACTGTTTTGCATATGAAGACATTGATACCGGAAATATTTATCCAGGCATAATTGATAAATCTAAATTTACAGAAAGCAACCTAAATAATTGTTACAAAGAAAATATCGAATCTCATTATGAATTTTCTCTGACTTTACAAGAAGGAGAAACAGAAACAACAATATCGACTCAAAATTATAAACAGTTAAAGAAGAAAATACCAACGTTTGTTTTAATTAATGATAACGGAGAACTGAAAAAAGGAACATTATTTGTTAGTGTGAGCGTGAAAGAATGAATAAAAAAGCACAACTATTCCACTGGTCAGATGTTGCATGGTCCATCCTAGTATCACTAGCAATATTATTGCTATTCTTTAACTTTACACAATCAAGAGAGATAGAAACAAAAAAACTGATCGATGATACTGATTTAAGATTAGAGCAAGAAACAGTTTTAATTAATTACTTGAGAATGCCAGTATCAGAAACAGAATACGCAAAATCAGGGGAGGGTAGCGGAGAACATAAAGTTTTAATTGATTATGCTGTGCAGAACCAGCTAACTATTGCAGATCTGTTTGGATTGCCAGATTCATTCACTTTAATCAGCAGAATAACTAAACAGGAGATGGATCAAGAACAAGGTTTGCCTGATGTGGAAATATATGTAACGCATCCAGACGCACCCGATAAGTTTAGAAGAGAAGTAATTAGACCGCTCGGACAATGCATTGGAGAAACATCTGCGGCATACATTCCTGTAAAAAATAAAGAACCAATTGCGGTTTATTTAAAATTATGCAGATAATAAAATGAACAAAAAAGGACAACTACTATGGTTCACATCTTTTGGTATTTTGTTAGCCGTAGGAATATTCTTCTATTATTACTTTACTGTTGGAAATATAGATGATTTTGTAGGTGCAGCACAGCTTCAATTGTTAACACAGGCAAAAGATGCTGAAAAGGCTCAGTTTTACATAGAACAATCAGCAAGGTTCGCTATAGTACAATCGGTTTATGATTTAGCAAAAGATACATCCAAATGCGACCATTATTATGGCTTTAGTAAATGGAAAGATCAAGTAGATGATTGCATACCTTCAGATAAACAAGTAGAAAGTCAATTCTATAAGATATTAAATGAGAATCTGGATGGTTATTTCAGATCTTACGAAAAAGTCACAATTCCAACAAACAATTATGTGTTTTCGATAGTTCCAAATAAATTAAAAGTAGTTGGAGCTGCAGTTAGGGACTTATCTGTAAGCACATTAACAGAGTACAGAGGAGTTAGAGTAACTAAATACTACGTCCCTACTGAAAATGAATTTATGGATAAATGGTATTCTGGAGAAGAACCAAATTTAGAGCAGGGTTATGGTTGGTGCACAATTCCTGAATCAAAAAGAGGTTTTTATGAACAAGTTCAATGTCAAGGAACAGGAGTCGGTGAAGAAGGAGAGATATACAAATATGATACAATAAAACCAACAAAACAAGCAAGTCCTACTGTTGATGAGATTTCAGTTGCTTATGGTGGCAAGACAGCAAAAACTCATGAAACAATTGCGGTTGCACCTAACATGATCCCTCCGCTTTCAAAAGTTGAGATTAAATTCAAAGGCTGTGAAAATATTCCTAATAACTGCTGTGATGAATGGGAAGGAGACTATATCGCAAGCGATACAGGTTCAGGAATGAGAAATGATTGGGAAAAAGGAATAGCGCACATTGACTTATTTGCAGGAATTGGAAGAGAAGCATACGAAAAAGCATTAAGCTGCCTACCATTGTATGCAGATCTGTTTATCAGATCAGATGATGATGTTTCTGTAAAAGGAAGCACATACAAGATAAAACCAAACTTCAAAACAGAAATTGATTACAATCTGAATGAATACGAAGATTTAAGAAACGAATTAAACGAGATTATTACAGACGTAACAAATGGAAAATGCATCCCTAAACTTCCAGATACAACTTGTGTAAAAGAAGTTCTTGCAAATGACAAATATGATTTCAAGTGGTCATACAACTGTTTGCCAGAAAAAGAAAGAGTTTTCTATGATTTAATTGAAAATTATGAATTTTGTGACAGAGAAGGAGTATGTACAATACCGAGACCTGTATCAAAAGACTATGAAATTGAGTTTATAGAGGAAAACGGAAAAATAATAGTAAAAACAGCAGACCTGAAATATGAAACAGGACTAACCAAGTTAGGGATTATACCAGAAAATACAGAATTAGATTTAACAAAGGCAATAGATACCGCATCTTGCACAAGATTAAAGTTTGAGATAGATGAAGATAATGTAAAGTTAACAGGAGAGTGTTCATCAGGTAAAGACTCCAGATATATTTATGATGCTCAGAACATATTCCTTTATGTAAAAGACTCAATCGGATATTTCTTAGATATGTCTGAGCAAATAACACATGGAAGCTTACTTCCGTACAAACCAAAGTCAAATACTTTGAAACTTTGTGCACAATCAACCTACAAGAATTATTTTTACGATGAATCAGACAAAACAACAAAACAAAGAAATATTGTTTACAGGATTGCAGCATTTGTAGGAGATAAAATTGATCCAGATCCTGTTCAAGGCGTGAAAATAACAGATACCCCGATTAAAGAAGAAAATGCAACAGTCAAATTCAAAGATAACAGAGAAGATAAAGACAAAGATGTAGATTATTACAATATTTATTATTCAGAAGAAACATTTGTAGATGTTGAATCATTAAGACCAATTAAAACGGTAGAAGATAAAAATACAAACACATACACAATCACAATTAAAGTAGATGATGTTCTTGGTTATTTCGCTGTTACAGCAGTGGATACTTCTGGAAATGAAGATGAAAACGTAAACGCAATATCTGCAAACATTATTGATAACTTAAATCCAGGACCGATTATTTTAGAAGAAAGAAAAATAGCAGCAGATACACAAATAGAATTTACAATAAAGAATCCTGGAGAAAACACAGATAAATCAAAATTAAATGATTTAGAAGAATACTTTATCTATAAATTTAATCCAGATGCGACAAATAATTGCCCAGAAGATCCAGGAGAATTAAGAAAAGGAGAGCAAGTAGTCACATTTTCATATAAACAGCCAAACCAGATAGAAACAATACAGCATCCTGGATCAGAATTCTGCTATGTTGTTGTTGGTGAAGATGAGGTTTCCGAAGATATAAAAGACTCGATAAGATATAACAAAGACGGCACCGTAGGACCGGTTTAAAGCAACAGCGTTTTGTGAATGCTGAGCATCAAAAACAGCGTTTTTGACACATATTCTTGAGCATATAAATCTATATATATTAAGCAGGCAGACCATTATTGGGGTGAAGACAATTAACATACCTTTAAGCCATATTATAGACAAAATAAAAGAGGAGAAAGGACTTTCTGATGCTGAGATTAACGCTAAAATAGAGGCCAAATTAGGCCAGTTATCGGGGCTTATATCAAAGGAAGGAGCAGCCCATATTATCGCTAATGAGCTAGGTGTAAAGGTCATAGAGATGGGCGGAAAGCTCAAAATACAAAATATTCTTGCAGGCATGAGATCTGTTGAAACAGTAGGCAAAGTTACAAGAGTCTTTGAAGTAAGAGACTTCAAATCAGGAGAAAGAGAAGGCAAAGTAGGCTCATTTATTATTGGAGATGAGACAGGTACAATCCGTGTTGTTTGCTGGGGTTCACAAACAGATAAGATAAGAGAGATAAGTGAAGGAAGCATAGTCCAGATACAAAACGGGTATGTTCGAGAGAATAATAATTTCAAAGAGATTCACATGAATGATCGGGCAAGGATAATCCTTAACCCTGCTGGTCAATCAATAGGAGAAGTAAAAACTACAGAAACAAAAACAAGGAAAAAAATTAATGAGCTGGGAGATTCAGACCAGAATATTGAACTATTAGGAACAATTGTCCAGAGCATGGATCCTAGATTTTATGAAGTCTGCCCGCAATGCAATAAAAGATTAAAACAAACAGAAGCAGGACTTGCTTGTGATGTACATAATGTTGTTGAACCTAAATTTGCTTATGTTTTTAATGTTGTTCTTGATGATGGGACAGATTCTATAAGATTAGTTTGTTTCAAAAATCAGGCAGAAAACTTACTTGGGAAATCAGAGGTAGATATTTTACAGCTAAAAGACCGTCCAGAACTATTTGAGCAGATGAAAAATGATTTGTTAGGTTTAATGGTAAAGGTTGTTGGACGAGTTTCAAGAAATGAAATGTTTGATAGAAAAGAGTTTGTTACTCAGCTTGTTTTCAGAGACCCAAACCCAGAAGAAG
Organism: Nanobdellota archaeon; assembly: GCA_042571125.1. Taxonomy (GTDB): domain Archaea; phylum Nanobdellota; class Nanobdellia; order Woesearchaeales; family UBA10107; genus JBHPFU01. The sequence continues at coordinate 27,083 of JBHPFU010000003.1, read as the reverse complement.
AGATAAATAATTTACAAAGTAATATATAAGAGATATTCTTTTTTATAATAAAATGATGGCCAGAACGCATGCGGCATTTGGATTTTTAAAAGGATTAATTCTAATTCCTTTTTTTAATCCTGCGAACCAGATACTCTTTGTAGCGCTTGCGGTTTTTGGATCTCTTTTTCCAGATATTGATCATCCGAAAGCAAAACTAGGTTCAAAAATAAAAATAGTTGGGCGGTTATTTGAACATAGGGGATTTTTCCATTCAATATTCGCTTTATTCATCTTTTCATTACTCACATTTTTCCTATTAAAACAAGAAGTTTATTTCTGGGCGTTTGGAGCAGGATTCTTTACGCACCTTGCTCTTGATTCTTTTACTCGTAAAGGAATAACTCCGTTCAATCCATTTTCAAAATTTAAATTAAAAGGAATGGTAAAAACAAATGGCCTGGTTGAAACATCTTTATTTGTTGTTTTTATTGTCTTAGGAATTCTAAGACTAGCAAGCTTCTAAATTAAGATTCGAGATAATTCCGTCTCACAGACCACGGGACAGGTTCACGACGAGTCTATTTAAACAATAATGACCTAATTATATCTAGCTTGTAAAAAACAAGCAACCTTTCGCCTGGAGTCTTAGCAACTCACAATTAAGGGCGTTGAAATAAAATGCGATAAGCAAAAAGGTGATATATATGGAAAATAAACCTGAAAAAAAATTTAGAGCTGGAACAATTTCAGCCACAATATGGAAAAACGAAGGCCAAAATAAAGACGGCCAAAAAACAACATACGCTACAATTTCTGTAGAAAGAAGTTACAAAGACAAAGAAGACAATTGGAAATCAACAAATTCTATGAGAATCAACGATCTTCCTAGAGCAGCTTTAGCTTTAACTAAAGCTTATGAATTCCTTGTTCTAAAAGAACAAGACAACGTTATTATTGAAGAGGCAGTTATTTAAACTGCCCTTATTTTATAAGAGGTGATTAAATTGAGTACAGAAGCAAAATTAATAAATGAGATAGACATACCAAAACCAATGGAAGAAACAAAAGTAAAGAAAGAAACATCTATACAAGACTTGCCAGGCGTAGGCGCTGCCACAGCTGAAAAGCTGGGTGTTGCAGGGTATGATAATCTACTATCAATAGCTGTCGCTTCCTTAGGTCAGCTAGTTGAAGCATCAGGAGTTTCTGAAGCTGTAGCTAGAAAAATGATACAGAGCGCAAGAGATGCTCTTGAAATGGGATTTGAATCTGGTGAAGAGATGTTGAAAAAAAGAGAACGAATTACAAAAATAAAAACCGGAAGTCAAGTATTTGATGATTTGATGGAAGGTGGGTTCGAAACATCCGCAATAACAGAGTGTTTTGGTGAATATGGTTCCGGAAAAACACAGATAGGTCACATCTTGGCTATTCAATTAGCAAAACAAGATCCGAATGCTATTGCTGTTTATATTGATACAGAAAATACATTCAGACCAGAAAGAATTATTCAACTTGCAGAAGGCGCAGGATTAGACCCGCAAAAAGTTCTAAAGAATATTAAGGTAGCAAGAGCTTACAATAGCGATCATCAGATGCTTTTAGCAGAAAAAGTTGAAAGCTTAATCAAAGAAGAAGGATCGAATGTTAAATTAGTTATTGTGGATTCTTTAACATCGCATTTTAGAGCAGAATTCATTGGTCGCGGGACATTAGCAGAACGGCAACAAAAACTTAACAAGCATATGCATGTTTTGTTAAAGCTAGCCGATACATATAACATATGTGTTTACTTGACTAATCAAGTAATGTCAAAACCAGATCAATTCTTTGGAGATCCAACGCAAGCTATTGGTGGGCACATTGTTGCACACGCTTCCACATTTAGAATATACCTAAGAAAGGGTAAGAAAGGAAGCAGAGTAGCGAAATTAATAGACGCACCAAACCTGGCAGATGGTGAATGTAATTTCATGGTTGAGACAGGAGGATTAAAAGACATAAAATGATTCACGCAATCAAATTTAGGTCTGACTCCTCTGACGAAGAGATAGAGGAATAGGAGGTTAAAATGAATACTAATATAATGGAAGATAAAGAAGAGAACAAATGTAAAAAATGTGGCGGAAGACTAGATCTTCCAATTAGTGAACGTGAAGCTTGCAGGTGTAATTCTATCCCTGTAGCAGGTACACAACCACTACCCGTAGATTAATTTTATTTTTTCTTTTTCAATAAATTTATATACTTTAATTACTAACTAGTATTTATGCGCCCTGTGGCGTAGATTTAGATAAGGTATAGAGGTTGTGAACTATGCAAGGTGGATTTAGAAATTTTGCTCCGGTAAAAGTCGGAGAAGAAATCGATGTAAAAGTAGAGGCTGTTGGCGAAAAAGGCGACGGCATAGCTAAAGTAAAGGGATTTGTTTTATTTATCCCTAATGTCAAGGAAGGAGACGAAGTAAAAGTTCGTATAACTAAAGTTCTACGTAAGGTAGGCTTTGCAGATGTTGTTGGAGAAGCATCAGGACCTGTTGAAACAGAAGCACAAGAAGGCGGTGTCCAAGAAGTAGAAGAAGTAGAACCATCTCCTGAAGACTCCGAAGATTTCGGAGAAGAAGAAACTCCAGTCGAAGAAATGACCACATCAGAAGCAGCTGAAGAAGAGAAAAAGGAGTAAATTTTATTATTATTTTTTTATTTTTTTAATAACGGGCAATTTCTAAAGGCTTTTAAGTATTACAATAACAATAATGGCAATTGTCGCAATAACATCAAACTTATAAATTAATTTCCCCCTATAAACTTTAAACCAGTCCCATCCGTGACAACCAGTTATCTTAAAGAAACCATACTTTTTCTTTGAAAAAGGATAGAACCACATAATCCCATTACCTAAAAATAAATCCAACACAAAATGAGAGTAAAGACCAAGCACAGCCAAAAGCATTTTGAAGGTAGGGAAAATTATTAATAAAACTACTAACGGCAAGTAAGTTATTGGCCAGTGTGTAAACCAATCATGGTGCCGAAATCCTGCATCAAATTTCCCCCTCTTAACAAGCCTATGAAATAGGAAATCAAAATCAGGTAATGCTGCAAATAATATTAAGATTAAAAGATCAGAAATAGAATAAGTAATACCAAACAATTTAGAAATTATAACAAATAAAAGCGCAGGATATGACATGTGACTCATAAAGTTCATATCTTTAATTTTCATTAAAAGATATATAAATCTTTTTACGCAAGCTTTATAAAGCACCCTAAGCTTGTAGTAATATTGCCTTGTTTAAGTGCATGGCCAATCTTTGTGATTGGGGCCTTAAACGGCTGTTTCCGGGCGATAGAAGGAACAGATTACTCTGTTCTGCAGGTATAAAATGACTGACAAAGAAACATTATTAATTCCAATTGACCAGTACTTGAAAGCAGGCATACACATAGGTACAAAATTTAAAACAAAGTATATGGCTAATTTTATTTACAAGATCAGACCAGACGGATTATACATTCTAAATCTTCAAAAGATAGATGAAAGGATAAAAATGGCAGCTAAATTTTTATCTCAGTATGAGCCAGAAGAAATCCTTGTTGCATCAAGAAGAGAAAACAGCTGGAAAGCAGCCAAAAAAATGGCTGAACTTACAGGAATAAAAGTGTTTGCAGGCCGATATCCTCCGGGAACTTTAACAAACCCTGCTCTTGAAACATATATAGAAAAGAAAGTTTTACTGGTTACCGATTCATGGCCAGACAAGAATGTTGTTCAAGACGCACTAAAGGTTGGAATCCCAATTGTGGCTCTGTGCGATACAAATAATCAGTCAAACGGAATAGATTTTGTGGTTCCTTGCAATAATAAGGGAAAGAAAGCGCTTGGATTGATATTTTTCTTGATAACAAGAGAATACTTAAAAGAAAGAAAGATTATAAAGAATGACAAGGAATTCAAAGCAAATATAGAAGACTTTACAGAAGAGTAAACTAAACCACTTCTGCGATTCCTTCATTTACGATTCTATAAAGCATTTCATTCTGAGGGATAGATCTATGTTTAATAAGAATGGCCTTTCTTACACCTCGATGTCCTACTTGCAGTTCAATTAAACACTTAGAACCATACTTCAAAATATCTCCGCCAACCATTTTTACATTTTCTTTGTTGTCAAAATCAGCATAAACTTGGTTAGTAAGAAGAACAGGAATGTTTTTCTTTCTGGTAATTTCAGACAAGTATGAAATCTGCTGCCCAAGTTCGCGATTAATCCCGTAAACATCGTCTGTTTTACCCATTTCTAAACGGTAGAGCATAGAGATTGTATCAATGACGATCAAACCAATCTTATCGTCTATCATTTCTTTTAATTTTTCAAAATCTTTTTTCTGTTCTGAAAAATTCGTTGGTTTTAGAATAAAAATATTTCCTAATATCTTATCTGGTTCTTTACAAATCTGCTTAACTCTTTCAACAGAGAACCCCCCTTCTGTATCGATATAAAGCACTTTCTTAGTTTTAGCAATTTCAACAGCACAAAGTAGACAAAATAATGTTTTTCCAGAAGCAGCAGGACCATACACGGTTGTGATTATATCAGATTCATAGCCTCCGCTAAGTATAGAATTCAATATGCTGCCTGTCGACACTCTTTTCATAGTAATATAAAACAGGAAATTTTTATATATCTTTCTAAAGTGAACTCAGCCCCTGTAAAGACATAAAAAAGCAGTATCTGCCGGTTTAGCAACTATCAAAACATTTAAAAATACACTCTAGTTATTTCAAGTGGGGTATTTAAATGGATTTTGGTCATGCACTCATATACTTTTCAACGTTCTTTGGATTATTCGCTTCTATAGTCTTTTTAATGACCTTATATGAAAATAGACACAACATAAAGAATCCAAAACCAACGAAATTCCCGAGGATCGCAATTCTAGTCCCTGCATTTAACGAAGAAGGTAGGATTAAGAGAACTATAAACTCTTTGCTCAAATTAGATTACCCCAAAGATAAGCTAAAGATAATTATGATTGATGATGGATCAACAGATAACACTCTAAAAGAGATGAGAAGCTATAACGACAAGAGAATAAGCGTTTTTACAAAAAAGAACGGAGGCAAAGGAAGCGCATTAAATTTTGGGTTAAAAAAAACAAATGCCGAATTTGTAGCGTCTCTTGATGCAGACTCATTTGTTATGAAAGACACATTAAAGAAAATGATAGGTTATTTTGAACGGCCAAAAGTTATGGCTGTAACGCCTTCATTAAAAGTCTGGAAACCAAAAAATATACTTCAAAAGATACAACACATAGAATATTTAATGGGCGTATTCCTCAGAAAGATATTTTCGTTTTTAGGAAGTATTCATGTAACTCCCGGACCATTTACAGTATACAGAAAGAAGTTCTTTGATAAGCACGGCGGATACGATGAAGATAATATAACTGAAGATATTGAGATAGCATTAAGAATACAATCAAATCATTACGAAATAGAAAATTCTGTAGATGCATTTTCATATACTCCTGGCGTTCCAGGATTTAGAGCATTATTCAAACAAAGAATTAGATGGTATAAGGGGTTTATAGATAACATACTTAATTACAGACACCTATTCTCAAAAAAATACGGGAATCTGGGGCTATTTGTTTTGCCTGCATCATACTTATCTATTGTTTTACTTATTATCCTCGTTATATATGGAACAACAAAACTACTAATCAACGGAGCATCAACATTGTCAAACTGGTACAGCATAAGATTTGATTTATTTCAACTTTTTGAAAAACCAGAACTGTTTTTTATGGGATCGGACAATATATTTTTAATGTCTCTGCTTTCAATAGCAATAGCTATTGTGGTGTTATATGTTACAAAACTGATATCAAACGAACAGACAAAAATAAAAACATACTATGTATACCATTTATTTTTATATGGTCCTTTATTTACAATCTGGTGGCTTACATCATTTTTTTATAAGTTAAGAGGAATAAAGGTTAAATGGGCAGGAGAAGAGTGGGAGAAGGAGTAATATGGAAAGAAGATATGTGAGAAAATCAAAATACGTCGCAGCATTCGCAGCAACAGCATTTATTTTCCTGTTAATTATAACCGCAAATAATTATTTTGATCAGCTTAGATTAAACCGTTTGAATAATATCTACCAGGAAGTTAGATTAGATACTCTTGGTGCAGAACTTCAATATCAATTATTCTCAGAGAATCCATGCGGGGCATTAGATTATGTTCCGTTTACAGAAGAACTTTATGACATGGGCGAGAAATTAACCTTTATGGAAGATAGACTAGGTAAAAATAACCAGCAAGTTTTAGATTTAAAGGAATATTATTCGTTGTTAGAATTAAGACATTGGTTATTCTTGAAAAAAGCATTAAATGACTGTAATATTGGCGGCAATTTAATACTTTATTTTTATTCAAATAAAGGAGATTGTTCAAGCTGTGAAGACCAAGGTTATGTTTTAAGCTATATCCACAATAAGTATCCTGAAACTTATATTTACTCATTCGATTTTAATTTGGATAGCTCTGCATTAAAAACATTAAAAGCAACACATAATATAACTACAACTCCCGCATTAGTAATTAATGAAGAAACGTATTCCGGATTTATGGATCGAGGAGATATAGAAGAATATATTTCAAATTAATCTTTCTATTTTCCAACAATTGTCACGACAACATGTCGGTTTGATCTAGGACCATCAAATTCACAAAAGAAGATATCTTGCCAAGTCCCCAAAACTAATTCTCCATCTTTAACAGGAACAAGTTCGTGACAGCCAATTATGCTTGATTTAATGTGAGCAGCGGCATTATTATCTATATCATCGTGCTTCCATCCATCGTGTTCTTTGATAATCTTCTTTAATGAAGAAATAATGTCGTCAGGAAGGTTTGGATCTGCATTTTCGTTGATCGTTATCCCTGCTGTAGCGTGAGGAACAAAAATATGGCATAGCCCTTCTCCTATTTTTGATTTCTTAACAATATCAGAAACTTCTTTAGTTATGTCTACAAATTCATTATGTTCTTTTGTAGATAGAGTTATTGTTTCCATAGTAATAAGCGGGCGGGGAGACTCGAACTCCCGATCGTCGGGTTGCAGCCGACTGCCTTAGCCGCTTGGCCACGCCCGCGTGAAAAAAGCGGACCCGAGGGGACTTTCGAACAGAGGTTTTTACAACCCTAAGGTCAACCGCGCGGTTTTTATAGCTTACAAACCTCCAGTTTTCGAACCCCTGATCTTCAGCTTAGAAGGCTGACGCCCTATCCAGGCTAGGCTACGGGTCCTTGTATAAAAGAAGTAGTCTCGTTGTTTATAAAGCTTATGGCAACCAAGATTTAGGGTTTTCGAGCTTCTGTGGCAGATAATCGCTTATAACGAAGTTTAGACCATGCTTAGCAAGAGCCTGCTGTTCTGCCCTTCTCTTTAGGCTTGCTAATTCTTGCAGAGCCTTCTGCCATTCTTTGTGCGCAATGACAAAAGGATCGTTCCTAATACCATCTTTAATCCTTTTGATATCTACCTCTTTTAAAGGATGGGTTGGTAGCTTATAATCAATAATATCTTTTGCAGTTATCCCCCAGAACTTAGCATTTGGTACACAGAAATATTCGTTTATGTGTGCAGCATTACCTGAACCAACTTTTAATGTTCTGTAAATATTTAACCAACCATATGGGTCCCCATCTGTAAATACATAAACTGGAATTTTCATCTCATCACTTAATTTTCTGATGAATCTACGGCAGGCCCTTGTTGGAACGCCACCCATTGAAATTAAAATACAATTAGCTTTTTTCCAATAACCATGTCTATTTAATCTTTCAAACATACCTGCTGTTTCTATCGCTAAAATAAACTTAGCTTTTGTCTCGAATTTAAGTTCTTCAACAGAAGTCGGAATAGAATAAGCTCCAGAACCAAATTTAGTACAATCAATCTTTATTTCGTTTCCAGTATCGGGGTCTTTATCAATAACAATAAGCTTTCCAGCAATATCTCCTCCTTTTTCTTCAGGAGCAAATTTTAACTGCTCACGATTAACCATAAAAGCAGCTTCGATATCGTCCATTACTGTATCTGATTCTGGCTGTTCTGTAAACTTAGCATCCTCCCAGTTCTTAGAAACATAATAGACCTCTCTTTTTGTAGCAATATCATCAGTTTTGATTAGTTCTTTTGATAATGACATCATTTTTAATGACTGAGCAAATGTTTTTACAGTAGATGCAGTTAAAGTTCTGGTTTTCATATCTCCTTTTAGCTCAAAGAAACCATCTTTTGAATCATATTTTACATTACTTAAGGATCTTACAGGTATTTTCATTTCCGGATTTTTCTTTTTGAGAATATTAGTATAAATATTAGAAGATAGTTCTTTTATCTTTTCTATAACGTTATTCTTTTTCGTCAATTTTTTCAACCTCTTTAGACATAGCGTTTACGTCAAGTTTTCCTCTTTGTTTTTCTAAAATTTCTTTGAGTATTGTTTTTATTTTATGTTCATCAACTTGTTTTAATTCTAATAATTCACGGAGAGCATCAGCAACATGAGGAATGTACTTCTCGATATAACTTCTTTTTGCAAATTCTGCCTGCATTCTCCGTTTTTTCCCAACATAACGAAGTAGTAAACGTCCGCATTCCTGTATTGCTAATTTAATCTCTTTGATAATTTCAGGATAATGTGCAATCGCTTCTTTAGCTTCTGATGTAAATGGCGTCCAAACAGATGCAATGTGAATAAGAATGATTGCAGGACCAGTAGGGATTGATCCAGAGCTTTGGTTTAATCCATAGTTCCTCCAATTAGTTTCTACAATTGATTTAGTCATTGCACAAGCACTTTGTTGATAAAGCAGAGGAACTCTATTCGCAAATCTCATAATGCGAACAGCACCTTCTTTATCTAAGTCACCGCCATACGCTATTGCAGCCTCAATCTGGAAAGGATTCCCCCTGTAAACAGAAGGACTTCGTGTTGTTGAGCAGTAGAACTCTGCTGTAACCTCCTTTTTTAGACCTTTGCCAAGTAAATCAGAACCAATTGCAGTGATACAGTCAGTAGGGGGCGCAACAAGTTTTGTTTCTTTTATTGCTTTTATTAAACGTTCTGCCTGTTCTCTTGAAACCGCCTTTGGTTTTGTCTTTGGGAGAACTCCTGCTCGTTCACATATCTCTTTTGCTGATTTTGCTCCAACTCTGGAGAAATCAGTTGTTAAGAACTGCTGCAATGTTTTAGATGTTGTCCAACCCATCATTTTAATGATCATTCCAATTTCAACACCATATGGGTGTGGTTTGATCTCCTTAGGTTCTTTTGGCATTTCTTTTATTATTCTTGGGAAGATTATTTGTTCAGCTTTTGGATTTGTGTAGATTATTGTTGCGTGAGGGTTAACAATCGCTGTTTCTTTTAAGTACTCATCAACAGACTGCACTCCCTTACCATAACTTGCTTCAAGATCAAGTTCAATTCTGGTCCCATGATCTTTTTTCCATTCAACTTCCACATCTTTAATTATCTCTGGTTCATTTTTCTGCGTATCTATGTGAAGTTCATAGTAGTGCGATGGACTAGTTGGAGAAATCTTAGATTTAATTTTGATGGGTCTTCCTGTTGTTAATTGTGCATAAAGAGCAGCAGCACTGATTCCAATTCCCTGCTGACCTCTTGATTGTTTTAATGAATGAAATTTTGAACCATAAAGAAGTTTAGCGAATATCTTCGGTATTTGCCCTTTAACAACGCCAGGACCATTATCTTCAATTATTACTCTAAATCTATCATTCTGCATATCAATTATCTCAACAGAAATCTCTGGGAGTACATCAGATTCTTCACACGCATCAAGCGCATTGTCTACTGCTTCCCGTACTGCAGTTAATAACGCTTTCTTTTTATTATCAAAACCAAGAAGGTGTCTATTTTTCTCAAAGAACTCTGCAACAGAAATTTCTCTGTGCTTTTTTGCTAACTCTTCTGCTCTTACCACCATCTTTTTTATTTAACACCTCTTTGATTGTTTTTAAAACTTTTCTTTTGATGCAAATTCCGCTCTTTTCAATTCTCTTTTCTTTTTTTCAAGCATTCTGAACACAGAAGCATGCTTACTTCCTTTTAATAAAGATACGAGAGCCTGTTTTGCCAAGAAAACATTGTCAGATAAACCTATTATCCCCACTGTTTTCCCATAAACGCAAATATATGTTTCTGTAAGTTCTTCAATAACTTCTCTTGACTTACCTTCTGAACCGATAATTCTTCCTCTTACTCTTGTCAAATCATTTTTTGTTTTAGAATAATCATTTAAACTAATTAATTCAAACATATAATCCTGTTTTAACAACAATTTTGATATGTCTGGATTAAATCCGCGGCCGATAGCATTAATAACCTCTTTTGCAGAGAATAATCCTATCGAATCCTTCCCACTTATTATTATATCTCCTTCTTTTGAGTCAACCTCTATCTTAGAATTTGTTTCTTTCTCAAGATCTCTTTTAACTTGCCCCTTTTTACCTATTAATATTGCAATTCTTTCTCTTGGTATCTTTAATTCATACGAGAATTCCTGTTCTTCTTGTTTGGAGGCCATTTTATCCTATTTTTTTCCTAATTTCTTGTTCTGTTACCTTTAAACCGAGCTTATTAAAAAATCTTTCCATATTTTTTACATCTCTTGTCAATAATTCTTCGGATAATGGGTCATTTAATTGAGTACATTGTGAAAAATCAATAAAATAAGGAAGGTCGTTATGGTTTAATATGTTAAATTCAGAGAGATCTCCATGAATTAATCCTGCTTTTTTCAGTTTTTTCATATTATCAATTGTTTTTTCAAAGAATTTCTTTAAATCCTTGGGTTTTTCATCTTTTAATTTTGATGCAGGCCATTCATCGCCTATTAAACTCATTACTAAGATGTTATCTTTGAATGCGTGCGCAGTAGGTACTGAAACTCCTTTTTCTCTTGCTCTTAATAAATTCCTGTACTCCCTCTTTGCCCAGGCAAAAATAACTTTTCTTCTTTTATTTGTTAATTTAGGAAAACGAGGATCGGTTCGTATGTACTCATACATCTTGTTAAAATCACAAGTAGTAACTCTGTAAATCTTCACCACAACTCGCCCATTTTTTGAATCTGCAGCAAAGACATTCGCTTCTTTACCTGTTGCAATAGGACTTAGACTATTCTCATCAAATAAACCTTTGCTACCCAATACGAATAGGTTCCTGATAGTATGAGAATCAAATACATCTTGATACGTCTTAAATTTCTCCTTTGCTGATTTAACCATTTTATTCAGTATGCCTAGATTATATATAAAGGGGATTTACCCCCAATAAGTAATGAATAATAGAAAGATTTATATATTAGTTCATACTACCTAACAGTAACAACACATAATTCACAATCATGTTCAGATATTAAAAAAAGACAATAACCTCGAAAAGCGGTTTTAGACGCTTTCTAAAGGTTAATTACGATCCAAACACCCCCTAATAAGCGGATAACCTCTAAAGGTTATCTTGCTTATTTTTTATGGTCTATCACCTCTTTTCCTCGGCAAAGGTTTCGGCTTTTGTCGAGGTTTAATTTTTCTGAACATTTATTGTGAAAAACTTAAGAAATTATAATTTTTATAATAATTATAATTTAATAAAAAGAAAGGTTTTTATACCCTTAAATCATACTAAAAAGTACAATCATTGCGTAAATGGGTCCTTTTCGAGTTTAGACATTTGTCGGACGATGAAACAAAGACACTCTTACGCAGTACAGCCCGTCACGAGAGTACTCAACGGAGCTTAAGGCAAAGCCGAGCTATGAGTTTGGGAGTTAGTGTCACGGGCAACATTTTCATATTCATAAAAAATCAAAAGAACAAGTCAAAAACAAAAATTTGAGATTATTAAATTTACATTATTTAAATTTCATATTCACTTAAGGACGAAATAAAAAATAACAAAAATATTATTTTGTTTTAAGACTTGTTCTAAAATACGGAGAAGCGCATGGTCATTAATAATACTAAACAATGTATTGGTGAAATTAGATAGCTTCTTCTAAAATATTCGGAGGATAAAATGGCAAAAATAGCACAAGTATCAGCAAAATACATAGTTCATGCTGCAATAGAAATTGAAGGAGTAGTAGATAGGCCAGATGTAATTGGCGCAGTCTTTGGACAAACCGAAGGTTTGTTAGGACAAGATCTAGAATTAAGAGAACTGCAAAGATCTGGCAGAATTGGAAGAATAGAAGTTAATACTGAAACAAAAGGAGGGAAAACATCAGGAATGATAATAGTTCCTTCCAGCTTAGACAAATCTGAAACCGCAATAATTGGAGCGGCCCTTGAAGTTATTCAAAGAATTGGTCCATGCAATGCTAAAGTAAGCGTACAGAAGATAGAAGATGTACGTGTATCTAAAAGAGCGCATGTTGTCGGAAGAGCAAAAGAATTACTTAAGAATCTAATGGACTCATCCATGCCAGATTCACAAGAACTAAGCGATGAAGTTGCATATTCTGTAAGAGTTATGGAAATACAAGAGTATGGCAAAGACAGGCTACCTTGCGGACCGGGAATTGATGAAGCAGACGAGATAATTCTTGTTGAAGGAAGAGCAGATGTTATTGTTCTACTTAAACATGGATTTAAGAATGTTATATCAATTAATGGAACAAGCATACCCCCAACAATAATCGCACTTACAAAAGAAAAAGTAGCAACGGTTTTTGTTGATGGAGATAGAGGAGGAGATCTAATAATTAAAGAACTATTGGCTGTAGCAGAACTTGATTATGTTACAAAAGCTCCAGATGGAAAAGAAGTTGAAGAGCTAACAAAGAAAGAGATACACAAGGCGATAAGAGGAAGAATCCCTGCAGATCAGGCAAAACATGAAGTTGCTAATGTGAAACCTCAACCAAGAACAACGATGAGGACAACACAGCGATCACCAACACAAAGAGCACCAACAACAAGGCAACCGCTACCAAGACTATCAAGGACACCGCCAAGGTTTACAGCTTCAAGACCTACAGTAACTCGACAACCAAGATTAAAAGAAGAAGATAAAGTTAAATTTAAAGAGATGCTTGATGATCTTGTAGGAACAAAAGGAGCTTACATATTAGATAAAGAGTCAAATATACTTGGGAAAGTTCCAGTTACAGAACTAGCAACAACAATAAAAAGCTTGAATACAGGAGTTTATGCAATAATCTTTGACGGTACAGCAGATAAAGAGATCGTAGAGAGTGCAGATGGTTCCAGAGTTAGGTTTGTTGTAGCAATGCAAAACAAAATTAAACCTGGAACAAGCAAGTCAACAATTTTGACTCCAAAAGAACTTTAAGTTTTTATTATTTTTATTTTATGTTTTTTTTCTTTAGCTTCTTCTAAACATATATCCATTATTTCAACTTCTAGGTTTTCCTCTACTTTAGCTTTAGAATAACCTCTTCTTTTTAGTCTGTTTTTTAGCTTTTTTAAGTCTGTTTTAGTGATTACACACTTTTCAACATATTCTTTCGGTATAAAATGAGATAAGTGCGAATCAATTACAACTTTTTTATCATCATTTATTAATTTTACAAGAATTTTTACTAATTTTTTCTCATCAATTATTTTTGACTTTCTTTTTTTATCATACCCAGATATAACTTCTTTGTTCTGAGCTATTATTTTATTTACATTTACGTATTTGTAGCCTTTTTCTTTAGCTAGCTTCCTAGCCGTTCTTGTTTTTCCTGTTCCGGGAGTTCCACTAACTATTATTGCCATAATTAAAAATAAAAAACTTATTTCAAAGCATACCGTAAGTTAACTCTTCCTGTAATTGTTAAGGTTCCAGGAGATATAACTGTTTCATCAACTGCTTTTCCTACTTCTGCTACTGAAGCTACTGCCTCAAAATACCTCGGGCTTGGGGAGTAATCGTAACTGCTGTCTGAAACAGATATTAGTTTACCAAGTTCCATGCCAAGACCTGCTGCCATTCCTTCTGCTTTTGATCTTGCATTTGCTGCAGCTAGTTCAATTGCTTTTCCCTTTGCTTCATTCTCTTTCTCTGAAGTTAATCCAAGTTGAATATAACTTACTCTTGTAGCTCCAGCCATGATCGCCACATCGATATATGTTCCAGCATGAAGCATATCACTTACTTCTATTTTGATATTGTGAGAAACTTCATATCCCTGTTCAACTTGTTTTCTAGTTTCAGGGTCCCAGTATGTTTTTTTATTCATTCTATAATTCAATGTTTGAATTTTATCTTCTGGGATTCCATCTGTTTTTAATGCATTAACCGCACTGTCAACAATGATAGAATTTGCTTCTTGAGCTTCTTGAGCAGTACTTGCATTTGTATAAACTTCGAAATAAATGTCAACCTTATTAGGGGCTGCTTCGTACTCTGAAGAGCCGGAGACAGTTAATCCGCTCTTTTCACCGAATAAATTTGTGGCAGTAACTGCCAGAATAATTATTGCTATTAAAACGATTACTGGTGTAATTAGATTTTTGTTCTTCATTAGCTATCACCCTCTTTTGCTATTCTAAGGCTAAATGAGGCCTTCTATTTAAATTTGACTCTTTTTTGGCTCGTCTAAAAAGAAAGCTTTATATATATTAATTCTTACTTTCAGATGAAGTTACTGAAAATCAGAATATATATGAAAAAGTACCCGCGAATTGTCCAATCAGATAAGAGAGGACAAATAGTTATTCCAAAGGAAATCAGACAAGAGCTTGGATTAGATGAGGGTAGCGCATTCTGGGTTTATTCTGTTGGCGATGAAGGAATTCTTCTGAAAAAAGTTGATGAGAAACCTGTTGAAGAATCTAAAGAGGTTTCTGAGATTTCTGAGAAAGCAGACAAGATAGGAGTTTCTAAGAAGAAAATTTCAGATACAAAAGAACGTTACAAAAAATCAAGAAGAGGTAAATTAAAAGAAATATGAAAGCCCAAGCAACACTAACACCGATTGTATTTGTGGTTTTAATAGTTGCACTAATGGGAACTCTGTTCTTGAATAGTGATCAAGTTGGGTTAGAAAGTATTACTGGTTTAGCTGTTGCTCAAATAACTGGAGATGTTGTATTGAATTCAACTGATGGTACAAACTATACGTCGGAAAACCTAACAGTCTACTTCACAGCAGAAAATTCAACTGCAAATATAACTGATTGGAGATTATTTGGAAATTCTATTGCAGTATTGAATATGCCATTCACGGGAGGATCAAATTCAACATGGACTAAAGATTATTCAACAAACGGATACAATGGAACGGTTATAAATGCAACTTGGAATACAACCTCCGGCTATGCGGGAGGTTTCTATGACTTTGATGGTGTTAATGACTACATCGCATTGCCTATGTACTATGACACGATTGGAGCTATTTCAGAAATAACAGTGTGTGTTTGGTTTAAAACATCAGCTTCGGGTGGAACTGCATTTAGTGGCTGGTCCTTTATTGATTTTGACTTAAGCGAGTACTACAACTTTGTTATAACTGAAGATACAGGACAATTAGCATGGGGGACTAGAACTACATCGAGTTCTAATACTCTCTACAGTACAACATCCGCACTTAATGACGGAATCTGGCACCATGGTTGCGCGGTTTATGATGGAACAGATGCAATAATTTATGTTGATGGTGTAGAAGATAATCGAAGTGTAAATCCACACAGTGGAGCAAGTTTAGGGAGGGGCACTACTCGATATGGAATTATTGGAGACGGTTCAGAAGCAGAAACATTTGATGGAGATAGGAATGACAGATATTACAATGGATCCATTGCAGGAATGCGGGTATATCACAAAACATTATCCCCAGAACAGATACGATTATTATCTCAAAACAAAACAAACTTGATTGTCTCAAATGAAACAACAGAAGGAGATACATGGCAAGTAGCAGTTACACCAAATAATGGAACAACAGATGGAACAACAGTCTTGTCAAATAGTTTAACAATACCAGATCAATATGCGCCATCAATATTTGCTGTAAATCACTCAAACATAACATTTACATCGGCTTTGATTAACTGGAATACAAATGTTAGTTCAAATAGTTCTGTAAGTTATGGAACCACTCTTGCATTAGTAGAGACAGAATCAATAGAAGAGAGAGTAACATCGCACAGTATAAACATATCTGGCTTAACAATTGGTACTTTATATTATTACAATGTCACATCTTGCACAACTGTTGGCTGTGCTAATAATGGAACTTATAACTTTACAACAGATAGCATTCCTTATGTTTCAAATGTAACTATTAATTCAACATACGGAACAAATCTAACAACAGAAAACCTAACAGCATACTGGGATGTTTCAGACCCAGAAGGAGACCCAATATACAATATAACTGACTGGAGATTAAATGGAACTTCAATTGCTGTATTGAACATGCAGTTCGAAGGAGGTTCCAACTCAACATGGACAAAAGATTATACAACATATGGTAATAATGGAACGATAATTAATGCTACTTGGAACTCAACAGGAGGTTATGATGGAGGGGGGGCGTATGAATTTGATGGAAATGCAGGCATATACTCAGATCTAGGAATTAACATAGGGAATGAATTTACCATGATGGCGAGAGTCTATGCAAATGAATTGCCAGGGACATGGCAAGGAATAGTTACAAATAATGCTACTGCGGGTCATGGAATATGGACATATAACAATAAATTTGATTATTGGGCGTCTGGGTCTAATCCGAGTTATACCAATATTTCTATAAATATATGGTACCATGTAGCTATTGTTTATAACGGAAGCGAAGGGAAACTTTATATTGATGGACAATTAGATCCTAATTTCCCAGTGTCACTTAGTTCCACTTCAATTACGGGGGCGTACATTGGTCGTAGCGGATTCGTAGCAGGAGAATATTTCAATGGAACTATTGATTCGGTAATGATTTATAATAGAACTTTATCTGCTGAACAAATCAAAGCAATTTATGAAAACAGAACAGACCTAATAGTCTCAAATGAAACTACAACAGCAGATTATTGGTTAGTAGCAGTTACGCCAAATGATGGAACAGAAGACGGAACAACCGAAACATCAAATACTATAGAGATTATAGCAGTACCGGTAATATCTAATCTAAATGCTTCATCAATTACATATGATTCAGCAGTAGTTGGTTGGACAACAAACACAAGATCAAATACATCTGTTGATTATGGAAATGATTCATCATTATCTCAAAGCTCTTCTGTAAATGACTATGTAACTTCACACAGCAGAACATTATCTAACTTAAGTTTAGGAATGCAGTATTTCTATAATGCAACATCTTGCAATGCTCTTGGCTGTGATACTGAAGGAGCATACAACTTTACAACCGCTTCTCCAGCAGAAACTTCAAACCTAACTCTAAATTCAACATCTGGAGTAAACACAACATCAGACGATCTAAACATTTACTTTGATGTTTCTGGCTCAGATTCAGTTCACAACATAACAGATTGGAGGATAGACGGAACTTCTCTTGCGGTATTGAACATGCCATTTGAAGCTCATGAAGATTCAGATACGTTTACAACAGATTACTCAACTAATAACAATACAGGGTATACTGGAACAGCAACATGGATATCTGACGGATACTTTGGTGGGGCATATAATTTCAGTAGTACTGGTCAAAGTGTAAATGTTGGAGCATTAGATCTTAATACAGATCATGTTACAATAACTGCATGGGTACGAGGACACCAAAGTATAGATCAATCAGGCATTATATTTGAGAGAGGAAGCGGGCAGGATGTTTGTGGTCTTTTATCTTACAGTAATAAATTAAGATATATTTGGAATAATGAGCGATGGCAACTAGACAGCGGTTTAACAATCCCAACAGATACTTGGGCTTTTGTTGCTTTGGTAAAGAACGGAGCATCAACAACCCTGTACGTCAATAGCAATACTTGGTCAGATAGTTATGGAGGCGATTGTGCATTTGCTGCACCATTGAGAATAGGTAGAGACGGTTCTTCAAGACAATGGCTTGGTGCAATAGATGAAGTAAGAATATTCAACAGAACACTATCATCAACACAGATCGCAACATTACGTTCACAAGGATATGATAAGATAGAATCACAAGAAACATCTATTGGAGAAACCTGGCAAGTAGCAGTAACACCAAACGATGGAACAGATGATGGAACAACTGTTCTGTCAAATAATCTAACAATCTGTACAGTACCAACAAACGGAATGAGTATTTCAAGTTCTACACAATTGTGTGGAGGAACATATCCTCTGTCACTCGGAATGTTCATAACGTCATCGAATACAGTTGTCGAATGTTTAGGCACCAATCTTAAAGGAACTCAAAGCAGCCAAGGAATAGGAATAACCTCTCAAAATAATGTAACAGTAACTGGATGCAATATCACTAATTATTGGAATTCAATAGCTGCCAGTGGAGTTTCATATTCTAACTTTTCAAACAATATATTTTCAAATAACCGAGATAGGGGGATTGAGATCTATTCATTTTCGCACAACAATACGGTTCATAACAACACAATTTTAAATAATAATCTTATTGCGGGAATAGAGTTGGACAATGCAAAAGATAACAATATTTCTAATAACCTGCTAATAAATAATCAAAGAGGAGTATATATAAGCAATTTTGCAAATAACAATAACATATTCAACAACACAATATCGAACTCGACATTATATGGATTGTTATTTGATAGTGCAGCAGTATATAATAGAATTTATAATAACACTATCGAAAATAATTCAATTGATATAAGTACTGCAGAGCCATTTACTACAAATACACTAATAATCACAGATGAAGAAAATAAATTTATATTTGAAAATAAACAACTAAACATAAACGATTTAGATAATTTATTCATAAATAACACAATAGTTTCATTGAATTCAAGCGCAGAATCTTCAATGGAAAATACCTCTGCGAATGTAACTTTAGTTGTACAAAACTGTTCAACATCATTATTTGAATCTTCTGGATTCTACAGAACAAGAGAAGAAGCAGTAGATGCAGGAGCAAGCAAATGTTCTGATTGTACTTTTATCAATTGTACAAATAATATAACTACTTTTGTTCACAGCGCTTGGTCCACAGTAATCTCTAACTTAGCTCCGGTATTTAATGGAACAATACAAAACCAAACATGGGTAGAAGATAATAATCTAACAAATACAATTACATTAAGTACTTACTTCCACGATTCGGATAATGATAGCTTAACATATAATGCATCATACGTACAGAATATAACTGTAATAATCAATCAAACAACAACAAATGTAACTTTTGTTCCGCAAGCTAACTTCAAAGGAATAAGAAACCTAACATTCAATGCAACAGATGGAATGAATATAACATTCACAAATGTTGTGTTCTTAAATGTAACTTCTGTGATTGATTATCCTAATATAACTTCAATCTATCCAAATGCAACAAATGAGACAGAATACATCCCACCTAGCAAAGATGAAGAAAACATTAGTTCAGAATTAAATAAAAACATAACCTTCGAAGCAAATGCAACCTGGGAAGGAGCTCAAGCACCGGCAAGCTTCTTTAACTGGTTCTTGAATGGAATATATCAAACTACAGGATATATTTTCTCATTCATAACTGGTTTATTCAATCAGATGTATGAAGTATTGTTATTTGTTAACACAACAGAAGGAGTTAATGACACATTCACTTGGAATGTAAATGTATCTGGAACATGTGTAGAGCCAACAGATAGCTTAGACATAAACATAACTTTAACATTGTGCCCAGGCACATATCTGTTGCCAAATGGAATAGATATAAACTCATCGAATATTGTCATCACCTGCAATAATACAATACTTAACGGTACATGGAGCAGTGCTGGAATAGATATTAAAGGACAAGATAACGTAACAATACAAGGATGTACATTACAAAATTATCAATATGCAATATATCTGGCGCAAGCATATGGAAATGCATTCTATAATTTAACATTTGCAGGAAACACAGAAGATATATTTACTTCAGACAATAGTACAGCAACACTTATTATTGAAGAAGGAAACAATAGCTTAACATTCCTCAACAAGATAATCAATCTTACAGATCTAGATAATATCTATTTGAATGATTCTATTGTTGGAGTAAACTCAACACTAGAACCCGCAATGAACACTTCTGCAAATGTAACTCTTGTTGTAGGAGACTGTAATAATTATGGAATTTATTATTATGAAAACTTTACAAGACAGATTATTGAAATATTAAATGGCGGCCAAGATTGTTCTCAATCAACAACACCTGCTTGTACTGCAATTAATTGTAGCAACAACATTGTATCCTTTAATGTTGAACACTTTGATTCGTATGTTGCAAGCGCAGATCTTGTTGTGTATGATGAAGGCCCATCAACAACAAGCAAAGATCTTTATGCTTATTGGAGCGAACCTGCAGGAACAGATCTGTACTGGTACCAATTGAATGGTACAAAGAACGGAATTACAATAACTCTTGTAAACTGGACAAGTACAACAAACACATCAACAAATGAAACAGATCTGGACTTAAAAGATTATACTGCTTATTACTTCCACGTTAAAGCACAAGGCGGAGGAGTAAACAGTACAATATCAAGCAGTAACGGAATCTTATACAATGATAATATCCCTCCATTAAATCTATCTGTAAGAGATGGTGGAACATACTCTGGAGACAACCAATCAATATTTGCAAACTGGTCCGGAGCAGTTGATATAGAATCAGGCATCTTGTATTATGAATATGCATTAGGATACGCGCAATGGCCCGACCAATCATATAATGATATTGAATCTTGGGTAGAAGTAGGATTAAACACAAGCGGAAGACTGCAAAAACCATTACCATACAACAGATCAGTCTTTGTTTCCATCAGAGCAAGAAGCAACAACACAGGAAGCGCAATGTACTCTATTAATTCATCAGATGGAATGATAATAGATGTTGTTCCTCCAGTGAATGGTTCTGTAGAATACATAAATGGATACCCTTCAAGCAACATCTCAACTGTAAACGTTAGCCCAGGTTATGATCCGGTCTCAGGATTAAATTCAACACAGTTATTCATGAGAAATAAGACATTATACTACAATAATTGTTTAGGAAACTGGAGCAATTGGTCTAGTCATGCAACTCAAAACTTATCAACAACAGATGTAACCATAAACCTAACTCCAAGTATTTGCTATCAATTTATTTACAATGTAACAGATAATGTAAACAACACAGCAACATTCTCTAATTATTCATCCGTATTAAAAGTAGATAATGATTACACTCCTCCCGAAAACCTAACTGTTTCAGATGAAGGGATCTACACAAGCAATAACCAGTCACTCTTTGTAAACTGGTCTGCTGTGGACCCAGAAACAGGAATAAGATACTATGAATATGCAGTTGGAACAGAGCCATGGCCAAATTCAAGCCATAATAGTTCAATTAGCTGGATAAATGTTGGAACAGACACAAATGCAACAATAGCTCTGAACCTAACAAATAATGAAACATATTATGTAACAATAAGAGCAAGAAGTAACAACAGCGGATTACCGTTATACACTTATAACTCATCAGATGGAATTACAGTAGATATTCTTGACCCTGTTAACGGATCTGTGGAGTATGTGAATGGTTACATTACAATTAACACTACAACTGTAAATGTTAGTGCAGGATACGACATGACTTCGGGAATAAATTCAACTCAGTTATACTTCAGTAACACTCCATTGCAAGAAGATATTTGTAATCAAAGCTTATGGAGCATATGGACAGATTATGGATCACAAGTAGAAGCAACAACAAGCGTAAGTGTTAATGTTACCCAAGGATATTGTTACGTGTTTATCTACAATGCGACAGACAACATAAATAATACTGCATCCTTCAATTCATCTTCAGTATTAAAAGTAGATATAACTCCTCCAAGCAATATAACGTCAGTTAATGATACAGGATATGCAACAATAGACCTTCATGAATTAAATGTGACTTGGACAGATTCAATTGATAATGAATCAGATATAGAACTATACAATTACTCTATAACAATCAATGGAACTTATGAAGACGGATATCCAATTTTCATTGAATGGAATATAACAAATCAAACAACTGTTGGTGTGTACTCTGAAGAAGAATTGATACATGACGAGACATACTTCTTTAACGTCATTGCAAAGAATAGAGCAGGACTTTGGAGTCCAATTGCAGTTAGTAACGGAGTTCTTTATCAGGATGAAATTCCTCCAAACACAACAATAGAAAGTGTTGAAGGGGACTTCATACCTAATTACCTTGATAATACAAGCGATTCAACAACAGAGATAAACGTCAGCGGAGAGAATAACATGTTGTGTAAGGTATTCACAAGCGATGCACCATATTATGAGATAGACGGATTTGATGCTTATTGTAGCGATAGCATGTCAACCAACATTTCAACATGTATTATTAATACAACAACACAAGGAAACTATACAAGATGGATTTCATGTAGAGATGAATATGGAAACGGCCAGAATGAAACGCAGAACATAAATGTAACCTGGACTGTAGATTACTCTGGACCAAATATAACAATAATCTATCCTGCAAACAATGAAAGAGTTGGAGGAATAATACCATTTGATACAAATGTCAGTGATGTGTCTGGCGTAGACTTCACTTATTATAATATCACTAATAGTTCAGGAATTGTTGTAGAAACAGGAAATCTAACTGGATCAGACTGGGATACAACCTGGAGCACAATTGGTAATCACACAGAATCACAAGGAATTTATGAGTTCCTTGTTTGGTCTAATGACACTCTTGGGCAAGTTTCAATAGAATCAATCAACATTACCGTAGATAATACTGTTCCAACAGTCTATATAAGAATAAATAATGGAACTCCGCCACAGTACATAAGAGATAACTTTAATTTGACCTTCCAAGCATATTATCTAGTTAATATAAGTTACAATATAACAAACACAACCGGATCAATAGTGCAAAATAATGATAATGATTCTTCTACAACAAGAATCTCTCTGGATTGGACAGAATTTGTGAATATAACTAATTTGATAGATTCTAATCACACTGTAAATGCTTACGCAATTAACTATAAAGGAAATGAAACAAGAGAGAATGCAACATTCATCGTAGATACAATCCCTCCCGTATACTTCAACTTAACTGATACGTCCAATATTACTGTTTACAATGACGATAGTATAACTGTTAACTCTACTTGGTACGATCTAAATGGAATAGACGAAGTTAAGGTATATTATAATGTAAGCGGAACCCAACAAAATGACACAGTAATCTCCGCAACAGATGTTTTCAGTTATGTGCTGAATGGATTCATAAATGGACAAACTGTATTCTGGTATTTCTATGCATTAGATTTGGCAGGAAATTCAAATCAAACTCCAATAAGAAACTTCAGCATTTCCAACAGAGTTCCGTTGCCAACTAATTATACAACAGAATATTCAATCTATGAAGATAGCCCAGATTCAGGAATAGACCTGGATGATTGGTTTATAGATCCTGATTCAGACAATTTAACATTTGGATTGCCTGTAGACGCAGATAATGTTACTGTAACAATAAATCAAACAAGCGGAGTTGTAACATTAACACCGCAAGCAAACTATTACGGACAAAACACAATGCAGTTTAATGCTACAGATACATTCAATGAAACAAACACAAGCAATGTAATCAATTTAACAATAATAAGTGTGCCTGATTCACCAGTTGTAAACCTAACACTGCTTGAGAACTTAGCAATCCCAGAAGATTCATACAACGACACAATCAACCTAAGCGATTACGTATCTGATGTAGATACAATTAAATCATTAATCAACTGGAGTTGTACAGATAATGAAACAGATGTAAACACACAAATAACAAATAAGATATTAAACATATCCGCAACAAACGATTGGTACGGTCTAGCAATAATAACTTGCACAGCAACAGATGAAACATCACTAAATGATACAGATAGTTTCATCTTAAACATAACTTCAGTACCAGATTCACCAATTGTTGAGTTAAGTTCGTTAGATTCTTTAGCAATCCCAGAAGATTCATACAACGACACAATCAACCTAAGCGATTACGTATCTGATGTAGATACAATTAAATCATTAATCAACTGGAGTTGTACAGATAATGAAACAGATGTAAACACACAAATAACAAATAAGATATTAAACATATCCGCAACAAACAATTGGTACGGATTAGCATTAATAGAATGCATTGCTGAAGATGAAACATCACTAAATGATACAGACAACTTTACAATAAGCATAACTTCAGTACCAGATTCACCGATAGTTAACTTAACTCCGCTTGATAAGCTAGCAATCCTTGAAGATTCATACAACGACACAATTAATCTAAGTAATTATGTAACCGATGTTGACAGCACAGATAACTTGATTAGTTGGACTTGCTCAGAAAATGAAACAAATGTAAATACATCCATAACAAATAAAATATTGAATATCTCATCAACAAACAGTTGGTACGGATCAACAAACATAACTTGTACAGCAGAAGACGAAACATCACTAAATGATACAGAACAGTTTGAAATAAACATCACACCAGTCAATGATGAACCAATCCTAAGCTCAATAGGAGACAAATCAGCTAGAAGAAGCACAACTTTAGAGTACAGTGTAACCGCCACAGATGTGGATAATACAAGCTTGATTTACGTTACAAATGACTCTGTAAGAGCACCGATAAACAGCTCTACGGGCGCTATAACCTTCAATACTTCAACAGTAGGAAGTTGGCCAATAAACATCTCTGTATCAGATGGATTATTGACAGATTCAGAGCTAATCACACTTACAATAACAACCCCTCCATCAACAGGAGGAGGAAGAGTTTCTGATGATGAAGAAGAAAGACCTAGCGGAATCGCTCCTTACTATTGCGAGGAAATATGGGAATGTTCAGATTGGACAGCATGCTCAGAAGAAGAAGGATCACAAACAAGAATTTGTGAAGATAGTGCAGAGTGCGGTTCAACACATAGCATGCCAATTGAAAGACAGGATTGCGAATATTCTAAACCTGCTCCGCCAGTAAGACCAGAAGTTCCAGCACCATTACCACCAACAGTTGAAAAAACATTAGTTGAGAAAGCAATAGACACAATCAAATCAAATCTGGGATTAATTGGATACTCCGCAGCAACAATACTTGTGTTAGGATTGTTAATCGGAACAATATTAGCGATCTCAAGACATACTAAAGCAAAAATGACAATCCAACCAGAGATATTGCAACCAAAACAGATAGAAAAGCATCAGGAAGCATATACAAAACTAAAAGAGCTTGAAAAATACATCCTACATGCATTATCAAAAGGATATTCAAAAGAAGAAGTATCATCCAAACTAATAGAACACGGATGGCCTAAGAAAATACTTGACGAAATACTGGAGAGACTATGATAAAAAAGATTTTACAGACAAAACAAGGAAAGAAGATTTATGTTGAAGATATTAACAAAGAGGTCCACACCAAATATGGCTTGGTAAAAGCTGTAGACATGCAAGAGGCAAAAGATGGCAGTACTGTTTTTTCAAACAGGCACGAGGAATGCTATGTCTACAGTCCAAGCTTTATTGACCAATACAAACGAATGAAAAGATTAGCTCAGATAATGACCCTAAAAGATATTTGTTATATCATTGCGTTAACAGGGGTTGGAAAAGAATCAAAAGTTGTAGAGGCAGGAGCAGGAAGCGGAGCAGTCTCAACTTGGTTAGCCAGGTATGTAAAAAAAGTATACAGTTACGAAAATAATGAAGATAATCTGTTAATTGCAAAAGAAAACATAAAAAGATTAGGGTTTAAGAATATAGAATTAAAAAAAGGAGATGTTTACGAAAAAATAGAAGCAAAAAACACAGACCTAGTTATTTTTGATCTTCCAGAGCCGTGGAGAGCGATTGAAAATGCAGCAAAATCATTAAAAGTTGGAGGTTTTCTAGTTTCATACTCTCCAAACTTAACATCCGCATTAGATTTCAATAATGCTCTGGAAAAAAACAATAAATTCTTCAGAATTAAAACAGCAGAGATTGTTGAGCACGAATATGAAGTAATAGAAAGAAAGTGCAGACCAAAATCAAAAGTAATGCACACAGGATTTATGACATTAGCAAGAAAGATAAAAAAATAATTATTTCTTTATGTATTTAACTAACAAAATTAAATGTAAAAATGGAGTTGATTGCTTCATGGGGGCATTTTTTTGGGCATATCCCACAACCTACACAAATCTCTTCATTAATAATGGGTTTTGTGTCTTCTCCCTGTACAATACATTCTTTTCCACTTCTATTTACAGGACAAACCCCACTACAAATAAACGGGCAATCAACTCCATTTTTACATTTAATTTTGTCTATAATGGCTATTCTTTTCATATTCTAGGGATAGAGCGATTTTATTAATAAATTTATGCTTTATATGTTGTATATGCCCAAATTATAAATTTCTAGAAAATATAGTATATGCCAGACTGGAGCGAAAATATGTTTAATGATGATAGAACAATTGCGGAAATAGAACAAGATAATTATGAGCCGTACATCCTTGAGCAATATGAAAGAAGGAGCATAGATGAGATAAGAAGAGGGATTGAAAATCATGATTATGTCGATATTAGAATAATAAAGGATCATCTAGAGTTTCTTGAACACCTAATCTTCAAAATTGAACACATAAGAAACCAAGAAAGGGCGGGGGACAATATAACAAAAGAATTAGATCAGGACCTTGCAGAAATAAATAAAGTAAAACAAGAACTTGCACACATACTTAGTCTAAACGCATAATTATCTATAGATTTAAATACTATTTCTTACAAAGAGATACTATGAAATGCGAAATTTGCAAAAAAACAATAGAAGAAACCTTCTTGAAAAAGTTAATCGGGTCATATGTTA
>JBHPFU010000002.1:0-197765 GCA_042571125.1 Nanobdellota archaeon | reverse complement strand
GTTTATCGCAGTACAAATTATCGGAAATGATGAGTCTCCAATCCATTGTAAAATTATCAGTTAGATTTTTTACAGTTTCAGCACAAAGCTTTACAAATTCTTCTCTTGGCATTGATGTTGATTTAACTTTCTTTAATTTTTCAATTAATCTTTCTGTTGGAAGACCATTATCATCTGTTCCCCAAGGATAATAAACATTGAAACCCTTCAATCTTTTGTATCTTGCAACAAAATCCTGCTGAGCATAACTGAATGCATGACCAAGGTGCATTGCACCAGAAAGTGTAGGCGGAGGAGTATCTATGGAATAGATTGGCTTTTTGTTGTTTGGATCGAAAAGATATGAGTCGTTATCTTCCCAAAATTTTAGCCATTTCTTCTCAGACTCTTTGAAGTCGTATTTTTTGGCCTCCATAGAGCTTGAAATCCAAAGGACTTATTTAAAGCTTATGGTAAGATTAATAAATGAATTACTGTTCCATTAATATATGAAACCGTGGGTGGTCAAGCACTTACCTCAGAGTTCATCAGAGGTGGTGGCACATAAAGATTCTTTGGAATCATTAAGAAGTTTTATACAGAATACAAAACAAAAAGCAGCAGTAATTTATGGTCCAAGCGGAAATGGAAAAACTTCTGCAGTTTATGCTTTAGCAAACGAATTAAGTTATGAAGTTCTTGAAGTAAATGCATCAGATTTTAGAAATGCTGAAGCAATTAATACTATTGTTGGAAGCGCATCAAAACAAATGTCTCTGTTTGGGAAAGGAAAGATTATTCTTGTTGACGAAATAGATGGTCTATCTGGCATGAAAGACCGAGGAGGAGTTTCAGCATTAACAAAATTAATTGGAGACTCATCATTTCCGATAATTTGTACTGCGATAAACCCATTTGATAAGAAATTTTCTCCATTAAGAAAAAAATCTGAACTAATAGAATTTAAAACACTTATCTTGCAGTTTTTCACGTTATAAAAAGAATCTGCGATAAAGAAAAGATAGAATATGATGAACCAACATTAAAACAATTAGCTCATCAGGCAGGGGGAGATGCAAGAGCAGCAATTAATGACCTAGAATCAATATCTTCTATTAAGAAAAAACTAGAAAAAGACGATGTTGAACAGCTTTCACAAAGAAATCAGCAACAATCAATGCACGAAGCACTATTAAAAGTGTTCAAGACAACAGATCCTTTGATTGCAATTGATGCTTATGATCCAGTTAATGAAGATTTTGATAAAATAAAGCTTTGGATTGATGAAAACCTACCAAAAGAATACACAAAACAAGCAGATCTTGCAAGAGCTTACGATTCTTTATCTAAAGCAGACATTTTTAGCAGAAGAATAATGAGAAGACAGCATTGGAGATACTATGTTTACATAAATGCGTTATTATCTGCAGGAATTGCAACATCAAAAGATGAGAAATATCCCAACTTTGTTAAATTTGGTCCTACTACTCGTATTCTAAAACTTTGGAGAGCTAAAATGAAGAACATGAAAAAGAAAGCAATCGCTGAAAAGATCGCATCTTCAACACACTGTTCAACAAAAGAAGCATTGCAAAGTACAGTACCTTATATTCAAGTTATTTTTCAAAAGAATAAAGAATTAGCTGAACAGTTAGCAGAAGAATTTGATCTTGATGCTGAAGAAGTTGAATGGCTTAAAAAGTAATTGTAGTCCCTAAAACACAATATTTAAATATATGTAGTACCTAACTTCTAATATGGCTTATGTTATCAAGAAAATAGTGAATGGGAGGCCCTACTACTATTTGAAGCAATCAAAAAGGCTCGGAAATAGGGTCGTTTCTAAAACAATTGCTTACTTTGGAAAAAAGAAACCAACAAAACAAGAAATAGAAAAGAAACTGAGTGTAGTACCTAACGTAGTACCTAAAACAAAAGCTGTAGTACCTAACGTAGTACCTAAAGAATCAATATCATTCAAATTAATTGAAAAGACTCCAGCAGCACTCGAAATAGACGAAATGGCAGTGTTTTGCAAGAAAAAAGGGTTTGTTTACCCTGCAGCAGAAATCTATGGAGGATTGTCTGGATTCTTTGATTATGGGCCTTTAGGAACAGAGCTAAACAACGCAATAAAAGCATCTTGGTGGAAGAAATTTGTTCAAGACAGAGATGATGTAATAGGTATTGATGGTTCGGTTATAACACATCAAAAGATTTGGGAAGCTTCAGGCCACTTAACAGGTTTTTCTGACTTGATGATAACATGTTCAAAGTGTAATACAAAAGTAAGAGCAGACCAATACTTGGAAGAACACATCAAAAAAGGAAATATCAAGGACGAATTAGTGCTAGAGGGGATAACCGATGAAGAAATAAACAAAGTAATCAAAGCTTACGATCTAAAATGTCCAAAATGTAAGTCAGATTTTAAAGAAGCAAAGTCATTTAATCTTATGTTTCCTATCAATGTTGGTGCAGGGAAAGAATCAGACTCAACATCATACTTAAGAGGAGAAACCGCACAAGTTATCTTTGCGAATTTCAAGTTATTAACAGAAACAAACAGATTAAAATTACCATTTGGGATAGCACAAGTAGGAAAAGCATTCAGAAATGAAATTTCTCCAAGAGATTTCTTGTTTAGAGTAAGAGAATTTGAACAAATGGAGATAGAGTTCTTTGTACATCCTGAAAAACAAGAAGAATGTCCTTATTACGATGAAATAAAAAACATGAAAATTAATTATTTTGATAATAAAAACGAATCACAAACAACAATTGATACAATTCCAGCAAATAAATGGTTAAAGTATTGGCTTGGGAAAGAATACGAATGGTTTTTAGAGTATGGAATAACCCCCGAAAACTTAAGAGTAAGACAGCATTCCAAAAATGAACTTGCTCACTATGCAACTTCTTGTTTTGATATTGAATATAAATTTCCATTCGGATGGAAAGAGATATACGGCAATGCAGACCGAGGATGTTTTGACTTAAGTCAGCACCAAAACCATAGCAAGAAAAGCATGGAGATATTTGACGAGGAAACAAAACAAAAAGTTCTTCCTGTTGTTGCATCCGAACCTTCACAGGGGGTTGGTAGGGCATTCCTTGCATTCTTATTTGATGCTTATACTCAAAATGAAAAAGGAGAAATTGTTTTAAGATTGGATCCGAGATTTGCGCCAACAAAAGCGGCAGTTTTCCCCTTAGTAAACAAACCAGAATTGATTAAGATTGCAAAAGAGATATCACAGGAACTAGGAAAAGAATTTAATACAACATATGATCAATCAGGTTCAGTAGGAAGGCGTTACGCAAGAAATGATGAAGCAGGAACTCCTTATTGCATAACAGTTGATTTTGATTCATTAAAAGATAAGTCTGTTACAATAAGAGATAGAAATACAACAGAACAAAAAAGAGTAAAAATAGAACATTTAAGAGAAATCTTAGCAAAATTAATAAATAAAACTTAATAATATATATAAAAAGAGGTAAAATGGCTGAACATGACGAGATCATTGCTTTATTATTGCTCTTTATAGCAGTATTTGCTGGACTTCTTCTTGTAAACTCTGCAGGTTTAACAGGAATGGTTGTTGCAGAGGTTGCAGATGTTCAAACCCAAGTAGAAGGATTAGCAGACAAACTAACGTTTTTGAGCTTAGTAGAGGAAGCAAATATCTGTTTGATAATTAATATGGGAGATTCAACAACGTACTCTTTTAACATAGACCAAGTAGGAACTGTTATCGATGTAAGCCCTGCCGAAGAAGTTTATTGTGATGGATTGAACGCAGAAGACTTTGTCTTTAGTTATGTTAATTATGAAGCATTCTTAGAACATTCAGAAGGAAACCCAACCCTAGATGATTTTAAAGCAACAGGAGACGGAACAAATTATTATGTTTTACCTTCTAAGTTTGTTGAAAGAGGAATGACTGTTAAGAACAAAGAAGGATTTGAATCACAATATGGATTATTATTCGGAGGGTTCTCAGCAGAAGAAAGAGAAGCTTTCTTGACAAACCCCGCAGCACAATTAGAACAAAGACAAGCAGCATCAGGATTCCCCACAGGACTCATCTTTGGAGGAATTGTGTTGATTGTTGGAGCAATACTACTTGTTATACTTGCACCAAAGATGATGAAAAAACCAGATATTCATAAAAACATTCAACTAATCGCGTACATCAAATCAGCAGTCTCAAAAGGATATACAGAAGAGAACGTTAAAAAAGCATTAATTGGTTCTGGATGGCCTGAAAAAGATGTTATGAGTGCAATAGATGCGTCAAAACTAAAAGAAGAAACAAAGCAAGCAAATCCTTCTAAACCTGCAGAAGAAGCCCCAAAAGAGCAAGCTAAAGCATAAAATATATAAAACAAGTTCTAATCCTTTAAAATTATGGCAATAAAAGATTTAGAAGCAAGACAAGGGGATATAGACATCATAGCTGATGTGGTTGATAAAGAAGAAGTCAGAGAATTCGAAAAATTCGGAAAGACTGGTAGAGTTTGCAATGCAAAAATCAAAGACGAAACAGGAGAAGTTAAACTAACTCTCTGGAATGATGACATCGACAAAATTAATGTTGGTGACAGAGTTCATATCGAAAAAGGATACGTCGGAGAATGGCAAGGCGAACTTCAATTATCAACAGGTAAGTTCGGTACTCTTACTGTTGTTTCAAAAGAACAAAGTTCAACAGCAACAGAAACAACTGACGAAGGAGAGCACATCCTTACTGAAGATGAAAAAACAGAAGAAGAAGTTCTTGAAGAAAAACCAAAAGAACCTTCTGTTGAAGAATCAGCTACTGAAGACGAAGTCCAAATCAACGAAGAAAAGATTGAATAAATTCATTTTTCTTTGGGGCTGTAGCTCAGACTGGGAGAGCACTACGCTGAAGACGTAGGTGTCCTGGGTTCAAATCCCAGCAGCCCCACCTTTATTTCTTAAGAATCATTATCCGAGTATTGTTCCAGCGATACTATTAAAGATCATAATGATCACAAGCGAGATCATACAGTAAAGGATAGTACTCTTGACCATGTTCTTTCCCAATAAATATCTTTCATTTAATTTGTCAGAACCGCTTTCTATACCATTTGCTAAAACAGTCAAAATAAATATTATCTGAACAACATAGAATCCTACAATCAGTTGGAAATAAAATGTAGGGATTGCATCTGTGAACATTGTAGATATGCCTGCAGCCTGTCCCCCTCCTTCTGCAGCAATACCTGAAAGTCTCGTACTTAACCGATTTATTATCGCAGTTATCATTGACGTAATTCCGATTACAATCCCAGATATAACTGGAGTTAGGAAACTAATCTGAGACTTCATAGATGAAATTATGTCTGCCATAAGATCCTTTAATCTCTCATTTACTCTATGAATCTCTTTTATGTACTTGGAGATATTAATCACAGCCTGAGAAGCGATTAATGGGCCTTTCTTAACACTCTCAGTCATAACCTTCATAGAACTTTCTATAATGCTTGATGGGAAATTCACAAGCGCTCCCCTTCTCGGATCAAAGATTGCTTCTTTAATCCCCATTCCTAATCGTTTGATATTTGTAGCAATCGCATTGAAAAAAGAACCAGAAACGGTATTTTGCATTGTTCCTGCAACCTTATCAAAAGCAATCTCTGCAGGAAGACCATCACCAAGTCTGTTTCCTAGTTGGAATAGGGCAGATGCAAACTCTTTTTCAAGTTTTTTAGCATTCTCTCTTATTTTTATTACATTCTGAGATCTTAATCTAAAGTATACCCCCATAGCAATCCCAATTGAGAGCGGTATCCCCAGACTTAGCAGGGATGAACCGAGACCATAGGGTCCTAATGTTTTTCCTTGATTTGGTCCTGTAGTAGCTCTGCTCAGTTGGAATTGAAGTAAAGAGAACTTAGCAGTTGAATAATCATAATCATCCGTATTGACTGTGATTAATCCTGCTTCATTATCTATTACCATATCCCACGTTGGAAGAAATAGATGCATTATTAATGGGCTCAATCCAATAAAGAAAAGAACACAGAAGATAATGCCTGCGAAATATATTGGAGGAATCTTTACTTCTTTTCCTAAAACATTAATTATTACATTTTTATATTTTTTAAATTCAGGATTTGATTCAGAAATATCAGAATCCCCATATCCGGTTGGTCTTTTAGATAGTATATTCTTGCCGAGGTAATAAACTCCGAGCGGAAGAGTTACATTGTATATTGCTGCAATGTGATACCATTGAATTCCAGACATGAAACTTACAACAAGAGGAAGGATAACTAAACCAAGGATAGGAAGAATAACTCCCATCATGTGTAGCATTGTAATTGGTCCTTTTAGATTTTGAGCATAGTGAAGCATCTTTTCATAAGTTTCTTCAAGCATAACAGTTAGAGACTTATCAAGAAGTTCTATTCTCCTAGTTTCATCCCCTTCGTACAATGAAGACTCAACTAGATGAATAGATTCTACAAACTCGTTATTGTATTTTTTCCAGGTTTCAAGGTATGCATCAAGAGATTCTTTTATATTCTCAAATTTTTCAGTCTGAACATTCCATATTACTTTTTTAAGATCAAGTGAAAGGGGAGGAGCAAGGTGAGCTGCAGCAAAATCAACAGCTCTTTCTAAGTTTGATGTATGACGCATATATGTAACCATATAAAAAATACACAAAACCATTTGATTAGAAGATTTCATACGCCATGAATCTGCAATAAATCGTGGCATCTTTTGTAATGGTCCCATAATTACTGCGGCAGCAACTACGAAAAAGAAGATAAAGAAAAACGATTGGAATAGCGCAAAAGTTACCAAAGAACCCCCCACAGCCAATACCATTGGCGCGAGTATTGCAAAACTCGCAGCCCCACTAGGGGTTATATTAAGATGACAAGTATCTATTGCTTCCTGCATTTCGGGAAGCTTTTTTTTGTCAGGAGAAACTTTCAGAATTTTTTCACTCTGATTACAAAGTTTTTCATAAAGATTCATTTGTCCAGGCACATATTGTTTTTTGAATTCATGAAAGTCTTTAGTAGACCTTGGTTTTTCTTCAGAAGTTGTTTCAAGAGGAATTTCTAACTGCGTTTCAAGCTTTTCTTTATACTTTGTTAAAAGGTCTTTCACTTCATCTTCTGATATCGCCATTTATTCCCTCTTTGTAGAATACTTTTTAACAGCTCGTTTCATCCATTCATTCCATTCAAAGAATATCCGTTTATTGTCTAAAGAACCCACCTCTTCTTTTACTGAATCAGAGAGTTTATGGAATTCATCATTTGTTAATATCACAAATCCTGCCTCTAATAGGTTAAGGTCATTAGCTTTTACAGCATAATCAACAACTGATTGTTTTATTTTTGCTCTTAGTTCTATATTTTCCCAGACCGCATCCCAATTGCCTGCCCAATCTTTAACACTTCCTGCGATTGACTTTAGGATATCTGAGTCTCCGTTTATTAGATCATCTGAAGGCTGTAATGAATCGGTTTTTGCATCATATTTCATTAGATCAACAAAACCATGTTCTAGCATCGGATCGTCTTCCCAATGTTTTCTTACTTCTGTTATTTGTGTTACACGTCTCCATTTGTGAAGACCATCGGGGCTTTTGATAGGGTTAGCAACAACAACAACATCTGTTGCTTTGAAACTTGTTTTTGGAACCTTAAGGTCATTAACAACTCTGTCGTATACACCGTATGGGCTGTCGCCGTGGATTGTACCTGCCACAACATTTGCCAGTGCACCAACCCTCATTGCTTCGTATAGAGCTGCAGCTTCAGTACTTCTAATTTCTCCAACAATCAGCGCAGAATCTCCTAGACGTAACGTTGTTCTAATTCCTTCATCTGCAGGAACCTCTGTTGTTCCCCTTGTTAATGCAGACGCAACTTTCATTGCCTGGATATTATACCCAAGAGTTCTTAGCGCTTGAGTAGGCAGTTCTAAAGTATCTTCAATAGTGATTATTCTATATCTTCTCATAATCTCAATAAGCAATGAAGCCAATAGTGAGGTTTTACCTGCTGACCTCGTTCCTGCAACAAGCATGGTTCTGTTTCCATCAACTAAAAAGCTCATCAAACCAGCAGCCATAGGATCTATCATTTTTGTGTGTACGAATAATGGAAGAGTCCAAGGTTTGTCCCTGTGCCTTCTAAATGCATAAGCTAATCCAGTAGGATTTAGAGGAGGAGAGATGACACCAATTCTTGCTCTTGCACCAGGAACATCAATCTCTGTATCTAGAATTGGATTTGCTTCATCCAGTGGTCTGCCAGAAATCATTCTTAATTTAGAAGCCCATGATTCCGCTTCTGTCGGAGTAGGCATGACATTTGTTATACAATCTCCATAATCTCCATGAACAATAAACATAGGTATGTGTCCCATTGGAGAGTTTATTGTTACGTCTTGGATTTTTTCATCGCTTAACAATACTTCAATTAAACCAAACCCAACAGTATACCTCACTAAAATCTGAGTTAATTCATCCATATCACTTTGTGATAATCTAACACTCCTGAATTTTGCAAGTTCTTCTATTAAATCATGACCCACATTATAGAATACTTGCCGCATTCTCTCTGGATTAACATACTCTTCTTTTCCTGGCTTGTGCTCTGCCATAATTTTCCTTGCTAAGTCCAATAGTTCGTACTTTTCTTCGCTTAATCTAAACTCGGGCGGAGTCATGTGATAAAGAGTTTGAACAGTATCTGGAAGTTTGAATATGCTTATTTCAGTACCGTTAACAGAATAATTATCAAGCTCTTCACCTCCCTGAGGATATGCTGCCATTAATTTTGTATACATGAAATCTGGCTTTGTGTTTGGAGTAAAGAACTGCCGGTATAGGCTTCTGTCACCAACCTTAAACCCTGCCAAATGTTTTTCTGCAGATTTGATTAGTTGGGTCTGTTGAAGTAATTTTATGATGTAGTTAAGAACAGAGATAAACTTTTGCTCACATTCTACGCATTCAGGAAGTAGTGGATTATCTAATTCAATTCTTTCTTTTCTTAGCATCCTCTTTAAGTTTACATAACATCCAAGAGGATCAGATTTTATTGTTTCAAATATAAGCTGTTTTAGTTCAGTATGCTTAACAGATAGGCAACGCATACATTTGGCCATGCCTAGTTTTTCGTAAGAAATAAGTTCTTTTTCTTTGACTAATCTGTTGTATAATAAAGCAATTTCTGTAAGCATTCTTGTTTGTTTATAATCATATTCATAATCTCTTCTTTGAGAAAAGACAACTTTTGTTGCATCTCGAACCTCAATCAAAAGATCGCAAGTCCTTGCCATGGTTATTGGACTATCTTCTAATGAAGGAACACCTAGCCATTTTTCACAATTAACTCTTAGAATAGTCTCGTCTCCTTCTCTTACGACATCATAGTCTATATCTGGCATTACCCACCTCTTTTTTTACTTTGGTATAGCAACATAAATTTATATACGTAGTTGCATCTAACTTGTTTTAAACTAAATTTCAATAAATATATAAATATTACTCTTAAATGTAATAAAATGCCTGAAGAACCAAAAAAACCAGAACCAGCGAAAAAGGGGCTATTCTCTCCAAAACCCGAGCCGGGTAACAAGCTGATGGCCGACATTTCTAATCAAATCAATAACATAAGCAGGTCTCTTAAGACCCTTGAAGATAGGTACACCACATTAAGAAAGAGATCGCAGGTTTCAGAACAGAACATGATTACAACAGATAAAAAGGTTGTTGAGGATGTTAAAGCAATAAATTCGGATATAATGGACATGAAACACGAATTAGAAGATCTAAAAGAAAAGCTTTCAATGCTTGGTAAAGAGATCAAACTTGGAGCGACAAAGGACGAAATGGGAGTCCTGCAAAAGTATATCAGTTTTTGGGAGCCAGTTAACTTTGTAACAAGAAGCGAACTCGACAAAATAATTGATGAAAAACTCAACAAATCTTAGAAAGTTTTATAAACAAAAATTTTATAATTAATAAAATGCCTGAAGGAATTCCTCTTGACAGAGTAAGCGCAATGAGAGGCCAAGGATTAACTAATGCTCAAATTATCCAAGGGTTGCAAAGCGAAGGTTACAGCTCTGCACAGATTTTTGATGCCCTAAGTCAGGCAGACGTGAAATCAGGTGCACCAGAACAAACCGTACCTGAAGGTGAAAAAATGGAACAAGGTCAACCCGGACAACCGGAACAATCTCCTGCATACCCACAACAAGCAGGAACTGAAGAAAGAATTGCCCAGATTTCTGAAGCGATTATTGAAGAGAAGTGGTCAGAATTAGTAGAACATGTTAACAAGATAATAGAATGGAAAGGTTCAGTTGAATCAAAACTTGTTTCAGTAGAAGAACAATTTAAAGGATTAAAAGATAATTTCGATAAACTTCATAGCGCAGTCATAGGAAAGATTGGAGAATATGATGTTGGCATCAAAGAAGTAGGTACAAGCCTGAAAGCAATGGAAGAAGTCTTTAAGAAGATCCTGCCCGGATTTGTAGAAAATGTTCAAGAGCTTTCAAGAATTACTTCTAGAGTAAAAACCACAAAAAAGAAATAGTTAGGTATTTTCTGCTAATAATCTTACTGCCCAGATAGCAATAAATAAGATCGCAATAACGCCCAATACTTTTGGATGTTGAAGTATTTCTCCAACCTTGCCTGGGAAGGATGTAACACTCTCATTAGCTTCGACTTGGTCTTCACGCACTTGTCCGAAAGAGAAAACTAGAATTATTGTAACAAAAGCAAATACGAATACTATTGTGGTTGTGTGCCCTTTAACTGCACCAAAAATATCCGCTTCTGATGCACCCAAGAATCTAAACATAAATACCAGCATTAATACAAATATGACTAGCATCACAAACCAAGGTGCAGAATATTCAAACATTCTTACAACTGTTTTAGATAGTGTGAATAGAATTGCAATAACAACTGCAAGAAGAGCACTTATACTCTGGTTCTCTCCAAAAAGCTTAGTGTACGCTAAAATAGCGTACATTAATACAAAAATAAATAGGAAAGTAAATAATGCACTAAAGTTCTGTAATACTCCAAATGCGTCAAGGAATGTTGCCATCTTTATTTACCACCTTGTTTTTTCCACCAGTCTCCTACTGACTTGAGGAGTCCTTCCTCTTCTTCAGAACTGGTTATAAAATACATTAGTATCCAAAATACAACAATTATCACGATCGTGGCCTGTATATCCGAATCATCCAGCCAGTACATGATTCCTGATGTTTCCCACCATCCTGCAGCGCTTCCAAATATTGCCACAACAAGCACAAAAGCAATAAGAGTTACGATTCCTCCAAATGTTCCTCCGCCCCATTTTGGTGTTGCGCCCATTACTCCTAGCAGAAGCATGAACATTACAACGATTACTAGCGCCAGAGAAACTCCTGGTAATGCATTATTGATTATATCCACTACATCAACGCCAGCAGTATAGTATCCCAATGAATGAGGTATAACAACTCCAAGAGATAGAACTAATGCAACTATTGTGTTATATCTTTTTTCTTCACCAAATATTTTTGCTTTTTGTAAAACAGAGAATGCTACAGTGAATACAAGTATGAATGGGAGAAGTACATCGCTTAAACCCCAATAATCCAACATCTGTAAAGCGTTATCAAAAACAGTCATTCTTTTTTCTCCTCCTCTTTTTTAGCAGGTTTACTGCTACCAGTTATAAACCACATGAATATCAAAATAAATGCTACCAGGATTATTGAACCAACTGCTGCTCCGCTCCAATACGATGAAAGATATTCCCAGAATGGTTTAAGCCATCCAAGCGCATTCATGAAAACTAAGATGACGCCGAGAGTCATTAAAACCATAAACGAATTTCTCCACGGTCCCTTTTCCAAATAAGTCTCTTCTTTGTGCGAAAAAAATGATCCAATTAAAAGTAGGAATGATATTGAAACTAGCAATAATAGAACAATGTTTGCCAGGGCTTCGTTAATTACTGCAACAAGCTTAGATGACGCTACAACAAGAAATGAAATAACAAAAGAAATCATCGCATTTAAATTCTTTTTAGTATATTCTTCCTTACCTATTTTTTCTGTACCAAAAATCTTTGTTTTTTCAAGAACAGCAAATATAATTGTAAAGATCAATAAAAAGGGAAGAACTACATCATAGACACCAATTCGGTCAAAAAACTCAATAACACCTCTAAATGCAGTTTCTTCTGCCATTATTTAAAGATTTAGCTTGAAATATATATAAATCTTTCTCTTCAAACGTCCCAAAACATTTATAAAAACCAATATATTCGATTTATAAGGGGTTTAGATGGATAAAGAAGCAATAAGAAAGCAAGCAAAAAAGATTATGGACGATTTTGTTTCTGCTCTTGATAAAGTAAAAGATATTGAGGAAAGTTTTGGGGCAGAACGTGACGAGCAAACACGAGATGGTTCTGGCAAGTGCCCTGATTCTTCTGAGTTTAGAAAAAGGATGATTAAAAATGCTCCGAAAGTAAAAGATGATTGTCTGCTCATGGAGAAAAAGAAATGGTAGATGAAGAAGTTAAAAAATTGATAGAAGAAAATCCTGTTGCAATCGCAACTGTTACCGAAGGAAATAAACCAAATGTTATTGGTGTTGCTTATGTTAAAGTTGTTTCTGATGATCAGTTAGTTATTACTGATAATTACATGAAAAAAACAATAGACGACATTCAAGAAAATAACAATGTCTGTCTGGTATGTTGGGATTCAGATATGAACGGATGCAAACTAATTGGAACTGCGGAATATTTTACAGAAGGCAAATGGCTAGATTTTGTTAAAAACCTGGAAGAAAATAAAGAAGAGCCAGCAAAAGGAGCAATACTCGTTACAGTTACACGGGTGATTAAGTCAGCATGATAAAAGAAAAACTTAATGAATTGAAAAAAGGAAAATTAACTGCTGTTGATAATATTAAGCAGTTCTTAGATAAGATTGAGAAAGAAGACAAGAAAATAAATTCATTTCTTTACCTAAATCCAAATGCGTTAGAAGAAGCAAAGGCGGTTGATAAGAAAACAAAAAAAGGAAAGTTAGCAGGATTAGCAATTGCAATCAAAGCATGCATTAATGTTCAGAACATGCCAATCTCTTGTGCATCTAAAACATTAGAAAATTATAATGGAACCTATGACGCAGAAGTTGTTGAAAAAATAAAAAAGGAAGACGGGATAATAATCGGAATAACAAATATGGATGAATTTGCTTCAGGAGCTTCTGGAGAAACAAGCGCTTTTGGTCCAACAAAGAATCCAGCGGCACTAGATCGTATTCCAGGAGGCTCAAGTTCTGGTTCAGCTGGGGCAGTATCTGCGGGCTTTTGTGATATTGCATTAGGAACGGATACGGGAGGTTCGGTTAGAAATCCTGCATCACATTGCGGAGTTGTAGGAGTAAAACCAAGTTATGGCCGCGTTTCACGTTATGGTCTAATTGATTTAAGCATGAGTCTTGATCAGATAAGTCCTATCTGTAAAGATGTTTATGGCTGTGCATTGATGATGGAAGTTATTTCAGGGAAATCAAAATACGATTCTATAACATTCAATGAAAGAGTAGACAAGTATTCTTCTTTTGAAGAAGTTAAGCACATTAAAATAGGAATGTGCAAAGAATTTGAAAAGCTTTGCACAGATAAAAAGATTTATTCTTTAATCAAAGAAAAAACAGAGAGATTAGGAGAACACATAAAATCAAAAATAAAAGAACTTTGTTTAGATCATGTTGATCTAGCTGTTCAAACATACTATCCTATTGTTTATGTTGAGTTTTTTTCCGGAACAAGAAAGCTTGATGGCAGAAAATATGGTCTGAAAATAGAAGAAAGCTGCGGCGAAGAAGTTTTAAGAAGAATTCTGGGCGGAGAAGAAATATCAAAAGCAGAACATGAGGGCAAGTACTACAGAAAAGCTCTGCAAGTAAAAGAACTAATAACCAAAACATTCGAGAAAGCATTCAAAGATGTAGATATCATTATTTTACCAACAACTCCTAAACTGCCGCATAAACTTGGAGATAAAGTAAGCACAAAAGATATGTATGCTTACGATGCATTTACAATCCCTGCAAACCTTGCAGGAATCTGTGCAGGTGTTGTTCCTGCCGGGACTATTGATGGAGTTCCCGTAGGTCTGCAAGTTTTTGCTCCTGCATTTAAAGAAAAATTATTGTTTAATGTTTTGAATGTTCTAGAGGCGTTATAATGGGTACTGTTAAAGAAGGTGCAAGGCAAGCAGTAGAAGTCTGCATGAAAATAAAATCTTCTGATAAAGTGATCATTGTTGGAGATCATAAATCAAAAAAAGTTATGAACGCTTTAGAAATCGCTTCTAAAAAAGTTACAAAAAATGTCAAAGCATTTTGTTTGGAAGACTATGGTAAAAGACCTATTAAAAAATTACCAAAAGAGATAGCAGAATGTGCGGCATGGTCTACTGCTGCTTTCTTTACAGCTCAATCTGCTCCCGGAGAAAAGAATTCAATAAGAAAACCCTTGATAACTATTGCAACAAGAAAAACAGGATCACGCCAAGCACATATGCCAGGAGTTACAGAACTTATGATGAAGACAGGGATGTGCGCAAATTATGACCTTGTTCAAAAATTGTCAAAGAAGATTTTAAATTTAGCTAAAAAAGCAAAAGAGATTAGAGTCACAACAAAAAAAGGAACAGATTTTACTGCAAGTTTTTCTCCAAAGATTAAATGGGTTCTTGCGGACGGAGATATTCCTGCTAAACCCTCCAGATGGAGCAACTTGCCTGATGGAGAAGTTTTTACCTGTCCAAAAAATTCAGAAGGCGCATTAATTGTTGATGGTTCTCTTGGAGACTGGTTTGGTCCTAAATACGGACTTATGGAAAAACAGCGGTTAGAAATAACGGTTAAGAATTCAAGAGTTATTGATGTTAAATGTAAAAACAAAAAATTGTTAAGAGATTTCAAAAAATACATCAAACAGGACAAGAATGCAAATAGAATAGGAGAATTTGCAATAGGAACAAACATTGGATTGAAAAAATTGATTGGAATTTTGCTCCAGGATGAAAAATTTCCAGGGATTCATATTGCTGTAGGAGATAGTTACCCGAGTCATACTGATTCTGGATGGGGAAGCAAAGCACACTGTGATATGGTTATCAAAAAAGTAAATATTTTTATAGATGGAAAACAAATTATGAAAGAAGGAAAGTTTTTAATAAAATTAAAAAGGTGATGGGAATGAATGTTTTAGGATTGGATTTAACACATACAGGACATGCGGGGTTTATGATAAAAACAGATAAAGTGATTTATTTCGATCCTTATCAAATCCAAACAAATGAAAAAGCAGACATTATTTTTATTTCTCATGAACATTATGATCACTGTTCTATTGCAGACATTAATAATATAATTAAACCAAGCACAGTTATTGTTACTGTTCCTGATTGCCAAAGTAAATTGGCAGGTTTGCCGATTGCAAATGTTACCTTGGTTAAACCGGGAGATAAGTTAAACATTCAGGGATTAGCAGTTGAAGTTGTGCCTGCTTATAATTTAAATAAACAATTCCATCCATTTGATAATCAGTGGGTTGGTTTTGTTGTTACAATTAATGGAGTTCGTGTTTATCACGCAGGAGATACCGATTTAATACCCGAGATGAGAAACTTAGTTGATATTGGTATCGCACTTGTTCCGGTTTCTGGAGAATATGTAATGACTGCACAAGAAGCAGCAAATGCAGTTAATTTGTTTAGACCAAAGGTAGCGATTCCTATGCATTATGGTGCAGGTGTTGCGGGAACAAAAGAAGATGCCGAGAAGTTTAAGAGCTTGGCTCAGGTAGAAGTAGTTTTGGGATAGTCTTTCCTAAATTCTTCAAATCGGTTTTC
This sequence comes from Nanobdellota archaeon, assembly GCA_042571125.1. GTDB lineage: Archaea > Nanobdellota > Nanobdellia > Woesearchaeales > UBA10107 > JBHPFU01. Next base: position 181,829 of record JBHPFU010000002.1, on the reverse strand, counting down.
TTTGATCGCTTTTCTTATCTCTTTCATTAAGTTTTGAGTGTAGTAAACATTGTGATAACTTAGGTAATTGTTAACAGTATGTTCTCCGACCATGAAAAGATATCTTAAGTAAGCTTTTGTAAAATTTTTACAAACATAACAGTCACATTTTTCATCAATCGGGCCAAAATCCTTTGCGTATACTCCCCTATCCAGCTTTATCATTCCTTTTGATGTGAAGAGGTGTGCATGTCTTGCGTTTTTTGTTGGGAATATTGAATCAAAACAGTCTGCACCATGAGCAATCGCTTCAATTAAATCATTTGGAGTTCCAACACCCATCAAATATCTTGGTTTTTTTGTATTGAAAAGGGGAATCTGCACATCCATTGCAGTAAACATGGCCTCTTTTGATTCTCCAAGACATAACCCGCCCATTGCAACACCATCAAAATCCAATTTATCGATAAACTCTGCAGATTTTATTCTTAATTCTTTGTCCAATCCTCCTTGAGCTATTCCAAAGAGTAATTGTTTAGAATTAAGTTCTTCTTTTAATCCGTCATGATGCTTTTTACATCTTTCTGCCCATAGATGAGTTCTTCTTGTTGCATCTTCCCATTCTTTCTTGTCTTGATTTGTGTGAGGCATATGATCTAAACACATCGCAACATCAGAACCAATATCAATTTGTATCTTCATAGAATCTTCAGGACTGATTCTTGTTTTTTCATATGTGAATGGATTTTTGAAAATAACTTTTTTATCAGAAATCTGTAAGAATAAAGACGGAGTCTGCATTTGGAAGCCTCCGGAATCAGTAAAGATTGTTTTTTTGTAATTCATGAACTTATGCAATCCTCCAGCTTCTTTTATGAAATCAGAACCTGGTTTCAAATGAAGTATCATTGAATTGCAGATTATTGAATCAGCCATGTCTGCTAATTCTAATGGCGAAACAAATTTTGCAGTAGCTTTTGTAGCAACAGGCATAAGAAAAGGGGTCTCAACAACACCATGAGCAGTCTTTAATTTACCTACTCTTGCTTTGCCGTCTTCATATAACACCTCAAACATATTAAAATGGCACTTTAGCGTCTATATAAAGATTTCCACAATATTTATATATGACGGGCTTAACATTTGAACTATGCTTAGAACGCATACAAATGGGGAATTGGATATTGCTGAAATTAAGAAAGATGTAGCCCTTGCTGGGTGGGTTGGGGCCAGAAGAGACCATGGCGGAGTTATATTTATAGATCTTAGAGATAGATACGGACTTACTCAAATCGTATTCAATCCTGATAATAAACAGTTCAAAGAAGCGGACAAATTAAGAAGAGAAGATTGTATTCTAGTAAACGGAATAGTAAGAGCAAGACCAAAAAATATGGAGAACCCATCCTTGACAACAGGAAAAGTAGAGGTTCTTGTTAAAAATCTAGAAATTCTAAACAAATCAGAAGTTCCACCTTTAGAAGTTGATGACAGGATTGAAGCTGGGGAAGATGTAAGATTAAAATATAGATATTTAGATTTGAGAAGACCAATCATGCAGAAAAGACTTGAGTTAAGACATAATGCGGTTACTGCAGCAAGAGAGTTCTTTAATAAAAATAATTTCTTAGAAATTTCAACACCAATGCTTGTGAAGTCAACACCAGAAGGTGCTCGCGATTATGTTGTACCGAGCAGAGTTCATCCTGGAAAACTTTATGCATTGCCACAGTCACCGCAATTATACAAACAGATTTTGATGATTGCAGGGTTTGATAGGTATTATCAAACTCCAATCTGCTTAAGAGATGAAGACCTAAGATCAGACAGGCAACCAGAGCATATGCAGCTTGATTTTGAGATGAGTTTTGTAACAAGTGAGGACATAAGAAATTTTGTTGAAGACTTATACAAACATATTTTCAAGAAAGTTCTTAATGTGGATATCAAAGACTTCCCTATTTTTACATACAAAGAAGCAATGGATCGGTTTGGGACAGACAAACCAGACATAAGATTTGGATTAGAATTAACAGATGTTACTGAAGTAGTAAAAAAATCTGATTTCGGGGTCTTTAAAGAAGCTGAAAAAGTAAGATGTATCAATCCAGATCAAGACCTATCAAGAAAAGACTTGGATAAGTATACTGATTTCTGTACAAGTGCAGGAGCAAAAGGAATGGCTTGGATGAGAGTAACAGATAATGGTCTTGAGAGTAACATTGTCAAATTTTTCTCTCCAGAAGTCCAAAAAGAATTATTGAAAATTACAAAAGCAAAAAAAGGATCAACATTGATGTTTATTGCAGATAAAGAAAAGAAAGTAAATGATATTTTATCAAGATTAAGATTAAAACTAAGAGATGATCTAAAATTAGCAAAAAATGATGACTTTAAATTCTGCTGGGTAAAAGATTTCCCGTTATTCGCATGGAATGAAGATGATGACAGGTGGGAACCAGAACACCATATGTTCTCTATGCCTAAACCAGAATTCGTAAAAGATTTAGAGAAAAGACCCGGAGAAGTAATCGGAGATCTGTGGGACATAACATTAAATGGAATCGAGCTTGGTTCAGGTTCAATACGTGTAACTGTTCCAGAACTTCAGGAAAGAATAATGAAGATGATTGGAATGACAAAAGAGGAAGCAAATGCTAAGTTTGGATTCTTATTAGATGCATATAAGTATGGCGGACCTCCGCACGGCGGGATGGGTCTCGGATTAGACAGAACCATTGCTTTGATGTGCGGAATAAATGATATCCGAGAAGTTATTGCTTTCCCAAAAACAAAAGCAGCAGAATGTCCAATGGACGGCTGTCCAACAGATGTTGACCTAGACCAATTAAAAGAATTGAACATCAAATTAGATGTTAAGAAAAAATGAGAATAGGCATACTAGGCCCTACAGATTATGAATCGATTTCTGAAGTAATAGGTGTTTCACAAGAAGAAGTTGACAGAATTCTGGATGAAACAGCAAAGTATGTTGCAGAGATTGGTGCAGAGATTGTAGTTGTTCCTGATGGAGGAACATCTTCTAGATTTGCTAAAGCTTACAAAGAGCATGGCGGAAAAAAAGTTATAGGGATTATTCCGAGAAAAGATCCAGAATATGGAATAAAACACCTAGAACCTTACATTAGTCTGTTAGGTGAAGAAATTGATGTTCCGGACTGGAACTATGTTGCTCCTCGCATTGTAAATGAATCAGATGAAATGATTGTTCTTGGTTTAGCACCGGGTGTTTTTATAGAGTTGGGTTATTCAAAATTTAACATTCAGTTTAAATTAACAAAACTCAAGAACATATTTGTTTATAGTAATCTGATTAGTAATGGAAAGATACAGGAAGAATTAGAAAGTCGCTTAATAAATGTTATAAAATACATCAAGTCACCAGAAGAATTAAAAAGTCTGTTGAAATAATATTAAAATGGAAAAAGCATTCGAGAATCTTGTAAATTTGATGGGGGAACTAAGAGGAGAGAATGGTTGTTCCTGGGATAAAGAACAGTCTTTTGAAACAATTAAAAAATGCGTTATTAATGAAGCAGATGAAGTTACAAAAGCTATCGAAAACAAAGATTATAACAATCTTAAGGAAGAATTAGGAGATTTATTATGGAATGTAATATTTATGTCAAAGATTGCAGAAGAAAAAGGATTGTTTGATATAAAAGATGCAATGGAGCATGTTAAAAATAAGATTGTACAAAGACACCCGCATGTTTTTGGAGATGAAAAGATTGATGATCCAGAAAAAGCCAATGCAAGATGGAATGAGATAAAAGAGGAAGAGAAATGACAAAAGTAAAAGTAGGTTTAGAAATTCATGGGTATCTAAACATGGAAAATGCAAAGCAGAAGTTATTCTGCGAATGTTCTGTTTCTGATTCAGTACCAAATACAAATGTTTGTCCTATCTGCACTGGTCAACCCGGCAATAAACCGATGCTTCCAAACAAAGAAGCAATCGATAAATCAATTGCAATTGGATTGATGCTTGGTTGCAATATAAATCCAAAATTATTATTCCAAAGAAAACATTATTCTTGGCCAGACCTTCCAAATGGATACCAAAAAACAATGTCTGGTTCTTATGCAACTCCTGTTGGTGAAAAAGGGGAGTTCTTGGGCATAGGAATCACAGAAGTTCATCTGGAAGAAGATCCTGCTCGTTGGGATCCTGTAACAGGATGCGTCGATTATAATAGATCAGGAATGCCTTTAATTGAGATGGTCACAGACCCGGATTTTGATTCTCCAGACCAGGTTAGAGAATGGCTTCAGAGATTAATGACAACTTTGAGTTATATCAAAGCAATAAATCCAGATTCAGGTGTAAAAGCAGATGTTAATGTTAATATTGAAGGACACCCAAGAGTTGAAGTCAAGAATGTTAATTCTTTCAAAAGCATAATCAAAGCAATTGAATTTGAGATCCAAAGACAGGAAAAAGTTATGAAATCAAAAGAGAAGAAAGAACAGCACACAAGAGCATGGGATGATGCGAAAGGCGAAACATTATTTATGAGATCAAAAGAACAGGCAATGGAATATATGTTTATACCAGAACCAGACCTTCCTGCCATTGATATTTCTGATAAAGAGATAGAAACAGTACAGTCAATATTGCCAGAAAGACCGCATGAAAAGATAGATACAATAAGAAGCTATAGCGTTTCAGAAATTGATGCTAAAACCATCGCTTCCAATCTGAAAGTAGCAGAATTATTTGAAGAGATAGTTAAAGCCGGCGCTGATCCAATATTGACCGCAGGATCTATCGCAAGAGACTTTTTGGGGACACTTAACTATAGTGGCACAGGATTTGATGAGTTTAATGTTAACCCTTCCCATTATGCTGAAATAATAAACCTACAACAAAATAATGAGATAAACGAAGCAACTGGAAAAATGTTAGTTAGAAAATTACTTAAAGAAGATTTTTCTCCAAAAGAATACGTCAAAAAAGAAGGACTTGAATCTGTTTCTGACTCAAAAGAATTAGAAAAGTTCTGTAAAGAAGCAATAAAAGAAAATCCTCAAGCTGTTGAAGATTTCAAAAAAGGAGAATCAAAAGCATTCAATTTCTTGGTTGGTAAGGTAATGGCAAAAACAAGAGGGAAGGCAACACCTCAAGAAGTAAATGAGATAATGAAAAGATTAATCTAATCCTAAAACTTTCTTTGTTTCATCAACAACTCTTTTCTCATAGTCTGATGTTTTCTCACCTTCTGCTTTTTCTGCGGATAAAACTAACATCAATTGCTTTGTTAATTCTTTTTCATCCCCTTCTATGCTTATCTGACCAGAACTTTCACTAATCAGTTTCTCTTCTGTCTCTTCCACAGATCCAGAATCAACTTCAACTTCCTCAAACCCTTTCATTTGCAGAGCATTTGTATTTTTCATAACAAATGATGCAGATTTGCTGTTCAATAAATCAAAAATCTCCTTGAATTCAATGTCAGAAACTTTTCCATCCAAAACCCCTGATAATCTTATTGTTACAATCGCATTGTTAAGTTCTTTATCTTTCACTTGGTCAAGAATTAACTGTTTAACATCAAATGGAGTTTTACCATCGCAATTTATTGAGAATGATTCAACATTTGAGACAATGACTGGTTCCCATGTGACCTCACCTTCGTTGTAAATATAAAAACCTCCGTGTTTGAATTTTTCTAACTCAGAAAAATTGTTTGGAAATAACGCACCAGGATATGTAACATGTTTATATCCATCAAAAGTTTTATGCGTGACAATGTGAACATGTCCTCCGGCATAATAATCAAATCCTTTTGGCATTAAAGATAATGGTGCGGATTCCATCCTCTCAAGATCTTTTGTTTTTAGTTCATCTAATGCAGTATGGAACATGAATATCTTAAATCCTGGCTCGTTTTCCAGAGCTGCTTTGTCAAGCTGTTCATAGTACTTCTTGTCAAGCATCCCTTTTTTCCCTATGATTCCAGTTATCTTTGCCTCTGTTTTTGGATCATGTGTGAACTTTAATTTTAAGATGCCATTTTCAACAGAACCTTTGAAAACATTGATGAATAAATCAGCTTTCTCAAGTACATCTAACATTGTTTTTCCAGATGCTGAAAAGTCGTGCGAGCCAGCTATAACGTATACTGGTATACCCTTGTCTTTGGCCTCTTTTAGCTTAGTTACAGCGTTTTTTAGCCCATCTATTGACGGAAGAGGGGTATTGAATAGGTCTCCAGAAATAAGGATAAAATCAACCTCTTTAGCTATGCAACTGTCTATGGCTTTTACAAAGGCCGAGACCCCTAAATCTTTTAGTTTTGGCTCTCTCCAACCACCAATGTGACAATCCCCTAAATGAGCAAATTTCATGTCTAGACCCCCTGAAATACCAGAATTCTTTGTTTTATATAAATCTTATTTATTTAATGTAATCACTATGTAGTACTCAAATATAGAAATCTTTATATAGTTGAATGCTTTACCCAATGTAACGAGAGAGGTGAAGACGGACATTAAAAATGAACCAACCTCTCGTTACACGACATACAATAACGCCAACACAGCTATATAAAGAAATTTTAGATCCTTCTGTTAATTATGTTTTGATTGGTGAAGATCATTTTAGTGGTGTTCATAAAAGCAATGAAAGAAAGATTCTTGAAAAAATGCTTAAATCGAAAAGACCATGCAGACTTGCATTAGAAAATTTTGAAGAATCCCACCGTCCTCTTTTCAAGGCCGCAAGAACTAGTTCAGAAAAAAGAGAAGAACTTAGAAGAATGATAAAACCAATGACTTTCCCAGGAAAAAATGGAAAGCCATTCGAACTTGGAAAATATCACTGGGCAATAATCGGATTAATGTTTGAATATGGAAAAGAAGTTATTCCAATAAACCCCGATGAACCAAAGGGAGATGTGCTTTCAAGAGCCGAAAGATACGCAAGATTGGCTAGAAATCTGAGATCCCTTAAACCTAATGTTCTTACAGTTTCTATTCATGGAGAAGCAAATGTTAGTTCAGAAGAATTCACAGGCCAACTCAGAATTCCAGAACGTGAAAGAAGACATGTAATCCAAGGAAATTATTTAGAGAGTTTAGTTTACAAGAACGGAAAAGGAGATCATGTAATGTTCTTAAACAGATGCCTTTAAATTTTTACATTTATCGGAACAAGTTTATTCTTTTTAGCCATTAAATCTGATTCAGAAAGTGCGATTTGTAAATCTTTCCACATTTCAGTAAATTTTTTACTTATGCTTTCTTTTTGTTTTGCAGATAACCGTTTTACTAATTGATCAACCCTTAAAACTTGTGTGAATGCTTTTTGTGCCAAACCAAGAATCTGATTATATCTTACTTCATCTTGCCCTCTTAGTTGATGAATACTTTTAAGACCTCTTTTTTCCTTTACTATCTTAACCAGCCTTCTTAATTCTTCAATCGAACCGTCCGCATCATTTATTTCACTCCAAGACATATTCTTTCACCTCACACAGCAAGCATACTTTCAATTTTTAAAAAATAATGTTGCATATTTCCAACTTTGTCTATTCTTTCTAAATCTGTTACTTTCCAAGTAAAAAAGAAAAGAAAACGTTTTGTTTTCTTTGGGATCCAGGTTCTCATAGTATGTTCTCTTCCTGCGGCAGCCATACCTGCCAATTTTTTTGCAAGAGGCTCGTTATGAGATTTTAAATCATTTATTGGGCCCCATTGCCTTTCAGCGTTTAAAATGGCTCGTTCTAATTGTTTATACTCCTCAACTATATCTTGAAATAGGTAATGATCTTTTTCCATATTGAATTATCAACGCCCAGATTTATAAAAACTTTTCTATTTAGTGTTGTCTCTCTATCTTGATGAGTTTATCGATTTCACGTCTGGATATAGAGCAACCCCTTAACTTTAGACCCCATAAAACAGAGTCTAATAGTTCTGTTTTAGCATTTCTCATGTCGGGCAAGTATGCTTTCAGCCATCCAAGCTCATATGCAGCCATAACAAGCTCAATAGATCTTATTATTTTCACTTTTTTAGTTATGCTGCTAAATTTTTTCAGATTTGCTTTATGAACATAAACTTTTGTATGCATCTTTTTTTCCATAATCTTCTTAACAGAAAATGGTTCTTCTACAAGATGTCTTGTTGTTCTTTCATCAACAACAACTGCGTCAGCATCAAGAATAATGCTTGCAGCTAAAGCTTCCATCTCTCCCGCCTGAACAATACGAACCCATTGCCCCTTTGCTTTGAAAATATTATTTGCAAGCCCTAATAGTTCATTAGTTAAAGTTTCAATATTCTTTTGATGAATTATCCTAATCGTACCTTTCCTAACATGCCTTAGAACTTGCAGTGCCTCAAATTTAAATCGTTTTGTTCTTAAGGATTTTGTAATTAATTCATTCTCAACATGACGCGAGATATAAAATTCACCATTATAACGTTCATGAAGTTTTCCCAGAACCCAAAGAAGATTGTTTGTTGCTAAACTTATGATTGGACCTGTGTCAAATATTATTGATTTCATAAATTAAACATCCTCCTAACCAGATTTAATCTTCCTTTTATCGAAGTTACTTTTGGAACCTCTTCAGCAATCTCTGTTTTACCTACATAACTCAGAAGTTCCCATTGAGAAATCCCCATAAGTTCGGCAGCCCTTCCTATTGAAACACCCTGCTCATAAATTTTAGAACCTTTTTTTAATTTCGCCTTTTCAATAACATCGATTATGTATACTTTTAATTTTCTGTCAATTTCTGCAATTTCTTTTAACAGTCCGCGCATCATTGACCCATATTTTTCAAAATCACTCTTCCAAAGATATTTTTTTGCTTTCTTTAGATGGGATAGGACAAGAGTATACACTTTTGAACCCATGTCTGTTTGTCTTTCAATTATCTTGAACAAAGCATAGACAACAACAGCAATTGAAATTGCATCTTTATCTTGGTAAATAGAAGCATAACGAATTGTACGATCACTTAATCCTCTAATCTCAAAAACATCTTTCTCTTCCTTGACCTCGAGAATCCTAACAACTTCGTTTAATATATCAAGGATTGTTTGTCTTATCTCCTCAATCATATCACTAAAATTGTAAAATTCATTATATAAAGCTTTCTGCTTAAAAAAGGCAAGCGAAACATTTATATATATTCCAGGCCCATTATATACCCAAAAGATGGTGGTTTGATGTTAAAGTTTGTTAAGCAATTTATAAACAAGGTTTTTAGAGATTTATTTAAAAAGAAAAAACACGTTAAGCTAGGGTTATATGGCCCGCCTAATGCTGGAAAAACAACCTTGGCGAATAGAATTTGCAAGGACTGGCTTGGCGAGGAAATGGGAAAGGCTTCTAAGATTGCTCACGAAACAAGAGAGATTACTGTAAAAGAGCAGATTAACATAAAATCAAAAGGAAAAGAATTATCCTTTAACCTTGTAGATACTCCTGGAATCGCTACAAAAATAGATTATGAAGATTTTGTTAAAGCAGGATTAAAAACAGCAGTAGCAAAAAAAAGAGCAAAAGAAGCAACAAAAGGAGTTATCGATTCGATCAAATGGCTTGATGATATGGACGTGGTTATTGTTGTTCTTGATGCAACAAAAGACCCGTATTCTCAAGTTAATTTAACAATTATTGGAAATCTTGCAGCAAGGAAAATTCCCGTGTTGATTATCGGAAATAAAACAGATTTGAGAAAAGCAAATCTAAAGAAAATAATGGCCGCATTTCCTCAATATGATGTTATGGGCATGTCTGCAAAAAAAGGAAAAAATATGGATGAATTTTATGAAGGGGTATTAGCATTAGCGGGTTAAAATGGTAACACTACAATTAATGCCATATTCGGAAATCGAAGGATTGAGCTCAATTGGAAGAATCAGAAAACTTTTGACAGAGGCCAAAGAGAATAAGATAATTCTACTGCAAGGAAGATTAAAGAAAGAAGAAGAAGTAGAGCTTATCAAAGCAACAATGGAAGAGATAAATAAAGATTTCAAAGGAATCGAATTAGCAGTGATTAACCCTCACCAAGGAAAATTAGAAGGATTCCAGAAAATGAAAAGTACAGTTATAAATTCTATTCTCGGAGACAGACAAGGCTTGACATTGATTGGGGCAGCTGCAGTCATTAAAAGCATTAAGAAAGACCCAAGCAAGATACAACTTTTTACAAAAGAAGCCAAGAAAAAGAGAAAGAGATAAGATGCCTCACCAATGCGTTCGATGTGGAAAAATATATGCCGATCCTGCAGAAGAGATTCTGAAAGGATGCGCTTGTGGAGCTAAATTATTTTTCTTTATCAAAAAAGAAGCACTACAGAAAGCAAAAGAAACTATCGAAGCAATTGAAAACCTGACTCCTAAAGAAAAAGTAGAGATGGAAAAAGATGTTCTTGATTTAGTTGATATTGGTGTTGTTAAAGACAAGCCAGTTATTCTTGATATTGAATCTGTGAGAACAGTAGAACCAGGAAAATTCGAACTCGACTTAGTTCATCTGTTCAAGAAAGATCCTCTAATATTTAAGGTTGGAGAAGGGAAATACGTAATTGATCTTGCAAGCGCCTTTAAGAATTAATTATCTATCTGCAACGATTTCTAAAACATCTCCGTGCTTAAGAAGATGTTCCTTGCCAACAACCATTTTTGTCTTAGCATCAACCGCTCTGATAAAATTATCTCCTATGTCACTGTGAACTTTGTATGCAAAGTCTAATGCTGTTGATTTTGGAGGCAGTAAGAAACAATCAGGCAGAATATTTCCGTCCTGATCTGCTAATTTGTTAACCCCCCCAGGAAAGATAGCGATGTACTTCAATATTTTGAAGATTGCAGCGTCAAGAACCTGTTGAACTCCTGTCGATCCGAATTTAGAGAGCATATTTCCCTTTATGAAGTTTAATGCCTGCTCTTGCTTTTCATTTAAAGAACCTTTTATCTTAAACTCAGACTCTCCAGGCACATAATCAATCAATTCATGTTTAGCCGCTTCTCTTAATGCAACTTCGGAATCTGCAGAACAGGCAATTAATAAGTGATCTGGGAACTCATTCTCTAATCTTGTAAAGTTTTCCGCTGCACTAGGAAGATCAATCTTATTGCACGCAACAATCATTGGTTTTGTTAGCTTTCTGAATTCTTGAGCCAATTTTAATAGGTCATCTTCTGACCATACTGTAACACTAGTCGGGTCTAAACCAATCTTTTTGATAACATCTTCAGCCATCTTTTCATTAATTCCTAATGCGGATAATTGTTTTCCTAGTGCTTTATGTATTTCTCCGTGTGTTTGCTGAATCTCTCTTGCGAATTTTTCCCAGCCTTTTTTTAATATTCCCAAATACCAGAAATCAAGTTCCTCTTCTAGAAATTTAATGTCATTTGCAGGATCATAACTGCCAGGATTGACGGGTTCTCCCTTTTCATTAGTTGTGCCTGCAACATCAACAACATGAACTAGAACATCTGCCTGTCTTAAGTCATCTAAGAACTGGTTGCCCATTCCTTTGCCTTCATGCGCTCCAGGGACTAAACCTGCAACATCAAGCATATCAACAGGAACAAATCGTTTTCCGTCAATGCAGAAACCGAATCTAGGATTGCACTTAACCTTAAAATGAGTTTCAGCACATTCAACCTTAACATACCCTGTACCATGATTAGGCTTTATTGTTGTAAAAGGATAGTTTGCTATCTCTGCCTCTGCCAGAGTTGCAGCCTTAAAAAATGTTGATTTTCCTACTGAAGGTTTCCCAACCACCCCAATTAACATGATTTAGCAAGATTTTTAAAGATATAAAAACCTTTTCATTTAAATGCTTAAAGCAGACTTTCATATACACACAAAGGAAGATCCAGAAGAAAATATAGCTTATAGTGCAAAAGAATTAATAGATGAAGCATCCAAACTTGGTTTTGATGTTCTATCTATAACAAATCATTGCGATGTTTATTTTAATGAAAGTTTGAAAAGATATGCAAAAAAGAAAAGAATTCTTTTAATACCGGGAGTCGAAGAAAAAATTGAAGGACAGGACGTTTTAATTTTAAATCCCCCTAAAAAATATAACTTAAAAAAGTTTGAAGATCTCAAAAAATTAGGAAAAACTTCGTTAGTTATCGCACCGCATCCGTTTTACCTATTTAGTTCAGTTGGAAAAAACTTAATTAAGCATAAGGACGTGTTTGATGCTGTTGAATACTGTCATTATTACCTTAGATTTTTTAATCTAAACAAAAAAGCAGAAAGAATAGCAAAAAAATTAAAATTACCAATGGTTGGAACTTCAGATGCCCATCGCCTTTGGCAATTCAATTCAACTTTTTCTTATATTGATGCTAAAAAAAATATCTCTTCTATTTTTGAAGCAATACGTAAGAATAAAGTTAAAATAAAGACAAAACCTCTGAAATTAAGAAAATTTTTAGAAGTGCTCTTCTCTAGAAGCCTTAACAGATACTAACGAAAACTTTATAAAAACCTATCGACAATTTCTAGTTATGGAAGTAAAGATGAAAGGAGAGATTATTAATGCAGCAACATTTAGTGTAAAGGTTGAAGATGTATTCGCACTGAAATTTCTTTATAAAGTTGTGAAAGAATGGCTTGACGAAGAAAAATACTTTGATGATGAAGGTGGAGAAAAGTTTAGAGAAAAACTCTATCTGGATAAGACCAACCAGATGGGAAAAGAATTATGGATGTGGTGGAGAACAATAAAGTATCCTGACGGAGTAAATAAAAAAACAGGTTATCTAAGATATCTTCTGGATATCGATTATCATATTCTTAATATGACTAAGGCTGAAGTTATGCATAAGGGAAAAAAACTTAAGCTAGATAAAGGAGAAGTTGAAGCAACAATAGTAGCAAACCTCGAACTTGATTATCGCGGCGAGTGGAAAAAAAGCGGATTAATGAAAAGTTTCATAAAAATTTTCCAGAAGAGAATATACAGAAAAGAGATAGAGGATCACAGACTTTATCTTTATAAAGAAGCATACAAATTACAGGCGCTTATAAAACGATTCTTGGAAGCAAAAGGTCTATTTACACCAGAAGAGGCAAAAACATATACAAAGAGAGGCCTCATATAATCAAAAGTTATTTAAATGAATATTTTTCTATAATTTCCATGCCTCCGTGGCTTAGTAGCTATAGCGGCTGGCTTGTAACCAGCAGGTCGAGGGTGCAACTCCCTCCGGGGGCTTTTCATAATCATGAGAATAATTTTGTTTGGACCGCCTGGTGCGGGGAAGGGGACAGTAGCAGATATGCTTGCTGATAAATATAAGATCCCACATATTTCTACAGGAGATTTATTTAGAGAGAATGTAGAGAAAGGAACAGAACTTGGTAAGCAAGCAAATGCTTATCTTTTGCAGGGAAAGTATGTTCCTGATGACTTGACTCTGAAAATGCTTGAAAATCGTTTGAGCATTAGTGATTGTAAAGATGGATTCATTCTTGACGGCTATCCTAGAAATACAGACCAAGCGATTACATTAGAAAAGATAGCAAAACCCGATCTTGTTCTGTATATTCATGCATCATTAAAACTGATTATCAAAAGACTTTCTGCAAGATGGGGATGTGAAAACTGTAAAACAATTTACAATACAATCACTCTCCCTCCAAAAAAAGAAGGAGTATGCGATAAATGCGGTTCTAAATTAGTTCAAAGAGAAGATGATACCCCGAATTTAATAAAGAAAAGATACGATACATATACAGAACAGACCTCGCCATTAGTCGATTATTATATGAATGAAAATATTCTGGTTGAGATTAACGGAGAACAGGTTCCAGAAGGAATGTTTAAAGATTCAATTGAAGCTATTGAAACATAACATAGGTTTTTAAACAGCCTTTTCTACAATATATAGATGAAAACGCTCATTGTAATACCTACCTATTGGGCAAAAAAGGGATTTGGCCCTGTAAAAAGGCTAAAACCTATCTTTGACCATCCGACACCCATTGATGAAGATGGGACATTAATGAGAGCTATCGAAAGTTTAAGAAAAATTGGGAATGGCACAGATATACTTGTTCTCGCATCGGCATTTTCAAAAAAGATTGAGAAAGAAATGAACGATAAGCTAATTAAAAAATTAGACAGCTATTCTAAAAAATACAAATTAAAGCTTTATTATTTATCCAGCTTTCAGTTAGATTGCTTAAAAAAAGAACTCCATAAATTCTCTTCAAAATATGATCTGTTCTTGGGTTTTAAAGGGTACTCCCGAGTTAGAAACTTATCATTATTAATTGCTCAAGTTCTTGATGAAGATATTCTTATTTCAATTGATGATGATGAATATGTAACCGATCCTAAATTTTTAGCAAAAGCAAAAGAGTTTATTGGGAAAGAATTTAATGAAAAAAGAATTGATGGTATTTCAGGATATTGCCATTATGGAGATGGAAGATATAAGCTGAAGATAAAGAGATGTAAATGGAGCAGCGCATGGAATCAAGCAAAGAAAATGAATCAGGCATTTGATAAATTTATAGGCAAAGGTCCAAGATTAAAAGATGCTCACTTTATGCTTACAGGCTGCGCTGTCCTCCATAAGAATCTGTTTAAAAAAGTTCCTTTTGATTATAAAATTAATCGGGGTGAAGATAGCGATTATTTGATTAATGCAAAGATGTTCGGATTTAATATCTTTTTTGATAATGAATTTTGGATTATGCATGATCCTCCATCTGGAACCTATCCTTTGTGGAAGACCCACAGATCTGATATTTATAGATTTATTTACGAAAGAGAAAAATTAAGACAACAGAAAAGACATAAAGGAATGAAAAAAGTAAAATTAAAGGACTTATCGCCTTATATTTCCGCTTTTCTTGGCAATAATCTTGATAATAAAATAAAAAAGAGCAGCGAAATACTTTATGAACAATATTCCTCTCTGGGGGATGGCTTCTCAGCCTCTGAATGTCTAAGGAATATAGAACTTGCAAAGACAAAGGCTATGCCAAAATATGATGTTTTTAAACATATGCTAAGACTACAGAGAAAATGGGAATCATTTTCAAATCTTTTAAGCAAAAAAGAAGTTAAGAAAGCCTTGAAGAAATGTCTTATTGTTTTTGATTATTCTGAACCTAAGAAGATTGAAAAATAGTTCTTACAACAATAGTCGCATATGCTCCTTTTTGAAGTTTAAACTTAACTAAACACTTCTTTTTTCCTTTATTTAATTCATCGTCTTCTAACTTACCAATTTCAAGATCTTTTACATCTGCAAATACGAATCTTTCAGAACCTTCTGAGCTTACAGAAGGCAATTGCTTGATTATGAAGTCTCTTTGAGTTATTCCATCTTTCTTCAACAAATCTAACACGAATTTTTCTACTTTTTTATCTTCAAATTCAGTTCCAAACCCAACCAAAGGAAGTTTTTCTTTATCTTGAAACTTTTCAGCAGTCTTATTCCAGATATCTGACTGATAAGAATGTACAAATAATTTTAGAATAGTTTTTGGTACCTTTTGCAAAGCTCCGGCAGGATCTCTTTCGTCATGTTCCCTTAAATCAAAATCGTCTTTTCCTTCTAAAATCAATTCAACAGCTTTTTTGAAGTCTTTTTTAATTATCGCTCTTCCAACTTCAACATTATTTTTAGAAAATCTTTGTTCATCAAAGCAGTTTATTATCTTATTAATCTTTTTTGGTTTTTCTTCAATATTTCTTACAATAATTTCAAATTCATTTCCTTCTAAATCACCTAAAAGGATTGGCCCGTTACCCTTTCCAACAACTTCAATCCATATATCATTTAATTCTATCCTGCTTGGATTAACATTAACAGAACAAAGCTGCTCTGTAATCGCATTCTTGTCTTTGTTACCTGCAAAACCAAATCTTTTTTCAGGAACATGTAATGCATTGGCAATATGTTTGATTGCTCGTTGAGTTGTGTAATTCCTTTTCTTTAGAATAAAATAAACATAGCGACCTTCCTCAGAAGGCTTAATTCTGCTTATTTCACGTACTAGAAAGTCTTCCGGAGTTTGCTTTATTTTATACATTTCCTAACAGATATGCTTTTCTTTTCCGCTCTGGGAAACGTTCTATGGCATATCGTAACATTGTTCTTGGCATTTTTTTATAATGCTTTTTCAAGAACCTCTCTTCTTCAGCTAAATTTCTTTTTCCTATTTCTCTTAACATCCACCCTATTGCCTTGTGTATCAAATCATGTTTGTCATTTAGTAAAATTTCTGCGATCTTTAGTGAATCTTTGTATTGATTATTCTTAATAAATGTGAATGTTGTCAAAATAGATATTCTTCTTTCCCACAGATATTTAGATTTAACTAATTTGTATATTATCTTTTTATTTTTATTCAATAAATAAGTTCCAAGAATTTTATCTGCGCTTAAATCTACCAAATCCCAATTATTCACATATTTTGTATGCTTCAGATAAAAATCAACAACTTCTTTTTCATTTTCCTTGAATTTTTCTACAAGAATAAGTAAAGCACAAAGCCTTTCTTCGTGAATTTTTGATTTAAGCAGTGCTTTTGCTTGAGAAAGATTAATATTTTTGAATTTTCTAGCAACAATTCTTGTATTCGGGACAGTAACACCTATAAAAACATCACCTTCTCCGTATTCTCCTTTGCCAGTCTTGAAAAATCCCTGGTAAACCTTTACCTTCTCTTTATTCGCATACTTTCTCAGTTCTTTTTGTATCTCTTTCATCATATATGCTGTATTTTAGAAATATTTTTAAACCTGCCGATAACTCGTATTAATGGGGTGAAAGATTGATACAAGCAACACTTTGTTTTCTTATAAACAAGCAGTCCGGAGAAGTACTCCTTGGTATGAAAAAAAGAGGGTTCGGAAGCGGAAAATATAACGGATTTGGGGGGAAGGTCACGCCCGATGAAACTGTTGAAGAATCTGTTGTTAGAGAACTGCAGGAAGAGTGCGGTGTTACTGTTAAAAACTTAAAGAAAAAAGGAGTTCTAGATTTCTTTTTCTCTGAAAAGAAGGAATGGGACCAGACAGTCCATGTTTTTGTAACAGAAGACTGGGACGGAGAGCCTATTGAAAGTGAAGAGATGGCTCCGAAATGGTTTAAATATGAAGATATACCTTTCCATACAATGTGGTCAGATGATCCTCACTGGCTTCCTTCGGTCTTAAAAGATAAGAACATAAAGGCAGAATTTACATTTGGTTCTGATAATGAGTCTATTGTAGACATGAATGTTAAGGAAGAATAGAATTCTTTATAAATATCGTATATTGATTTAATCTTATGAGTCTGTAGCTCAGTCTGGATAGAGCACTTCCCTCCTAAGGAAGGGGTCGGGGGTTCGAATCCTCCCAGACTCGTTTTTATGCAACTTAAAAAAATAGGATGGACTTTGATTCTGTATATTGCTTTAGTAGAAGGCATTGCATTATTGATACAAGATCTTATAACTCCCTTTGTTAGGTTTTCAGAACCAGGAAGAGCGATTGCATCCGGATTAATAATTGGTTTCTTTGCAATGCTGTTAACAGTTTTAATCTATAACTTAATTCCTTACAAAATAAAAATAAATAATAAAAAAATAAATAAAGTAGGGATTTTAGTTCCTTCAGTTTTTAATGCTTTATTTCTTGCTTTAACTTTTGTTGTTCAATTGAAAATAATGGATTTAGAAAGTCTAGGCCTTATTGGTTTTTCTTTACTTGGTTTAATCTCAGTTGGAGTCGCACTATTCCTGTCAATCTTTGTTTATAATGAACTTAATTTTAAAATTAGATTAGATTTAAACAATAAAAAACAGAAGATAAACAGAATTCCTTTTAGTTTTGCATTAATCGCAGGATTTTTTGAGTTTTTTATTATAACTTTGATGGTAATCTTTTATTTTAATCAGGTTCCTGCATTTGTTAATGGATTTTTATCAGGATTATTGGGAAGTTTAATACCTTTGGCCGTTTTGAATGAACTATTGGAGAAAATCAACATAAAAGTTTAGATCTAATCTTCTCAGCCATGTATTCTGCTACTTTTTTAATGCCGCCTATTTGTTCGGTACGAATAACTTCATAAGCCACAGCACGATATATTGGATCTCTCATCGTAAGAACATCCAATACTTCTTCAGAAGCGCTTTTATCTTTCGTTAATGCTGGGCGTGAACCTGCAGTTGTAGGATCTTTTGATATTCTCTTTGACAAGATCTCTGCACTTTCTCTTAAATCATCGGAGGGGGTTAAATAAATTATTTTTCCAAAATTTTTCCCTAATTCAACACTACTTAACCTATACTGTTCTCCGTCATTATGTGCAAAAAGTCCTCCGCCGCTAGAAATAATAGTTCGAATGAATTGATGTTCGTGGCAGAGTACCTTATACCCTATGTTTTCATGCCTTCTAAACCCCGGCAATCCATGTTTTTTAACATAATCAGTAATAGATCCATGCTGCTCTTCAAATACTCTATCAAGATCAATATGAGAAAATCCTAGAATTCTGGCTAGTTCTTTGCCTACTTTGGATTTACCGGAACATCTAGGTCCGGTTAGTGTAACTGATCCTCTCATCTTTTGCCCCCAACTTATTTTAACTTATTTAATATTTCAATAATCTTTTTAGGATCTGCTTTGCCTTTCAGAGCCCCCATCACTTTGCCTATTAGTGCATTAAATGGAATGTCTTGCCCCTTAATAATGCTTTTGATTTTAGTTTCTAGCTCTTTATCAGACATTAACTGATACTTTTCGATAACTTCTTTGACTGGTTGATTTTCCTTTAAAATGTCCTCAACAGATTCTTTTACGATTTTTCCATTATTTAATTCAGAAAATAGAGTTTCAAAATCTTCATCTGTTGGATTTATCTCAATATTGTGCTTTCTTCTGATTGTTTTTGGAAGAGATAACATTGTTTCTGCAATAAATGCAGGTTTCACATTAGAAAACTTCTCAGCAAACCTAACTAGCAAATCTGCCTTACCTATTTTTGATAATGCGGCTGCCAGGTCTGAACCCAAACCTAATTTTTTAATCTTATCTGCTTTTTCTTCAATTAGTTCTATCTTTTCTGTTTCAATACCTTCTGTTTTGATTGGAGGAGTATCGGTTTCAGGATACATTCTGTCTGCACCAGGCATTGGTCTTTGAAATTCTGTACTAAGATTTGGTTTTGCACCGCGAACCTCTGATTCAAGTTTTTTACCTTGTTTGATTAGCTTTAATCTTCTGTCAATTTCAATATCCATCACTTTTGGTATTGATTTATATTCCTGAAAACCTTTTATCTCAACTCTTGCAGTATCTTTTACAGATAAATTAACATCCTGTCTTATAGAACCAATTCCTCTTTTCATTCCAGGTACTGAACGTAATATCATCCCAAGTTTAGCTGCAACCTCTTTACATTCTTCTGGATTGGAGATTGTAGCATCTGTTACAATTTCTAACAATGGGATTCCTAATCGAGATAAGTTGTATGTGTCATATTCTTTTTTTCTTTCTACTGCCTGACAAGCATCCTCTTCTAAACAGATTGTAGGTATTCCTATTTTCTTCCCATTAACTTCGATATAACCGTTTGTAGCAATCAGAGCAGTCCTTTGGAATCCAGAAACATTAGAACCATCAATAACAACTTTCCTCATCACCTGAACTGTGTCTACAATATCGGCGTTTAATAGCTTAGCAACTTGAATTGCTGTTTTTAGAGCCCCTTTATTCATCTCATGCGGAGGCTCTTCATCAAGCTCAACCAAACAATTGATATTTTCATAGCCTTGATAGACAAAATATTTTCCTTTTTCTAGTTCATGAAGCGCAGCGATATCAACAGCGCCAGTTTCTCCGGCACTAGCTCTTAATATTCTTTTTATCTCAAAGTCAGGTTCTTCCTTTCTGATCTCAGTAGGACAATTACAGAATAATTTCTTACCTTCTAGCTGCTGATGAATCTCTAACCCGCACTTAAATCCAATTTCTTTATAGTCTTTTGCCATGTTAATCACATGTATTCGTCTTCCTGGATTCTTCCTGGATTTTCACCTCTTAAATTCTGAAGCATAACCTTTTCAATATCATCTTTATAATTGCTTAGAACCCAGGCCAGTTTTATGAATGCAGTATCAGTAGGAATTGCATCTCCGGGTATAACACCAATATCTAAAAGTTCCCTTTGGGGAGAATAAACATTCATATCTACTCTTCCGAATACACACTGAGATGTCAGAACAACAGTACAGCCGTTTTTGATTATTTTTGATAATTCTAATTTGTTTTTTTCGTTTATTTTAGATATATCGTCAAATGAGGTTGTTTGAAAATGCCCCAATCCTGTTCCTTCTATTATTAACCCTTTATGATTTTTAAAATAAGAGATATCTTCGGGCATTATGTTTGTGTGGCTTCTTAAAATACCTATTTTTATATCTTCACCAAATAATCTTAACTTAAAATCACCTGAAGGCATGTAATGTTTCTTATCAATAAAGCGTATTTCATCTTTGTTGAAGAAAACTTCTGCAATTGGAGTAGAATTTATAGGATTAAATGCATCTCTTCTTGAAGTATGAAGTTTTCTAGTCTGCATTGCGGGCAAGATGTATGCGCTTTCATCTCCAGTATCAGAATGCATGCAAATCCCAACACCCTTAAATTTTGTATTTGCGATAAATTTGGCTGCAGATATCATATTTGTTGCAGAATCACTTGAACCTCTATCAGAAGATCTCTGAGCCCCAACTAAAATAACTGGAACATCAATTCCTTCTAAAATTAAACTTAATGCAGCAGAAGTATAGTGCATTGTATCTGTTCCATGAGTTATTATTATTCCCTTTGGTTTGTTTTTTAGCTCTTTTTCTATCGCATTAGCAATTAAATTATAGTGAGCAAACCGCATGTTTTCGGATTGTAAGTTAGATATGAGAATACTTCGTATATTTGCAATTTTTTCCAATTCTGGGAATAAACTTAGAAGTTCTTCAGGTTTAAACTTAGCAACAACCGCGCCTGTTTTATAATCAACCTTAGAAGCAATTGTTCCTCCAGTATGTAGAATGGAAATTGTAGGTAATTTCTTATTTTCTTTGACTGGTTTTGGTTTTTCTTCTTTTACAGCTTTAGCTTTTTCTAAAGTTTTAATGCTTCTTATCTTTTCTTTAGAAATTCCCACATTATATCCGTTGTTAAGCTTAAGAAAGATAGAATCTTTTGATTCTGAAGGCATAAGTACTCCTTCATAAGATTCTTCCGCGGTCCTAACCTCTATCCTGTCACCAGGGTTTGCATTCATATTATCCCATATATGCCGGTTTTTCAAGTATTTCTTTTGCTTTCACACTTTTGAATTTAGTTTTTAACTCGGAGTAAGCTTTTTCAACATCTTTTGATATTGTAGGGCTTACTTCTCCCATCGCTTCTTCAAAGTGTTTTGATGTAACTTCTTTTGCATTTATGTCTTTTCTTAAAGCGAGTATTGCCGCCTCTCTGCAGACCGATTCTATGTCTGCACCAACATAACCTTGTGTTTTTTCAGCCAAATCATTTAGATTAACACCTTTCAAAGGCATTTTTGCAGTGTGAACCTCAAAGATCTTTTCTCTTGTTTTCACATCAGGAATATCTGTTAATATCATCCTGTCGAATCTTCCAGGCCTTAGTAATGCTGGGTCTATTATGTCAGGTCTGTTTGTCGCTGCAATAACAACAACATCATGTAGATCTTCTAGGCCATCTATTTCTGTTAACAGCTGATTGACAACACGTTCTGTTACATTATTATCGTTGCTCATTCCACGAATAGGCGCGATTGAGTCAAGCTCATCAAAGAAAATGATTGCAGGACTTACTTGTCTTGCTTTCTGGAATATCTTTCTGATTGCTTTTTCAGATTCTCCGACCCATTTGCTCAGCATTTCAGGCCCCTTTATGGAAATGAAATTAGCATCCGATTCATTTGCAACTGCTTTTGCTAACAATGTTTTTCCAGTTCCAGGTGCTCCATACAATAAGATGCCTCTTGGAGGCCGTACACCTAATCTTGTAAATGAATCTGGGTGTTTTAGAGGCCATTCAACAGCTTCTTTAAGCTCTTGTTTAACTTTTGTTAATCCTCCAATATCATCCCAGTTTATATTTGGGACTTCTATCAGGACCTCTCTCATTGCGCTAGGTCTCACGATTTTTAAAGCATCATAGAAATCCTTTTTTGTAACTAATAATTTTTCAAGCATATTTTCAGGTATTGTTTCGTCTTCCTGAAGTTTTAGATCTGGAAGTACTCTTCTCAAAACAATCATCGCTGCTTCTTTTGCTAAAGCAGATATGTCTGCACCAACAAAACCATAAGTTATATCGGATAGTTCTTTTAGATCAACATCTTTTGCCATGGGCATGTTTCTTGTATGGATCTTAAGAATATTTAATCTACCTTCTTTGCCAGGAATACCAATTTCGATTTCCCTGTCGAATCTTCCAGGCCTTCTCAATGCAGGATCAAGCATGTTTGGTATGTTTGAAGCTGCAATAACGATTACCTTTCCTCTTGATTGCAGTCCATCCATCAATGATAATAGCTGAGCAACAACTCTTTTCTCAACTTCACCATGGGTTTCTTCTCTTTTTGATGCAATTGCATCAATTTCATCTATAAAAATAATAGATGGTGCACTCTTTTCTGCATCTTCAAACTTTTTTCTTAGATTTTCTTCTGACTGACCATAGAATTTTGACATTATCTCAGGTCCATTGATTAGCATGAAATTTGAATTTGTTTCATTTGCAACCGCTTTTGCTAGTAGAGTTTTACCTGTTCCAGGTGCCCCATGTAATAGAACTCCTTTTGGTGGTTCTACTCCTAACCGTTCGAATACTTCCGGATGTTTCAATGGTAACTCAACCATCTCTCTTATTTTTGTTATTTCTTCTTTTAAACCTCCTATATCTTCATAAGTTACCTCTGGAACTACTTCTTCATCTTTTAGCTCAACAGCTTCTGGGTTTAATTCTACTTCAGTCACATCAGTGATTATGACTGCTCCCTTTGGACTTGTTTCAACAACAACAAATTTAATATCTCCGAATCCAAATCCAGATCCAGCCATACCTTCATCAAGCATACTGAAAATATCTTCAAATGGATTCCCGCTAAATGCAGTTTTTCTTCTTCTTGTACCGCCCGCAGAGATTATATCTCCCTTAACAGTAGCTCTTCCAAGTAAACTTTGTCTGAATACACCTGGCGGAGCTCTAATCATAACACCTTTCCCTGCTGGAGCTATAATGACACGTTTTGCTTCTTTAATATCTGCTTTTTTTATCTTTACAACTTCTCCAATCCCTGTTTTTGCATTTCTTCTTGCAAGACCGTCCATTCTTATTATCCCTAAACCTACGTCTCCAGGATATGCGCGATCTACAACCGCAACTGTTGTTCTATCTCCTTGGATCTCGAGAATATCTCCTGGCCTCATAGCCAAATCTTTCATTTCTTTATTATCGATTCTAACAATACCTTTGTTTACATCATCCTGTACTGCTTCTGCCACTTTTAATTCAACATCTTTCATTTTAAAAATTCCTCCTCCAATTTTCTCATTCTTCTTTCAAGGAATAAGCCAATCTTATTTGGCTCTTCTAAAAACATAGAAACAATTTTGCTTGTGTTTATCTGCTCAAAATCAATTATCTCTTTTGGTATGCTTACAGCATAACTGTTCCCGACCATCCGCAGTTTAACTTGGAATTTCTTTTGTCTTATTTTTTTGAATTCTTCAAAATCTCTTAGGTCAGTTGGATGATACCATTTTTCACTGCATTTTGGACATTTGAATATTCTTAGTTTGAAGCCTTCCCGAACCTCAAAGCCTCGATCCATATCTACACTACATTTATTACAAACTATTTGATTTTCTAATATGTCTTTCATAGTATACACTCAATGTATACACATCCAGTATATAAATCTTTCGGAAAGCCCCTTCCTAGAGCCTAAAAAGCCTATTTAGCTTTTACTCTTGGCATCTGTAGCGGTGCTGGCAGATTTAAATCCTGGCTCAAAATTAACGCTTTTATGTTACATTTTGAAAGAATAGTATTCATTATTGGCACCATAAATTCATTGCCTACTTTCTTACTCTTTTTCCATTGCTTAAGAATTTCATCAACTTTGGACGCTTCTTCTAGGGAAAGAACATCTCCTTGTATTACTATGCTCCCCAGATTAGGTTCGAATTTAGCTGTGAATTCATAGCCGTATTTCAATCCTTTTTGTTTTGTGGATCCAATACTGAAATCCATTGAAGAAACATCTTTAATTGAAACATTATTATTTATCTTAATCTTTCCTTTTACTGCAGACTTTTTTTCTGCGGTTATTTTATTGAAATTAAATCCAACTATAGCCATGTGACCACCCAATCAAAGAAGATATATTTGATTTATAAAGCTTTTGGTTAAATTTAAATAGGGCACTATATTGCTTCTTTCCATGGATTCTGTTAGAAGACACGGATCATGAACTTATTCTAGGAAGCAATATGAAAAAAGTCAAACAAATAGACCTAAGAAAAGGAATGTCGGCGAATGATCTAGTCAATGAGATGTCTTCTTCCGGAGTGATGGGTGCGGGGAGGATAGCAAAAGCTTCAGGAATTCTAGTAGATATGGTCAAAGATAAAGATTGCAAAGTATTCTTGGGATTAGCCGGAGCAATGGTTCCTGGAGGAATGAAAAATATAGTTACAGATATGCTAAAAAATCATTATATTGATGTGTTTGTTACAACTGGTGCTAACCTAACTCACGATTTAGTTGAAGCATTAGGATTTAATCATTTCCAAGGATCGCATAATGTGTCCGATGAAGAGCTTAATAAGAAAGGAATTGATAGAATCTATGATTCTTTTATGCCCAACGAAGTTTATGAAAAACTAGAAGACTTTTTTGAGAAACATTTTGATGAATTGAAAGATATTGAGAAGATAAATGAGTTATTATGGAAGATTGGGTCTTTAGTTGAAGATGAAAATTCTATTTTGAGGATTTGTTATCAGGAAAAAATTCCTCTTTTCTGTCCAGGAATCGCAGATTCAGGCATTGGCTTGATGATGTGGGGACAGATTGCTAAAGGAAAACAAGTAGCGACAAAAGCATTTGACGATCTGAAGGATATGATCTCTTTGGCATGGGATGCAAAAAAGACAGGAGTTGTGTATTTAGGAGGGGGAGTTCCAAAAAATTATATTCAACAGGCAATGCAATTCTCAAAAGGAGCATCATACGGTGTTCAAATCACAATGGACAGACCAGAACCCGGAGGATCTTCAGGAGCAGAACTAAAAGAAGGAATTTCTTGGGGCAAGATGGAGTCTGAAGGTAAGTTTGTTGATGTTATCTGCGATATTACCATAGCATTACCTTTGATTGTCGCAGCAATAAAAGAAAGAATTTAAATATACTTATTCTCTTAATGATTCTATGTCAGATGTAAATTTCCTTGACATTGGCAGGATGGACGAGCTTGATAAATGCTTAGAGCCCTTAATCAAAGGTGTCTTTTCTGAAGGAGAAAAGATAGCAATTAAGATTCATTTTGGTGAGCCAGGAAATCCTCATTATATTTCTCCAGAATATACAAAAAAAGTTGTTGACCTATTGAAAAGATTAGGAGTAAAACCATTCTTATTTGATTCGTTAGTTAATTATAACAGTCCAAGAGCAGAAGTAGATACGCATATCAAAGCAGTTGGCGAACACGGGTACACAGAGGAAGCTATGGGCTGCCCTATTGTTGTGTCAAATGAATTCACTCCCATCAAAACAGACCACTTAACAGTTCAGGTTTGCAAACCTTTGGCAGAAGCAGACGGAATGCTTGTAATGAGCCATGTAAAGGGGCATCCTTGCGGAGGATTTGGAGCTGCAATTAAGAATCTTGGAATGGGAGGAGTTACAAAACAATCTAAAAAAGATCAGCACGAAGGTTCAAAGCCGAATCTAGACATAGATAAATGTACTGGTTGCGGAACCTGTGTTGAGAAATGTCCTGCAAAAGCCATTAAATTAGAGAACGAGAAATCAGTTTTTGACTATAAAAAATGTTTTGGATGCAGTATCTGTCAATATGTTTGTCCTTACGATGCATTATCTCCAAGAAATGCGTTTTTTGATACTCTTCTTGCTGAGGCAGCACAGGCTGTTCTAAAAGCGGTTAAAAAATCATATTTTGTTAACATAATAAATGAAGTAGCAAAACTTTGTGATTGCTTTGGGCATCCTAGCGAAATAATAGCAAAAGATGTGGGGGTTGTTTTTAGTGATGACATTATTGCTGCTGACAAAGCATCATTCGACTTAGTTGTTGAAAAAGAAGGAGAAGATGTGTTCGAAAAACACAATAATAAATCTCCAATGCACCAGATAAAAGAAGGAGAACGTCTTGGACTTGGTTCTACAGATTATAATTTGATAAAATGTTAGTTGATATACACGCACACCTAGATCATGCAAAATTTAAAGACGACTTGAATGAAGTTATTGAGCGAGCTAAAGACGCAGGAGTTAAATCTATAATTACATCTGGCGTTAATTCTTCCACAAACAGAATTGTTCTTGATATTGCTAAAAAATATGATATTGTGAGCTGTAGTTTTGGTCTTTACCCTATTGATGCTCTTGCTGCAGAGATGGAAACAAGAGAATCGGACGGATTTGTGAGAGATGTTGAAGTTCTTGATGTTGAAGATGAGCTAAAATGGATAAAAGAGAATAAAGACAAATGTGTTGCAATAGGTGAGTGTGGCCTTGATTACAAATGGGTGAAAGGAAGAGAGAAAGAACAAAAAGAAACATTCCAAAAAGTTATTGATTTTGTTGAAAAAATAAAAAAACCGATTATTATTCATTCAAGAAAAGCAGAAGTTGATGCTGTTGAGATGTTAGAGTCTTCCAAATTAAAAAAAGTAGTTTTACACTGCTTTAACGGAAGAAAACACGTTATAAAAAGAGCTGCTGATAACGGATGGTCCTTTTCTATCCCTCCGATTATTAATCGGCTTCAACATTTCCAGCTCATGACAGAATTAGTGAATATTAATCAGTTGTTGACAGAGACAGATGCCCCTTACTTATCTCCTTTCCCAGAGCAAAGAAATGAGCCAGCTTTTGTAAGAGAGACAATAAAGCAGATAGCAAGGATAAAAGGAATGGACGAAGCAGAAGTTGAGAAAAATATATATATGAACTATCAGAAGATGTTTTTATAGGGAAAATTTAAATATTAGTTCTCTTTTGATTAATATATGAAAATAACGATAGACACAAGAGATGATAAGCACGAGATAAAGCACCTTCTGGAGATGTTGAGGGCTATAGCCAATGAAAGCCCAAGAGCTAACTTCAACTCAGGGAATATATTTGATGATAATTCACCAACAGTAGGATCATCCGAGCCTTACTCCGCACCATCCAGTTATTCAGAGCCTTCAAGCTCAGAATCATCCGGCGGATTGTTTAATATGTTTGATGCTCCAACGACCTCAACAGAAGAGAGTAAAGAAGAGGAGAACAAAGGAGATCTCATAGATTCGTTGCGACCTTATTAATTCTCATGAAATTCAAATTTTTAGAGCACACCGCGGATGCAAAATTTCAGGCATTTGGAAAAACACTCGAAGAAGCATTTTCTAATGCTGCTCTTGCTATGTTTAATGTGATTACAGATACAGAGGATGTTATGACTTCTATAACAAAAAAAATAGTTGTTGAATCTGAAAATAAAGAGGCTCTGCTTTATGATTTTCTGTCAGAATTATTAATATTGTTGGATTCAGTTCCTTTCTTATTGCATGCTGTGGATTCTATCAAAATTGAAAAAAATAAAAAATATAAACTAACTGCAGTTGTTGTTGGCGCTGATAATATTACTAGCTACCCAATTAATACCGATATTAAAGCAGTTACGTACAGCGAAATGTTTATTAAAGAAGAAGATGCGGGAGTTACAATCCAAGTCGTGGTGGATATATGACAGAATTAAAAAAAATAAATGATTTCAAATGGGAAATTCCTAAGACCGGGGGGATGAAAGTACCTACAATAGTCTATGCTTCTGAGAAATTGCTGGAGATAATGAAAAAAGATAAGACTTTGCTGCAAGCTCAGAACTTTGCGCATCTTCCTGGTATCTATAAAGCAATGGTAATGCCTGACGGTCACCAAGGGTATGGTTTTCCGATTGGCGGTGTTGCAGCATTAGATTTTGAAACTGGTGGGATTTCACCAGGCGGGATCGGTTATGATATTAACTGCGGAGTTCGTTTGTTAAGCACAAACTTAATTAAAGATGAGGCAGAAGAAAAAATAGACTTGTTTCTTGATGCCCTGTACAAAAATGTTCCAGCAGGCCTTGGGTCTAGTAATATTACTGTTGATCTTGTAGAATTAGACAAGATTCTGAATACTGGCGCTAAGTGGGCCGTTGAAAATGGGTATGGAACAAAAGAAGACTTGGATCATTGTGAAGAATATGGCTCAATGCCTGGTGCAGATTCATCTGCTGTCTCCGATCAAGCAAAGAAAAGAGGGAAAAAACAAATTGCAACACTTGGTTCTGGGAATCATTTCCTGGAAATGCAGTATGTTGATGAAATTTATGATGAAGAAACTGCAAAAGTATTCGGAATAGAGAAGAAAGGACAGATTGTTATCATGATACATTGCGGTTCTCGTGGATTAGGACATCAGGTTTGCTCGGATTATCTAAGAGAGATGGAAAAGGAGTATCCAGATCTTGTTGCTGGATTGCCAGATCGTGAATTAATTTATGCTCCTGCCGGATCTAATATTTGTAAGAGGTATTATGGTGCAATGGCTGCAGCAGCTAATTTTGCATGGTGCAACAGACACGTTATTGCTCATCAAGTCAGATTAGCGTACAAAGAAGTGTTTGGCAAGGATGAAATTAAAACAGTATATGATGTTGCTCACAATATCGCTAAGATAGAAGAACATGAGTTTGAAGGCAAGAAAATAAAAGTTTACATGCATAGAAAAGGTGCTACTCGTGCTTTTGGTCCTGGTCGTAAGGAAGTTCCTGAAGCTTATCGTGAAGTAGGACAGCCGATAATCATTCCTGGTTCGATGGGTACTGCTTCTTATGTTCTGGTTGGAACTGAGAAAGGTATGCAGGAAACATTTGGTTCAACAGCGCACGGTGCTGGACGAACAATGTCAAGACATGCAGCAATAGATCAGTTTAGAGGAGAGAAGGTTAAGCAGGATTTATTATCGAAAGGAATACATCTTAAACAAACATCATGGAAAGGTGTTGCAGAAGAAGCTCCTCTTGCTTACAAAGATATAGATGAAGTTGTTAATGTTTCTCACAAAGCAGGAATTGGAAATCTAGTTGTTAGATTAAAGCCTTTGGGAGTAATTAAAGGTTAAAATGGGAGATTTTAAACAATTAGTAAAGGAAATAGAAGAAATAATCTCGCATTCACCCGTAGAAGTAGATCCAATCCATTCCGAAACAACTAAAAAATGGCTTTTTAAATTAAAACCCTGGGCAGACATCCCATTACAAATTGCAGCTTTGGCACACGATATAGAAAGAGGATTCCAGGGAAAAAAAATAGTAGAAAAATTCGATAATTATGATGAATATAAGAAAGAACATTCAGAAAAAAGTGCCAAAATTATTGTAGATTTGATGAAGAAACACGATTTTGATGATTATTCGATTAAAAAAGTAGAACGTATCGTTCTTGCTCATGAATTCGGAGGAGATGAAGATTCAGATTATATAATGGATGCAGATAGCTTATCTTTCTTTGAGAATAATCTAGAATTTTATTATAAATTAAATGGTCCAGAAAATACAATAAAAAAAATTAAGTTCATGTATGAAAGAATGTCTGATAAAGCAAAAGGAATGGTTAAAGAAATACAAATTAAAAATTCTAAAATAAAGAAATTAGTTGAAGAAGTTATAGGTTAAGTATCTTCCCTTCTTTACCAACATTGATTACTTTTGTATCTCCAAGCATTTCTTCAATACCTTCAGCCTCATGAACATGGCTGCAAAGTAAGAAATCAGGTTTGAATTCATCAACCGCTTTCTTTAATCCTTTTGATCCTGGGAAAATCTGTGTGAATTTTTCCATAACAGACTCAGAAGGGTGAACATGAGTTATCATTATTTTCTTTTTAAGATCTTTGACATTTTCAAACCCTTTTTTCAATGTATTGAATATTTCATCTTCTGATAGCTGATGAATCCCGATATTTGCTCCTCCGCAACCGAAAAAACCAATATCTTTGTATTTTATTGAATAACCATGCAGGTTTGTAACATCGTATAGCTCTGCTAAGAAGTCAGCAGTTGCAATAGTCTCATGATTTCCCGGGATTAGAACAACTTTTTTATTTTTTTTAACAAAAGGACCAACAATATTTTCTGTAGATTGTTCAGCCATTGTCAAATCGCCACAAAGAATAACAATATCAACATTTTCTTTTTCAGCTTTGTCTGCTAAAGATTGAGCTAAGGAAGTATCTCCGTGTATGTCTCCTGCTGCTAGAACTTTCATCTTTCCTCTAGTCTGCCGCCTTTATCTAAATGAACCAGAGTTGAAGGTCTGCCTGTTTTTTCGCCTTCATCAATAGCAAAATCAACCTTGCCTTTTATTTTCGGGCTTATTGATTCAACAGAATTTGCAAAATCTTCTCCAGTGAGGTTAACAGACGTTGTTACAACCGGCACTCCAATGTTTGAGACTAACTCGCTTATCCAGTGATCAGGTATTCTCACACCCAAGGTATCAACACCTTGGCAAACACCGGGTGCAACACAAGTCTTATCTTTTAGTTTAAGAATTAATGTGTATGGCCCAGGTAATTTTTCAAGCCATTCTTCTCCTTCTTCAGTTACGTCGCAATTGTTTCTAATCCAGTCTTTGTTTGGTGCAATTACTGAGAATGGTCTCTTATATCTGTACTTTATGCTTCTTAGAACGCCAACTGCATGTTCGTCTACTGCATTGCAGCCGATTCCGTAAATAGTATCTGTAGGATATATGAAAATAGCGCCATCTTCAACATATTTAGCGACATTTCCCTTGTGAAGCTTGAATTCGTCTATAGTTAATGTTCTCATATATATTAGAGATTTTGGTGGTTTAAAAAGGTTTCCCCCCGGCCAATAAGGGGGAGCGGTGCGTTTAAGAATTAGTGAGGGCAGCTGATATGGCCTAGAGTGGTATTCCCCAACAAAATCGTATCCGTGCCAATATGAAAATTAAGTATTTCTTCGTATTCTGCAAGCAGATTTTGGATTGGCTTCATCTTAACCATCTATCGCTGAATTGAACATCAAATGTTTCAATCCCATTAGTTTTCATTGTCATATCTCTTATCTGCCTGAAAAAAAGGAACTTTATTGTTTCTAAGCTTGTATCGTTTCCGTTCATTTTAATCACCTCTTTTTGATTGGCAGAACTCCGCCTTTCGGCGGTGAATTCGCCTGCCATAATCATGTAATAAAGTATGTCAGAAGTTACTTATATAGACTCGTCGTGAACCTGTCCTGTGTCCAGTGGCAAGGGATTTTACCGAATGTTATATAAAATAAAAAAGATTATTAGTTCTAATGGCCTTACGCATAATAATAACTGGCAATGTTCAGGGAGTTTTCTTTAGAACATTTATTAGAAGTAGAGCAAATGAACTCGGATTAAGAGGTCTTGTTAGAAACCTAGAAGACGGGACAGTAGAAGTTATTGTTCAAGGACAGAAAGAAGCCCTAGACGAACTGCTTAAGAAATGCAAGAAAGGACCTTTGATTGCAAGAGTTGATAAAATAGAAACAAAAAAAGTAGAAGACCAGGATTTTTCTAGCTTTGAAATAAAATATTAAAACTCAGTAAGCTTCTTTTCTTCAGCTGCTAATTTAACAATAGTAATGTTTCCTTCAGAACCGCCTTCTGTTTTCTCTTGAACAATAAATTTTCCTTTCTCTAGTTTATCTAATTTTCTTTTGAATGTTTTGTAAACTGATTTGCCCCCTTGTTCTTGATAAACTTTGAATAAGTCTCCTGCTTTTTTTCCAGAATTGAATTTGACAATATCTAATATCGACTGCATCTCTTCATCTATGTCTGATGTTTTTTTGATTGTGAACTCTTTTAACTTTTGGATTGCCCCTTCAACATGTTTTTCAGTTATTTTCTTAGAACTTTCATCTTCTGCTAAGTTGGCAGCTTCTTTCATAATGTACAATCCAGATCTTATGTCTTCTAATTCCGCAGTTTTGTTAACAACTGTATCAAATGCCTTTTCAGCTAAAACATTTGGTACAAATGCAGAACCAACTCTTTCTTTTAAGATTCCTTTTGTTTCTGCAAGATTGTATGGTTTAAACTCCATCATCTCTGCGGTTAGTCTTGATTTTAATCTTTCATCTAAGTTAATTATCCATTCTTTGTAGTTTGTAATCAAAAAAACAGCCTTTCTGTATATCTCTTCTAAAAAGAAATAGATAAAATCATAATCGTCTGCCTTGTCAATTTCATCAAAGACTAGAACAACAGAGGATTTATTCAAAATCTCTTTAATAACTTTAAACAATTCATCAGATTTTTTGTTTTGAGTAAACGCATAGCCAAGAATATCACAAATCTCCATCAAAACCTTGTATGTTGTGTTCTTTTGCCAGCAATTGATATAAACTGGAGTAACCTCCTCATATTCTTCTTCAATTTCCTTTAGAACGTGTTTACAAGCAACGGTTTTACCAATCCCTGGCTGCCCATAGATAAACAAATTGCGACCATTTCTCTCCTGAAATAAAGGTTTTATGCATGTAGCAATATGTTTTTGCTGAACCTCTCTATAAGGTATTAATTTGGGGATATAATCATAATCAAGAGCAATAGAGTTCCTAAAAAGAGTCTCATCACTCTTTAGCATATCTTTAAATAACCCCATGAATATATCAAAAAGAGTAATATTTAAATACTTTGTGCTCTCTTTTTAGAATAGGGTGGAAACATGGTTAAATTCAGAAAATCCAAACTTACGGATGCAAAACAAATAGCTGAGATTCTAAAAGCAGGATTTAGAATAAGCAATGTAGCCGAAGGTATTTTTGTATTCAAAGAAGAGAGTAAAACCGCCCACAACTACCTTGTTGCAGAAGAAGAAGGTAAGATTGTAGGCATCATTGTTTGGAGAAGGATCGGGCTTCCTAAACACAGGCTGGGTAAGATTATGAGATTCCATGTTCTTCCAGGATTTGAAGAGATAAGAGAAGAGATGTTTCAAAGAGCAGTACAGGCCCTTGATAAAGAATATAAGAATAAGAAATTACACCTAAGAAAAATATACCTTTATGTGCATTCGGATAATAAGGCATTGCATAAATTTTACAAGGAGTTAGGACTTATACACGAAGCTACCCTTAAAGATCATTTCTATAAAGGAGTAGATGACTACATATTCAGTATCCACTTCGAATAATTACTTTTTTTTCTTAAATTCTTCTACGCAGTGATCAGAACAGAATAAATAGCGTTCTCCGTCAATTTCTGTTTCAATTGTAGAATCTTCTTTAAGCATCTTATCGCAATTAGCACAATGACCTTCTTTACCAAGCCCTTCTGCGCCCTTCATAAAACCTTCTTCTGTGGGAGATATCTCTCCTTCTTCAATTAGTTCTTCTCTTCCTTCTTCAGAATAAACATCGACTTCCTCTTTTCCTTCCCTCATGTGCTGAGATTTTTCATCGCTGGGTTCTTCATCTTCTCCGCTTAAAAAACTCTCTTTTTCTTTTGCAAATTCTTCGTCTGCCATTTTATCACCTTTGTATTTTCTTTAATCCGTTCATGTATTGTACAAGAACTTTTGGAACTGTTATAGATCCATCAATATTTTGATAATTCTCAACTATTGCAACTAATATCCTTGAAGTCGCTATTGCTGTATTGTTTAGAGTATGAAGGATATCTTTACATCCTTTTTTATCAATAAATCTTATGTTTAGTTTTCTTGCCTGGTATGATGTGCAGTTTGATAATGAAGCAACCTCTCCGTACGCATTTGTTGTAGGCCTGTAAACTTCAATGTCATGGCTTTTATATTTCCAGTCAGCAAGGTCTCCCGTACACATCTCAACAACACGATAAGGAAGATCCAGTAACTGCATTAATTTTTCAGTATTTTTTAAGAGTTCATCATATATTTTTTCAGATTGGTCAGGTTTACAGAATGTGAATTGTTCAATCTTGTTGAACTGATGGGTTCTCCAAAGACCTTTCTCATTTATTCCGTGAGAACCAATCTCTTTTCTAAAACACATTGAATATGAATAGTATTTTTTAGGAAGTTCTTGTTCTGGAATAAGCTGATTAGCATGCATGGCTAATAATGACTGTTCACTTGTTCCGATTAGATTCAGATCTTCATCTTTTACAGAATAAACAGATTGTTCTATTGCATCTTTGTCCATTGAAGCATAGATTGCAGATCCGTTTAACATTAATGGCGGCTCGACATAATCATATCCTTGCTTTCCCATAAAATCAAGTGCGAATCTTATTAATGCCTGGTTCAATAACCCTAATTCTTTCTTTAAATAGTAGAAACCAGTTCCTGATACTCTTCCTGAAGCATCAAAGTCAACCAAATCTAACTTCTCTAATAACTCAACATGATTTTTAACATCAAACTTAAAGTTCTTTATCTTACCCCATTTTTTTACTTCAGGGTTATCTGCATCATCTTTTCCCTTAGGAACATCTTTTTGCATTATATTTGGTATTCTTAGAAGATATGAGATTATCTTTTCTTGAGCTTTTACCTGGGTTTTTTCTATCTTTTCAATTTCTGCAGGGATTTTCTTAGCATCTGCAAGAACTTTTTTAATATCCTTTCCGGCTTTTTTTGCTTCGTTTATTTCTTTGCTTATGTTATTTCTTTTAGCTCTTAGATTATCAGCCTTCTGTTTACCCTTTCTCCACTCAGAATCAAGTTTAATTATCTCGTCTACCCACTTCAATTGTTCAGTATATCCTTTTTTCTTTATGTTGTCCTTTATCAGCTTTGGGTCTTCTCTGAACAGCTCAATACTTAACATGGGTTAGATGTTTAGGTTTAAGTTTAAAAACCTTTTGTCTATATATTAAAAATGAAAAGCTTTAAATAAGGCAAAATACAAAATTACCAAAAGGCAACTGGCGATTACATTGAGTTTAGATACAGACGTAAAAAAAGAGGCAGAAGATTTAGTGATTCCAAAGAGAGAGCAGATTGTTCTAGCTAAATTCCACCCAAGATGCGACGAATTAAGACAATACTTTGAGAATAGTTTTGAGAGTGCGGTTTTTACTTTTGAAGAATTAAACCCAACAAGAGATTACACTCACTTAACTGATAATCATGAGGATGAGGAAGCAATAAGATATTCTGACAAACCAAACGAATCTGTTGTTTTTTATAGAAAAAACGGAATCATAATTCTTTTAGCTCAAAATGCAATAGAATCAAAAAAAGGTGTTAAAGAAATAGTAGGTTATAGACTTGCTTCTTACAAAGACAGAACTAAAGAAAGTCAAATTCATTATGAAAAACTTGATCTTTTGCATGATTCATTCGGTCCTGCAACGGTTATGCCTGAGCAATATATCTTGTTGAGGGGAATTGTTGATAAACTCCCGAAGTTTATTAATGGTAATGGCGGGTTGAGCAGGTTAGCATCAACACTTGCAAGTTCAGTAGAAAAAGGAAGACCAAAATTAAGTACGTTTGCGGTTATAGATCATGTTCATCCAGTATGCGATAGTTATCGTCTAGGCCAACAGAATTAAATAAAGATTTCTATCTTCTCATTATACTTTAAGGAATTAGCCAATGCCTTTCCTAATTTATTTGTTTTCTTGACTCTTATCTCTCCGTTTTTTCCTGCATTCATAGAAGCAAAGTAGTCATCTTTTATGTATACATCAACATTTTGCTCTGAATATTTAGGATCTACTCTTATGATCAAGAATTTATTTGAAAATTCTGGTGAGAAATCAATCTTTGTTCCGTTTTTAGGAAGTTCTTTTAGTTCTCTTACATCAATAGATATTCCCAAATTACTTTCAATTTCTTGAATCCTTTTTCCTTCTCTACCAATAATGCCTGCAATGTCTTTATCTGGGACATAAACAATACATTTGTATTCAGAAACCATGTCCACCTCAACAAAGTCAGAATATCTTTGAAGTTCATTAGCAATTGTTATCTTTGCAAGCTCTTTAGCAGGACTTCCTTTTTCAGCCTCTACAGGAATAACAACTGTCTGTTCTCCATAGCTGTATATCTCAAATTCTGCTTTGCCTGTTTCAAAATCACTCACAATAACGATAGGTCTTGCAAGATCTGCTTCTGACATTCCAGAAGGAACCTTGACCTGCATCTGAACATTTAGGACTTTATTGACTCCTCCATCTTTTATGAAAACAACAGTATCAATAACATGAGGAATAACTCCAAGTTCAATCCTTCCTATAAATCTTTGAATGGCATCAATAGGATTTGTTGCGTGTATAACCCCAACCATACCTACTCCTGCCAATCTTAAGTCTGAGAATAGTCTAAAATCATCTGTGTTCCTCATCTCATCAAATAATGTATAATCAGGTCTTGTTAAAAGTAAAATATCGTGAATTTCTTGCTGAGAACCATGGCTTATTGAGTACTGTGTAACTTCATCAGGCAATATCAAATCTCTTGGAGCTTCAATAGTCTTTACAATATTATCTTTTGTTGAGTAATACTCTGCAAGTCCTTGAGCAAAAGTAGTTTTACCCATTCCTGGAGATCCTGCGATTAATATTCCGTCTGCCTGTTCAGCAATTCTTTCTTTTAATTTATCTGATAGCTTGTAGTCATCTAAGCTTAGTCTTTTAACGGGTCTTACTGCCGTGATTTCCCAGCCGTCTGCAAACGGAGGTTTTGTGATTACGATTCTGTAATTTGACAATTGAATAATTGTTGAACCTCTTCTTTCTATTTCAATAAATCCGTCAGGTCTTCTTGTAGCTTCTTCAACAATATCTTTTACCATGTCTTCTATCTCATCTTTTGTTGATTCTTTTTTTCCAACAACCGCGAACTCCCAATCCCCAGGCATGCCTTTTTTAGCTACTGTTTTTGTATTCTCTTTTATGTGAACAGACATAGTTGTTTTGTCAAAGAAAGATTCAAGAACGAATTTTCTCTCTGGGAATTCAAATTCAATTAAGACTGTATCAACACCTTTTGCTTCTGCAACTAATGCCTGAACTTTATCTGCGGTTAATAGTGTAGCTTTTTCTTGGAATGCCAATGCACGAATTAAAGCATCGATCTCTCCTGATTTTGCTCTTTTAATCTGAAATTCTTCAGGTCTTTTTCCTGTGTAAGTTATTTTGAATTTATATTTTTTAGATATCGCTCTTAACTTCTTTACTTCTGCTAGGCCGATATATCCTATCTCTTTTCCAGAATTTGCCTGATTCTCTAATTCTGATAGAACCGCTTCATGGATTAGTATTTCTTTTGGTTTAATATCTCCTGATTCAATTTTTATAGAAGCAAGACCTTCAATTATTACAGAAGTATCTATAACAATCTTTTCTGCATTGCTTTTGACGTTTGTTTTGATTTTAGCCATTTTCTATATTATTAAATAATACTTTAAAAAGGTTAGTATTTGCTGAAAACCTCTTTGGCAGCCTCTATGAACTTTTCATCATTCTCTGCTTCGATTATTGCTCCTGCAGCAGACTTATGTCCTCCTGCCTCTCCTCCAGATATCGCTACTATCTCTCTTGCAACCTCGCTTATGTCTATTTCTGGTTTTCCTGTCATTCTTATTGATACTTTTGAAAAATTATCTTGATTTCTGTTTCTTGCTAAACACATTATGAACATGTTGTCCGGATAGTCTCCTGATTTTGAGATGATAGAAGCCAATGTTCCTGCGATAGTATGCAATATGTTATCTTTTGCATTTATTATTATATAATTATCTCCTTTTATTATATCTGGATTTTCTCTAAACCAATTCAATGCTCCTGCTAACTGTCTTTTGTAATCTTTTGAACTGCTTAATGCTTTTTTCCTTGCTTTTTTATCTCCAAGGCACGCACCAATTCCAATCGAGGCCTTGTTTAATCTTCCACAGCTGTTTAATAATGTTGAAAATTCTTTTGCATCTCTGAACTGAGTCCCGTCCTCCTCTCCGGTTATCAAATATTGGTCTGTAAATATATCTTCTGAGTCTTCCTGACCTTTTCTTTTCATTATTATTCCTGCTGCCAGTGTTTTTATTTCTTCTCCTGTTAGGTCAGGCATTTTTTTCCAATCTTTTTCAGTTCTTGAGTTTATTCCAATGCTGTTCAGAAACTGGATTGCCTCGCTTTCATTCATATCTAGTAATTCAGAGTATTCTAATGCTTTATGAATCGGTCTTGTCTGGGATCCGTAAAGATTTATTCCTTTCTTGACTTCTATTAACCCCTGTTCAACAGCTTCGTTTAGAATTTCAGAGTTTAGTTTTTCAAAACCGTTTTTATCTTGGACATCACCTATTGCACCTATTACTGCAAGATGTGCCAGCTTCTTGTTTTTTTGGTTTAATTCTTTTGCGAATAAGTATACAACACCAGAACCTGCTATTTCCATTCCGCCATCAATGTCATGCAAGTGAGGATTTACATATATTGTGTTTTCCTTTATTTCTGAACCGTCTGGCGTGTGATGATCTAGGATGATTATTTTTTTGTTGCCCAAGTGCTTATTTATCATAGAAAGTTGTCCTGAACCAATATCCGAAAACAAGTAAACATTGTAATCTTCTTTTGATAACTTCTCTATTATTTTTTCATCCAATTGTTCGATAATTGAGATTGAGTAAGGTCTGTTTTCTAAACTTAATGCATTTATTGCTATTGCACATGCATTTATTCCGTCAGAATCTAAGTGAGAAATAACTCTAATCTTCTCATTCTTTGGTATTTTATTAAACTCTTTAACAGCACCCACTATGTGCTGTCTAAACTTCTCATAATTGGTCATCAGGATTCTATCTTAGTAACAATGCTACGTTCTTTGAATCATATTTCCAGCTTGCTGGAAGAACTTTCTTAGCTTTGTAGTATTTAAGCAATGCTTTGACTTTTGATTCTGTTAAGTTCAAACCTCTTTTAGCAGTTTGGTCTTTGTGATTTCTTTCAATATGTTTTTGTATTTGGATAACTCTTTTAAGTAAAGATGATAAGTCTTCAGGTAATTTCGGAGAGATATTCTTTTCTTTTAGAATTTTAGATATTTTCTTTTCTGTTATGGTTTTTACATCAGGGATTCCGAAATTATCTCTTAAGTGAATTCCTATTTTTGAAGCAGATTTTCCTTCTTTAGCTAGCTTAGCAATTATTGCTTCAACTTCTTCCGCCTTATATCTAATCCAAGTAGGTTTTGAAGGTTTGCTAGGTTTTGTTGAACCTGCTTGTCCTTTGTCTCTGGAATATTTTCGTGCCATTTTATTTATAATCAAGAGAATAGCTCATCTTAAGCATGACCAAGCCGTAACCAGATCATCTCTTGATGATATATTGAGTATGTAGGTGGTTTATAAAGGTTTTGGTAGGAAAATTTATATAAGTTTCATACTTAATAATGCTCATGCCAAAGAAATTCGATTGGAAGAAGATACCTGTTCTTGTTTGGTTATTTGCAGGAGGAGCTTTTCTTTTATTAATCGGGCAAACAGCAAGTTCTCCGTTTATATTCTACCTGGGATTGCTATCAGTTGTAGGCGGGCTTATGCTGGGTCTGTTCTGGCTTCTTCATAAAATAATTCATTAAAGTTTCTCAAGCCATTCTTTAATTATTTTAGTAGCCTTACAGTCATCTTCATTATACTTTGTACTTAACTCTAACCATTTAAGGTCCCCATCTTTTAGCCATAGATCATACCAGTACATAGATTCGGCAGCATCAGCTTTCTTATCTGTCCATTTAAAGCCAAGGTACCGAGCAATCCTTTTCAGGGAATAGCTGTGCAAAGGAAGAACAACAGAAGAATTGATTATCGGAAGCAGATCAATCATATTTGACATTATCTTATCGCCCTCTGCTTTATTTACAGAATATTTCTTAAATAAAGTTCTGAACATAGTCTTTTCAAATGTTCCGTAGTGATAAATAACAAAATCTTTTAGTGAAATAACATATTTAACAAATTCCAGGAGAGTTTTCTTCTCATCTTCTGGCTTTAGAGCAGTGAACTGTTTTACTTTGCCGTTAACTAATAAACCAATAAGATAAACTACTTGAGTATTATCCTGGGATTCTAAGTCAAGGTAAACTTCATACAACCGAGAAGAGAAACTATGCTTTTTTATCTTTATTACCTTATCATCTCTTAAAGATTCTGCTTGAAGTTTCCATTTCTGAACTGTTGCCGGAGTAAATCCTTTAAAATGGGTTTTTTCTGGGTCAAGTTTTGCAACATCTTCTATTTTATGAGCGCCGATTTCGTTTAATATCTTTTTAGCGGAAGAACCAAGACCCTTAATCATTGATATGTCTCCATCATTAAGAGCAATATTAAAACAATAGTCTTTCCATGGACAGAATGTACAGTGACTATTAATTGTTGGAGAAATAACCATCCCGTTGCAAATCTCTCTTATCATTTTAATGTCTTTATTAAGCTTAGAAATATTATCAGTTATGTTTACATCAACTCTGTTTTCATCTCGCATAACAAGAAAACCAAGGTGAGGAAGATATCTCTGTACTTTGCTTATCAGATGATTATAAAATACTACCTGCATAACCTGTTCTTCTTTTGGTCTTATTGTGCTTTTAACATCTCCCGCAACATAGTAGTACTCCCCCAATCTTGATTTTCCCTTTACTTTTTCAATTAGATCAGGAATTCCAACAAAATCATCATACATAAGAACAGGATGATATATTCTTTTTGCTCCTTTTTTCATAAGCTCAAGAGTTTTCTTAAACCCGTCTTCCAAATTCGTAAAACTGAAAGATTCATGAGGCAATTTTTTGATGTAACCTTTTTCAAGAACAAGACCTTCCCCCATCTTTTTCTGCATAAACTCATGAACCGCAGTTTTTTCTTCAGAAGGGCCATAGAATTTGTTCCAAACGAGTCTAGGACATCTAACATAATTTAAAACAGTAGTACCGTTTATCATATAGTAAAAAATAAATCAGCGATTTATAAAGCTTTTGAGGAAAAGATTTATATATTATCAATATAAAAGATATCTTATGTATCAACCAAACCTTATTTTCATTCAAGTTCTACTAAGTTTAGTCATTGGGATGTGGGTTGGGATTGTTTTCAAGGATACAGCATTCATGAAATATTTTGAAAAGAACAACTGGGTTGTAGGTTTATTCTTGGCTGTGATAGGTTTTGTTAACTTTGTTATTTATCAATACACTTACTTAAGAAATGTAAGCCTACTTCTAATAATAATCGGTCTGTTCATAATATTCATGTTTCTTCTTGGCAAGATTAAAAAATGAAAAGATTAATCTTAATACTCGCGATACTTCTTTTAGCAGGTTGTTCTAAAAACACTATTGTGGTTATTGAAACAAATCACGGAACAATGGAAGTAGAGTTATTTCAGGAAAGAGCTCCGGTAACAACAGAGAATTTCATAACACTAACAAAACAAGGATATTACGATAACTTAACATTCCATAGAGTTATAAGAAACTTTATGATCCAGGGAGGAGATCCTGTGGGAGATGGAACTGGCGGTCCTGGTTACACAATTCCTGACGAATTTCATGAAGAATTAACACATAATAAAATGGGAATTCTTTCTATGGCTAACCGAGGTCCGAATACAGGCGGTTCTCAATTCTTTA
The DNA here is from genome assembly GCA_042571125.1 of Nanobdellota archaeon. Lineage (GTDB taxonomy): Archaea > Nanobdellota > Nanobdellia > Woesearchaeales > UBA10107 > JBHPFU01. The sequence goes on along the minus strand of JBHPFU010000002.1, from coordinate 139,895 downwards.
TTACCCTAGTTCCAACGTCTTGGCTGAATGGAAAACATTCTGTTTTTGGTCAAGTGATAAAAGGAGAAGATGTTTTAAGAAAGATTGGAAACCTAGAAACAGACGAAACAGATAAACCGATTAATCCAGTGATAATGGAACGGCTTTACCTCCGTTAACAGGAAAGCTTACAAGAATTCTTCTTGGATTTTTAATATCCCCCCTATACCATGTTTTGGATTTATACTGTCTGTGCGTAGAATGAAATGAAAGATAATTACAAGGAGTTCTTATTCTAAATGGTCCATTGCTTTTTGTTATGTCTAGTATTTCTTCTGCTTCAACCTTTGTTCTTTCCCCATTCAATCCTTCTCTCCATCTTTTGAATCCCTGTTTTGTTGAACGTTGGTTCAAATCAACTCTGTGGCTTACAGGCAGTCCTTGATAACTTACATGATACTTATCTCTAGAACCACCAACATGCCCATAATAATCAAGGATTACCAATCCGTTTTTATTAGTAAATCTGTGTAAACGAGTAACAACAGTTTCTATCGGAACTCCAAATTCCTTAGCAATCTCCATCGCTCCTTTAGCATCAATTTCTGTAAGATCTAATCCGGACAGAATAGAATCCGGGAAAATAAGATTATGACTTAACTTATCCAGATAATGTTCTGCTGGCCAACAAGTTTTATCACCTTCATCATCATAGCAATCTTTACCATAGCTAAAAGCTTTCAAATCTTTTGCCATACAATACGTATAAAGTAAAGGATGTCCAAGCTCATGACCTAATATTTGTCTTTGCCTATCTGGATCTGTACGCGGATTCAAGTAAATAACTCTGTACTTTTCATCTGATGAAGAGAATATGCACGCGTATCCAGGATTAATTACTTTTCTGTTATGGTCCTTTTCAGAATATTCTATTCTGTATCCAAAAAATCTAGCCATCTCTTCCAGGTCAGAATATGAGAGAGGACCTGCTGGAGCGATTATGTTTGCCATTTGCTCTGCACTAGGAAGCTTTTCAAATGGTGTTTTCTCAAATAAATCTACAAAGTATTTCATGCCGGGGATACTTTCTAGAGTTTGTCCAAAAGCAGGTTCTGAAATCCCCCAATATTTATCATTAGCTTTTGCATGATGCTTCTTCTTTCTACGATTTCTTAGTCTTTTGCCCATTATATCTTCCTGCCTTTCAAAAGATTTGGTGATAAGTAAACTGCTGCCATTGTGAGCAGATCGAGCACGTTATGTTCAATCTCATCATTTATTGCCTCTGCTGACCCGTGCTTCATCCAGTCCAGATATCTCTGAGGGACTTCTGCGCTGCTGATATCTTCCCTTTCTTCCCCAAATAACTTATATAGTTCCGAAAGCCTTGCAGAGTTTGTCTTTTTATATATTCCGGTTTTCATTAATACGCGATAATAGTCAGTGTGTTTATCTGGGAGGGTATCGCTCATCCTGTTTGAAACAAGCCTTTTTTTAATTGCAGGATAATCAAAGCTTTTCCCGTTATAGGTTATTACTTCATCATAATTCTGTGCCTGAGCACAGAAGTGTTTTAGCACTGCCCGTTCTTCTAATGGATTCCTTGCAAAAGCAAGCTCTGCAGTTATATCTCTTCCTGAATTGTACATTGTTCCGATAAGGAAGATCTGTTTTCCATGAAAACCCATGGTTTCAATGTCCATGAATAATTTTCCAGGATGAAGATCATCCATTCTTTTCATAACCTGTGCCTTGACATTTGAATCAGGCAAATTTTGTAGGGGCAGTTTAAATAATTGGAATGTCCCTTCACTATTTTCTATTAATCTTCCTTTTCTTGAGAAGACAGTTATTGGTTTGTAACCATTTGCTCGGTATCCTCTTTGAAGTTTTGTAAGCAGATCTTTTGTAACGTCATTGATAAATTTAAATTCCTGTTCATGACTCGGTCGGATTAAAATATGCGGACGTTCAGCAATGATATCATACGCTTTTAGAATTTGTTCAGCAGAATAAACCTGCGGTGTTGTATACCCGCTGCTTTCCAAATCTCGTAATGTTATTTCAAGACTTTTTCTGAATTCAGAAGGCGAAACAAAAGAAAGATCTTCTCCTTTTAAAGAATCAACAACGTCTCTGTAGACTTTATCTGTTGAATGTACAACTAAAGTCTTTCTTGTTACATCCCTGTCTCCTTTATTCCAAAACAAAACTCTTTCTGAACATATTTTCCCCTTTAATTCTGATAAAACATTACCGTGAGCAGTTGTAAAATTCTTAACTTCTACATAACATAACTCATCAAGTGATCTAATAACCGCATCTGCATAAAGTTCTTTATCTCCTTCCTGTGCTGGTGCGTGTTCGCACTTTAATCCTTGTTCTCTTCCGTATACTGGAAAAATATCGGAAAAAGGCAAGGGGTAGCATCTTTTGAATGCGTTAGTTTGCCTTTTTCCGAACTGATCTAAAACAAGTGTAGACCAAAGAATAGTTCTTGTAAGATTCTCGCTTATGTTTCCAAGAGTTTTTGTTTCTTTTGCATGTTTTATTGAAAAGTCAGCAGCACGTATGTTGGATAACTCTTCAACAATCTTTGTTAGATTTCTTTTATCTTGACCGAATAGATTTTCGCTTTGCATTTTTGCATGAGCAGTTAACCATCTCCAATAAAGACCAAATTCACGTTGTTGCAATCCTGTGCAGGAAATATCTCCACCTGTGAAGTACACATCTCTTAATGTTGAACCCATCTCAGTGGGCGTAAAATCTCCTGCTTTTACTTGGCCTGTCAAATAAAACGATAAGTGAGGATGTTGTGCATATAAAGAATCAATTATTTTTCGTGTAGGTGGCAAATCTTTACATTTCACTCTTTTAGACTTATACCTGCAGATTACTTTTTTAAGTGAAATCAATCCGCTCTTTTTCGGAGTCTGAGGTCCTCTTTTAACAATTTCTCGTACTCTTGACAAAGGGAACTCGTTCTTAAGTTCTTTAATTAATTCTGCTCTTATGTCTCTTGTTTGCCCCGCATCAAATCCAGACTCAGTCAATAAATGAGAAATATTATTAGTTCCAATAGACCTCCCCCTTCTTTTTAAATAATTGTATAATCCTCTGTTATGTCGGTATAGCTCACCAATCGCAATATTTTTTTTAGAAGAATAACCCGCCCTTCTCGTCTTACCCGCTATTTCTCGTTTTTCCTCTTTTGTTAACTTTCTGATAATCTTAAACACCCTGATTAATATAATGTTTTAGTGATTCGTATTTACTATGTAATTTATTGTACTCAACCACAAGGTTAGGAATAAGAGAGTGATCTGCACTTTCTCTCTCAAGTTTTTTTATAAGACCTTTTTTATATTCCAGTTTATCTGCCAGAACCTGCATCTCCATTTGCCTTACAAAGTCAGAAATTTCGTTTGTAGAACTCAAAAGCATACCTTCAAGATTTCCCAGCTGAGTTTGACGAAGAATTATCTTTCTTTCTTTACAATAACTTTTAAATTTATCAAGCAAGTCGCTCAATTGAACTTTGGTAAACAAAGAATTCTCGTCCATCTGCAGGTCAGGATTATAAACAACATCTTTTGCTTCTTCATCAAAGCAGAGAAATTCAAAATACAGGCCATATTCCGGTCTTGAAAAATTCTCTCGTATGAATTTTTCTTTCGCACGCATTCTATGTGTTGTGTTAGATGTAAGAAATCCAAGAAAATATTGTTCGATAGGTCTTCCGTTCTGATAACCTGCGAGTTCTCTTACATGCAAGTTATAGCTTTTGTTAAGCGCCCTAGAATTTATCTTTAGCTCTTTAGCAATGTATTCCAGCCAGGCAGATTTCTGTGCAGGATCAGTTGTAGAATCGATTACTGGATAAAGATCCCGTACTGCCAAACATCGGTTATCAATCCCTTTTATTTTCTTTAATCCTTTACGTTCTAAAATAAATTCAATAGGATTCACACCGTTTTTTATTGCAGATAAGAATTTCTTCTTGCCATATTCTTTTAGAAATTCGTCGGGGTCACCATGCCCAAGATCCACAATGTTGATTGCTACCTTTTCTGATAATGCAGTCTTACCAATCCTTTCTGTTGCAGTCCATCCTGCAGCATCTGGATCAAAACAAAGAGTTATGTCTCTTGCATATCTTGATAATGTTCTTATTAATCCATAATTTAGAGCAGTTCCGGCAACAGCCACGCAGTTTTCAATTCCATTTTCATGCGCTGCTATAACATCCATATACCCTTCCATAACGATTACTTGTTTTTTTATACGTATGTCTCTTATTGCCTTGTCAATTCCAAAAAGACACTCTGATTTTCTATAGATTTCGCTCTCTCTGCTGTTCATATATTTTATTCTTGGATCTTTTTCAATATCTCTCCCTGCAAACCCAACAACTTTGCCTCTTTCATTTTTAATAGGAAACATAATTCTGTTTCTGAAGAAATCATACCAGTTTCCTCTATCTTCTGATTTTACTCTAAGCCCTAATCGAGATACTAAATCAGCATCGTGCCCTTTTTCTATAAGAAAACTAGATAAGCCCATTCTTGGTGCAAATCCAAGACCCCATTCTCTTATTGATTGTTCACTAACTCTTGAAAGAAGATAGTCCAATGCATCTTTTTTATCTTTTGAACTTACAGAAAGATTTTTGCGATAGTACTCTGCAGAATCTTCATGTATCTGATACATTAATTCTCTTGTTAATGCGTCATGTTCACTTGTTGCTGTTTCAAAAGGAATATCTGCAGCTTTGCTTATCAGTTTTGCAGCATTAAGTCCGTCTATGCTTTTTAGTGCCTGCACAAAATCAATGCCATCCCCTTTTTCTCCACATTTAAAACAAGTAAAGTAATTATTTCTTGCTGCAAACTCTGTCTTTTTTCCTTTATGAATCGGACATGGGCCAGTATATGCTCCTTCTGTTTGAACCATCTTATGGCCCGGAACAAAATTGTCAATAATCCACGAGATATTCAGACTTCTAATATTTGCAATCGTCTCTGTAGATAAAGAATCCTGCCACCCCATACCTATTCTGGAGTAGATAAAACTTTATATAGATTGTTATGACCCAAACTATAGTTGGGGCAGTATAAATGGCAGAAAAAACACCAGATAGTTTGTTTGAGCTTTATGAAAGCCATCAATTTTTCTATAGCTTAAAGGATAATGATGAGTTCAAAACAATCACAGATACCCTTAAAAATAGCCTTAAACACAGGCTGAAACCAAGATTAGAAGGGCTTCTTTCTGACCTAGCTATTGTTATGGAATCAAATCAAAAACATCCAAGATACTCTGCTGCGTTTGGGAGATATCAAAAACACTATTCCGGATTTAGTCTTAAAGAACTTAGTAAGTTCTATTCATTTATCAGAATGAACTACGGAGTTAATCATCCAAAATCTGATATTATTGTAATACCTATGCGAGAACCAACAAAACCAAGCAGATTAGCTCTTAATTACGCTTCTTAAAACGAGTTTTTATCCATATTGTTAGCCAAACAAACCCTGAGCCGAGCATACCCAAAATTAAATCTTTTTGCGAGTCCCATTTGTCGCCTTGCATTCCTAGAAAATTTGTAACAAGCAATTCCTGGTTAACAACAAAGATAGTTAAATACTCTATAATCTCATAACTGCCTTTTGCAGCGGTAATCACTAAAAATGTTAGCAAGTATCCCCAGAAATCCTTTATCTTGAATTTCTTAGATAAAAATTCATAGACAGGAACGAAAAACATAACCCCGAATAAGAAATGTATTACGCGATCATAATGATTCCTGCTAAGATTCATCCAGTCTTTGATTAAATTAAACAAAGGCATTTCTGTATAAGAATAATAACTTCCTATAACATGCAATACCAAAAATATGAAAAATAAAGTGTAACTTAAGTTAGAGAATCTAAACTTTTTATATGTTAAGATTAAAAGTCCGACAAAGAATACTGTTAAAAGATTCTCACTAATCCACGCTCCACGATAATGGGGAGAGATCCCCATTATTATCCAGTAGATTAAGAATATGTAAAGCAAAAGCTTAGGATAATTCTCTTTCTTAAACACCTCTTTCATATTGCCTGTTAAATATACAGAAATTATAAATTTAACTGAAAAATAGCCCCGCGCGGACTTTCTCACTGACGTTCAGAGCATTGTCGCTCCAGGCGCAAATATTTGAACCGCGGTCAACAGGTCCAGAACCGGTTATGATTGGCCACTACACCACGGGGCTGCGTAGGCTTCTAAGAAAGAACTGATATTTAAAATAGTAGCCCCGCGCGGATTTGAACCGCGGTCCCAGGACCCAAAATCCTAGATGATTGGCCACTACACCACGGGGCTATATGAAAAATTAAGATTAAGTTGATTTATAAAAGTTTTTAAAAATAGGCAGAAAACTATATATATAAGTTGGATATAATAGTCATTATGAAAAGAGCGTGGCTATTAATCATTTTGACTGTTCTTCTATTAGGATGTACAAAAACTGAGATTGTTTCAGAACCAATCACTTCTGAAGAAACATCGGCAGTACAAGAAACACCTGCCTCAACATCAAAAGAGATGATCGCAACAGAATGCTCAGATTCAGATTCTGGAATTGATGAAACAACAAGAGGAGGAATAACAGGAGCTTGGATAGATGGAACTTCTTTTGATAATACCGACGACTGTCTTGGTTTTGTTTACTTAATTGAGTACTACTGCGAAGACGGACAACCAAGAAGCCAGAACTTTAGATGCGAGAACGAATGTAAGAACGGGATTTGTCAGTAATTTTTTATTATTTCTTCTTCAACAAAATGCAAATCGCCTGGAACAATTAAACAGTATGGTGCAGAACCAAATTCAAATTCTTTTAATTCTTTAGCAGTTCCAGTTTTAACAACAAAATCTTTTGAACCAAGACGCGCACATCCAACACAGAGAGTATCTTCTTTAAATCCCCCTTCTATTAATTTATCAATCCCTTCTTTTATTGTTAGGAATTTATTATTGATTGGATCTAAATCCAATAAACATAATGTGTGCGCACCAATGCTTTGATTCTCTTTTATTATTCTGCAAGGAGTTACTGCATCATGGAATGGAATCGAAGTTGTTTTTCCAAACTTATAGAGCTGTAAACCTGTAACACCAACTGCAGTTAAGACCGCAGCATTGTGAATTACTTCTACATTAATGTTTTTTTCCTTAGCTCTTTCCATAAGATCAACATGAGTTGTTGCGGATAGAGCATCACCAATAACTAAAAAGGCAACATCTTCTCCAGAAAGTATTTCATCCGAGTTTTTCTCGACAAGCTCTCTGTCTGCTAAAATCACCTTTTTGCCGTATAATTCTTCTAATTTGGATATATCAATCTGAAGTATAGAAGTATAGCTTTCTAGAAAAACTTTTGAGCATTTTTTGACTATCTCAAGACCTTTCAAAGTAATGTCTTTTTCATCATTTAGTCCAATTCCTATCAAATATAGTGTCATGTTGGTGACTACAGAATAATAGGTTATTTAAAAACCTTTAGAAAGGCTGTAATTGCTGAAGATTGGTGAATTAAGCCCCCAGTATACCAATGTGTATACTCCAATATATATTTCATAATCCAGAAATGCTTTTATATGTTGATAAGATAATAAAAGAAATTGAAACACTGAGTTTTGGCGAACCCGTGTTTGATCGAATTTTGGCGAATTCTAAATAAGAGTATAGTATAAACTAGTATTTAAAGATTTCGGTTTGTGCTATCCACATTCAAAAAAAAACCTAAAAAGGGGGCAGAAAAAATGGACTTCATCATGCAAAACGCAATGGAAACGGCTGAGAAAAAGGATAAACAAATGGAAGAGTCTGGCGTAGAGTTAAGCCAGGCAAATATAAAGGTAATGGGAGTAGGAGGAGCAGGAAATAATATGATTGACTGGCTCTCCAAAAAGAGTGTAGATGGCGCTGAAATTATCGCTTGTAACACTGACCAACAACATCTTGCTGTCACAGAGGCAGATAAGAAATTCCTAATCGGAAGAGACCTTACAAGAGGGCTTGGATGTGGAGGATATCCTCAAAAAGGAGAGGAAGCTGCTAAAGAAAGCATCCAGAGCATAAGAGAATCTCTTAAGCAGGCAGACATGGTATTTGTTTGCGCTGGAATGGGCGGCGGAACAGGAACAGGTGCTGCACCGGTTGTTGCTCAACTTGCTAAAGAATCAGGAGCAATTGTAATCGGAACAGTTACAATGCCTTTCAATATCGAAAGAGCAAGAATCGACAAAGCAGAATTTGGACTTCAACAATTAAGAGAGGTTTCAGATACTGTAATTGTTATTGACAATAATAGATTAGCAAACATCGCAGGTAATTTGCCAGTTAAACAGGCATTTGCTGTTGCAAACGAACTAATCTCAACAATGATTAAAGGAATTGTTGAAACAATCGCAATTCCAAGCTTAGTAAACCTAGACTATGCAGATGTTAAAGCTATCATGACAAATGGTGGCGTAGCTGCGATTGGTGTAGGCGCTTCTGACACAAACAATAAAGTAGATGAAGCAGTTAAAGGAGCACTAAGCAACCCACTGTTAGATATCAATTACGAGGGAGCAACAGGAGCGATCATCCACGTATGTGGCGGTCCTGATATGACTCTTGACGATATCAACAGAATTGGAGAAATGGTAACAGAAGCAATGGATCCAGATGCGAATATCATCTGGGGAGCACGTGTTGCTGAAGAAATGAAAGGAAAGATCACCATAATGACCATCATTACTGGTGTTAAATCCCCCTGGATTCTAGGGAAAACAGACCACAGAACTCCTACCGCACAATCTTCTCAGATTAGTACGGAACTAGGAATAGAAATGGTCAGATGAAGATCGTTTTTTCTTAGCCTTCATTTAACCACCCCCAACGATTAATGAAGGCCAGAACCTTCACACCGCTTGGTGTGAAGTTTTTTCTTTTTTTATTATGAATGTTTGGTTATAAATTCAGAAATCAATTCTATTAACTTTTCAAAGTTTTCAATAGGTTTAAAATCATGGCCTGTTCCTTTAAGAATCTCTAATTGTCCGTTTTCAAGAATATCTGCAGCTTTTATGCTTTGTTCAATAGGAACAGCATCGTCTTGGTCTCCATGAACAATCAAAACCGGAATTTTGATATCCTTAGCAACATCATAACCGTTATGCTTTTCTGCATCTTCCATAAACGTATAGTTTAACTTTAACTTACCCTGACTGCCACTAACATAATTGCTGTATCCTTTTTTCTTCCAATCTTCCAATCTGTCTTCTACATTTGGGCCCCCTTTTTCTTTTATATTTATAGCGGGAGCTTTCAAAGCAAGAACAAATACGTCTTTTGATTTTGAAGCAGCACCCATCGCAGAGATCCCTCCAAAACTTGAACCAACCAACCCTATTTTTGAATAACCAAGACCCTTTAAGAAGTCAATAGCATTCAAAATATCATCAACAGCCTCAGAAACAGTTACATCTTCAAATTTTCCTTCGCTTTCTCCATGGCCATGCAGATCAAATCTGAATATAGAGATTTCTTTTTCATTAAGAGTTTGTTCTAATGTAGTAAATGTACGTCCGTCTTTACCTGAACTAAGTCCATGAACTAAAATAATGATCGGTTTTTCTTTATCCTCTGTTGGGTCAGATATTATTCCACAAAGCTTTTTTCCTTTTTTGTTCCCAAAAAATACTTTCTCTTTCATCCCAACACAATCCTAGCATCAGCTACTTTTCCTTCTTTGTCATTCAGAACAAAAGGATTTATGTCAAGTTCTTCAATATTCTTGTGCTTTGAAGGAATCTTAGATACTGAAACAAGAGTTTTCTTTAGCAATCCGAGATTAATCTTCTTGTGATCTCTTGGTTTAAGCAGAACATCTTTTGCTTTCAAATCATTAATCATTGATTCAGCATCATCTTCTGTTATTGGGCACACTCTGAATGAAACATCATCTAAAACCTCTACTAAAACACCGCCAATACCTAACAGAATAACATGACCGAAAGTCTGATCATTTTTTAGACCAATTATTAGTTCTTGGCCCTTGACAAATTCCTGTACAAGAATCCCATTTAACTTTAATCCTCTTTTTTTAGAGTTTTCTACAAGTTCAGAATAAGATTTTTCCAGCCCTTCTTTGCTGTTAACAATCGTAACTCCGCAGATATCTGTTTTATGAATAGCATCGGGGGATATAATCTTCAAAACTAAAGGAAAATTATCAGAAAATCTTAAAGCTTCAGATACGTTATTTGTTAAAAGGCTTCTTGCAAGGGGCGCATAACTCCTAATTAGCTTATCAGATTCAACCTGGGTAAGAGCTTTCATATATCTTTTATTATAACCTATCTTTATAAATTTTTTTAAGAAAATTATATAAAGCTAAATAGATAAGTCATTAATATGGACTTAAGTAAATTCTTCAAGGCAAAGTCAATAGCAGTAATAGGAGTCTCAAAATATATTAACAAAGCAGGACATGTGCTATTTAAGAATCTTTTAGACTCAAAATATAAAGGAAAGTTATATGCTGTTAATCCTAATGAAGAAGAAGTCCTTGAACATAGGTGTTATGATTCTGTTTTAGAGATAAAAGGGAAGGTAGATCTTGGAATTGTTGCAATTCCTTCAAACCTAGTCTTAAAAGTTGTACAAGAATGCGGAAAAAAAGGAATAAAGAACTTAGTTATAATAACCGCAGGGTTTGAAGAGATTGGGAACACCAAATTGCACGATGATTTGTTAAGTTTATTAAAAAAATATAAGATTAAGGTTATTGGTCCGAACTGTTTAGGGATTTATGATTCATATTCAAGGATTGATTCAATTTTCTTCCCGCAGTCAAGAATGAAAAGACCAGAACAAGGAGGAATATCTCTTGTTTGTCAGTCTGGAGCAGTTGGCGGAGCATTATTGGATCTCGGAGCAAAAAAAGATTACAAATTCTCAAAATTCATCAGCTATGGAAATGCAATTAATGTAGATGAATCAGACATTCTTGAATACTTAAGTAAAGATGTGCAGACAAAAGTTATTTGTTTATACATTGAAGGGGTTAAGGACGGAAAAAAGTTCTTAAGAATAGCAAGAAAAATAAAAAAACCAGTTATTGTGCTTAAGGCAGGATCGACAGAACAAGGAAGTGAAGCCGCATTATCTCACACCGGCGCATTAGCAGGAGAAGCGAAGATATACAAAGGAGTCTTTGAACAGGCAGGATTAATCCAAGCAAATGGATTAGAGGAATTATTTGAATTTGCAAAGGTATTTTTATCAAAAGAACCAAGAGGAGATTCCATTCAGATTATAACAAATGGAGGAGGATACGGAATTCTTTGCACAGACAATATAATTCACGAAGGGCTAGACCTGGCCCAAATGGACCAAAACAAAAGGAAGAAGCTTAGAACTCAGCTTCCAAAAATAGCAGTTATAAAAAATCCAATCGATTTGACAGGAAGTGCAACAACAAAAGATTATGAAAGAGCAATTAAGGAAAGCATATCCGATAGGAACATAGATATTGTTTTGCTTACTGTGTTATATCAGACACCAACAATATCAACAGATATTGTTAAAGTTATAAGCAAGTACAGCAAAAAGAAACCTATTGTTGTTGTTTCAACAGGCGCAAGATTTACAGACATCCTTAACACAACATTAGAATTAAGCGGAGTACCAACCTATACTTTCCCAAAAATTGCTGTGAAATCAATAAGAAAATTAGTTGATTATTATTTGTAGGCCAATTCAAATATTTCTAAATTGCCTTTCAATGCTTTTGGTTTGATAATTTCTTTTAATGCTTTAATATACGATTCTTTTTTAATTGGAAGAATCTTTTCTTTAGCTAATCTTCCTAATAAATATGTGTTTGCCATTATCGCTGATCCTGTTTTTTCATAAACAATGTCTGAAGCATGGACAGGAATCACTTTTTTAGATATTTTTCCAAGTATTTTATTTGTTTCATCTAAAGAAGGATATTTTTTCTTCTCTAAGTAAGCTGTTAAAGGAACTTGAGGTTTTGTGTCAAACAAAATCACTGTTTTTTTGTTTGCATACTTTATATTTCTTAAAGTTTCAATTGGTTCTTGAGAAATTATTAAGTCTGCATCAGATAATGAAACAAGAGGGGATGAAATATCTTTTCCAATCCTTATATGGACATTTAATGATCCAAATCTCATTGCTAATCCATGAAGTTCGCTTCCTTTAACATCAAAACCTTCTGAAATAGCAGCTCTTGCAATAGCTCCAGCTAAAGTAAGGATTCCCTGTCCTCCGACTCCTGCTAAAATTATATTTTTCATTTTTTTATTGATATTGCATTTACAGGACATACCTGCATACACGCACTGCATCCCCAACAAAGGTCTGGGTCTATGAAATAATCTCCTTTTTTATCTCTCTGTATTGCAGGGCAGCCATAATCATAAAGACAGATTCCGCATTTAGTACATTTCTTCTTGTCAATCTCAAAAACAGGAACTTTTACTCCTTTAGATCTTGCTCTTCGCATGAACTGTAATCTACATTCTCCTTTTGATACAAGAACAGATGCCCCATTTTTCTTAAACAATTCTTTTGCCTTTCCTTTTGTATCTTTTAGATTAAAACTGTTAGAAAGATCAACATTTTCAACACCAAGACCTTTAACAACTTCTTCAATCTTTATTTCTTTTGTCTGATCACCCATTCCTGTTAATCCCATTGCAGGATTAGGCTGATGCCCAGTCATTGCAGTCCATCTGTTATCAAGAACAACAGTTAATACATTTGATTTGTTGTAAACATGATTTACGATTGGAGGAAGTCCTGCATGGAAAAATGTACTATCTCCTATAAATGCAACAGGTTTCTTTCCTTCAACTTTGTTAATCCCATGAACAATTCCACATCCCGCACCCATCGAGATTAGGAAATCAGCAGTATTGTTTGGTTCGTAAATACCTAATAAATAACATCCAATATCTCCTCCGAATACAGTATTTTTAGGAACTGCCTTTTTAACAGCCCAGAATGTTGCTCTGTGAGGGCATCCAGGACAGAGTATAGGCGGCCTTGAAGGAACATCAACCTCTTTAGAAACAGCCTTAAAGCTCTTTTTTGTAAGTTTAGCTAATGCTTTGGCAACAACGTCTTGGTTTAGCTCACAGCTAGGTAAGTGATCCTTGCCATGCACGCTTAGATTAGGTTTAATCCCCCTTACATCTCTTTCAATAACACCATCAAGTTCTTCAACAACCAGAACCGATTTTAATCCTTTAACGAAATTCTTAATCTCTTGCTCTGCCAACGGCCAAGTCATGTTAAGTTTTAGTACTGGAATCTTAAGATTTAACATCCTTAATGCTTCCATCACATAATGATACGAAACTCCGCTTGTAATAACCCCAACAGAACCTTTCCCAGTAACGGTTTTTGTAAAACTCTTTAGATTTTCAAGTTTTTTATCAAGTTCAGCATGAACACCAAGCATATTTGGTGGTAGGTTTCTAAATGCTCTTCCTTTCTTGAAAACCCCCTTTGTTTTTCCTTTAACAATCTTCCCAAGTTTTACAACTTCGCTTGCATGAGCAACTCTTGTTGTTGTTCTTACAATTACAGGGATCTTTAACTTCTCAGACATTTCAAAGGCGAGTTTTGTAAATTCTTTACATTCAGTAGGATCTGAAGGTTCTAATAAAGGCATGTGAGCAATTCTTGCCATATATCTTGAATCTTGTTCGCTTTGGCCAGATGAATGACATCCAGGATCATCTGAACAGACAATTACTAATCCTGCATCTACTCCGTGATATGCTAAAGGGTAAATAGAATCACTTGCAACATTAAAACCAAAGTGTTTGAATGAAACTAATGAACGAACACCGGAAAATGATGCGCCAGCAACTGCTTCTGAAGCAACTTTTTCATTTGTGCTATACTCAAAATAAATCCCCGCTTTTTTTGCTATCTTAGCGAAAGTATCAGCAATTTCAGAAGAGGGAGTTCCGGGATATGAAGCAGAAAAACCAACTCCTGACTCTAGAGCTCCACGTACAATTGCCTGATTACCCAATAAAATTACTTTTCCACTAAATTTCAATAAATCTACCATTCTTTTCTCAACAGAACTTACTCTGATTTTGGCTTACGAAGATTTTTCAGCCTTTCTTTAATCTTTTTACCAACTTCTTTACTTTTTTCAAGGAAAACCTGTTTTTTCTGAGGAAGATCAAGATTTTCTTTTACTTCTTTAATCTTCTTTTCCCATATTTCACTCCACGCACCAAGAGTTATAGACATGTTTTCTATTCTTCCGAAATATTTTTCAGTCCAGACCAGTTTTTCTAGGTCATGTTTTGGTGTAGGTTTAGTATTTTCTTCTGCACAATAACCAAGTGTAACAACTGCCTGAGGTCTCGCAGGATCTTCGATAACTAATAAATCTTTTAATCTGTCTTCATCAAAAGCAGAAACAACACAGCATCCAAGACCAAGGTCTGTTGCGGCTAATAACATATTCTGCACAGCCACTGCACAGTCTTGTATAGAATAAACTCTTTCGCCTCTTATGCCATAGTATTGTTTGTTCTTTTTCAGTTCAGAAACAACAACGATATGAACAGGAGCGAATTGCATCCACATCTGTCCTCCGCATAATTCGGCAATCCTTTGTCTTGTATTCTTATTTTTAACTATGATAAAACATCTGTCCTGCAGGTTTCCTGCTGAAGGTGCCAATCTTCCTGCATTAAGAACAACAGAGAATATTTCTTTTTCAAGATCCTTATTTTGGTACTTTCTACAGGACCTTCTTTTTTCAATTGCCTCTAGAGTTTCCATATCCTATTTTTATTGTTATTTTATATATAAAGATATCGGTGTTTAAACTAAATATTTTTAAAGGGAGATAGGTTCTATTAATATATGAAATACGCTGATTTAGTTGAAGTCTACAGTGAGCTAGAATCAACATCCAAAAGGCTGGAAAAAACACATATTATCTCTGAATTTCTTAAAAAAACTTCTGAAAAAGATCTTCCTGAAGTGGTATTATTGCTACAGGGAAGAGTTTTCCCTTCATATGATGAGCGCAAAATAGGTGTCGCTGCCCGTTTGATGATAAAAGTGATTGGAAAATCAACAGGCATGACTGAACAAGAGATTGAGGCCGAATGGAAAAAAACAGGAGACTTGGGGATCACTGCTGAGAACCTAGTAAGCAAAAAGAAACAAAGAACTTTATTTTCAACATCTTTAACATCTTCAAAAGTATTTGAAAACATAAGAAAACTTCCTGAATTTGTTGGCTCTGGAACTGTTGACAAAAAAGTACAATTAATCTCAGAGCTTTTAACATCTGCAAAACCGGGAGAAGCAAAGTTCATAACAAGAACAGTTTTAGAAGAACTAAGAGTGGGTGTTGCAGACGGAACATTAAGAGATGCGATTGTCTGGGCATTCTTTGGTAAAGATCTTGGCTTTACCTATGATCAAAAAGAAAATAATTTTGAAGTAGAGAATAGGGAACATTATAATCAGTACATAGATGCTCTTCAATCTGCATATAATGCTAAAAATGATTTTTCAGAAGTGATTTTAATTGCTAAAGAAGGTATTGAAGCACTGAAAAAAGTAAAAATGGAGGTTGGAAAGCCAATAAAGGTAATGCTTTACCCAAAAGCGAAAGATATGGAAGATGCTTTTGAGACTGTTGGCAAACCCGCAGCATTTGAATATAAATACGATGGATTTAGGATGCAGATTCATAGAAAAGACGGAAAAACAAAGTTATTTACAAGAAGATTAGACAATGTAACAAAACAATTTCCAGATGTTGTTGAAGTTGTTGAGAATATTAAAGGAGATAATTTTATTTTAGACACAGAAATAATTGGTATTGACCCAAAAACAAAAAAATGGAAGCCATTCCAGGATATTTCTCAGAGAATTAAAAGAAAATATGATATTGAAGAAATAATTAAGAAATTGCCGGTTATGGTCAATGTTTTTGATGTTATCGAATTTGAAGATCAAGATGTTATCAATAAGCCGTTTAAGGAAAGAAGAAAGATAATTGAAAAGATAATAAAAGAAGTTCCAGATAAACTACAGGCAGCAAAACAGATAATCACAGATGATCCTAAAAAAGCCCAAGCATTCTATGCTGAAGCTCTGAAAAAAGGAAATGAAGGAGTCATGGCTAAAAATCTAGAGGGAATCTACAAGCCAGGCTCAAGAGTTGGGTATGGTGTTAAGATAAAACCCGTTATGGAAACTCTTGATTTGGTTATAATAGGTGCTGAATGGGGTGAAGGTAAGAGAGCTAACTGGTTGAGCAGCTTTGATATTGCATGTTTAGATCCCGATACAGGAGAGTATGTTGGAATCGGCAAAGTTGGAACAGGAATAAAAGAATTAGAAGGTCTTGGTGCGACTTTTAAAGAGCTTACGAATATCTTGAAACCTTTGATAATTGCTGAAAAAGGAAAACATGTTACAGTTAAACCAAAATTGGTAATAGAGATAAATTATGAAGAGATACAAAAATCGCCCACATATCAATCTGGATTTGCTTTAAGATTTCCTCGCTTAGTTGAAGTAAGGGAAGATAGAAGGCCAGATGAGATTTCTACTATTGATGTTGTAGAAAACCTATATAGAATGCAACGTCATCGCTGATCCTGTCCCTCTAGTATAATGGATAGTACGTACGGTTGCGGTCCGTAAAATCGGAGTTCGATTCTTCGGAGGGACGCTTATTTTTTAGCTATCGTGCTTGGTCCTCTTCTTCCTATGCTTGGCCCGTCTTCCACATTAAATCCTGCACTTCTTAAATTATCCCGTACAACTCTTGCGCAAGAATAAGTTGTTAGAACTCCTTTGTTCATTATCTTATAAATATCTTTGAAGAATTCTTCTGTCCAGAGTTCTGGGTGTTTTTTTGGAGAGAAAGGATCAAAAAATACAAAGTCAAATTTATTATTAAGTTTTTTAACAGTTTTTCTTGCATCATCAATGATTAGTTTTATACTGATTAAATCATCTTTGTATTCTTTATCTTCAACAACTTTTTTAATAATCCCATGAGCTTTTCTATACTTTTCATCCATTACTACATCTTTTATTCTTCTGACTATCTTTGGATCATTTTCTATGGCAGTAATAGAAATCTTTAGATTATCTTCAATAGCAGTATGAATAGCAGCCAAAGAATTATAGCCGATCCCAAAACATATGTCCAGAATTTTACAGCCTTCAAATAAACCCGACGGCCCAACAAACTTTTCAAAACCCTCTTGTAGAGCGCCAGAGGTGGAATGATAAGTTTCCGTGTACTCTTTGCTGTAGAATGTTTCTGAACCATCTTTTGTCATCACCTTTTTCATATACTCCTCTTTGATTTTCAGAAGATTGCTTATATTTAAACTTTATTGTATTTATCAATACTCATCTGGCCTTTTCTTTTGCCTTTTTTAATCTCAATCTCTTCAGGTCTAATCTTTTGCCCAACCTGTTCTTTGATATTTATTGTTATTTTCTTGCCCAACAAATAAGCGAGAGTAGAAGTATCTGCATTTTTAACACCTTTTACATCTTTTATTCCGTTGTTGAATAACTTTCTTGCTCTCACACGACCAATCTCTTTTAATTTTACTAATGGAACTAACTCTTCTTTTATCCCGTGCTTGATTCTTAATCTTGTTTTGCTTACATCCTTAAGCAGTTTTTGTAATTTTAACAGTTTAGCAATTTCTTCCATGCAATAAAATAACCAATCTGCTATCTCTAACTTACCTCTTGTTTCTCCGGGACGTACATTGTAATGTTCTAATAGGAATTCTTCATCTTTTTCTTCAATCCATTCATTAAAGAACAGAGCTGTTTTAACAGAATCAAGAAAATCATCATAAAAAGTTTCATAAAGTGACGGTTCTGACATTAAGAGATTAGAATCGTATTGTGTAAGCCTTTCTACAATATCATCATACTCTTTTTGCCTAACTCTTAGCAAAGGACGCATCTCAAGCGTGTTGGATACTAGTTGTAGGAATGAAAATGGAACTAATGTTGTCTTTTCTGCCCTTCTTAGTCCTTTTACAATATCGTGAGCAGCAAGCGGATCAAGATATAATTCTGCAACTCTTTGTCCTAACAATGTAGCTTTTAATTTTTCATCTCTTACTTCTGATGCAGAAATAAAATCATCCCCCTTCCCTTTTATGAATTCCCATTCTTCCAATAATCTTAACATTTTATCAATTATTATCTCTAATTTATCCATATCTTCAAATTGATAGGCCCAGAATGTTTTACTAAAGAAATTAACAAGCTCTTTTTTTGTTCTTACAAACTTAGTGGCGATTAAACTTAGAACATACGTTCTTAAAACAGGTTCAACTGCTAATTTAGATTGTATATCTTCTGGCTCTCCGTCAATATACTTCTCCCAAATCTCTTCTTTTTCTCCTTCTGATCCTGCAAGCGCAATTGCCTGCCCTTCTTTATCGTATTTTGGTCTTCCTGCTCTGCCAGCCATTTGAAGATATTCTAACACTCCGATATTCTGCATTCCTCTCTGGCCGTACCTTTTTAGATCTCTTATTACTGTTCTGAATGCAGGCATATCCATTCCTGCAGCCAAAGTTGGGGTACATGAAATAATCTTTATTTTTCCGGCTTTGAAACTATCTTCAATTATATCTTTCTGTTTGTGCGTCAATCCTGCGTGATGAAACCCAACACCATACTTAACACATCTCGATAGTCTTTCACATTGTTTTGTTGGTTTGGCTAATGCGCTTAGAATTTGTTCAGAAAGTTCTGTATCTTCCCTCTGTTTTAATTTTTTAAAATGATTCGAGATATCTTCTGCAACCTTTTCAGCAGAACGTTTTGTATTCACAAAAACTAGGGCTTGCTTATTCTTGTTTAAAGTATCCAGAGCTATATTGAGAACAGGATCTTGCGATTCTTGTTTTATTTTTAGTTTAGTCATAGTGAGAATGGGCCCGCCGTGATTCGAACACGGGACCGCACGATTATCAGTCGTGTGCTCCACCAGACTAAGCTACGGGCCCAAAAAGCGCCTCCGACCAGACTCGAACTGGTGACCTTGCGGTTAACAGCCGCACGCTCTACCTACTAAGCTACGGAGGCATGTTTTTTTAATTAAGAACATCATTTATAAAGATTTCGTTAGGATTTGAGCAGTAGAAGAGCTAAGCCTGCGATTAAGAAAAGAGAGTTTTTAAATAATATTTTACCAATCTTTTGATTTTTTAAAGATCCTACAACAAGTCCGTAAATAAATATTGTTGAAGCAATGTAATAAAAGATAGTATGGAATGCTGCGAAGTAGAAAATAACCGCAAGAAGAATGTAGATTGGTTCGCTTTCTTTTACTAACCAGATGTTTTTCTTTCTTATTTTAACTAATTCTTCTTTTGCAAAGTAGCGTAGAATAAATCCTCCAACTAATCCCATGTAAGAGATAATTAATGCTAATATGTAATTTATCATTTTGAGAACTCCGAATGACCAAAGTGAATCAACAAGTCAACTTCTTCTTCAGGATCTGGCAAGTCGCATCCTCCGAAAGCAGAATCAGCCCAGATTACAACCTTTGAGTCTGTATTCTTTTCTATGTATTCTTTTATTTCCTTTGCTTTTGGTTTCAAACCTTCTGCTAGTTGAATGCAAACTGTTTTAGCTTTTTCTTCTTTTATTTTATTTACAGCTTTTTCCAGCTCTAAATCATATTCCATAAATAAAGAAAGAATTAGTTAGTTTTTAAATATTGTGATTAGTTTACACTCGCTCCTTCTGTACTAAATATTAGTTCGAGATTGTATTCTTTTTTATCTTTACGATATTGAGTTTCTTGACCTTTTTCAACAATTGAACGAACAATGTCGTTCTCATGAATTACTTCTGCGTCTTTATTTGTTGCTCTTTTCCAAAGACCTAAAGCATTCATCAGATCTTCTTGTGTTTTTTCTTCTACAGGTTTATCTCCGCATATTTTATCGTAACATCTAGCAAAGAGTTCCCCTTTATCTTCAAACCAAGTATAGAAATTTACTTTATCCATTTTAATTATTTTACATACCTATGAACATTTCATCCAGCTCTTCTCCAGATACGTTCTTTCTGTTAAGCATACTTCTGAATGTTTTTGTTTTTTTATCGTCTATTTCGTTTAGTACTGTTTTATCGTCCTCATAATCATCGAATAAATCCATTTTTTACCTCAGTTTTGGTTCATGAAATAATCTTTGAATTCTTTTTCCTCTTCTCTTTTTGTTGATCTTGCGATTTCAGAATAATGATTCTTTGGCCAAGTTGAAAATCTCATGTATCTTTTATTATCTCCAACAATTTCTTTTAATTTTCTCTTGACTTTAGATTGATCTGTCTCAAAGACTAATACTCTTCCCTCTGCAGTTTCCATCTCAATCATTTATTCACCTAGATTTAACTCTGTCTAATGAAGGCTTAGGTCTCCAACTTCTTACAATTTCTCTTAATGAATCTGTAAACATAGGTGCAGGTTTGTACATCTTATCCACTGCTTCAATATCGTGCCAGTTGTGGTATTCGTCATTAGTACGAAGGTGACCCTCATCATTAACATTTAAACGCCAAACTTTTATTGGTGTTTCTTTACCTTGTTCTTTTTGGAATAAACCATATATGTCTGGAGCAACCTCTCTAATAACGTGAGTATGATATTTTTCGCGTGCAAGACTGCCGTTTGTAGCCTGCCCACTATTCAAGTTTAGATAGAATTCTTCTCCTACAGTTTCCGGTTTAATTAGTGGTTTATCCATTTTGTTATCACTTATAAGTAACTAAGAACTAATATATAAATCTTTCGATTAGATACTACTAATAAGGGACGATATTAAATATAGAATAAATAAGCTAAAACCGCGGTTTATCCCATGCAGAAGTCGATTAGAGCCTTATTTGCGACGATTATACGCTTTGATTTGCACTTATATAGGTCATCAGCCAGTTCATCAGAAACGTACTTCTGACAGCCTACTGCGTTCTTTAATGAGGTGCAGCAATCAGCCAGATCAGACATCGGAATCAGCCCAGATTCTGTTGAAAGGTAACATGCTTTTACTTCTTCAGAAACATCCGAACTAACGTAGCCTGTTAGATTGGGGCCTTCTTTTAGTGTAAACACTATAAGAAATACCAACAAAACTACTACAATTCCGCTAACAATCTTAATAGATGCTTGAGCCCTCATTCTTTTAATATCCTGTTTATGTTTTGCTTAGGAACATCGTGGTTTGTTAAAAAGAAATCTTTTACTTTTGTCTTTAATCTTTTGTCTTTATACTCTTCCCCCACTAAAAATCCTGCCAATTTTTTATATTCAATAGCAAAATCCTTTTTTGGAGCATGAAGAGCAGCAGATTTTGTTTCAGATAGTGCTTCCAAAACCTTTATGTCATCAGGAATAACTGCTAAAACCGGGATCCCTGTTGATTCTTCTATTTCAGTTAAGCTTAGTTCGAACTTTTCCCCTCTAGTCTTATTGATAATAAGCCCGCTTATTGGTGTTTTTCTTTCTTTTGCCAGCTTAACCGCACTCATTGTACAGCTAAGTGTTGGATAGTCTGCACTTGTTACAACATAAAGCTCATCAGAAGCAAGCATAGTCGCTAAAATCTCCTCGTTTAATGTTGGAGAGGAGTCAACAAGTATAACATCATAGTTTTTTTTGATTGACGCCAGTCTATTTTTTAGTTTAAATGGATTAATTTTCTTATGAACTAATGAGGAGGGGATGATGTGGAAGCCATGATCGTGTTCCTGTACTGCTTCGTGTATTGTTGCCTTGTTTTCAATTACATCGTGAAGTGTTTTTGCAGGATCAACTATGCCTAAGTGTAGCCCCAGGTTCGGTGCACTGAAATTAGCATCAACTAATAGAACTTTTTTATTAAATTCACTCGCTAGAACCGCTCCCAGATTAGAAACCGTTGTTGTTTTTCCAACACCACCTTTTATCGCAATAATGCCTATTGTCTTGCCCATAGCACATACACCTCTCTAAGATTGTTTAATATCTTTTTCTTTTTTAATTCTTTCGTTTTTATCATATCTTATACGCTCCTTTTAACTTTTTCAAAAGATATTCTTTTTGATTTTTAGTTCTTGTTTTCTTAGTGAATATTCCGGATATATCTGAAGCAATAGTTGATATTACACTTCCGAATAACTTTGCGCTTTCTTTAGCTGCAGCACCTGACGCTTTAACAAGCTCTGTGTCTTTTTTAGCTACGCTCTTGACATTTTGTATATTGTCTTGTATTGCATTCTTTCTCTTTTCTAATTCATGCTTCTCATGCCTTATTTCAGCTCTTGTTCTCTTGGCAAGTTCATGTTGTTCATATTTTACTCCTTGAACGATTTCATGAGCCCTGCCCGCTATAGCATCTTTTCTCTTCTGCAGTTCATGCTTCTCATGTCTTATCTCTTCTTTGATACCTTTAGCAATTTCATGCCGTTCATCTTTTACTCCTTGAACGATTTCATGAGCTCTATCTTTTACTGCGTCCCTTCTTTCTTGTAACTTATGTTGCTCATGTCCTATTTCAGCTCCAACTCCTTCAGCAATTTCATGCTTCCTATCTTTTATTCTTTTGATGACCGCATTAACTCTATCTTTTACGGCATTCTTTTTCTTCTCTAATTCATGCTTCTCATGTCTTATCTCTGCTTTGATTCCCTTAGCAATTTCATGCCGTTCATCTCTTATTCCTTCAGCAACTTCATGAGCTCTATCTTTTACTGCGTCCCTTCTTTCTTGTAACTTATGTTGCTCATGTCTTATTTCAGCTCTAACTCCTTCAGCAATTTCATGCTTCCTATTTTTTATTCCTTGAACGATTTCATGAGCCCTACTAGATATCGCATCCTTACTCTTATGTAACTCGTGCTTCTCGTGTCTTATTTCAGCTCTTGTTCTCTTAGCAATTTCATGCTCTGTTTCTCTTATTGCTTCTCCTGTTTTTAGGAATTGATGCTTTATTCCTCTTCCTTTAGCTTTTAAATTATTAACTAGTTCATGTTCTGAATATCTGATTCCTTTAGCAACTTCATGAGCTCTATTTGCTATAGCATCTTTTCTCTTCTGCAATTCATGCTTATCGTGCCTTACTTCAGCTCTGATCCTTTTGACAACATCATGTTCTCTATCTCTTATTGCTTCTCCTGTTATCATAAATTGATTCTTAAGATCTCCTATGATCTTTTTTCTTCTTTGATTAGCAGAATCTTTTCCTTTTTCTATTGCAGACGCAGCATGCTTTAGCTGTCCTTTGATGAATCTTCTTGAAGCTAGAACAAATTCATGCTCCCTCTTTTTCGTAAGCTCCCATTCATTTTCTGCTTCTGTTACGCCTTTTCTTAAGATGCTTTTGATATGCTTGATTTCACCGCTTATCTCATGTCTTGTGTTCTTTACAAATTCTTCTTCTCTTAGTTTTGCAACTTCAAGTTTGTGTCCTGCTCTCCTGGAAGCAAGAACTAGTGAGTGCATTACGCCCAATACATTTTCTGCGACTCTTTCATAGATCTTTTCCTCTGCTCTTTCAAGAGCAAAGCCCATGTGCCCGATTGTTTTTCTTGTTTTTGTAGCAAGTTCATGCTCCTCTGTAATGAATTTATCTTTAATAGATTCAACAAATCCAGAAACCTCTCTTCCTGCGTGTCTTGCTTTTCTTCTGGTGGAAATTTTTAGATCATGTGCTGCTTTAACTGCTTTAGCCTTATCTTTATTGTAGATGCCTATAATTACTTTTATCTCTCCCTTAACTTTGTTCCTTATATCAGAAGCAAATTCGTGTTCTTTTTCAATTATTTTTTCTGCATCTTTCTCAATAACGCGTCCAGTACGTCTTGCTTTTGCTTTTAAGATTTTAGCTAATTCACGTTCTTTGACTTTAGCTGCTCCCCACCATGATCCTACTGTGTAAGCTGCATGTTCGATGCCTCTCAAATAATCTCTTAATATCTTTACTGCAGATTGTTCTGTGTGTATTACAAATTCTTTTGTTTTTTGAGCTCGTGATTTTATTCCTTCTTTAAATATATCTCTTCTTTGAACTACTTTTACTACTTCCTCTTCTTTACGTTTTTTACGACCAGCACCATACAATCTTCCCAATCCTTTTAACTCTTCAATTACTGCTTCAGTTCCTGCATAGATTGCTTGTCTGCGTATTGCTCCATAAGTTATTAGTGTAGCAAGAACTAAGAATAAAAGAGACCAAGTTATTATTTTCTTAATAGGTCTAGGTGCTGGAACTTCCACAACTGGAACTTCCTCAGAAATTTCTTCTTCAGGTACTGTTGGAACTATTTCCCCGCTAGGAATCTCTTCTGGTTCACAGTATTCAAACATAATTGGTCTATATAGATAAGTTCCGCATCCGCTTAACTCAGTACATGCTCTTGTTCTTAATCCATTCACAGAACATTCATTCCATTCTGTACAATTCCAGTTTTCATTACATATTCTTTCATGAGATCCTCCGCCGCCTGTGCTTGGAGGTGTTGGATTTGCAGTTGTAAAGTTATATAATCCAAGAGTATCACAATTACCATCAGCATCACAGCTTGTTACATTGTAATAATATACTGTACCATTGGTTAGGTTAGTTAATGTAAGATCGTGGCTTGTTGTTAATGTTGGGCTTGATTCTATGCTTCCTAATCCGCTTGTCAGTCCGTATTCTACTGTTGAATTTGCAAGTTCATCTATTGTCCAAGTTATATGCGCGCTACTTGTTGTTATTGAACTTTCAGATATGCTGCTCATTACTGGAGCAGTAATATCATTAATTGTTACAGTTGTTGTGCTAGTATCATTATAATTGCCAGCAATATCAGTACAATTAGCAAGGAACTGATAGCTTCCCGGCGTTGTAACATTTAATGTCCTTTCTGCTAAACCGCCAGCAACAGTCATTGAACCATTTAATGTTCCATCTATGAATAAGTTACAGGAGGTTATACCTAAATTATCACTAACAGTTGCGTTGTAATTAGTTGTAACATCTTCGTCAACATTAACTGGTTCTATTGTGCTTACTTCTGGTGTAGTAATATCAATTGTTACGTTTCTGTTAGCTGAGTATCCAATGTTGTTAAGAGTATCATTAGCAGTCACATTATATACATAGAACCCTTCACTTAATCCGCTTAATGTGAAATTACATGAAACAGCAGAACCTGTTCCAATTTTTGTCATTAAATAATCTGTATTATTGAATGTTAACTTACAACTATCTATGCTTGCAGGACCATTAGCTGCAGTAACATTAACTGTTATTGTTGTTGCAGATACCCCTGTTCCATCTCCTGGTGTTGGATAAACAAAGTTGACTACTGGATTTGCAGTATCTACTAAGAAGGATATCTGAGAACTGTTAATATTGTTGCTTGTATCATTAGCATATACTGTAATGTTCCAATCTCCGTCTGTAACATTGATGGAAGTGTTTGCACATCCAACTAAGTTAACAATCTGGCCCGTTGTGTTTGTGTACCAGCATGAATCTACTCCAACATTATCTAAGACAGTGTAATATATTGAGATATTATTTACAGTATACCCGTTGCCATCTACTGGGCTACTAACAACTAATGAAGGTGTTGTGATATCATTAATTGTAACAGTTGTTGTGCTAGTATCATTATAGTTTCCAGCAGCATCCGAACAATTAGCTAGGAACTGATAACTTCCAGGCGTTGTTAATGTTAAAGTTCTTTCTGCTAATACTCCTCCTGAGATTGTCATTGAACCATTTAATGTTCCATCTATGAACAGATTACATGATGTAACTCCTTCAACATCCGAAAGAGTAGCATTGTATGTTGTACTTGTATCTTCGTCAGCAGATGTTGGTTGTATTGTTGATACTGACGGAGAAAGTACATCAGGACTCTGTTCTGTTGTAAAGTTATAATATCCATCTGTACTGCAATTTCCATACTGATTGCATGAGCTTACATTATAATAGTATAATGTTACATTTGTCAATCCAGTTAATGTTATGCTGTGGGTTGTTACTAATGTTCCGCTGCTTGTACTTGATCCTAATGCAATTGTTTCGCCGTAGTAGACAGTACTGTTGGATGTATCATCAGTTGTCCAGTTGATTATTGCAGAGTCGTTTGTTACACCGCTGTGATTTACATTTGCAATTATCGGAGCAGATGTATCTGGTATGTTTGAAATTGTTGTAAAGTTATAAGGTCCAGCTATACTACAATAACCGTACACATCACAGCTTGTTACATTATAATAATATAATGTATTATTTGTTAGGCTCAGTATTGTTAAATCATGTGCAGTTACTAATGTTCCGCTTCCGGTACTTGATCCTAGCGCAGTTGTTAAACCATAATCAACAGTTGAATTTGCATTCTCATTAGTGCTCCATAATATTTGTCCTGTTTCATTTGTGATTGTGCCTGTTGTTACACTACTTATTACAGGTGCGATTGTATCATTAACAGTTACAGTAATCACTTCTGATAATTTGTTGTTAGATGTATCATTAACTGAAATATTCAATGAATGTACACCTACGCTTAATAGTGTTGTATTTGTAATTACTCCTGCACCACTTATGCTGAAATTGGAATTATCAACAGAGTAAGTATCAATCGCAACATTATCTGATGCATTCACATCATAGCTAAAGTCTGTTCCATACTCAGCAATCTGATTCTGAGGAGTCTCATCCCAAGTCGGAGCAGTAATATCATTAATTGTCACAGTTGTTGTACTAGTATCATTATAATTGCCTGTAGCATCTGTACAATTTGCTAGGAACTGATAGCTTCCAGGTGTTGTGACTGTTAATGTTCTCTCGGCCAACACGCCGCCAGTTATACTCATTGATCCATTCAAAGTTCCATCAATAAACAAGTTACATGTTGTAACACCATCCAAATCATAAACAGTAGCATTGTATGTTGTAGATACATCTTCATTCACATTTGTAGGTTCTATTGTAGACACTGATGGCTTTGTAGTATCCTGAACAGTTACAGTAATCACTTCTGATAATTTGTTGTTAGATGTATCATTAACTGAAATATTCAATGAATGTACACCTACGCTTAATAGTGTTGTATTTGTAATTACTCCTGCACCACTTATGCTGAAATTGGAATTATCAACAGAGTAAGTATCAATCGCAACATTATCTGATGCATTTACATCATAGCTAAAGTCTGTTTCATGACCAACAATCTGATTCTGAGGAGTTTCATCCCAAGTCGGAGCAGTAATATCATTAATTGTAACAGTTGTTGTACTAGTATCATTATAATTGCCTGTAGCATCTGTACAATTAGCAAGGAACTGATAACTTCCAGGTGTTGTGACTGTTACTGTTCTTTCTGCCAACACACCGCCAGTTATACTCATTGATCCATTCAGAGTTCCATCGATATACAAGTTACATGATGTAACACCATCCAAATCATAAACAGTAGCATTATATGTTGTTGAAACATCCTCATTCACATTTGTCGGTTCTATTGTAGATACTGATGGCTTTGTAGTATCCTGAACAGTCACATTAATTACTTCTGATAAAACATTATTCGAAGTATCATTCACAGATATGTTTAATGAATATGTTCCTATCGATAATCCAGTATTATTCTGTATTATCCCGTTTGTTGGATTAATTGTAAAGTTAGTATTATCATTTATTGAATATACATCTACAGCAACATTATCACTCGCATTCACATCATAATATAAAGGCGCCCCTAATTCTAATAGTCTGTTTGTTGGAGTCTCGTTCCATGTTGGAGCGGTAACATCATTAATTGTTACATTTGTAACCGATGTATCATTATAGTTTCCAGCAGCGTCAGTACAATTTGCTAGGAACTGATAGCTTCCCGGTGTTGTGATTGTTACACTTCTATTTGCTAATGTTCCGCTAACATCCATTGAACCATTCAATGCTCCGTCAATAAACAAGTTACATGCAGTTACACCAACATTATCTGAAACAGTCGCATTGTAATTTGTAGCAACATCTTCATTTGCTGATGTTGGTTGTATTGTTGAGACTGATGGTGAGATGTAGTCTATCTCAGTTCCAGTCACAAAGATATTTTCTAACCAAATATCTCTGTTATTTCCTCCATTACGCACAAACCTTAATCTTAGATCAGCATTATCATCTGCATCAGATTCTGTTGTATTGAATACATTTGTCCATGTAGCTATGTTGTCTACAGGAGCATCTGTGAACAAGTTACGCCAGGTTGTTCCATTCCAGTAATCCGCAGCAAAGCTTGTTACATAATAACCATCACTTTGATACCAGAAGCTTATGTTAATATTCTCGTATCCTGCTGTACTTACATTTACATAAAGAGTATATGTTCCGCTGACAGTACATGCAGCATAATAATCTCCACTATAAGCATTAGCAGCATCATTTACAATAGCCCAGCAGCCGTCATTAGTCCAGTTATTTGTTGCAAAGCTACCTGTTTCCCAATCTTCGAAGAATGTTCCGTTTGCTTCGCTTAATGCGGGATCTCCCGGTGTAAATGTATAATTTTCATAATCAATACTCTTAACATTTAACCAAGGCTCCCAAGTTCCGCTACAAATAGATGTAGTTAGATTATATGTTCCGCTACATTTAAAGAATATGCCGTTTGTTGTAGCTGGTCTAAGCTCTATTGTTAATTCATCAAAATTCAAGGTTGTTGGATTTACAACGTGATGGTTTGTTATATTATTAAATCTGGCTTGAATTGGATTTGTATTGTTTGTATTGTTGAATATTCCTTTTAATTCATATTGTCTAATGTAATCATCATAGTGTGCTGTCACAAGTAAATCATACTTTTGCGTACCTTCAAATGTGAAAGTATAGTACATATCGCTTGAGTAAACAAGATGGCCTGTTGAATTATAGATTTTATATGAAGCATTTTGAACTGTTCCTTGTTCATCAACAACACTTCCATTTGAGCTGTAACTAGGCAGGGCATTAAGCGTATATGTTTCATTTGCGCTGGTTAGGTTCTTATTTGTATCATTTGCATACCAAGTATAATTGTGTACACCAACACTTAGGCCAGTTCTGTTGAATACATAAGTATTAGATATGTTGTAAACTTCGCTTGTGTAGTTTACTCCATCAAATTCTATCCATACAGAATCTACTCCCTCATCGTCATTCCAGGTTATATTGAAATAATATGTTTTATCTGGAACATAATCTGCCGGATCTCCAGGCATCTCATTTAGATTTGACCAATACGGAGGCGCATTAATGCTTCTATTTATTGTTACATTCCTTGTTTCAGTATAATTGACGTTTCCCGCATCATCATATGCTGTTGCATTGAAATAGTATATTCCATTTGGTAAGCCAACGAAATTACTGAATTGCACAGTATTACTAACAGTGGCTTTACTTATCTGCGTAGTTTCATTGTAAAGATATGTTGTGATGTTAGCGAAATTAGTGTCAGAGGCGCTAACATTTATTAAAAGACTACTTATGTTTTGTACCGTTCCTGATGAAGGGGTTGGATTTTCAAAGGTTATACTTGGATAGGTATTGTCAAGAATAATATTTCTTGTTTCAGTGTAGTTAAGGTTTCCTGCAGTATCATTAGCTGTTGCATTCAGGTAATAACTTCCTTCAGCTAGATTACTAAAGTTGACTAATAGATTGGATGCTGCTAAGCTTGTTGAATTAATTAAGTTTGATGTGGAATTGAATAAGTTAATTGTTATTGTATCTAGATCCACACTATCTGATGTTGCATTCGCTAATATCTCATTTTGATTATGCGCTCCTGCTGAAGTAGTAGGCGCAACAAACGATATTACTGGTTTAGTAGTATCTTGCACTGTAAAGTTGCTTGATTGGTTAACTTGGTTTCCTAAAGTATCATTTGCATAGATTGTATAGCTTACATCTCCTGTTGGGAAACTTTCATTTGTTTCGACTGTTAAACTCCATAGCTCCCCTGCAATGAAATTTAAGAATCCTTGATATATTACATTGCTTACATCTACTAATCCTTCCCATATCTTTATCCACACATTATCTACACTGGAACTGTCTGTTACAGTAACATTGAATGTTACATTATCTCCTCTTTCTACAATTCCATCTGTGACTCCAGCTTCGTTGTAATCTGTTATTTGAGTTATGTTTGGCTCAGTTGTATCAACTATAAATGTAACATTTGTTGAGTTTAGATTTCCTGCACTGTCATTTGCATAAGCAATTAAAGTATTGCTTCCTTCGTCAAATGTTACCGCATGCGCTGAACTGTAAGGCATGTTAGTTCCATTCCAGTTATACCATACTGAATCTGGATTTATGTCAGTTGCGCTGAGATTTACTAATACTGTTGCACTGCCATAAGTTGTGCTTTGCGGAGAATAGATTATTATGCTTGGTTCTTTTGTATCCAACACAAGTGTTCTTGTTTCTGTGTAGTTCGTGTTGTCAGATGTGTCATTGACAGATGCATTAAAATAATATGTTCCTTCAGATAAACTTGTTATATTCACAAAGAACGGACTTGTTCCAGAGCTTGTGATATTAATTAAATCAGATGTGCTGTTATATACTTTAATTGTGATAATATCTGCACCTATAGCATCTAATGCGCTTACATTAATCTCTACATAGTCCTGTGGCAAGTATGAATTATTTACAGGTGTCGGATTTTCAAATGCAATTCCTGGAGGAGTTACATCATTTCCAACAAAGAATGTTGTTTCTGTGCTGTTAATATTATTTACGCTATCATTAGCAAAGAATATTACATTATACTGGCCTATCTGAATAGGTATTGTAAAGCTATTGTTATACTTATCTCCGACGGCATTAGTTAATGTTAATTTTTGTATTGTTGTATTTGGATAAGTTATGTTTGCTGTGACTAAATCAACTGTTGTAAGATCTGTTACATTTGCAGATATCTGGATAAGTTGCGATATGCTGTAGTTAGTTCCTGATGATGGAATTAAATCAAATACTGTTGGAGGACTATTGTCTATTGTAAAGTTTCCGGTTAGAGTTCCTGATCTTGAATACTTTTCAACAGTTTCGTTTTCATAGACTAATACTTCTACATTGTATATGCCATCTTGATAAGCACTAGTATCCCATTCATATCTAAGAGTGCTTGCATCTCCGTAATTAGATACTATTGTTGCATTATCAGTTCCATCAGGGTTCAATAAAGTTATATTGAATTGCAGACTATCTCCCTCAGGATCTACAATTATGCCCCAAGTTATATTTATCAATCCTTTTACTATCTCTGCTGGAGAAGGCGTAGTTATGATTGGAGGAGAAGGAGGATCATTTAAGTTCACGATGTGGAAGTTTGTTGTTTCTGTATTATTGACATTTCCTTGAGTATCATTAACAAATACACTTACATTATATTCTCCTTCTTGAGATGTATAATTGAACAAAGCAATGAAATGATCGCCATGTCCTTCTTCACTGAATGAGAAATCATCTACGCTAACATTTAATCTTCCTAAATTTGTTTCGGAACTTTCTAAGTATACATGAACAAACTGCGTACGAGAAGATTCATTTAGAGGGTAAGAGAATACTTCTTGCACCCATTCTTGATTTGAATTATTAAAGTAGTATGCATCAAAGATGGCTCCTGTTGAACTATTTGATTTCTTTATCCTTAGTTTTCCATAAGTATCATTAGTATCCACTGCAGTCAAGTTTATGCCACCATCTATAATTCCAAATCTATATTGTCTTTCCCCTCCTGTCTGCCTTAAGGATATGAATAATCTTGTTCCTGCCGAGAATAATTCTTTTTCATTGTTTACTCTAAACACAAAGAAGGTGTCGTCTTCCATGTATGTTGTATTAAAGCTTATATTAATATCGAAATCTCCGCCCAGTCTTTTAATGCTGCTTAATCCACATAATGTTGATCCTGATGATGCGCTTCCATCAATTTGCAGGAATAGTTTTTCTGGGACAGTATTGTTTATATCTGCATAACAGCTATGTCCTGATGCTACAGAATCATTTCTGAATTCCCAATTAGTTCCAAGCGTATTTGCATCAAAGTTGTCACTCAAAAGCTCAGGTACCAATTCGCTTATTTGATATACTGTGCTGTTAGGTAAAGTTACATTTATTAAAACAGTATCAACTCCAGTGTTATCAAGCACCTCTAAAACTATTGCTACACTCTCGTTTATATCAATAGTGTGATTTAAAGGATAAAGAATTGTGACTTCTGGAGCACTATTATCTATTGTAAAGTTACCGCTCAATGTTTCTGGAGTAGATAATCTCTCTGCTGTTTCATTTTCAAATACAGTTATTCTCATCCCGTATACTCCATCAGCATATAATGAACTATTCCATAGATAACTGGTTGTGTTGTAATTACCATAATCGCTAACAATTGTCGCGTTATCAGTTCCATCTGGATTTAATAATGTGATATTAAACTGTAAACTATCTCCGTCTTCATCAATTACTTGGCCCCATTCAATATTAAACAATCCAGTTATAATATCTCCTGCATCAGGCTCGTCAAAGTATGGTCTGGATGGCTGATCGTTTACCTGCGAGATATAAAAGAATGTTTTTTCAGTATTATTCACGTATCCAAGCGTGTCATTTGCTATAATCGTAACATTATATGTTCCATTTTGCGCAGTCTGATTAAATATAGCAAATGTATAGTTATCTCCAGAGATTTGGAAATTATCAACAGTCATGTTCATCTTTCCATAAGTGCCTCCAGATGAACTAGGTTTGATTTGTATAAACTGCGCTCTTGATGAACCAGGCAAGTTGATATTTCCATGTACATTTATCCATTCCTGATTGGAATTATTCATATAATACATATTAACAATAGGAGTTCCAGTTGTGTTGAACCGTTTTATTCTAAGCATACCTGAAGTATCAGTAGTAGGTATTGTTTGAACAGTAGTAGATCCTGTACCGTTATTGTAACCAAATCTGTATTCATTCGCTCCAGACACTCTCCCAATAACAATATATGCTCTTATTCCAGAAGCCGATAAACTGTCTGTTGGAGCAGACCTTAGAGTAAAGAATGTATCGTCTTCCATGTAGGTTATATTAAATGTTAAGTTAACATCAAAGTCACCATCCACTCTTTTTAGACCATTAAATGCACATTGAACACCGCTCGCTATACTTGCACCATCAACTTCAATAAACATTTTTCCTGGAACAACATTATTAATGTCAGTGAAACAAGTCTGTCCTGCGGTTGTTATATTCTTGTGCACCCAATTTACTCCTTCAGTGTCAGTCTCGAAATCATCGCTCGGCAATCCTGTTGAGAATCCAGAGACTATCGTAGAAGTTTGATCAGGCAGAGTTACATTAGCTAAAACAGTATCTATTGATGTTAGATCTTCTAAATCAACAGTTATAGCTACATCCCCATCCTCATCCAAGCTATCCCCCAAAGGATAAATTATAGTTACTATTGGTGGGGTTTGATCAATAAGATTAAAGAAGCTTGTTTCTGTGTTATTTATTCTTCCAGTTATATCTTCACCATAATACGTAATGTTATACCTTCCTTTTAAGAATGGTATTGTAAATGTGCCGTTATACTTATCTACTACTGAATGGCCAAGATCTAAGTGTTCTGTTGTTCCATTTGGATAAGTTATATTTGCTGAGACTAAGTTTACACCAGATACATCAGTAACATTTGCACTTATTTCTATGCTTGTCCAGCTATTGTAGTTAGTTCCTGCCACAGGGATTAAATCAAATACTTCTGGAACAGAAACATCAACAATTATTTGCCGAGTATCATTTATACAATACAATTCAGTTGTATTTAATTCACAAACTTTTAAAACAAGATCGTATGTTCCGCTTTGCGTTGAATCATTCCAATAATAATCTGAATTAGATTCATTCATATTTGTGGCTATTGTTTTATTGAATGTTCCACCAAAGTATAATAATAAACTTACATTTATGGCATCATAATTTGAATCTGAAGCAATAAATGTAATGTTGTATGGTAAGTTTAGTATTTCATTAATTTCTGGGTTTCTTAATCTTGCGATAGGAACATAATTTTCCTGGAAAATATTCCACGTTACATTTCCTCCTAAACTATTATAGACTCCGGTTGTTGTATTAGTCCATAAATCATAAACAAACATAGTTGGGTCTATTCCATTATAGAACCAATTAATGTTCAGATCTGTTTCATAACCATCTTCTGCGTTATACCATTTTGTTCCATTAACTTGTACATTTTCAAGACCGCACCTTTCATTATTGGAGTCTGGACTACATTCAAATTTCAATCTGAGGTTAGAGTTATTGTTAGCATCTGCACCAAGATCAGTATTGTAATTTGTCCATCCAGTTGCATCTCCTAAATCTGAAGATATAGTTACCCAGCCTGTTCCGTTCCAATAAGAAACACCATATATTTCTGATGCTCCGTCGAATCCGGTGGTTTCCCAATAGAAATTCAAATTAATATCAAAGTAATCTTCTGTAGAAATATTTACAATAAGGTTGGAAGTAAGACCGTTTCCTGGATTATCTAGTGCCTGGTAAGTTCCCTGATATGCGCCCCAACTTGCTGCAATCCAAGCAGCCCCTGATCCGTTTTGTGTCCAATTATTTGTAGCTAATGAACCAGATTCAAATCCATCAAAGAATAATTCATCTATTTTAGAATAGTCCCAATGAGTTGTATAATTAGCTGCTCTAGCTTTGTATGTTTTTATAGCATAAAATTGAGACGAATTAAGTTCTTCTGATTCGAACACAGCATATTTTATATCGCCAATAGCATCTATCGAATTTTTGGTGAATACTGCTCTGAACTTAGTTCCTACATCTTGCAACTCGCTAGGCATCTTTTGAGCAACAATAGCACATCCTGCGAAATCATGAGGATGACCGAATGCATAACTGCTGTTACATAGATAACTTTCTAAAGAATAAGGAGGGTTATTCTGCTGAATTCTGAAATCTAATTTATATTGATCAGCATCCACAGGGATTATGTTTTGATCTAATTCTACTTTTATTAAATTAGAGCCACCGATTCTCTGATCAGTTCCATTCTGCCATTTTACATCGCTGAAATTATACAACGCATCATACCATTTAAAGACGTTAGGATTATAATGTTCATCTATTTTATAACTAATGCTAATCTGGCCTCCAGAACCAGTTACAGTTTCTATAATCCTGTCTCCTTGGTTTCCTTGCGTTCCATCGTAAGTTGTTGTTTCTGTCCCATTAATGAACTGGATCCATTTGTATGTCGAGTTATCATAATTATAGCATGTGCTGCTCTGTTTATTTCCTAATGCGCAACCATTCGAACCATCTGCAGTATAATTCAAATACCAATCACTGATTGTTCCTCCTGTTTCTATAGAGAAATTTAATATCATATATTCAATCTCTTCTAGGTTAGAAGAATTAAATTCGTTTACTATCCCCAGACTGCTGTTTAGTCCATAAGCATTAATAAATGTGATTGTGATTGTTTCTATTGTTACATTTCTAGTTTCAGTATAATTGACATTTCCAAAAGTATCATACGCAGTTGCATTGAAGAAATACAATCCATCTTCTAAGTTTATGAAGCTAGATAACTGATTGGTGGTTTGCACAGTTGCTGCACTAATAAGTCCTGTTGTGTTATAAAGGAAAGTAGTTATGTTAGCAAAGTTAGTATCCGAAGCACTGACATTTACTTGGAAGTTGTCTAATCCTAGAGTAATTCCTGAGTTCGGTGTTGGACCTTCAAATGAAATGCTTGGAACTAGTGTATCTTTAATAAATACCACAGAATCAAATCCTGTATTTCCAGAACTATCATTAGCATATACTGTCCAATTATTAGTCCCTTCAATACTTGGAACACTTGTGAAATTATTTCCACAAGCCCCAGAAGAAGAATTGGTTGCTCCTCCGTCTGTTGAATACCAGCACTTGTCTAAGCCAGAGCCTCCATTTGTTGCGGTATAATTAATCACAGATACATTGTAGCTATAATTAGTATTTTGCGGATAAGTTATTGTTACAATTGGATCAATAGTATCCTGTACCATTAAGATTGCTGTATCATTTCCTGTTAATCCAGTTGAGTCATTAGCCCAAGCAAATATTGTGTAATTTCCGACAACACTTAATTGTGAAATATTCAGATAAAGCGGAGAGGTTGCAGATTCAACTAATAAAGTGCCATTAGGATATGTAACATTGATTTTCTTTGTATCTAATGTAAAGTCTGCAGCAGCCCATTCTATTGTTACATTCTCTATTGTGTACTCTGCAGGATTTGGATTTACTTTTGTTATCTGAACCATTGGTGCTGCATTATCCTGTGCAGTTACTGATTCTATCTGGCTTTGTGTAACATGGTATGTTTTATTACATGTGATGTTGTAGTTATGTGTGCCAGTAGCATCCACGTGCATTAAGTAATCGCTTTGATATAGTCCAGATGTTCCATTATAAGCCAGATTTCCACCAGGCCATACGTGTCCAAAGTCAACTACATCAACATAAGTAGATTCAGTCCAGGTCTGCCCATAATCATCTGAATAATAAGTACCATTATTTCTTCTTGCTTTTGTCAAGTTCGATTTTAAAATATGATATGAATTGTTATAATCGATGCTGTTCGGACTGCTTACAAATATTGAACAAGTATCTGAAGTGATATTGTCGTGGTCTATTATCAAGAATTCCCATTCTGGTTCTGATGGCGAATTTGCTGCAGATACATTTCCAATTAAATAAGTATTGTCAATTGTGAAATTTCCATCACATCTTACATAAACATACAGGTTATCTGCAGGGTCTCCTTTTTTATGGTATTTTATAAGAGGATGATATTTTATTCCTCCTTGAAGTAGATTGATGAAATCATATCTTCGGCTATTGTTCCCAAATATTGCGTCTGTTGAGTTAGGTTCACTTCCATTGGTTTCATCAAAGTAAATCATTCTTCCGTCATCAAAGATACCGAAATTACCAGTAAAGCTACAAGTTGCACCTGCAATTGCAGATCCATTTGTGTATGTGTAATTAGCATACAATTCAAATTCTTCTAAAACTTCCACAGGATCTTTTGAATCAAATACATCCAACACAGAATCCGCAATAGCATTGAAACTTCTTGTTGATTGGTTTTGGTTATCTGAAGTATCGTTTGCATAAACTGTAACTGTGTTTGCTCCAGGAGATACATTAATCTTTATATTTGCGCAACTAGGAAGTGTTGTGTTAGGTCCATTGTTCAAAGAATACCAGCAGCTATCTGGGTAACTTTCTATAACTGTGTAATTAAGATCTATGTTGAAAATATCTGTAAAGTTCTGTCCTTCTGTTGGATGTGTTATGTTAACAACCGGAGCAGTATTATCAATAACAGTATAAGTAACATTAAAGTAGAACACATCCCATGATACTGTTTCTACACTGTCTGCACCCGCAGGTTCTCTATCTAATTGTGAATATGCCAATGCTCTTGTACCTGTTGATCCAAAGAAGTTTGCACAAGTCCATGTTTCCAATGCAGTTACATCTGTGCATACTATTCCAGGATTTGGTGTTGTTCCAATAATTCCAGGATCACACAATATATCATTTATAACATCAGTATAGCTTGCTCCTCCATCTGCATCTACTGCAACAATACAATTTTCTCCTAGTCTTGTATACCACCATTCATAACATAATTCAACTTGAGTTATTGCATCGCAATCTGTAATACTTGAATCTACAGATTGTATTCTTACACCTCCAGAAGTAGTTTTTGTATATGTATGAGTCTCAAGAACACCATCATTTAATTCTAAGTAAGATCCATCTGGAGCATCACATGCTTGACCCCAACTTCCTGCAGCAGCAGAATCTTCTGCACTACAGTTGCTTACTGTTTCCTTGAAACCAGGATCTGTTGCATTTATCACAAATTCATAAGTTCCATCTGATCTAAGTGTTGCAATCGGAGTCCATGTTCCTGAACATGTACTTGTTGTAAAGTTCCAATCAACACATTTTTCTAATCCTCTGAATCCATCTGTTCCATTAGGTAGTGCAGTACCATCTGCAATGATTGTTATGTTTGTATTGCCACTTATTCTTGGATTTACAGAGAACAAGAAGTCTTGTGTTTCATTAGCTTGGCCCAGATCTATTAAATTATTTATGTCTGTACTTAGGGTTATGTTATCAAATCTTGCCTCTTTGATTGTATGATTCTTTGGTTTTACTTTTACTTTGTACCTTCCTTTTGCTAATCCTGAACTGTGGAAAATCTTTGTTTCATTGTATGCTGTGATATTATTTTCATCAATAATTTCAAGTGTTGTATTTAATGGCGCTCCTGTCGAGTCTTCAACAATAGAATTAATTGTTACATTTGCTTCTTGTACTGTGAAATTGCCAGTCTGGGGTATCGCATTGTTACCTGATGTATCATTCGCATAGATTGTATAAGGATACACTCCTGCTGAAAGTCCTGTTGTGTCATAGTTATAATCTCCTAATTCGGTTTTTATTCCTGTAATATTAATATTATCTGCATGGCAATATTCGTTAGTATGGGAGGAATAACATCTAAATCTTACCTTGAAGTTTTGATTGTCATCCGCATCAGATGTAAGGTTATACGAATAAAGAGTATAAGGCCATACATCTTCTGTTTCTGGAAGCAGGTTAATCCATTCTGTTCCATTATACCAATCAGCAGCAACATATTCTCCCGCATCTAAGCCTTCTGTTGAAGCATAAAATGACAGACTAATATTTTGTGATCTTGCTGTACTGATGCTTTTTTCAACAATTGTTTCAGCTCCAATACCTCCCGTGTGCAGGGCGTAAGTTCCTTGATATGAACCCCAATCTATTGCAATCCAACTTGGGTTGCTGCCTACATTTACCCAAGCATTAGTTAATATATTTCCAGATTCAAGGCCATCAAATAAGATATTATGTTTTGACCCCGCACTTTCAATTGTGTAATTGATATTGTTAATCTCTGCCCGTATCGAACCTACGGCAACATTATCAGTAACATTAGCCCCTATCATCAATTTCTGTCCTATATTGATTGGATCAGGGAAATCTGAAATCGAATTAATTACTGGTGCGGTTGTATCTCCGATTATTTCTGTTCCGATTACATTTATGTTATCTATATGGCATTTTTCATTATTACTGTCAGCAGAACAT
The DNA here is from genome assembly GCA_042571125.1 of Nanobdellota archaeon. Taxonomy (GTDB): domain Archaea; phylum Nanobdellota; class Nanobdellia; order Woesearchaeales; family UBA10107; genus JBHPFU01. The sequence continues at coordinate 100,566 of JBHPFU010000002.1, read as the reverse complement.
CTAACTCTTATTTTGAAATCTGCATTATTAGCTACATCACTTCCTAAATTAGAGGAGATGATCCTCCAACCTTCATAATATGTATTTGTTGAAAATATTTCAGTCCAACTTGTTCCATTATAATAATCTGCTGCAAGATATTCACCACCATCAAGACTTTGAATGTAATATCCAAGCGATATATTGATATTTTCATAACCCGTGGTGGATATGTTGGTCTCTACAATACTTTCTCCTTTTGGTTCAACAGTTAGGTAATAACTTCCGCTCTGCGAATAAGGGTAAACTGCAGAACTTTCAACAAACCAAGCTGCTCCTGCTCCAGATGTTGTCCATTCATTTGTTGCTAAGCTATTTGATTCAAATCCTTCAAAGAATGTTCCATTTGTGCTGCTCAGCGGAGCTGCTCCAGAAATACTCATACTTAGAACTACCAAAATCAACATACTTAATCCTAGTATTCTAGTTATTTCTTTTGCCAAAGGTTCATCCTCCCCACTACAAATCCGTTTACTTTGTCAGCTAGCTGTAATCTCAAACATCTAGTATTGACAGAATGCCAAGCCCGGTTAATTTTCAAAGAAATCTCCCTAGAAGAAACCGGTCTCTCAGAGCCGTTTATGACCCTCAAAATGTCTTTATCTATCTGATCACTAAAATTGGCCAATTTGGTCTTAAAAAGGTTAATTCAAGTATTTAAAGATTTATCACCATTCTCCAGTGCTAATATCGGTACTTATATATAACCCAATGTTAGTACCTACATTAGTACCTACATTGGTACCAACGATAGATACTGAAGAATATAGGTTAAGCTATAATCTGCTTTTTTAGTCTAAAAAACGCTTATTTCTGCTTAAGAACAACAATAAGTCTTAGAATATAGTTTATTTATAGATTATTTCATTAATAAATAAAGAAGTATTAGGACCTAATTCAACTACCAACTTATACGGAGAATTGAATCTTTGAGGAAGAATACAGGAATCAAGACATCCTGAGAATTCGGATTTAGAGCTCTGTACAAATAAACCAGTTATCAAACCTGCTCGTTCTTGGTTGTTTTTATATATTAAATACCGTTTTCCATCAGAATCCTCAATATATGCATGAGCAGATCCCCCTTCTACACTCCCTTTTACACTTATTGAACTGATTTGATTATCAATAAAATCAAGCTCTTCAATAGAATTACTTGTTAATTCAATATTAACCACCTCTGTATTAAACTGAAGAGAGGTATACCCAGTTAAAGATTTATTTGTACTTAATAGATTGAGGAACATAACTGTCAGTAATAGAATAGCAAATCCAATAACTAGAATATTTATTATTTTTCCCATAGGGTATATGGTATAAAGGTAAGAATCAGGTTTTAAATATTTTTCTTTTTATATATTACTTACGTTTAAGAACAACTGCCATTCTTATTATAATTCCTATTACGAAAACACCAACCGCGCCAATTGCTGATTTATCCATAAGAGCAACTTCTCCTACGAAATAACTCACTACGCTGAATATTAACATAAGGAATGCGATAACAATAAGGAAATTTGCAAAGAACATAGTCTTTCTACCTTTCTTCTTTTTCATCTTCATTTTTTTGATGGTCTTTGAAGGCTTTAGTTCTTTTAGTATTGCTCTTCCATTAATGTGCTTGAGATCTTCACCAAATGCATCCATTTCTTGATCATAATCTTTTCTTGAGACAAACTCAGATTTCAGTCTTTTGATATCTTTTTTCATCTCATCAACAGATCTGCTTAGTTTATTGAAGTTTTTAGTTTCCGCATAATTTGTTTCAATTCTTTTTATGCTTTGTTCAACATCATCCAACTGATCAGCAAGTTTTACAACTTCTTGATTCTTTGCGTATTCTTTCTTTAATTCTTTAATATTTTTTGATACCTTATCGATATCCTGATTTTTAGCATAGAGCTTATCAATTGATTTCATATCCAGTTCTAGCTCACGTATAAACTCAAGTTCGTCTTTGAATGTTCCAAGTTCTTTGTTTATGTCATTAACAAGACCTCGGATTTGAGCATCTGTTATAAAATTCTTGTTTTCTTTTCTTATATCATCGATTTCTGCTATTAATTTATCAAAAGTATGATTTATTTTAGCATGACTCGCAAAACCCTTGCCCTTTTCTTTTACTTTTCTTAGATCTTTTCTAATAACCTCAAAATCTTTACCTAGATCATCAACTAGATTCTTTACTTCATCTTCTTTTATGTTTGTTTTATTCTCTTTATCAAGCAAAGCCATCTTATCTTTGATGCCTCTGAATCCTTTGTTAATATCGTCAACAACTTTTGCAACTTCATTTTCAGTTACATATCCGTGGCTTCTTTCATCCACTTTTTGAAGATTCTTTCTTATACTTTCAATCATGGATTTTGTTTTCGCTTCTGTTATGAATGTTTGAGTTCTTTTTTCTGTGATCATCACATCTCTCTTAAGAGAATCCAGTTCTTTGTTTAAGTCATCAAGAAGATCTTTTGTTTGCGAAACAGTAACAAGATTTTGAGACTGTTTTTTGAATTTGTTTATGTCCTTTTCAAACTCATCAACTTTTTTAGCAACTCTTGAGGTATGTCTCTCAACATCATCCATTGAGATTCCAGCTTTTATTGCTCTTGCTTCTTTGATTGATTGATGAACACCATTAAATTCTTGATTAATATTTGATATTGCTTCTTTTACCTGGTCTTCAGAAACATAGTTTTTGTTAACCTCTCCAAGTTTAAAATTTGTCTGACCAATCTTGCTTTTTAGATCATCAACAGCCTGTTCAAAGAATGCTCTGTTTACAGATCTTTCAGAAACTTCCTTTAGATTTTTCTCAACATCCCATATTTTCTTTAGATTTTCATTAAGTTCTCCTACTTTTATCTTAAGAACATCAAGTTTGTCTTTTGTTATAATCCCGGACTTAAGGGTCGCACCATCACTTTGCAAGCCGATGATTTCTTTATTCTGTACTCTAACTGCATCTTTTAGCTCATTCATATCTCGCTTTATATTGCCGAAAGAATTCTCTAGTGCTTTGTTAATCCTTGCTATACTGTCTGAAGATATCATCATTCCCCCGTTTTTTTAGAAATGGAATTGATATATAAACCTTTTGGTTTTTCCTATATCATAGTAGTAAAACTTTATTTATAAGGAATCCTTGTGAATTTCTTACATAGCTCGCAATAATATACCTTTCTTCCCTTTAATAGCCTTATACGCACTGTTTTGCCCGGTTTCCAGTACTTATGGCAGCCCTTACAAAACTTCCTTTTAAGCTCTCTTGGAAGCTTTATTTTGTATTTCATTGATATTTTTCTAGCTAATGTGACATATCTATTAGATAGAGAAGGATTTTCTGAGAATCTCGAATCCGCCTGTTTGAATAGTTCTTTTATTCTTTCAAGCGCAGTTTCTCGTATCTTTAATGGTTTTTTCTTATGAATTCTTTTCACATATACAAGAGAGGATTAGTTCTTTTAAATCTTTGGAATCCAAAACAATATAAATGAGCTCTTTTTTAATTTTATCATGTTTAAGCTGTTGAAGGGGTTATTTAAGAAGAATGAAACAGAGGATGAAGTAGCCTTTTCTGATATTGATGATTGGTTTGAAAATAAGATACGAGAAAAGCTAGATTTATACGAAAATCTTGATTCCATATTAAGTTCAATAAATGACGAATCAAGAAAACTTCAGACAAGCTTAAGTGTTTTACAAAAAGCAGAGCTAAAAAACTCAAACATACCTTTGAGAGCATCACAATTAATGGAAGGAAACAGAGAATCTTACATAAGAAAGGTTAGTGATTTTCTAAAACAAGTAGAGGTTCCAGAAAAAAAGAATCTCCCAAACTTATTAAGCTTTACAGATAAACTTGTTAAGCTAACAACAGAGCTAAACAAAGCAACAGTAAAACAGTATTACATAATGCAGGAGTTTTTTGCAAATGAATCAAAAGAGGTTGCATTAGGAATTAAAAAAATTGATGAGCTTGGGAAAGAAATAACAAATCTTGTTGAGCAAGACAATGGCTTTAGGTATATTAACAATATTCGCGAGTCAATTAATAATATCAACAAGAAATTTGAAGAAAAGAAAAGACTAAAAGAACAGATCGAACTTCAAGAGACAAAACTTAAGGAAGCAAAAGGTCAAAAAGAAAAATTAGAGACAGATCTTGACAATCTGGAAACAAGTTCAAGATTTGAATCTCACAGCAATGCTCAAAGCACAAAGATAAGTACTGAAACAGAGATGAGAAGACATAAAGAGAATTTTCTTTTAATATTCTCACAGGTTGAAAAGGCCTTAAAGAAATATCAGAAAGTAGCATTTGATTCTGATCAGGATATTGTGCAGGATTATCTGATTTCTCCTGTAGAAGCGCTGGATAACGATAGATCATTTAAGATTTTAAATGTTTTAAAAAATATCTCTTACAAAATAAACGAATTAGAGCTTGATGAGAAGAAGAAAGAAAGAACATCATCCACAATAACAAGGATTAACGAGGTAATGCTTAAGGATTTTTTATGGAAATATGATTCTCTTAAAGATAAATTAACAGAAGTAAGTAAAAGATTGAATTCAAATACGGTTACCTCCGAGATAAATGATATTAATTATAAGTTAAAGCATAGTCAAGAGCAGATAATTAAGATTGAATCAGATATTGAAAAGATCAGTTCTTCAGTTGAGGAGATGGGGATTGAACAGTCTGTTAAAGATTTGAGAGTAAAGCTTAATGAATTAGCTCCCGTGGTTATATTATAAGATGGAATGCAGAAAAGATCAAAATCTTAAGAAGTGTAATTGTTCTTATCCTTGTGATAAAAAAGGGGTTTGCTGTGAATGCCTGCAGTATCACTTAGCAAGAAAAGAACTGCCTGCATGCTGCTTTCCAGATGACATAGAAAAAACATATGATAGAAGCTTTGAGAAATTTATTGAAATTAACTCTTCTTGATTTTAGCAACAAAGAATCCTTCTGTATCATTATCTTGAGGCCAGATTCGTAGACAGTTATTAACTTGTGGATTGTACTTCTTTCCTTCAAATTCCAAAACCGCATCAGATCTTTTTATTTTTAGATTGATAGGCATAACTTTTGCATTATCAAATTCAGATAACAAATAATCAACAACCCCTTCATTTTCTTCTGGCTCTTGAGTACATGTTGAATAAACCAGAGTTCCTCCTTTTTTTAAGTTTTCAAAACCGGTTTTAATTAGTTGTTTCTGCACAAACGAGATTCTTTTAACCATATTCGGATTCCACATCAAAATTGTTTTTGGAGACTTTCTTATTGTTCCTGTTCCTGAGCAAGGAGCATCAACTAGAACCTTGTCAAATTCCATGTTTTTGAAATATCTTCCTTGCATCTGAGTTATAATGCAGTTCATCAAACCGCATCTCTGTACATTTACTCCAAGCGCAGCCAATCTATCTCCAGAGATATCATTTGAGACTAAAACTCCTGTATTTTTTAGATACTGGCCTATCTGTGTTGTTTTTGAACCTGGAGAAGCGCACATATCAAGTACAGTTTCTCCGTTTTTTGGATTCAGGACTATCGGCGGGATCATTGATGCAGCTTCCTGAATGTAAATATAACCAAGAACATGTTCTGGAAGGTTTCCAACATCCCTTCTTTCTCCAGAAATGAAGAATCCTTCTTTACACCACGGAACTTGCTCTAATTTCCAGTTTTTTGATAATCGTTTTTTTAGGTCAGAAATAGAGATTTTTAGTGTATTTACTCTTATTCCCTTTCTTAAGAAAGCTAAAGAATACTTCTTGAACTCTCCCCAGTCTGTTAATCTGCTATATCGCTTAATAAACTTGTCTTTAAAGCCCTTTTCAAGCTTATCCGCATTAGGCATTGTTTTTAGCATAATTATAATGTATTTGCTGGTTTTATATATCTATTTTACTACTTCAAAAGGGTAAAGTTTATATATGTGGCATAAATGGGTGTTTTAGATTAAAATGGCATTATTTAGATTAGAAACTGCAGTTGAATCATACGTGCTGACAGGAGACAAGAATGTTTGTGTTAGAGGGGGGGATGGCTCACAGATAAATATTATGGTTAAAGATGCTCATCATTATGTTGGCAAGAGCCATCTTGCTCTTAAAAGAGGGAAAGTAAGAGACGCTACTTTTGAAAAAGTTTCCACAACATTGAAGAAAACAAAAACAGGAAAATTTTCTAAATATGGTCAATCAGAACAAAGAATGTATGTTCAAACAGAAGAAGGGGGCATACCGGTATTAGCCCATACTTTGCAAAGTGCTGCTAAAGGACAGAATGCCAGTAAAGTGTTAGATGGGCTTTATAAAATCATGACTCAATATGCTTCTAGAAATTCATGCAATGTAGTTCAACGTTCTCAACTTGATAGCTGGTACGAAGGAAATGAGATAGTCCCGCAGGATTGGGGTAATTTTGCAGCAATGGCTTCTGCAAAAGATGAATTTCCAGAATTAGTTTTGTTTCAACAATTTTATGATGATTTTGTAAACCTTAAGCGGGGGGTTCAGTGTGAGATTGGAGAAAACCTGCGTTTTGATCATAGGTTCTATTGGAATACCAGAAAAAAAATAGGTAGAATGATAGAATCCGGATTCAAACATGGAACTTCTAATCCTAAGAAGAAACAAAAATCAACAAGCATGGGCATGGATATGAGCGAAGTAGATAGGGATTTCTATGAACATTATTTTACAGACATAGATCCAATCCATTTTGGGAGTCCATTACTTTCAGTTACACCGCTTGAACAAGGGAAGAAGAAAAAAAAGAAATTAAAAGATACTTTTAGTCCAAGGGTATCAGATTTAACAAAAACCGCAGTTTATATTTCCGATTCATCTGAAGATGAACAGAGCAAAGTAAAAACAAAACCAATAGATGAGATAATAAGAGATTTCAGAATATTAGAAAGAAGCTTATTTGATCAACTTTCATTAATCGTTCCAGAGTTATGCACTAAAGAAGAACCGCCCATTGATATTGATGAAGGCGAAAAAATGCCTTTTATAGCATATCAGGTTGAAGACCGAATGAGAAAATATGATGCAGAAAAGGGGCACCTTGGATTGACTCATGATGAAAGAATGCAGTGTGTAAAAACTGGAAATTCATTCTTTGAAAGAATCTTTTTTACTCAAGAAATAAACAAAATGCTTAATCACAGTGTAGACGCATTTCAAAGATTTAAGGAGGCCCACGATTTATTAAGGCCCGCATATCCATCAGATTTGCATGAATATGAAGATCTAGTCAGAAATCTATACTCTCTTAGCATGGCTTCAAAGATAGGATTAGTTGATTCATATAGTTCTGATAAAAGAGCAAGGCATTTTGCAAAATTAAATAGAACAAAATCAAGATTTGATGAGTTGAAAGAAAAAAATAAGACATTGTTAGTTAAACATAAAAAATTAAATCTCTCAGAACATGTATCTCGTTATATTTCCAAAGTTGACCATGGGATTATTGAAGATGAGGATCCATATCATACAGTAATCCAAAAATTCGCAAGAGGGGATTTTGATGGCAAGCATTACACTGAGGAAGAAATTTCTTCTGTTCTTAGGAATTATGGACTTGAAGAGTTTATAGGATCAGATCTCAGCATACATCTTTTGAAACACTTTAAGGAGGAATCACCAAATGTAAGCCCTCTTCCACCTTCAATTAAAATAAATTTGGAAGATAAAGATTTGGAGGAAATTGCAAAAGAAGATCTTCCTCCAGAAGTTTTGGATGCCATTAAAGATATTTCACAACGTAGGGGCCTTCTTTTAAGTAACCTAGGTTTAGATAATATTCGCGTACTCCGATACCGGAAAGAATAACCATCTTTTTCTTATGATATGTTTTTGCTATATTCTCTGCTTCTTTCAATAACTTTTTCCCAATCCCTTTGTGCTGGATTTTACCTTTCTCACCAATTCCAGCCACTTCTCCATATACATGAAGTTCTCTAATCAGGGCAGAATCATCAGAAATCTCTTTTCTTAGGTTCTTAGAAGGGAATCTCAGTCTGCAGAATCCTAAAATATTATCTTTGTTCTCTTCTGAGATAAAGAATTCTATTCCTTTTGAAGCTTTATAGTATAACCATCTTAGATTTGTTTTTCCTATCTTCTTGCCGCGCGGTTCTCTGCATCTTATACAACCACATTTTACTCCTTTCTTTTTCATAGCTTGTTGGATATATTGTCGTAGGTTTGTTTTATTCACCCCTCCCTCAACTAAATAACCAGGGATATCTCTCTGAACACGCATTATCCTGCAGTAAGAAGGAACTCTTTTCTTAAACTCAGCAATTAATTGAGCAGCATTCTTTGTTGTTAACGGTTTATACTTTTTCTTTTTCCATAAATCATAAAGTTTAGTACCTTTGATAACAATACAAGGATATATTTTCAACATATCTGGCTTAAAATCAGAATTTTCAAATAATTCTACCATTCCTTTTAGATCTTTCTGTTTAGAAACAAATAAACCTGGCATGTAATGGAAATTTAACTTAAATCCAAGATCTTTTAATGTTCTTATTGATTCAATCGAGTCCTTTACAGTATGCCCTCGGTTTATTTTCTTTAAAACATCGTCATAAACACTTTGAATACCTAATTCCACTCTTGTTGCACCCAATCTTAGCATTTCATTCCCATGTTTTAGTTTTCCGTAGTCAGGTCTTGTCTCAATTGTCATTCCAACGCATTTTATTTTTGCTTTCTCATTTCTTTTCTGTTCTTTTTTCAATGAACTCTTACCTTTTAACTTCAAAAGTTTCTTTTGAATATCTTGAACACGTTTTTTATCTCCAACCGCACCCGGCAGACCAAAATACTTCTTGAATTTTACAATATCAAATCTTTTTTTATAGAATAGATCAGAAAAATCATTCATAGCTTTCAAAGCATAAGTTATAAAATCTTCTCTGTATTTTTTTGGAAAGCTTGGGAATGTCCCGCCCATTACAATTAATTCCATCTTCTCTGGGTTCTGACCAAGAATAACGTAATGCTCTATTCTATTAAAGACTTGAAGATAAGGATCAAAATTATTTCTTATCCCTCTCATTGTAGCGGGCTCATTACCAGTATAGCTCTGTGGAACAGACCCAAAAATAGAATTAACCCCGCCAGGACAGGTTATGCATTTCCCGTGAGGACATTTGAATGGCTTAGTCATTATCGCACAAACAGCAACACCCGAGATTGTTCGTGTCGGCTTAGTCATTAGGTACTTTCTTAGCTTAGGAACCTCTCTTGGATTAGCATTTAGTAAAATATCAATATCAGTAGGAATTTCCTTAACTTTATACTTAAGACAGAGTTTAGTCTTAAGCTTAGCAATGCTATCTTTGCTTAATCTCCTCTTTTTGATGCTCTTAATTATGTCCTGATAAAAATCCATGATTTAATAGAATTAAGAAACCTTTATAAATCTATTTCCGGTTTAATATATTATTGGAGGTGAACAAATGGAAAAAGGAAAACTAATGAAACATTATGGAGCTATGAAATTAATTCTTGGTTTAGTTATAGTAAGCTGGGGATTATGGTACCCGCAAGTTGACTGGAGAATATTCTTCGGAGCATTAATCGCAGTCTTAGGTTTGGTAAAACTAACACACAAATAATTTTTTTATTTTTTTAAACTGCAGTACCAAAGAACCATTCTATTGTTATGAATAACACATATATAATAAGCATTGCAATACCTTCTTTCCAGTTCAAAGATTTTGTTCTTACAAAATAGAGTGTAGCGGCTGTGGCAAGCACCGTAAAGATGATCACGTTAGTTAATATTGCTAGATCAAATGTAAATGGACGTATTAATGCAATAATGCCCAGGAATAAAACCGCTTTTATTATGTTTGAACCAATAACATTGCCAAACCCAACATCAGAATGACCTTTTAGCACAGAACGAACACCAACGGATATGTCTGATATGGATGCTCCGATTCCAATCACAATAAGTGCAATATAATATGTCGGTATTCCGATTTCATGAGATAATGAAACAGATGAAAAGACAAGCCATCTGCTACTTAACAACATTGCAGTTAAAGTTCCACCGAAGATCAGGAAATTCTTCCAGATTTTTTTGAATTTAATATCTTCTTTTAGCTTTCCAACCTCTCCTTCTTTTTTCCATAGATAGTATAAGTAAGCAAAGAAAGTTAATACTAAAATTAAACCATCAATTCTTGTAACCTTGCTGTCCCAAAGAAGAACCAAAGGAAGCATAAGTAAAGCAAAAGAAAGGAATTTTGTTCCATGCATAACCTTGCTTTCCACTTTAACCTTTTTTCCTACTATCGCTAAAGTACCTAAAACTAAAGTTAATTCAACAATATTTGATCCGAGGATAGTACCGAAGATGATTCCTCCGTCATTTATCATTGCTCCTGTTAACGAGGTTATTAGTTCAGGTATTGAAGAAGCAAATGCAACAACAACAAATCCAACAATGTATTCAGATAGTCCGAGCTTTCTTGCGTAATCAGATATCCCTGAAACAGATATGTCTGCAGCTTTTACTAGAATCGCCAAACTAGCAAGAATAACTAAAACATGAAAGAGTACAGGATTTAATTGTGCTATGTATTCAAATACCATCTTCTTCTGATAAACTTAACAACCTCTCCAAATACTAATACTGAGGCAGAAACTGCGATAATAATCCCCCATTCTGCCAATGTGTGCGCCATTGTTCCAAATAAGGAGGAAAGTGGAGAATATATCACCAATAAATGGAGCGATATTGAAATTATTATTGCTACAATTAATCGTGGATTCGAGAATATCCCTATTTTAAATAACGAATTAACATCTGATCTGCAGTTCAAAACATTAAACATCTGGAACATCATTAATGTTGAGAATGCCATTGTTTGAGCATACATCAGATTTGCGCCAGGGTTATATGCTTTGAAAACACAAAGAGTACCTATCATCATTATTAATCCAATAACGAACATATATCCTGCTCTCCATCTATCGATTATATGATCTTTGACTTTTCTTGGCTTTCGTTTCATGACTCCAATATCTTTCGGATCAACACCAAGAGCAAGAGCAGGCAGACCATCAGTCACTAGGTTAATCCAGAGGATTTGCAGAGCTATTAATGGGAGAGGCAATCCAATAAGCATAGCGATAAATATTGTTAAGATTTCACCCATGTTTGAGCTTAATAGGTATTCAACAAACTTTCTTATGTTATCAAATATTGTTCTTCCTTCTTCAACAGCGCTTACAATAGAATTAAAATGATCGTCAGTTAATATCATATCACTTGCTTCTTTTGCAACATCTGTACCAGCAATACCCATTGATATCCCTATGTTTGCTTTCTTTAGTGCAGGAGCATCATTAACTCCATCGCCGGTCATGGCAACAATATGCCCTTTAGCTTGGAGAGCCTTTACAATTTCTAGTTTATGGCTCGGATTAACTCTTGCATATATTGTAATTGTTTCAACAACATCCTCGAAATTCTCAAGCTTGTCTATCTGTTCTCCTGTTATTGCTTTTCCTTTTATTCCTACTTTTTCTGCGATCGCTTTTGCAGTCTCGATATAGTCTCCTGTGATCATCACAACTTTTATTCCTGCCTGATGCGCTTTATCAACCGCTTCTCGAACTCCGTCTCTTGGAGGGTCAATCATTCCTTGAAGACCTACAAAAACAAGATTTTTCTCAGGGTCTTCCCCTTCTTTTATATCTTTATAGGCAAAAGCTAGAACTCTTAATGCTTCTTGAGCAAATTCTGTTTCTTTTTTAAGAATCTCATCCCTTTTTCTCTTTGTTAGCATCTCTATTTTTCCATTTTCATAGAATGCATGACATTTATTAAGCAGGATATCGGGCGCACCTTTAACAAATGCAATTTTCTTGCCATTCTTTTTATGTATTGTGGTCATGATCTTTCTTTCTGAACTGAAAGGTATCTCATGAATTCTGGGATATTCTGATTCTATGTTCTCATCTTTCAAGTCTGCTTTTGCTGCTGAAACAACAAGTGCACCTTCAGTAGGATCTCCCAGTATTTTCCATTTATCTTCTTCCTGCCTTAATGATGCATTATTACAAAGAGCGCCTATCTTTAGGATAAAATCAAGATTTTTGACATTCGTAGAGAAAACTCCGTTTGGCTCATAACCAGAACCTGAAACCTCTGTTACTTCGCTGTTAGCATATATCTTCTTTACAGTCATCTCGTTATGAGTTAATGTTCCTGTTTTATCAGTGCATATAACAGAACAGCTTCCTAGTGTTTCAACACTCGGAAGTTTTCGTATTAGAGCATTCCTTTTAATCATCCTCTGAACACCCAATGCTAAACTGATTGTAACAACTGCGGGTAAACCTTCAGGTATTGCAGCAACAGCTAATGCAATAGCGGCGAGCATAATCTCAACAGGCTCAAACCCTCTTAGAAATCCAGTAATGAATACAACAAAAGCCACAACAACAGTAAATAATCCAAGATATTTTGCAAGAACTTTCAATTGTTTTTGTAATGGAGTAAGTATGGTTTCTTCTGTCTGAATCATATGCGCAATTTTTCCAACTTCTGTATTCATTCCAGTATATGTAACAACTGCTTTCCCTTTTCCAGCAGTAATGATTGTACTTGAGAAAACGCAATTATTCCTATCGGCAACAGGTGTTCCTTTTTTTAAGACTTTGATATGTTTAGTAACTGGGATTGATTCTCCTGTTAAGCTTGCTTCTTGAGCATGTAATCCAATCTCTTCAATCAATCTGCAGTCTGCAGGAATCTTTTCTCCTTCTTCTAACAGAACAATATCTCCAGGAACAAGATTTGTAGCGTCTACTTCCTGGTGTTTTCCATCTCTAAGAACAATTGCCTTTAGTGAAGCCATTTTTTTCAGAGCCTCAATAGACTTTTCTGCCTTATACTCCTGTACAAATCCTAATATCGCGTTTAATAATAGAATAACTCCAACAACAACAGAATCTATGTATTCTCCAACAATTAAAGAGATTACTATTGCAGCAACTAATATAAAAACAATTGGGCTTTTGAATTGATCAATAAAAATCTTTAAAGGACTTATCCTTTTTCCTTCTTTTATTTCATTAGGTCCAACTATCTTTAATCTTTTCTCAGCTTCCTGAGTAGTTAAACCTTTTTCAGAACTTTTTAATTCTTTTAATACGTCTTTACTATCTTCTGCAAAATATTCCATTTAGCTGCCTTTGTTCATCATTTTTAAGACTTTTATCAAGTCGTATTCAAAATTTTCCTCCTTTTCATTCAACTTTTTCAGCTGATTAAAAGTTATTTTCTTTATTTTCATTACGTCCTCTTCCATTTTAGCTTCCTCCGTTGAATTTTTTATGCAGATTCTTCAGTTTGCCTGTGAAATGTTCAAGGCAATCAAATGCACAGAATGATGCTCTTTTTTTGAAGTCTTCCGGACCGAACATTAGAGAGAAATTCGTCAAACTGAACGCATCCAGTTGTTTTCCGCATGTTGCGCATACTCTTGCGCTTCTCTTGTCTATTTCTTCTATCTTTTCCTGTATCTGATTTTTGACGTCTGATCCTTTCCTAAGATTGGTTTCTAACTGCTTTAGCTCGCTGTAACTCAGATCGTCTATTACCTCTTTTAGTCCTTCCATCTTTTCACCTCTTATATGTTGATTGTATCGTTTAATTTAGGAGTAAAAGTCTCAAAACCAAGCTTTCTTAGATCTTTTGAAAGATTTTCTATTGAACTTGGATCGCCATGATTTAGTATTACTTTTCTTGGATTGATTTTTTGAACTAATTCTTTCAATTCAGATAGTCCTGCATGGGCAGACATATCATACTGCTTGTAGTTTGCTTTTACTTTTATGCTCATGCCGTCGATATAGACAGAACCTTTCTCCATCATTCTTCTACCATTTGTTCCTTCGGCCTGCCATCCTGTCAGTAAGATTGAATTCTTTGGGTCTTGAGCAGTGAACTTTAAGTAATCCATTACTGGTCCGCCGTCCATCATTCCCGCGGTTGTTATAAATATCCCTTGATCTTTCAGAAGATTCTTTCTTTCCTTCCACCCGTGTACTTGTCTTATCCTGTTGTATGCGCTTTTGAAGTCTTCTTTGTTATTTGTGCATCCTCTTTGAAGAAATAGATCTGCAATCTTCTTTGCCATGCCATCTAAGTAGATAGGAACTCCGAATTTTTTATTAAGAAGCATCATTAGTTCCTGCGATCTTCCAATTGCAAATGCAGGAAGCACTACAGAACCTCCCATCTGGATTGTTTCTTGTATCTCATCTAGGAATTTTTTTTCTGTTTCTTTTCTTGAGGGGTGTTCCCGATCCCCATATGTTGTTTCTAGGATTAACGCGTCAACATCTTCTGCTTCTATTTTTGTTTTTGTTGCAATCTTTGTTTCAACTGTGTTTATATCTCCGCTATAGAGTATTCTTTTGTCTTGAGTGTCTACTAATATTGAGGATGCCCCTGCGATATGTCCTGCATCAAATAATTTAAATCTCATATCTTTGAATTCATAGAATTGATTTTGTTTCTTATCTTCCATCGATCCAAGTACATTGTAAATATTCTGTTTTTGGTATGGGGGGATATGACTTAATGTTTCTATGTGGAATGAATCTTTTAGCAATAGCTTAGTCATCAATCTTGTTATTGTTGTTGTAAATATAGGACAATGTAACCCATTATAATTTAAGTATGGTAAAGCACCAGAATGATCAAGGTGAGCATGGCTTAGGAATACCGCATCAAGTTTGTTTAGTTTTGGTATCTTTGTAGGGTATTGAGTTTCTTCTCCAATCTTTAATCCTGCGTCAAATAAGAATCTGTTTTTGTCTGATTCTACTTCTACACAAGATCTTCCAACTTCGTATGCTGCTCCCCTTAGTGTTATTTTCATTTGGCTTCCTCGAATTCAACATACCATTTTTGTGTTTTTTGATCAAACTTGAATAGAACATTATGTTTTTTTGATTTGTCTAATGCAAATAACAAAGGCATAGGAATAGTTGTTTCAAAAGAACTTCCCCTTTTGTACAGCTTACGTTTGATTTCTGTCATACTTATATTATTACTTAGTTATGTATTAATATATATACATATAAATATACTTATATTTAAACTTTACGGTCTTAGAACTAGTTTTTATTAAAAATCTAAGAAATCTATTCTTTCTTTGCTTCTGGTGCTGGAGCGCCTTCAGCTGGTTTAGCTCCTTCTGCAGGAGCAGCACCTTCAGCTCCTGGAGTGGCTTCAACAGGTAACAATTTGTCTATTGTTTCCTTGGACATTCCAGCTTCTACAAGTTTTGTTTTAATTGATGACCTTTCTTTGCCAGCCATGGAATCAACAATCTTTTTAGCTTCAGCTTCTTCTTTTTCAATTCTTTCTTTAGCGTCAGCAGCAAGCTTCTTTCTTTCTTCTTCTAGATTCTTTAATTCTTCTGCTGATAGTTCTGTTTTTTCTGATCTTATCTCTTCGTCGAACTTGCCTTCATTAATCATTTTAATGGCTTCTTCAGCGTCTTTTCCCTCTACAAGAACACCCATTGATCTGCAGGTTCCAACAATTTCCTTAACTTTTTCTTTCATTGTTTTTCCAGTTAAGTTACTTTCTTTCATCTTAGCAATCTTAATTATCTGTTCGATTACAATATCTGCAACCTTGTCTATATTCGGCTTACCAGAACCCTTTTCTATGTGAACTTCTGCTTTTATCAATGCAGAAGCAGGAGGTGTTCCAACCTCAATATCAAACTCTTTTGAATCAGAATCTACAATAACTTTTACAGGCACTTGCATGCCTTTGAAAGCAGCTGTTTTTTCATTTATCTTAGCAACGACTTCTCCTATGTTAACACCTAATGGTCCTAATGCAGGCCCTAATGGTGGAGCAGCTGTTGCTTTCCCGCCTTCAATCAATGATTCTATGGTCTGTGTTGCCATGTAATATTGGGATAGTAGGTGATTTATAAAGGTTTCCTCTAACTAATATATAGAAAATCTACTCTTCTTCTTTCTCTTCGCCTTCTCTTCTGATAACTTTAACAGCATCCATCTTTAGAGTAATAGGAATTGGAACTGCTGCTTCTAACAATTCAACAACAACATCCCCTTTGACAGGATCAATTCTTGTAATCTTACATTGTTCTCTTTTAAATGGACCAGAAATAATCTCTGCAATATCATTCTTTTTGATGTTCATTTCTGTGGGTGCCTGTTCTAGGTTCTGTTCAATCTCTTCAAACCCAACCGGCTTTGGTAATATTCCTCTTGCATAAGGAATTCCATGAGCAGCTTGTTCAGCATCAGATCTTGAACCAGCCTCAACAAAGATATATCCTCTCATTCCATGAGGATGTAAGATAGAATAAACCTCTAGTTTCTTTTTCTCAACATTTGAGGTAATAAAGTCCATTACCTGGTCTTCTCTGTTTGCAGTAGTACGAAGAGCATAAATCTCACTACCGGACTCTTCACTTTTAGTTTCGGTTTCATCACTCATTTTACAAATAATACACTATATAACATTTATAAATCTTTTTAAAATAAGACTTGTTTAATCATTGCGACTAAAAAGCCCACAAGGCCGATAACAATGATACCAAGGCCGGAAACCTTCACAATGACCTTGAATTCTTCTTTATTCGGCTTTTTTGTAATCTTTAAAACTCGAATAGATTCTTTCCAAAAATTCTTTAACTTGGCTATTTTTCCAAGCCGTGGTTCTTCCATTTTTAATCAATAAACTCTATTCCGAGTTCGTTCTCAATCTCTTTCTGCTTTTCTGTTGCAAGTGTTCTGTCAGGTCCAAATATTTGATTGGATTTAACGCCTGTAACAATAAGCATTGCTCTTAAGACTCCTGATAGGTCATCTGAAATCTGAGCTCCCCAGATTATTCTTGCGTCTTCATCCAGTTTTTCAGACACAGATTCAACAACTTTACGAGCCTCATCTAATGTCATGTCCGGACCGCCTACAACATTGATCAATGCGCCGTTAGCACCCGAAATATCAACGTCTAATAATGGATTTGATATTGCCTTTTCAACTGCTTCTTCTGCTCTGTTAGCAGTATCTGATTCACCAACACCGATTAAAGCAACTCCTCCGTTGCCCATAACTGTTCTGATGTCAGCAAAATCTAAGTTTACCAAACCAGTTTTTGTAACCAGTTCTGCGATCCCTTTTACAGAGTTTGTTAAGATTTCATCAGCAATCTTAAACGCAGTATGTAATGGTAAGTCAGGAGCAAGCTCCAATAACTTATCGTTTGGAATAACAATTAAAGTATCAACAGTGTTTTCCATCTTTTCTAAACCGATGGTTGCATTTTCATAACGTCTCTGACCTTCCATTGTGAAAGGAAGTGTTACGATTCCAACTGTCAATGCGCCTTGTTTTTTAGCAACATCTGCGATAACCGGGGCAGCACCAGTTCCTGTTCCGCCACCAAGACCGCACGTTACAAATATCATATCTGAACCCTGAATCATTCTTTTGATTTCTGGTTCAGATTCTCTTGCAGCTTCTTCACCCATTTTTGGGATTGAACCTGCACCAAGACCTTTTGTAGTTTCCTTTCCTATCAGTAATTTTTTATCAGATGAAGTGTATAATAAATCTTGAGCATCTGTGTTAACAGAAATTGTTTCTGCGCCTGCAATACCAATTTCATTCATTCTTTGAAGTGTATTGTTTCCTCCGCCGCCCACACCAATTACTTTAATTGATGCTTTTTGTTTTGAAATAAAATTTTCAAGTTCAGCGTCGGTTGTTACGCTAGAAACGGGTCTCTCAACAATCTCCTGATTGTTCTCTTGAACTGTTTGAATAAATTCTCCTTCCATCTTTCACCTCTCCCACCAGTTATATAAAAAATTAGTATCAACTAATATATAAAGATTACTGCTTTTTAGACTCTATATCCGTTGTTTTAGGCTTTTTAGCGCCCTTTTCAGTGAATTTTACGTCTTTTATTGTTGAGATTAATTCCTTAATCTTTTTAGCAAATTCTTTCTCAATCGGCTCTGGCATTTTAGCCATTTCAATTGTCGCTTTTCCTTGATCTACTTTTACATCAATATTTTTCATTGGAATATTCAAAACAACAGACAATAAGGACTTTATTTTTTCAGCATCGTCTGTAACCATCTTTAAAATCTTATATTTGTAAGTTATTTCTCTTCCGCTTAACGGATGATTAAAATCAACAATAGTTCTTCCGCCTGTTACTGTTTTTATTGTTCCATCTGTTCCATCAATATTGACTGGCAATCCTACTTGAGGAACAATGTTTTGTTTTCTGAAAACACTTGTTGGAACTAATTTTAATAATTTAGCGCTCTTTTTTCCAAAAGCATTTTCAGGCAGAACATCAATTGTATAATCTTTCCCAACATCTTTCCCTTCTATGTCAGCATCAAGTCCTTTTATTAATTGACCTTGGCCAATACAGATTACAATCGGAGTGTATTCTGATTTTGGGTCATGTATATTGTTATCTTTAGCTATCTTTTCGTTTGTTGTGTCGAATACAAAACTATCTTCTTTAATCATTCCAGTATATTCGATTTCAATAAATTCTCCAGTCTTAACAGCCATTTTAACCTTCTAGAATGCTATTTTAGGCCTTATTTAAGCTTTTCGGTAATTTTGTCTAGAACTTCTTCCTGGGTCAGATTGGTTGTATCAATCACAAAGTCAAAGTTAGCTTTATTGTCCAGATCTGCGCCATCATATAATTTCATTGTCTGAGCCCGCGTTATATTATACCTTTCTTCAATGATCTTTTTACATTCTTCTGTTGTTTTATACTTCGGTTCATCTGCTGACCGTTCAGTACTGAAAATTCTTTTTGCAGCAACATCGGGGTCAACATCAAAGAAAATATTAACTGCATGCGGGATAAAAAGCCAAGAAAGCCACCCATCCATAACGAAATTATTTTCTTTTTTGCCAACTTGTTCTTGAAATTCATCAACTTCCCTGTGTGTGTTTGGATCATCTAACTCATTAAGTCCGTCAATTGTCAAACCTTTTGATTCTGCTAACTTTCCTCGCATATCTCCGATAGAATAATGTTTACTACCTAACCTTTCAGCAAGAATCTTCGCACAAGTAGTTTTTCCAGCACCAGGTTTTCCAGAAATTGTTATAATCATGGAACATAAAATAGAAACGACTATATAAATTTTATCTAGTGTATTTAAAAACGCCACGTCTTTCGAATTGTTTTAGTGCTGCAATTCTTGTAGGATGATTTGTGTTCTCTAATTCAAACTTTGCTTTTACATCAGGACTTCCAAAAGAATAAAGCTCTCCTAGGAAATCACAAAAAACAGTGTGATACAAATGTTCGTTCCTTCCGCCCCTATATTGAGGTCTCATTTGTTTGACTACACTTTCTGTATTAGACCAAGGATGAACAATTGTATAATTATCTTCAGTTATTCCTTTATAACCAATAAGCGGAAGTTTTCTAGCAGATAACCAAATGAGATATTTACTCCATTCTTTTAATCTTCCTAATGCTTTAGCACTAACGTGCTTTTCTAATTCTGCGTATGTATCTTTTATATGAATTCCTTTTTCATCCAGATCAATCGCATCCAGATGTTTTGCAGATAACAAGTTTATATCAAGAGTTTTAGAAGGACTAACACTAATCTTTGTTCTTAATCCTGTTTTTTTATCAGTATGTGCATACCTATCTTCCTTTACTGCCACTAAACTTTTCGCTCTCCAATAAAATTCTGTTTTGTGTTTTTTTAATTCTTTGAAATAATCTCTTATCCCAGGACCTGTTGAGGGGACACATGCTTTAATTGAATCTGTACCAAAGTGCCCAAGATCATTTATAAGTACTGTTGCATCAGTTATTCCTGCACCATGCAGAGCAGATAGAAAATGTTCTATAACATGTACCTGGTGCGTTCCTTCTTCAGCATCAGACCATCGCCCTATCAAACGCTTGTCTTGGTGAGATGAGAGAACAGCATATCTTGCTCCAAGCCACGTACGGGCGTATATGTTTCTGATATTAAGAGGAATCCTTTCTTTATCACTACCAAAACTGCCTCTATACTTTCCAACTATAAACTCAATCCCAGAACCGCATTCAGCAGGACGAACTTCTGCTGTAGATGCATCACTTACCTGGATGAGGTTTGGGCCTCTAAATTCAACTGTACTATCCACTGTTGCTCGTTTCATTTTTAAACAATCTCTTTGCATAATTTTAATTTATAAAGCTTGTGGTTTTTATCCTCACAGAATGGTGAAAAAGCAAGCTTTATATATTAGCTTGTACTAGCATATTCCAGGGGGAATGATGGCAAAAGACGTACAACCTATTTTTATAATGCCTGAGGGTACTCAGAGGACTTCTGGTAAGACTGCTCAGAGAAACAACATTATGGCTGCTAAACTGGTTGCAGAAACAGTCAGAACTACATTAGGGCCAAAAGGCATGGACAAGATGCTTGTTGATTCTCTTGGAGATATTGTAATCACAAATGATGGAGTCACAATCCTTAATGAGATGCAGATTGAGCATCCTGCCGCAAAGATGCTTGTTGAAGTAGCAAAAACCCAGGAAGCTGAGGTTGGTGATGGAACAACAACCGCGGTTGTTTTGGCCGGCGAATTATTAAAAAATGCCGAACTATTATTAGAAAAAAACATACATTCAACAATCATTGCAAAAGGATATAGAATCGCAAAAGAGGTAACACAAAAAATTCTTGATAATATTTCTGAAAAAGTAACAGAAAAAGACCTTAAAATATTAAAACAAATTGCATCAACAGCAATGACTGGTAAAGGTGCAGAACATGCAAAAGATAAATTATCTGGGTTAGCAGTAAGAGCTGTTCTTCAAGTTATGGAAAAAGAAGGAAAACAGATTCTAGTTAATAAGAATAGCATAAAGTTAGAAAAAAAGGTAGGAGGTTCTGTTGACGATTCACAAATTATTGAAGGAGTTGTTCTTGATAAAGAAAAAGTTCATCCAGGAATGCCAAGATATGTAAAAAATGCAAAAATTGCATTGTTAGATTCCCCATTAGAAATAAAAAATACAGAAATAGATTCAAAAATCCAGATAACAGATCCAAGCCAAGTCCAGCAGTTTATTGATGTTGAAGAAAAGATGATTAAAGAGATGGCTAACAAAGTTTTGATGTCTGGAGCAACAGTTGTTTTCTGTCAAAAAGGAATTGATGATCTTGCTCAGCATTACTTAGCTAAAAATGGAATTTATGCATGCAGAAGAGTAAAAAAATCCGATATGGCTCAGCTAGCAAATGCAACTGGAGCAAAAATAATCACAAATCTTGCTGATCTGTCTCGCTCTGACCTAGGAAGAGCAGGACTTGTTGAGGAAAAAGTAATCGGCGATGAAGAAATGACCTATGTTCAAGGATGTGTTGATACAAAATCAGTTACTCTATTAATTAGAGGAGGAACAGAACATATTGTTGCCGAGGCAGAGCGAGCAATGGAAGATGCAATTGGAGATCTATCTTCTGCTTTGATTTCAGGAAAAGTTGTTGGTGGGGCAGGTGCGCCAGAAACAGAAGTTGCTCGAAACTTAAGATTATTCGCAAACTCATTAGACGGAAGAGAACAATTAGCTGTATTAGCATTTGCAGATTCAATTGAAGTTATTCCTATAACTTTAGCAGAAAATGCAGGACTTGATCCAATTGATGTTCTTACAGATCTAAAAGCAGCCCATGATAAAGGAAAAAAATGGGCAGGAATCAATGTTTTCTCTGGAAAGGTGATTGATGCTTGGAAATCAGGGATTATGGAGCCATTAAAGATTAAAACTCAAGCAGTTTCATCTGCAGCAGAAGTTGCAGAGATGATACTAAGAATAGATGATGTTATTGCAGGAGGTACTGCAAAGCCTATGCCGCAGGGAATGCCTCCAGGAATGCCCGATATGGGCGGAATGATGTAATTCTACCAAAACATTTATAAAAGATATATTCTTAAATCGTCATTATAATAGGACGATTCACTATATAATAAAAGAGGTGCTAGAATGGTAGATGATTATGCTTTAGTTTCTGAAAAAGAGGTAGGCCAGCTTAAACGAGATGTTGATTTCCTTAAAAAGAACCCGTTAGGGGGTACTTCGTCGGGAAAATCCTTACAAGATGATATTACTAACTTAGACAAATCAATAAAGGATTTGGTTGGAATTTTTAAAAATGCTTCAGATCAGATGAGTTTAGAAGATAAAGAGACAGATATAATAGCAAAAAAAATAGATCCATTATTTGAAAAAATAGATTTATTGATAGATCAAAACCAAAAGATCGCAAAAGGCATTGTTGCTGTTGCTGACTTGGTTTCAGATACCTTGCAAAAGCAAGCTCCGCAACCAAGACCGCAAGTACAACGAACAGCACCATCGATGCCATCTAGACCAGGACCAATGGGTCCTAGCGGATTGCCTCCTCTTGGAGCGCCGGGGTCATTCCCGCCACCACCTGGAGCAAGACCAGCATCATCCGGAGGTTTGCCGCCACTGGCACCGCCTAAAAAAGAAAGCAAAGGACTGTTCGGCGGATTTTTAAGTAAATGACTTCTAATAGTTTCGAAAGACTATTTACTAATCTAGCACTTTCTTCTAAGAGGGCAGAAGAAAAAAGATTAGCAGAAGAAAAAGTTCATAAGCAAATTAAGAAGATAAGAAAAGTTTCTTTGGATACATATCCTCCTAAAAAGAAGGAAGTTGAGAGGGAGATTGTTAAATTAGAAAAGAATATTGCAGCTATTTTTGAAAAAGAAAATCAAATAATAAATACGCAGAAAAAAGACGAAGCTTCTATATCTCAATTGCAGAAAAAAACAAATCAATTGGACGCAAAATTAGAAAAAGTAAATGAAATTCTTATGTCATTCGGAGAAAAACAAAGAGGCGATGAAAGAGAGAACGAATTAGAATCAATCGAACTTGAACCTCATACTCTTGTTCATCCATCAGAAAAGATAAGATCATTGAAAAAAGCTTTAGACTTGCTAGAAGATAAAAGTGAATTACTAAAAATGTCTGGAAAACAATCTCCTGTTGACTTAGCAAGAGTGCAGGACAAAATTAATTCTTTAAAGCAGAAATTGAGTTCATTAATTTAAAAAAATAAAAAAAAAAGAAATAAGTTTAAAGATCTTTAGCCATAACAGTTCTTCTTCCGTTTGCTTTTGCTCTTTCGCAAGCGTCTTTAACAAGTTGTTCAACCTTTCCGCTTAAAGCGTCTGCAAGGTCTCCTGCAACATTGTATCCTGTAGCTACATCTTTGATTTTTGCTTTTACTACTAAACTTTCAGCCATTTTTATAACCACCTCATATGTTTTAAAGCTCTGAAAACATTCATTTCAAGCCTTCTAAGCAATTTTAATATATCATCTTATATAAAGTTTTCGCTTAAAACCGCTGAATTCAGCGTTTTTAGGCTCTATAAGTGGTGAATCACCTATGCCCAAACCAGAATTTGCTTTTAGAGTCACATCTACAGAAACCTAGCCTTTCAAACTGAACAACAGAATCTGTTTTTATTTTATCAACACCTTTCTCTGCTATCCCGTTTACTAGCTTATTATCTTCCATCAAAAGAGAGACTTTTATTGTTTCATTGACAGGAAGCCAATGGATTATCTTTTTCCCTTCCTCTTTGAACTTTGTATAATCGATTGAATCAAATACAAACTTATTTTTTTGCTTAATAAAATTCAAACAATCCATTAATCTAATTAATTCTCCATCTTTGAATTCTTTTAGGTCTTCTTTTTCAATGTAAAAC
The DNA here is from genome assembly GCA_042571125.1 of Nanobdellota archaeon. Lineage (GTDB taxonomy): Archaea > Nanobdellota > Nanobdellia > Woesearchaeales > UBA10107 > JBHPFU01. Next base: position 76,674 of record JBHPFU010000002.1, on the reverse strand, counting down.
TCTTCTGAAGTTTTAAATTTCCTTCCGCCTTTTTTGTTATCCGGATGTAGGTCAAGTTCAACCAATTGTTCCTGTGCTCCTTCTACTTTAATTTTAACAGGATCTTTTATGAAAAAGTATCTGTATGCTTTTGGTTCAATAACTTCTTTGTTAAAATGATTCAATGATTTGAAATATTCTTCTTTGCTAACTGTTTTATCATTCTGAGTGACTCCTCCGTCGATTGTATATTTTAAGAATGCTTCTGGCCGATATCCTCTTCTTTTCAGAGCAGGCAGGAATGGAAGTCTGATGTCATCCCATCCCTCAAACTTTTTATAATCAATAAGTTTTCTTGTCTCAGATGAACTTACAGCCATATCTTCAAAATTAATTCTTCCAACATAAACATGTTCAGGCATTTTCCATCCCATGTAATCAAAAACATAACTCTGTTTTCTTTCATTATCAATATGATCTTTTGCTCTTATGGTATGAGTAACTCCCATCTCATGATCATCAACTGCAACCGCCAGGTTCATTAAAGGCCAGACTCTATGTTCTGTTCCTGTTTTTGGATGCTCGTGAAGATTTATTCTCATCGCAGGCCAGTCTCGCAATGCAGGATTTGGATGATCGATATCGGTTTTAATTCTAATGACCGCTTCACCAGGTTTTAAGTCAGAAAACATTCTGTCATATAATTGATGGTTCTCTTCAATAGAATTGCTTCTGCACTTGCATGCTTTTTTCTTGAATATTAATTTTCTGAATTCTTCAGGATCACACCTGCAAACATAGGCCTTTCCCATATCAATTAGTTTTTCAGCAGCATCATAGTATGTTCCGAGCCTTGAACTTTGGAAAACAACTTCACTTACATTGTTACCTGTAAGCCAGTTCGCATTTTCAGGTATTAATTCATAGACTGGTTCGTAAATATTTTCTGGATTTGTATCAGAAATTCTTAAGATTAATTTTCCGTCATATCTTTTACAATACTCTGAGTTTAGGTTAAGAACACACGCATGACCAATATGTAATGCTCCGCTTGGAGAAGGTTCAAATCTCATGACTACTTTTCCTTTCTTAGCATTTGGAAGTTCTTTTAGATCTTTCTTCTCAACTTTCTTTTCTTCTAATAATTCTGGAGCTAATTTTTTTAGTTCTTTAGTCTGTTCTTCAACAGACATAGAATTAACTTCCTTTACAATTCCTTGTATGTCTTTGACAACATCCTTCATTTTATCTTTTAATTTAGGATTATCGCCAATAACCTTTCCAATAATGTTTCCAGGATTTGCTTTGCCATCAAATCTTATTGCGTTTTGTAATGCATATTTTCGGATTGTTTTCTCCATACTATCAACTATTTTGTTACTCTTTAAAATTCTTTTGCTTATTCTAAAAAATAAGCCAGTTTAATCAATTTCAGACTATTTTGAGGCTTCTCCATCCTTTTGAAACCGAAACCTATTTAAAACAAGCTTAGATTATCCTATACATTAATAAGAGGGGTTGATAAAATGGCTCAAAGGAAAGTTAGTATTATTCCAAAAGCACCGGTTGGAAGAATTCTTATGAACGCTGGTGCAAAAAGAGTTTCTGCAGATGCAATCAACGCTTTTGCTGATGTTATTGAAGGATTAGCAAGAGATGTTGCAGAAAAAGCAGCTCAGATAGCAAAACATTCTGGAAGAAAAACAGTCCAAGAAGGCGACATCAAAATAGCAGCGAGATGATCTTACTGGGCTGGTGGCGAAACGGTATCGCACCCCGTTGGCTTCGGGGAGGCTCCGGGTTCAAAAAGAAATTGAAAATCCCGGCCAGTCCACAATAAAATGTCAATAAAAATAAAGAATCTTAGGAAAAGTTATCAAGGCAAAGAAGCACTTAAAGGTATTTCTTTTGAAATTAAAAAAGGAGAGATATTTGGATTGCTTGGACCAAACGGTGCAGGCAAGTCAACAACGATTAATATTGTTGCGGGTTTATTGAAAGAAAATTCAGGTACGGTAGAGATTCTAGGAAAACAAGCTGATGAAATTAAAGAGAAAATGAATATTGCAACTGCGTATTCTCGTTTAAATGGCACATTAACCGTCGAACAAAATCTAAGAGTATATGCAAAACTCTATGGCGTTAAGAATGCTAAGAAAAAAATAAACGAATTAATGGAATCATTTGAGATAAGCCATTTGAGAAAAAAGAGAGCATACACTTTAAGTTCTGGAGAAAACACAAGATTAATTCTTTGTAAAGCTTTCATAAACGATCCTGAAGTTTTGCTAATGGACGAATGCACGGTTGGTCTTGATCCATACATGGCTCAAAAGACAAGAGATATAATCAAAGAAGTGCATAAAAAAACAAAAAACACAATCTTATTCACTAGTCACATTATGAAAGAAGTTGACGAGCTTTGCGATAGAATTGCTTTCTTAAGCAAAGGAAAAATATTGAAGATGGGAACATCCACTGAGATAAAAAAACTAATTAAAAAACAAATAATAAAGATTAAGTTAAAAACCCCAAAGAAAAACTTCAAAGAATTTTTTGAAAAATTAAATGTAAACATTATTTCAGTAAAAAGAAACAGTATCAAGTTTGAGCTGGATTACAAAGAACACAAGCTTGCAGAAATTCTCAAAAAAATATTTGAAGCAGGATTCAAAGTAAGTGATATTACGGTAAATAAACCAAGATTAGAGCAAGTCTTTATCAAGATTGCAAAAGGTGAACTATGAAACTAAATGTAATCCAGGGATTGCTATTAAAGTACTGGTACATAACAATTGGAAAGATTGACCGTATTTTTGAAATAGTGTATTGGCCTTTTCTTTCTTTACTTGTGTGGGGGCTTACATCACGTTATATTTTAGGCATGGTCAATAATTCAATGATTGTGTCTTTTTTTGTAGGTGGGATAATATTATGGACATTTTTTCAAAGAGCACAGCAAGATATAGCAACATATATTCTTGAAGATTTTTGGAGCGGGAACTTACTCAATCTTTTTGTATCTCCCGCAACACCAACCAGTATAATGGCTTCAATATCCATTTTTAGTTTGATAAAAGCCTTTATCACATTTTTATTCTTAGCATTTCTTGGTTGGGCATTATTTTCATTTAACATGATTGCACTCAACTGGATTGCTCTAGCTTATTTCCTTGTAAATATTATTTTGTTTGCATGGATTTTAGGAATATTTGTTTCGTCAATTATATTCAGATATGGTCAGAGAATACAGGTTTTTGCATGGAGTGTTGTGTGGCTTGTACAGCCTTTCTCTTGTGTTTTTTACCCTCTCTCAAGCCTTCCAGAATTGCTGCAAAAAGTTGCAATATGGTTTCCTTTAACCCACGTTTTTGAAGGCATGCGTTCGGTAATATCTACTGGAGTTTTTGATGGAATCATGCTTATGAAAGCAGTTGCACTTAATTTAGTATTTTTAGTTATTGTATCATTTTATTTTGGTAACTGTATCGATAAAGCAAAAATAAAAGGAGGGCTTGTTAAACAAGAGTGATAAAATGCATTACGAAGTTGAAGCTAAAATCCGTGTAAAAGATCCTGAAAAAATGCGCAAGAAGATAAAGAAGATAGCGCGTTTTGTAAAGAAAACAACAAAGACCGATCTATATTTCAAAGAGAAATCAATTAAGGGATATCCTAGTCAAAGATTTAGGATTAGAAAAGAAGGCAAGAAAACAATTGCAACATTCAAAACAAGCAGAAGACCTGCTCTGATTTATGCAAAAAAAGAACATGAATTTAATATAGATGATGAAAAAGGATTTATCGATTTCTTAGATGAGTTTGATTTTAAACCATTTGTCAAGAAAATAAAATATAGTGAAACATATAATTATAAAGGAACAAACATAGAGCTGAATAAAGTAAAATCTCTTGGATGGTTTGCAGAAATAGAGGTTTTATGTGAAAGAAAAAATCAAATATCTCCTGCAAGAGAAAAAGTAAAACAAGTGTTTAAATTATTGGATATCAAAAAAGAAGATATCGAACCAAAAGGATATACTTGGATGCTGTACAAAAAGAAATGATAAAAGCAATTATTTTTGATATTGGAGGAGTTATCACACACCCAGGTATAACTCGCCCATATATTGAAAAAGTTTCTAAAAGATTTAAAGTATCTTTTAAAGATGCAGAAGGAGTTATAAGAAGGAACATGTCGGATGGACAGACAGGAAAAATAACATTTGATGAGTTCATTAACAAGATTGCAAAGCGCATTAAATTAAAAAATTCTGTGGCTCTTAAGAGAATTGCACTAGGAATGAACAAAGTAAATAAAAGTAAATATGAAATACTTAGAAGATTAAGAAAAAAATACAAAGTCTATGCTTTAACAAACCATATGCAAGAATGGTTTGAGTATGAAAGAGATAAGTATGGCTTAGCAAAATATTTTCATAAGATTTTTGCCTCTTATGAGATCGGCGTATTAAAACCCCATCCAAAAATATATAAAACCGTACTCAAACATATTAAGCTGAAACCAAACCAATGTATTTTTATTGATAACTTAGGAACAAATACTGGCGGAGCAAAGAAACTTGGGTTTAATGCTATTAGATTCGAATCAAATACTCAATTAAAACAAGAATTAAAAAAACTCGGGGTGGAAATATGACTGACTGTATATTTTGTAAAATAATAAAAGGAGAACTTCCTGCAAATAAAGTTTACGAGACTGACAAAATCTTGGCTTTTTTAGATATTGGTCCTGTTAACAAAGGACATACTCTGGTTATTCCTAAAGAACATTACGAAACATTGCTTGATATGCCTGAAGATGTTTTAGCTGAGGTAGCGCAAGTGACTAAAAAGGTAGCAAGGGCAGTTATTGAAACAGTAGGAACAGATGGATTTGGTGTAACTCAGAGCAATAAACCAACCGGCGGGCAACTTGTTCCGCATTTCCATAATCATATAATCCCCAGGTTTAAGGATGACGGCTTAGAATTCTGGCCTCAAGGCAAATATCAAGAAGGAGAAGCTGCAGAATTAGCCGAAAAAATAACCCAAAACCTTTAAAAATAGGCATTTTAACCTTATTTCTATGCCGACGTGGCACAACCTGGTACTGCGCAAGCCTGGAAAGCTTGTTTCCTCACGGATATCCCGGTTCAAATCCGGGCGTCGGCGTCCTTACAATGGGCCCATAGCTCAGTCTGGTTAGAGCGTCCGACTCTTAATCGGAAGGTCGCGGGTTCGAATCCCGTTGGGCTCATTTTTCATTTGCCCCGTTTGTGTAGTCCGGCCAATCATTTCGGGTTCTCGATCCGAAGACACGGGTTCGAATCCCGTACGGGGCATAGAAATGTTTATAACAAAAGTATGCAAACTTTACAATATGTCAAAAATACTTGAGAAATTAAATAGGATAACTTCATTAGGTGGACACGCTTCAGTTTTTATAACTAGAATGATTAAATATTTCTCTGTAGGAAGTTTTGCAGAATTAATAGATTATATATTTTTAATATTGCTTATTGAGGTTTTTAATTTATATTACCTATACTCTATAGCAATTTCATTTTCAATTGGAATGATTGCTAGTTACATACTTCATAAAAATTGGGAATTTAAAGATACCAAAGCTACAGTTATGCACTCAGCTTCGTTCTTTTTCTTGTTTAGTTTGATTGCAGTAACTTTAGCGACAAGCCTAGTTGGGATAATCGTACAGAATACTGGAATGCACTATATTTTTGCTCGTTTAATTACAACTGTTGCGTTAGGCTTATTTACTTTTGGAGCAAACTATGTAATTAGCTTCAAAATGAGAAAAATAGACTTTTAATCTTGCCAGTGTCGCATAACCCGGTATTGCAGTCGCCTCGAAAGCGACCGTCCTCTGGACTTGCAGGTTCAAATCCTGCCGCTGGCGTTTTTTGACAAAAAGTTTATATATTACCTAAGAATATAATATATATGAGAGATAAACAAGTAACTTCTAGAGTTCTTAAAAAAATAGATCCTAAAATTAGAGAAAGTATTAATAAAGGCCAATTAAAGAAGAAAGACGCTGACGTGGTTGCTAAAGTGGCAAGTAAGATTGTATTCCACGAAATGATAAAGATTTTCGTGTTTGGATTTGTTGCAATGATTGGATTTAGGATTTTAGGTGACTTTTTACCAATTTCTTCTACTTTTTTATCTTGGGTAGACCCAGTCATACTTGGTTTAGTAATTTTTGGGATCGGGCAAAATCATCAAAAATCAACAGATGTTCTTGAAGGGTATATTAAAGACCCAAAAGAGTGGGTTAAGAAATACTTTGGGGATAAAGTAAAACTAGTAGCATAATTCTAAATTTGATGTTTAACGATAAATTTAAATATGATTAACTAATTTCTAAGTCTCATGAAGCAAACTAGTATGTTTGGGTTTTTCTGGTTTTTTAACTAGCTAAAGCTTCATAATTAATTCTTTGGTGTTTGAAATGAAGTTTGGTTGTCTTGGTCCTAAAACTAATAGTGTAATCGCAGCGCAAAAATGCGCAAGTTCGATAGATGAATTAGTAATGTATTCTAGAATGGAACTTGTTTTTCAAGCTTTAAAAGATAAAAAAGTTGATAGAATTCTAATCCCGATTAGAAATTCAATAACGGGAGAGATTACAAGATATAGTTCTTTAATAAACGGATATGAAACAATAAAAGAATTCGCAATTCCAATCAATCATAACCTTGGCTGTGCAAATGGGAATCACAGCATAATAAAATCTCATCCAGAAGTTCTAAAACAATGTAAGAATTACCTAGATCTTAATTATCCAGAATCAGAAAGAGAATCAACAACAAGCACAGAATCAGCAGCAAAAATTGTTTCTGAAACTAAAAAAGGGATCGCAATAGCGAATTTAGATACTTGTTTACATTATGGTTTGAAAATATTAGACAAGGATATTGTAGAGAATAATTACAGTACTTTCGTCCTTTTAAAGAATGTTTAGAAATAACTTTTAACTTTATCTTTAATCATTAACAAAAGATTTTTCTTAAAAATTAACATTGTCACAGCAAAAACAACAATCAACCCATAATTAATAAGCATGAACTTAGGACTTGCCCAGACAACTCCTGAAAAAGTAAAATTAGATAAAGGCCAAAGGAAAGGAGTTGGAAAGAATTCTTTTGTATGTGAAAACATATCCATTCCAATATGTACTGGCCATGCAAAAAGATAGAAAGGAACTTTCTTGAAAATAAGCCACACTAACCCAAAAACTAAAAGAAAAATAACCAGACTGTGAGTAATATTATATGAAGTAAAAAGCCAGTTTGGAAGTTCTGAGAGAATCGGTCTGCCTATAACTTGTTCGTTTATTCTAGAGACCGAATAGATCCCCCAAGACAGGAAATCAGGAAGAACTCCGACAAGCAATGCATACTTCAAAATCTTAGATCTATAGAAAACAATCCAAGTCCACAATAAATGCGCTATAAAATCCATTTTAAATGCCGGTAGGGAGATTTGAACTCCCGACTTCCAGCGTATGAAACTGGCACTCTAACCAAGCTGAGTTACACCGGCGTATAGAAAATAAGTCAGTTATTTGATTTATAAAGTTTTGGTAGAATTAAGCATCAAGCATCTCTATCTCGATGTTAAGGCCTTCAGGTATAGGAACTCTCATGATAAGTCTTAAAGAACGTTCATCAACGCCTAAATCGACCAATCTTTTGTGGATTCGCATCTCGTACCTTTCCCATGTTGCTTTTCCATCTCCGCAAGGAGATCTTCTAGTCGTCAATCTAAGCTTTTTTGTTGGTAAAGGTATGGGGCCTCGCATACTCACTCCGGTTTTTTCAGAAATACTTTTAATATACTCGCTGACCTGATTTATTTTATCAATATCAGTGCTTACTAATTTTATTCTAGCTTTTTGTGCCATTTTTCGGAGTTTGCCCCATGATGAGCTTTAAGTCACCATGAAAATAAAAAAATAAATTATTGGTTAAAATTTATGCTTTTTTAACCAAATCAATACACATGCCCGCTGCAACTGTTTGACCTGAGTCACGGATAGCGAATCTTGCCATCTGAGGTATGTCTGTTTGTTTTTCAATAACCAATGGTTGTACCGGTTTTATCTTAACAATAGCAGCATCCCCATTTTTGATGAAGTCAGGGTTTTCCGCAACAACTTCACCAGTCGCAGGATTTAGCTTCTTTTCGATTGCTGTTATTTGACATGCAACCTGTGCAGTGTGAATGTGGAATACTGGTGTGTATCCAACAGTTATAACGCTCGGGTGGTTTAGTACAACAATCTGTGCTGTAAATTCTGTAGCAACAGTTGGTATATTGTCGCTCTTACCAAGAACGTCACCACGTGCGATATCTTTCTTTTCGATGCCTCTTACAACAAAGCCAATATTATCCCCAGGTTCTGCTGTCTGCATTTGTTCATGATGCATCTCGATAGTTTTGACTTCGCCAGTAGCTCCTTTACCTTCTCTTCCAGGCATAACTGTTACAGAGTCACCAACTTTCATTACACCAGTCTCAACTCTTCCAACCGGTACTGTTCCAATACCTGCAATCTTATAGACGTCCTGGATAGGAAGTCTTAGTGGAAGATTTGTTGGTTTTTCTGGTGGGTTTAATTCATTAATAGTTTCTAGTAATGTTTTTCCTTCATACCATCCTAAGTTGTCTCCTTTAGTGAAAACATTATCTCCTGGTAGAGATGCGATAGGTACAAATGGAGTCTCGTCTGGGTTGAAACCAACGCTCTTCAGCAATGCTGAAACATCAGTTTTAACTTCTTCGAATCTCTTTTGGTCGTATTTAGCCATGTCCATCTTGTTTACCGCAATGATAACTTGGCTAACACCCAGTGTTTTTGACAAGAAAATATGCTCTTTTGTCTGAGCCATTACACCATCATTAGCAGCAACAACAACAACAGCTGCGTCAGCTTGTGATGTTCCTGTAATCATGTTTTTAATAAAGTCCTTGTGACCAGGTGCGTCGATTATTGTAAAGTCATATTTGTCTGTTACGAACTTCTTGTGTGAAAGGTCAATTGTAACCCCTCTTTCCTGTTCTTCTTTTAGGTTGTCCATAACGAAAGCAAACTCAAAACCAGATTTTCCTAGTTCTTTTGCTTTATCTTTTAGTTTTCTCATAGCCTGCTCATCGATATTTCCTGAGTCGAAAAGCAATCTACCTACTGTAGTTGATTTACCGTGGTCTACGTGACCGATAAATACAAGGTTAAAGTGTATTTTGTCTTTAGCCATTTTTTATTATTCCTCCATTGAATATGATAGTTTTAACGGTTTTAGAGGCGATATTTAAAGCTTTCTATTATATGTGCTCTGTAACCCCCAACTACATAGAAAAAACAGGCCTTTATAAAGGTTATGGTTGAGAAAAAGTGTTTATTCCTCTTCTTCTTCAGTTTTCAAGCCTTTACGCTCTCTAACCTGCTTGATAATCTTTGGTGCAAGTTCTTGAGGTAACTTCTCGAACATCTGATCAACTAAGTACTGAACACCACGTCCGTTTGTAGCTGAACGTAAATCATTGCTTAAACCGAATGTCTCAGCAACAGGAATTTTTGCCTTAACAACAGTCATTTCTCCTTCTTGGTTCATTTCAAGAAGTTGACCTCTTCTGTTCTGTACTAGTTTAGAAAGTTCTCCCATATACTCTACAGGAGCTTCAATTTGTAGAATCTGTAAAGGCTCAAACATTGATGCTCCACCTTGCATCATGGCACCTCTTAGAGATTCTCTGATAGCAGGATAAACCTGAGCAGGTCCTCTGTGGATTGCGTCTTCGTGCAGCTTAACATCCATTAATCTAACCTTTAACTTTGCACATGGTTCTCTAGACAGTGGACCACCATTCATAACATCTTTGAATCCGTCTAGTACCAGTTCTATAACTTCTGGCAGTGCAACTACACCTCTAGTTTCATCAACAAACATATTGCCTTGATAGATCTCTTTAACTTTTCTTGATGATTTTGAATCCATTCCTGCAGCTTCGAGAGCTTTCCAAAGCTCTTCATCTTTTTTCTTTATTCTGCCTTCATGGATTTTTCCTTCTTTGATTCCGTTGTAGATCTCATCAGACAGAGGCTCAACAATAAAGTAGAATTTGTTGTGCTTGTTTGGAGATTTTCCTTCTACTTGCGGGGAAACAGCCGAAACTGTTTCTCTGTAAACAACAATCGGCGAAGATGTTTTAACATCAACACCTTTTTCTGTTTTGATTCTGTTCTCAATAACTTCTAGGTGAAGTTCACCCATGCCATGCAGCAAGTGCTGTCCAGTCTCTTCATTAATCTCTACTGTCAATGAAGGATCTTCTTTGTTAACCTGATTAAGAACTTCAACTAAACGAGGTAAGTCAGCAGCTCTTGAAGCTTCAATAGCTTTAACAACAACTGGCTCGAAGATATGTTTTATTTCTTCGAATGGATCCATTTCTTTTGAAGAAACAGTTTCTCCTGCGAAAATACCTTTCAATCCAACTAATCCTACAATGTTTCCTGCCAATGCTTTATCAATAATCTCTCTTTTTGCACCATTGTAGACGGAAACTTGCTGAACACGAACCTCTTTCTTTAATGCGGCCATGTAAACCATGTCCCCTTGTTTGATTGTTCCTGAGAATAAACGTCCTGCAGCTACTTCTCCTGCGTGCTTGTCAATTACAATCTTTACAGGAACAAAAGCAGTGATCCCATTTATATTGCAGCTTGCTAGGTCTTTTCCAACCTCACTTTCAATATCCCCATGCCAGATTTTAGGAATTCTGTATTTCTGAGCATCAACCGGGTCTGGGTGATGTTCAATAACCATATTTAGAACAACTTTATGAAGCGGTGCTTTTTTAGCCAGGGCTTTTATGTCTTCTTCATCGCCGCTTTCATAAGCATTAATAACATCTTTGAAAGAGATTCCGTGCTTCTGCATGTAAGGAATAGATAATGCCCAGTTATGGAATGCAGAACCGAATGCAACAGAACCATTATTAACATCGACTTTCCATTTTGTTCCGTATTCTTCTTCTGCAATCTTTGTGATTAGTTCGTTAACGTGCTTGATTATTCCTAAGAATCTTTCCTGCATTGCTTCTGGTGTTAATTTTAATTCTTTGATTAAACGGTCAGCTTTGTTAATGAATAGTACTGGCTTAACTCTTTCTTTTAGAGCTTGTCTTAGAACTGTTTCTGTCTGAGGCATCACACCTTCAGACGCACATGAAAGAACAATCGCACCATCAACAGCTCTCATTGCTCTTGTAACGTCACCTCCAAAGTCAACGTGACCTGGAGTGTCAATTAAATTGATTAGGAATTCCTTTTCTTCAAATTCGTGAACCATGGATACGTTAGCAGAATCAATTGTGATTCCTCTTTCCTGTTCATCACCATGGAAATCAAGAACACATGCCTTGCCTGCTAAATCTTCTGAAAGCATACCTGCTCCTGCCAATAGATTATCTGAGAATGTTGTTTTACCGTGATCAATATGAGCGCATACACTTATATTTCTAATCTGTTTAGGTTCTTTCATAATCCTTGTGATTTTTTCAACCATTTTTTCAGCCATTTTTATTCACCTTTCTCCACTTTTCTATACAATAGAGATTCATCAACTCTTTCATAAGGATAAAGTTCTTCATCGTTAAACCATACTGAAATCTCTCTTTCAGCACTTTCTTTTGAATCTGAAGCATGAATTAGATTCTGCAGAGGTCTTCCTGAATCATCAGCAAGTTCATACGAATCAAATGAAAAATCCCCTCTTATGGTTCCAGGAGCCGCTACTAATGGTACTGTGTCTCCGCATACAACTCTTATCTTTTCGATTACAGCGTGACCCTCAACACAAAGGATTACTGATGGAGACATAGATATAAAATCAATTAGGTGTTGCCTAACTCTCTTGCCTATTGTTAAGGCATCGTCTTTCATCTCAACACCTTTTTTAGAATAACTTTTTATTGTTTTTTCTCCAACGCTTTTTAACCACTCTTCGTCATTAGCATAGTGTTTACCGGCAGTTTCTTTGTTAGCATTAACTAATTTCATACCAATTATCTTAAAACCTGCATCCTCAAATCTCTGGATTATTTTTCCAACTAATCCTCGTTGAACACCGTCAGGTTTTATTAAAACTAAAGTTCTCTCAATCATTTCTTACCTTTTTTTACCTGCTGAAATTCTCTTGTCCAGTTTGTTGTTCTTGGATTTCTTCCAAGCTTTATCAAGTTTTTTTCGCATTTATTAGAACAAAAGTTCAGAATTTTACCTTCTTTCTTTACATAGATCTTTCCTGTTCCCTTTTCAATAACGTTTTTGCAAAAATCACATCTTGCCATTTTTATCTCCTGCTCTGACCTAATTTCTGAGCTTCAATTTCAGTCTCTCTAAGCATTAACATGTCTCCAAGTTTTATTGGGCCACGGACATTTCTTCTCAGAACTTTATTCTGATCACGGCCTTCTAAGACACGGCATCTAACCTGTGTAATCTCTCCACGAGTACCGGTTCTTCCTGATATCTCTTCAACTTTTGCAGGAACCGCATGAGAAAAGGATACTGCACCTTTAACTGCTTCAGCAGCTTCTTTCTTCTTGCCCTGCATCTTTTTTATTGCAGCCATTTTATTCCTTCTTTGGTTTTACAACTGTCTTTGATAGCTCTTTGATAAGATTCTTCCCATCCCCTTCATTAACAACAGCTACACTAACTGCCGGAAGTGAAAGTCCTGCTGCAGCACCAAGCTCTTCTTTTGTAGGTACTTCAATGCAAGGAACTCCTTTTTCCTCTGCTAATACTGGAATGTGCATTGTAATTTCAGCTGGGCTAACATCTTTTGCAATAACAACTAATTTAGCCTGGCCTTTTTCTAATGCCTTTGTTACTTCATTTGTTCCTTTCTTTATCTTTCCTGAAGCTCTTGCTATTTCAACAGCTTCAAATGCCTTTTCGGCTAATTCTTTTTCGCTCATTTTTTCCTCCAAGGACAATAGAATTTGCCCTCATTCATGCCTTTTGGCAATCATCAATCATAGGTATAGTTTTTAGAAGATGGGTGGTTTATAAAGCTTTCTATACAAAACAAAAGGATTATATATTTGATTTTTTACTTGGTTGGTATGGAAAAAGAAATTAAGCTTGTATTCTTTGATATGGAAGGAACATTGTTTAGAAAAGCAATCAAATTGAGAGACTCTTATGGTCATACTGCTCCCGGTCTTTGGCATTTGCTTGCTGAACATTTAGGTCCAGCTGCCTTAGAAGAAGAAGATTGGACAAAAGAGAAATGGAATAACGGAGAATATGCGGGTTATGTTGAATGGATGGAAGATACAATAAAAATACATCAAAAATATGGATTAGATAAAAAATTCTTTGATAAAGTTATGGCATCTGTTGAATATCATTCTGGAGTAAAAGAAGTGTTTGAGGAATTAAGAAAAAGAGGCTATAAAACGGCTTTAATATCTGGTGGATTCAAAGCTCAAGCGGATAGGGCATCAAGAGATCTTAAAATAACGCATGCATTTGCAGCTTGCGAATATTTTTGGGATGATAAAGGAAAATTGATTCATTGGAATCTTTTACCTTGTGATTATGAAGGTAAAGTTGATTTTATGCATTTAATCATGAAAGAACATGGATTAAGAAAAGATCAATGCGCTTTTGTTGGCGATGGTAAAAATGATATTCCCTTTGCTGAGACAGTAGGATTGTCAATTGCATTTAATGGTGCGCCAGATCTACAAAAAGTCTGCACTCATGCAGTAAATCAACCAGATGGAGAAGAAAACTTCAAAGCAATCTTAAAATATCTTTAATACTTATACTTCTTCCAGTATTCTATGGCTTTTTTCAGATCTTTTTCATTGAATTCCTGCCATAATTTATCTGCAAAGTATATTGTTGATCTTGTTGAGTCCCAAAGTAAGAAACCACGCAGTGTTCTGTGTTTTCCAGAAACAATAATCACGCTCGGAGGTAAGAAGTATGAACTGTAAAGATCTTCTTTGATAGTTTCCTTTGAGATAGAATCTGAATCCATCTTCCCAAGCCCAACTCTTCTGCTGATTAGTTTGCATGCATCAACAATCTCATCCTGGCCGTTGTAATTTATACAAAAATTTAAGAAATAACTGTCATAGTCTCTTGTCTCATCAATTATGTTTTTAATCTGATCCACTAATCTGCCAGGCAAGTTATACCATTTTCCCAAGATAGAGATTTTTATTTTATTTTCATGGATTACTTTGTTTTTTACTAAATCATTAAAGAAATCAACAAGAGAATCAACACAATTTGCGTATGTTTCAGAATCTTTCACATTGCCCGACAATAGAAAATAGGTCATGATAGGGACTTCATTATTGACTTGGAAATCAATAAATTCTTTAACTTTGTCCAATCTTTTTTTATAGCCTGCAAACTTTGGCTTTTTGTTCTTTTTTGCCCATTCACGGCCCCCTTTTGTGATAATCGCAATATGTTTTGGTTTCATTTTTTACTCTTAAGAAATAAAATTAAATCATAAAAATTTATAAACCTTTCTTAGTTCTTGTATATTTATGGTGTTAGACTTACTTATGTTAATAGCCTTTCTAGGGCTGCTTTACGGCACTTATACAGACTTTAAGAGTAGAGAAGTTCCGGATTGGGCAAGCTACTCTTTAATTATACTCGGTCTTGGTTTAAGGCTGTTATATTCCGCTATAACCTTTGATTGGTCAGTAATCTTGCATGGCCTTACTGGGTTTGGGATATTCTTTGTATTGGCCTGGATTTTCTATCTCACAGGACAGTGGGGCGGAGGAGATGCTAAAGTTTTAATGGGCATAGGAGCATTAGTTGGTTTTGAACTAACTCCATTTTCATTTTTGATTTCATTCGTGATAAACTTGCTAATAATCGGTGCGATTTACGGATTTGTATGGGGCATGGTTCTGGCAGTTAAACATAGAAAGAAATTTTTAGAAGAATTCAAAAAACAGAGAATTAAAATTAAAAAAGTAAAATTAATTTTGCTCATAATTATTGTCACATTATTACTGATTGCAATATTACTCCCAGACAGAGCAATAAAAATCTCAATCGCTGGCTTGGCAATTTTCATCTACGTAAGTTTCTATGTATTTTTATTTACAAAATCTGTTGAGAATAGTTCAATGTACAAGTTCTATAAAATAAATAAATTAACAGAAGGAGACTGGATTGCCAAGATTATAAAACACCGAGGAAAACAGATTTGCGGGCCAAAAGATAAGGGGATAACCAAAGAACAGATTAAATTACTAAAAAAATACAAGATAAATCAGGTTTTGGTTAAGGAAGGGATACCATTTATTCCTTCATTCTTGATAGCATTCGTTATAACTTATTTTATGGGGAATATTTTATTCTTAATGTTCTAAAATACTTCATAATAATCTTCTAGAACAATCTTATCAACATTTTCCAGGTCTTTTACAATATAAAATCGTCCATTGCTTAATTCTGCTATATCTTTTGCTAATTTCTTTCCTTTTTTATCTAGGTTGATTCCAACAACACTGATTGTGATGCCCGCCTCTCTTGCAATACTAGTTGCTTCCAACACTTCATTTTCTGTTCCTACTGTTTGCAGTGCATCTGTTAATAAGATCAAATGTTTTGTAACTTCTGTGCTTGGAAAAATCTCTATTGATTTTTTTATACACCCGACAATGTCTGTTTCTTTTGAGGCCCTTATCTTTGTTATCTGTTGAAGAATCCTGTCAAAGTCTAAAGTAGGTTCGATAATTTCTTTAACATCTGCTCCGAATACAATCAGGCCGACCTTATCTTTCTCAGCAATCGCTTTATATGCAAGAGCAATCCCTGCTTTTTTTGCTGTCTCTAGTTTTTTTCCTTTCATAGAACCTGATGCATCAAGTCCGTACATTATATTGACTTGACCTTTTGCCTCTCTTTCATACGCTTTTAAGTCTTTGATCTCAAGTTTAGAATGTCCTCTTCGGATAGCAGTTTTTACAGACTTCTTTATTGCAATATCTCTGTAACGCTCATTCTTGAATGGTTTTGCCTCGTCCTTACCGCCATAGATAAACTGTTTTTTATGCACTCGTTCTCCAAAAACCCCTTTTGGTGTTAGGTGATCGAGTTCCTCAACATAAAGAACAAGTGAAGCAAGTTTAACTCCCTTATCTGTTATCATGTACTGCTTGTTTAGAACTCCGTCCTGAACTAATGAATCTGCATTCTCTTTTATCCTTTTTTTCAGTTCTCTTTGGAATTCAGGTATTCTTATGTTTTTCTCAACATACTCTTCTGCATAACCTGACAATGTTCTGATAATTGTCTCTCCATAGAGTTTTTTTGCCTGAGAAAAGTT
Organism: Nanobdellota archaeon; assembly: GCA_042571125.1. Taxonomy (GTDB): domain Archaea; phylum Nanobdellota; class Nanobdellia; order Woesearchaeales; family UBA10107; genus JBHPFU01. The sequence goes on along the minus strand of JBHPFU010000002.1, from coordinate 60,286 downwards.
CTTGACAATCTGTTCAAATATTAAATCCGGTGTAAAAGAACTGATACCTTTGTTAATCGCATCATTCACAACCTTTCCGTCTTCAATATTCTTTTCATCTGAAGGCAGAATAGTATGCATTAACTTATCTTCTTCTGTTTCTCTTGATAATTTGCCAGAAAATTCATCTATTTCTTTTTGTTTTTTTACTTCTGTGTCATCACTGTCAAAGACCACCACCCTTTTCTGTTAATTCGGGGTGTTCGGCCAAGAATTTCTCCAATTCTTTTTGTATAAAGTCGGTTGGGCTCTGCAGATATTGAACACTTGGCTTTAATTTTATTCTGTGAGCAATAACTGATATTATTGCATCTTCAATATCCTTAAACTCAACTTGGTTTTTATTTTTTAAGTAAGAATTTGATTGTGCTCTTTCATATAATCCTATTGAGGCCCTTACGCTCGGTAATTTTTCCAGATCCTTGCTCTCTCTTAACAGTCTAACAAACAAAACAGAGAGCATTAGCAGCTTATCTGGGAACTCAACTAGTTTTTTACCTGAGTTTAGAACAATATTCTGTTCTATTTCTAAAGAATCGGGGTAATCCATGTAAATAACATCAAACCTATCCAATAATACTTCTGATAATTGTTCTGCTGAACGATCTTCAGGGTTCATTGTACCTATAAAAATAAAATTTGTCTTGAAATCAACATCATACGAACCGATTGTTACATATCTTTCCTGTAATGCTTGCAGTAATGCGTTTTGTAATTTCTCAGGACATCTATTCAGCTCATCAAAGAATAAAACTCCATTGTTTGCCTTGAAAATCTTTCCCGGTGTGAATGCTTCTAAACTTAACGGACCAAACTTCAATGCTTTTATAGGATCAATATCTCCGATTAAGTCTTCTGCTGTTAAGTCGGGTGAACCTTGAATTCTTACAAATCTTTCTTCCCCTGAAATCTTTTTTTTATTTTGTTTTTTTGATTTGCATTCAGGGCACATTGGATCATTCGGGTCACAATGGTATGCACAATCATTAACTTCTACCTCTGGAAGAAGTTTTGCAATGTTTTTAGCTAATGTTGTTTTTCCGATTCCTGGCGGACCGATAACTAAGACATGTCTGTCCATTAGTAATGCAGACTTAAGTTGTTCTTTTATCTTTTCTTGACCGAGAATATCTGTAAGAATATCTTCTTTTAAGAATATTTTCTTGAAATGTTCCGTTAACATACTTTTTTTAGAACTTAAGAGTTTAAAAACTTTTTTGTAGAAATTTCCTGCCCATGTCCTGATGGTTTAAATAGTTTTTGATTAGAATTAAACTGAATCTTGCATATAACTTTCAATTAGATTTTCTAATCTTATTCTGTCCTCACTATTATTCCTTGCTAGTGCTGAGTTCAGAAGACCAGAACCATTGTTCCCCTCAAACAAATTTTCAATAACAATACAACCGTCTTCTTCTAAACTTATTAATTTCTGTTCATTATGCAAACGCATATATGTGCAATTGACACCATTTAATTTCACTATTGCTAGTTGGTGCGGCAGTCCCGCTCTTTTTAAAATTAGATTAGGATCTTCTCTATCTACAACAACCATATCTTTTGTTTTGAAGTCATATAGGACAAGACTTGCGAGTTTTGGAGCTTCAACTTCTTGCAGGCATTGTTTTGGAGATTCATTAGAACCAGGTTGTGCAGGCACTAACTTGTATTTTCTTGATAGATCTATGCTTCTTTTACGAACCATTATTTTATAATCTACTTCATCCCCTACAGAAAATTCACCTTTATAACTCCCAATCAGAATTACTCGTTTTCTTCCCTCTTTACGACGAGCAAGATACTCTCCTTTTTCATTTTGTTTGTAAACTCTTCCAAGTGGTGCCATTAAATCATCTCTGTGGCGGGAAGTAGAAATATATATTTAAAGCTATCTTTTCTTTTTATATAGTTTATATCCAACATACGCAACAACTGCCACAATAACACCAACAATTGTAAATATATTGAAGTATGATTCAATAAATGAAACCATTGTTTCACCGTAAACCATTATTAGTATTGCGACTAAAAAGAATCTCAATGCACGACCAAGAGCAGAAGCAAGAACGAATTTCTTTATATTAACATAGAATAAACCTGCACCTATTGTGAATAACTTATATGGCAAAGGAGTAAATCCTCCAATAAAAACAGCCCATGCTTCGTACTTTTCAAATAACTTGTGGACCTTAGCAATCTTTTTGTGAGAAAAGAATCGCTCTAAAACAGTTCTTTCAACAGCAAAACCAATTCCGTATCCTCCTAGGCCACCAAGTACTGAACCCAGTGTACATACCAGAGCAAAGAATAGTGCAAGTTCAGGTCTTGCTAAACAAAGAATTATTAATAAAAAATCAGGAGGTATTGGAAAAAAACTTGCCTCAACAAAAGCCAATACAAACAAACCCCAGGCTCCTAATGGAGCAAATGTTGCCTTTGTCCATTCAAATGCAGCATTAACTAGAGACATTCTTTACCCTCTCTTTTACATAGCTACTTTTTATAAGTTCTTTAATCAAACTTTCTGGTTTTCTGTGGTTTCTTTTTACTTTTGAGTACAGTTTCTTGCCTTTTGTGAATGTTTTCTTGTGTTTTTTCTTAAATTTAGAAACATGCGGTTTATTTGAAAGAGGAGGACCATTCCTTGTCATGGTTTCTGTAAGAATTTTCTTGTCCAACACAAACCAAATAGAAGCTTTAGTTTTTTTATCCCATGTCCAGCCAGATTCTAAAATCTTAAATTCATTTTTGATCAAACTTTTCTTTAAGTATTCAAATGTTTTTAATAATTTAGCTCCTACTATGTCCTGTTTACCTCTTAAAGGTTTTACATCCAATAAAATTAATTTATTTCCCTTTCCTTTTTCTTTTATTTCGTCAATTGTTAGTTCATGCTTTATGAAAAACTGTTTAGAAGGATTTTTAAGGAAATCTTTTGCAGCCTTTCTAAACTTTTCATATTTTTGAAGGTTTAATGCGGCAGCAGCATTTCTTTCTTTCTGAATAGGATCAATTACAATTAGAGGACTAAGTAATTTTGATTTATTCACGTCCATAAAAACATTTTTGTGGTATTTCATGATATCAATCACTGTTTTCTGCTTCCATTTAGATGCTGCCCGTAATAATTTCAAAAAAGAACCATAGTAGATTGTTAGGATATCCAAAACATGTCCTGAAAATCCTTTTATGTAACTCTCTGCTCCATAAACTCCTGCCGCCTTGCAAAATGCTTTTGATAATCTTATTTCATCGCTTAGTTTTGATTTTTTAACCCATGCCGCATGCAGTGGAGAGGCATCAGTTACATTAACTGCCTTTTTTGGATCTTTAATAGACAGGACCGGAACGATCTCATAATTTATCTTATTCTTGATTTGATAATAATTTCTAGAGCCAGGAATTCTTACTGCCTTGAATTTCTTTAAAGCGTTGCCTAATAATTTAGAAATATCTTTTCCTTTAAGAGAATAATTGAACTTAACAAAAATATCGCAGTCATGATCTCCTTTCAGAAATGTGTTCTTTGCAAATGAACCTCCAACAATGGCTTTTGCTTTTAATTTTTTCAGAGATTTATTTATCTTAGAAAGCATATCATCAACTTCTTTTTTCAATTCGCCCTTCTTTGGCGTTATTTCCTTCAGAACCTCTTTAAGCAGCTTCATAGCCTCTTATTTATTATCATTCTTTAAAAGCTTTTTGTTAACAAAAAATATATAAACAAACCAAATATTAATCAATAAAAGGGGTGATCAATGGCTACTTTAGCTTTTTTAACTTATCTTGCAATCGTTCTTATAGTTGGCTTATTTTGCTCTATGCTCTCTAATAAATTAAAAATACCTAATGCTCTCCTTCTTATCCTTGCGGGGATGGGTCTGGGGGCCTTAACGTACTTTGGAAAACCAATTATTGAATTTCCTGATCTTTTTTTAACAGTAATGGGAGTCTTTGCACTCATAGTTATTGTTTTTGATGCAACATCAAAACTAAAACTAAAAGAATTTGATACCTTCTCATTCAAAGCAATAAATCTTGTATTTGTATTTTTACTGCTGTCCTTGATTATCTTAACATTATTTACTATGGTCTTAACTAAAGTAAGCCTTGGTTTGGCATTGATATTCTCGTCAATAGTTGTAGGAACTGCTCCGGATTTCATAATCCGCGCATTTGCAGGAATAAAAACAAGAGTTGTAGAACTTTTAAAGATAGAGTCAATAATAAACACGCCAATAATTGTTTTGCTTCCGTTTATTATTCTTGATTTTATGCAGTCTGTCAATGTTGAATTTCTATTCTCAAAATTCCTTGAACAGATTGCACCATTCCTTCAGCAGATTATAACTGGAGTAGGTGCAGGTATTGTTGTTGGTCTGATTGTTTTCAAACTTATGAGAACTCAATACTCTGAGAAGTTTTCACCAATAGCAGTAATAGCTTCTGCATTAATAACATACATCTTAGCAGAAAATCTTGGAGGTAACGGGATTCTTGCAGTATCAACAATAGGAATTATATTTGGGAATGTTTATGTTAAACAAAAACACACTCTGCAGTCATATTCTACATTCTTATCAAGCTTTTTAGAGATACTTATCTTTGTTTTAGTTGGTTTTATAATAAAATTACCAATGACCTGGGGCTTCTTTTTAACATCAATTGGATTATTCATATTATATCTCGGAATTAGATTCGGTGCAGTACACTGGGTGCTTAAGGATTTTGAACTAAAACAGAAGATATTTATGACGCTTAATGTTCCAAAAGGAATTGCAGTGGCAGTACTTGCATTAACACTATCAACATTAACAATCCCTGGACTCAAATTAATACTTGATCTTATCCTATCATTCATGCTTTATTCAATTGTTCTTTCTACTATTGTTTTGAAGCTCTCAAATTATTTTCTTGTAGAAGAAGTGAAGAAAAAGAAAAAATGAAACTATTATTCGGTCCGGCAGGAACTGGGGGAGATACGTATAAAGGATTAAAAGTAATAGCTAGCAAAGGATTAGACTGTTGCGAAATTCAGTTTAGCCACGGAGTTATGATGAAGAATCCGTTGGCTAAAGAAATTGGAGAGCTGAATAAAGAATTAAAACTAAGTTTGAGTGTTCATGCTCCTTTCTACATCAATTTGAATTCTAAAGAAAAGGCAAAAGTCCATGCATCTAAAAAAAGAATACTAGATAGCTGCGAGAGAGCACACCACATCGGCGCAAAAGAGATTGTTTTTCACGCAGGATTCTACATGGACGTTTCAAAAGAAGAAACATATAGGAATATTAAGAAAGAAATTATTGATTTGCAGAAGACAATAAAGAAAAATAAATGGAATGTTATCCTTTGCCCTGAAACAACAGGAAAAGGATCACAATTTGGTGATCTGGAGGAGTTAACAAGGCTAGCAAAAGAAACTGGCTGCGGAGTTTGTGTTGATTTTGCTCATCTATTGGCAAGGTATAACGGAGAAATGACCTATGATGAGATGGCAAGGAAATCCAAGAAAATAAAAATAATAACAACTCATTTCTCCGGGGTTATATGGGGTCCGAAAGGAGAACGGATGCATAAGCTGACACCAAACGATGAGACCAAAAAACTACTAAAAGCATTAAAGAAGAATAATCTTTCTGTGAGAATAATAAACGAAAGTCCTGATACTCTTGGCGATGCAATCAAGATGAAGAAGATCTGGAAAACTATCGTCTAAAAACAGTGACAAAAGAAAACCTTAAATATCACTTACTCTTCTAAAAACTTCATGGATCCGATAAAATTACGAGGAGGTTATACTGCAATAATAACTCCTTTCAAAAATGATGAATCTATAGATGAAAGTTCGCTGGAAAATTTGATTGATTTTAATATAGAGCAGGGGATTAGTGGAATAGTTCCATGCGGAACAACAGGCGAAAGTCCAACATTATCTCCTGAAGAACATCAAAGAGTTATAGACCTAACTATTCAAGCTGTTAATGGAAGAGTTCCTGTGCTTGCAGGAACAGGTTCAAATTGTACAAAAGAAGCAATAAAATATTCACAGCATGCTGAAAAAGCTGGTGCGAGTGCGGTTTTATTAGTAAATCCTTATTATAACAAACCAACACAAGAAGGATTGTATAGACATTTCAAAGCAATAGCAGAGAATGTAGGAATTCCATGCATTGTTTATAACATACAAGGAAGATCAGCAGTTAATGTTGAGACTCCAACATTAATGAGGCTGGCGAATGATTGTAGGAACATCACTGCGGTAAAAGAAGCTTCTGGAAACCTAGAACAGATGAAAGATGTTATCGCACAAAGACCAGAAGGATTTTATGTTTTAAGTGGAGATGACAACATGGCTTTACCTTTAATAAAAGAAGGAGGAGACGGAGTTATTTCTGTTGCAAGCAATCTAATTCCAGGATCAATGTCAGAAATGGTTCAGTGTGCATTAAACGGATACGTGAAAGAAGCAGAAACGGTAAATGAGGGCATTAAGAAATTATTCAAAATGGAATTTATCGAGACAAATCCAATCCCGATTAAATATATGCTTTCATTGCAAGGAATGTGTGAAGAAGTTTATAGACTTCCAATGTGCGAGCTTTCTAAAGAACATAAGCAAGAAGTTAAAACATTCATGGAAGATAGTGGTTTGTTATAGAGTAATCTTTATATACTCTTTTTCTTTTATATTATAATGGAAAAAATATTGTTAGATACTAATTTTTTGATGATTCCAGCGCAATTTAAGGTCGATATTTACTCAGAAATAGAGAGGATAGCAGACTTCAAATATGAGCTATATGTGCTGGATAAGAGCATTACTGAGCTTGAGAACATCATAAAAGAGAGGAAAGGACGTACTAAAGAGCAAGCAAAGCTCTCTTTACAGCTCTTAAAATCCAAAAAACCGAAGGTTTTAAAAACAACTTCGGAACTTCATGTAGACAGAATAATACTAGATTTAGGGGGCTATATCGTTGCTACGCAGGATTTGGCCTTAAAAAGGGCTTTAAAAGCCAAGAGAGTTAAAATAATTACTTTAAGACAAAAGAAATACCTGGTGATTCAATAATGTTTTACAAGACAGAAATAAGAGACCACATACGCGTTCCGCCTAATATGTTTGATGTAACAACAGAACAGGCAGTTCTTAAAATGATAAAAGAAAAGTATGAAGGTCATATTTCTCAAGACCTCGGAGTTGTTATCGATGTTTCTTCTGTTTCAAAAATTGAAGAAGGAGTGATAATACCTGGAGATGGCGCGCCATACTATAACACAACATTTAAACTATTGTTATTCAAGCCAGAGATGCAGGAAGTTGTTTTCGGATCAATAAAAGACGTTACTGATTTTGGTGCATTCATTACACTTGGACCGATTGAAGGAATGATTCACGTTTCACAAACAATGGATGATTTTGTGAGTTTTGCAAAAGAAAAAGTTTTAACTGGAAGAGATTCAAAAAGAACTTTGAAAGTAGGAGATCTTTGCAGAGCAAGATTAATCGCAGTTTCATTTAAGGATGTCACAAATCCTAAACTTGGTCTTACTATGAGACAGCCAGGATTAGGAAAAATTGAATGGATTGAAGAAGACAAACTTAAGAAAACAAAAGTAGAAGAACCAGAAGAGAAGAAAGGTAAGAAATGAAGAAAAAAGTATGTAAAACATGCAGAGTATTTGTTGAAGGCGGAGAATGCCCAATTTGCAAAGGTACAAACTTCTCTACAAATTGGCAGGGCCGCTTAAGCGTAACACATGTTGAAAAGTCAAAGATAGCACAAAAAATGGCAATAAAACAAAAAGGAGAATATGCAGTTAAGTGCAGGTGATTCTATTGAGTATGAAAATATTAAATAAAAACGAGCAACCTCTTTTAAGCAGAACAGAAGTAGACATTGAAATTACTTATGAAGGAATCACTCCTTCAAGAGCAGATATTAAAAAACAGATTGCTTCACAATTAAATACAGATGAAAAATTAGTTGTTGTGAGAAAGATTGACGCGCAATATGGAGAAAAGAACGCAGAAGTTCTTGCTTATTCTTACAAAAACGAAGAAGATATGAAAAGAATAGAAACAGAAAATGCATTAAATAAGGGAATGCCTAAGGAAAAGAAAGCAGAAGGTGCTGAAGCAAAACCTGCAGAAGAGAAAAAGGAAGAAGCCAAACCAGAAGAAAAGAAAGAAGAAAAACCAGCTGAGGAAAAACCCGCAGAAGAAAAGAAAGAAGAAGGTAAAGAATAATGGCAGAAGAAGCACAAAAGAAAAAAAGAACATATAACATTCACAAACTATACTCAGTAGAAGGAGGAGTATTAAAAAGAAAAAACAAGATGTGCCCAAAATGCGCAACTAATTTCTTAGCAGCACATAAAGATAGACTGACTTGCGGGAAGTGCGGATACATGGAAAAGGCCGTACAAAAGGAAAAACCTGTTGAATAGTGTTCTTATAGTTTGTATATAAACAATATATGAAAACTTTATATAGTTGTTTAACTTAGCATATATTGGGGTTATTTATGAATGGACGAACAATTAGACACGACGCTCAACTTGAGGGCATTCTTGATTTTAATGAGGATATTGAAAATAGAGATCCCCTTACAAGAGGACATAGTTTTAGAGTAACAAGATATGCAGTCATAATCGCAAATGGAATGGGGCGTTCAAAATCAGAAATTGAGACTGTGCATCAAGCAGCACACGTACATGATATTGGTAAGGATGAATGGACAATTGAAGATTTCCAGGCAAAAACCCTCACACCTGTTCAAGTAGAGAAGATAAGAAGACATCCAGTACGAGGAGCAGAAATGCTCCAGGAAATGGGAGCATCTAAAGAAATCTGCGATATTGTTAGGTATCATCATGAACGTTTTGATGGACAATCAGTAAAAACAACTAAAGGCAAAAAACACGTAGGTTATCCCGGGGAAGTTAGGGGAGATAAGATACCTTTGCCCTCAAGAATAATCTCTCCTGTTGACACTTTTGATGCACTTACAGCATTTAGAAGATATCAACCAAAAGTTCCAATTAGTGTAGCCAGAGAAGAATTAAAAAGATGCGCAGGCATTGGTTATAATCGCACATTAATTCCGGGAGAACAACCTGAAATGCAGTTTGACCCCGAAATTGTGAGAGTTTTTTTAGGTATTGCGACAGTCGGTTCAAGCAAATCAAAAATTGAACATGCGATCGGATGTCCTTATGTACATAGAATTGATACAAGCGAAATAGTCATAGAACCAATAGGTTATAATGACTGTAAAGTTTGTAAGAACTTAAATTAATTTTTCTTAGCCTGCATAACTAGCAGGTCTTCTGTTGTTAATTTCCCGCCTGTTTTTAATTTTTGTTTAACTTCTCTTTCTTTTTGAGCTAAAGTTAAGTTAACAGGATTTACTCTTCTCTTTGATTTTTTTGCAGAAAGAACAGGAGCTTTCGGCAATTTACTTATCTCAATAAGTTTTTCCTGTAGCTGATCGTTAATCTCATTAAATCTTTGTTTAGCATCTTTACATTTTTCATCAATATCTTTCTTCTGCTTTTTAATCCCATCAACATCTTTTGACATCTCAATTACTTCTTCGTGTTTTTCCTGGCTTTCATTCGCTTTTGTCCTTAATTTTTTGTGGGTTTCATCAGCCTTTCCTTTAAGTTTGTCAATATCGTTTGATAATGTTGATATTTTTCCAAAAACACCGCTATCTTTTTCAATCTCTTTCAGTTCTTTCTTCTTATCTTTGATAATCTTCATAATCTTCCTTTCTTTTTCAGGACTTAAAACTTCGGTTTCTACTTTTAAGTCAAGTGCTTCTATTTCGCTTCTCAATGGGCCAGGATTTTTTCTTACTCCTCCCTTTTTTATAGCCGCATCTTTCTCGTTTTTAAGTGATTTAAGTTCATCAATCTTTTCCTTAACTTGGCTGTTAAGGTCATCTCTTCTTTTTTTAGAATCTCTTACTTGGTTTGTTAATGCGTTTCTATTTTGTCTGTTATCTTTAACACGTTTTAAAGAACTAGAAATTTTGTTTTGAATCTCTACTTTTTGATTAAATAATTCTTCTTTTTTAGTATTGGTTCTGTCTAATTCTTTTCTTAGTCGATCTATTTCTTTTTTTAGTTCTCCGACTACCTTAGACTTCTCATTGTTCGTTGCCATAGTTCTCTTTCATTGTGAGGGAATGCTTAAAAGCATTCTTATCCAAATAGAGCTCCTAATCCAGCAGCAGCATTCTCTTCAGATTTTTTCTCTTCTTCAGCTTTTTTAGCTTTATCCTCAGCTTTAGCTTCTCCGCCTTGTGCAGGTGCAGCACCAACAGGTGATGCAGCGACAGGTGCAATTGCAGCCTTTTCAACAGCTTCATCTATGTTTACACCATCTAGAGCAGCTACAAGAGCTTTAACTCTGGCTTCGTCAACTTTAGCACCAGCAGCTTCTAAAACTTTCTTAACTGTTGCTTCGTCAACTTTGCCACCAGCCTTGTGGATAAGCATTGCTGCGTATACATATTCCATTTTATTTTTCCTCCGATTTTTGATCGTTATTTTCTGCAGGAGCTTCTTCCTTTTTCTCTTCTGCAGGTTTTTCTTCTTTCTTTGGTTTTTCCTCAGGTTTTGGCTCTTCTGCTTTTTCTTCTTTAGGGGCCTCAGGAATTTGATCTTTTAATGATTTAGCTTGTGCTTCTGCTTTTGCTAAAACATCTCCAACTGTTTCGCTTGTAAGAATATCTGCTTCTTTCGCCAAAGCTTTTGTTTCTCTGGAAACTTTTCCTATCATGTATTCAATTGTAGATGAATTGTAGATTCCGGCCTCAACAGACAAGTTGAATGCCCATGAATGAGCTTTTGTTAAGTTATCAATATATTCTTGCTCATCAACAGCTAGAACTGATTTGTCATAGATTGTTCCTTGATCATATACTGCAACAAGGTTCAGACCAACTTCCATTGGCTCTATTCCAAGTCTTGTTAATATTCCTGCAAGTTCTGAAGAGACAACATCCCCTCCTTTTGCAACAACACAATCCTCTTTAATAGCTATTTTTCCTTCTTCAACACCTGCTTTGATTCCTACTGAACCAAGTTCTCCGATTATTGGTCCAGGTGCGAAGCTTGTTGGTCCTGCGGGAACAACAATTTCATTTGGTGCTGTCTGTCCAGCTTTGATTGGTGCTTTTGATTTGTTTTTCCCAATTATTTTGTATAATTTGAATGGATCTTCTTTTGTGAATAGAATAGCAGGCATACCTTTCATGTAATCTCTTAATTTTTCAATTCCTTTTTTCTTGTCTAGAACTTTATCAATTGCTAAATTAATCAGTCTTCTTTTTGTCATGATAAGAACAACAGATTCTCTTAACTGTTTTCTCATGTTAGTCAACTGCTGAGCAGGAAGATTTTCCATATCTACAATACCGACGATAGGGTAATCAGAAAATAGTTTAACAAAATCATTAACAATTTGTTTTTTCTCCTCAGATATATGCGCTTTTGGTTTTTCCATCTTACACCTTAACTGGTTTACCCATGGTTAGTTTGATTAAAACGGATTTGATATTGTTTGATTCATTAGGAACGTGAGAAGCGATTTGTTTGTATACTGTTAAAATATTATCAACAATCTGTTTTTCATCCATGTCTTCTTTACCGATAATGCATTGGATCATTGGCTGAACTTTTGCTGATGCTCTAATTGTGTTCTTTAATTTTTCAACGACCGGCCCAAGATTAGCTTTTGGCGGAACAACACATCCTGCTTTAGGATTTGGCATCTTTCCATTTGGACCTAGGACTCGTCCAAATGTTGTAGCTATCTTTGGCATCAGGTTTGCCTGAGCAATAAAGAAATCATAATCGTTTACAAGATTTTTAAGAAGTTTTTTATCTGTTTGATATTTTTTGAATTCATCTTCGAGAATTACTTTGTCACAAGTCTTTGCGCTTTCTTTTGTTTCTGGACCGATTAATGCACAGACTTTTGATTCTTTTCCTTTTGGATGATGCAGAACAATGAATAAATCAACTTGATTATCGGGCTTTTTCATATCTAGCCCTTTTAGAGTTATGATTAGATCAACTGATTGCGCAAAATTACGCTTTTTAGAAGCCTCCTTGGCCTTTTTCAATGCCTCGATAATTGATTTTTCATCCATTTTTCTACCCTTCTATCCATACGAATAGTCACTGGGATTATTAGGTATTTTAAAAGAAATAGGTGATTTATAAAGCTTTCTATGCCTTAGGTTCGTATTTTGCCAAAGCTAATAAGAGCTGTCTTGCCCTTAATTGGTTTCTAGAGGTCACTTCTGCTTTCATGACTCCACAAGCCTCAGAATCTTTATAGTTTCCATATTGCGGAACATAGCAGAGTTTTATCTGTGCTTCATCGTCTTTTTTTTCTAGAACCTCTCCAAAAGTAATATCCTCTACAATCTCAGTACCAATACATTCTTCTTTCAAATATTCTGCAAGCTTTGAGTTCCATTCAGAAAATTCCATTCTTGCAAAAGGATGCGGGAATTCTCTTATCATGCCCGATTCAAGTTTAGCAGTAGAATTAAGATCTGTACCTATTGGCATGTAATTTGCCAGTTCTGTTAATATTTCTCTTGAAGCAACTACGTGATGCGGCTGTGAATATAAGTCTCCGCCGCTTATCTCTGCGTCCATTGTTACATGAGGCTCACGTGAAAATAACCATCTTGATCTTTGGTATGTGTTAGCATCAAAAAACACATTGTCTAATACGCCCGATATATCATCTTCTCTAAGCCAAGCATTAATCTTTCCTTTTGACAATTCTCGCTGCATATCTTCTTTTACTTCCTTGGGATTCAGGCCTTTGCCTGCAAACTGTCTCATAATCTCGTATTTCATAAAAATAGCTTATATTTCCATATATTTAAATCTTTTGATATTTTACTACTTTATAGTAGCTTTTTATCTTTAATAATCGTAGAATAACTTACTTCGCTGAACTCACAGTTAGAACATGTTGGATCCAGATTTATCCACCCATCTTCCTGTTTGTATCGATTTATTGCATCTTCTATGTATATCTGAACATAGATGTGGCCAGAAACTAAAACAAATCGTGTTTCAATACCAACTGCCCGCAATAAATTAGCCAGCAAAACAGAATGATCATCACAGTCACCTGATGAGGTAACTAACGTTTCCTTTGCTCCTTTGATGTATTCTTTTTTTACAGGATCGTTTACGTATTCAATATTATCTCTAACAAAATAAAATATTGCTTTCGCATTGCAGATCTTGCTTGACTCGCAGGCTAAAGAAGAAATCTTATCCGCAGTTTGTTTAATCACAGGATCGCTCGGTTTGATTAAAAAAGTAATATCATTTACAGATGTTGCAATCATTTCATTTTCTAGGCTTTGGGTTTTATCAAAAACCTCTTCGATTGTAGGGATGTAACTTGGAGAAGGATCAAGCTTTACAGAATAACGAGGAACAGACATTATAACAATTAATAGAATAAGAAAAACAGCCATTACCCATTTTAATGGACCTTTCCAGATTGGTTCTTGCTCGTCTTCTTTCATTTTAAAATATTTTTTTGATTAATTCTGTAACCGGGTTCATTGAACCGTCATTTAACACTAATAAATCAAATTTACGTGAATACAACCTTATATTGTTTTCGATATCTTCGTTTACAAATCCGACTTTAATGACTTCTTTATGTTCCAAACCTTCGATCATTCCTAGATCTCCAATGTTATCTCCGAGAAGGATTACGTTCTTGCGATCAGCAATCTGTTCATAGTAAGGAGTATTTTTAATGTGTCCTTCATTTTTGTTGAGTATGTGAATTATATTCGAATTATAGCCGATTACTTTTCCTTCTTTATTGTATTTAAAAGTATTTGATATTATATGAATGTTTTCATATAACTTGCCTTCTGCTCTCAAATGCTCTTCAATAATATCTCCGATTCCTGCAGAAAAAATTAACAATGGAATTTTATGTTTATTCAGCAGGTCAAGAAATTCTGAAATCCCCTCTCTTAATATAATTTTATTTTTATTAACAATATCCATCACCACATCTTTATTCATCCCGCATTCAACAAGTAAATCTAGGTGAGTTGACCACCACTCAACCATTTTCTGAGCCCTTATATCTGGATGAATTTTATTAGAAATCTCAAATGGGCGATACTTATCAAAAAGAGCAAATGCTCTTTTAGGGTAATCGGGGGTTAGGTAACCTCCTTCTCTTATCTGCGCAATACCTGTGTGCGCTTTTTGACCCTCAACCAAACCTTTTGTTAGTGTCCTGTCAAAGTCAGCAACAATATGAAAACTAGCAATTCCGTCTTTTTTGAACCGATCTATTTTTTTATTAAGCTCAGCAGGGTTTGTAATATGAATTTCTTTGTTCATTCTTCAAATATCTGTGCCTGGAATTTATAAACCTTGCAGTCCCGATCTTTCCAAGTATCTGTTGGCAATCCTGCTTTCGCACACGTTTGTTCTAGAAACGTTTCAGAGTCCCAACCTTGTTCTGTAGCAACTTGCGGTAATAGCAAACCAGAATAAGTGCCATACTGAACAATTAATCCGTCTTTTCCAACTTCAATTGTATAATCTTTGTCAATTAATTCTGGTTTTGTAAGAACTGATAACTCAATCTTTATTTTTTCCAGTTCTTCTTTCTCTAAAGAAGGAAATCTCGGGTCTTCAAACGCAGCAGCTCTTGCTGCCTTGGCAATCGCGTTATACAAAGGAAAGATTGGCTCTGTAAATCCAATACATCCTCTAAGTTCTCCATTAATCTTTAGAGTTACAAAAACACCTTGTTTTTCAGAGAATTCTTTGTAATCATTTAATTCTAGTTCAGTTTTTGAAAGAAATGTTTCGATCGAGTGTCTGGCCAAAGAGATTAATTTTTTTCCTTGCTCTTGGGTTAGCATTCTTTTGAGAAATCTTTTTTGAATTTATCAAGATCTTTTTGAAGTCTTTTTGCGGCTTCTGTTAAAAGAGATTTTGGGTTTGGTCCTTCTACTGTAATCTCAGGTTTACCTACAAGAGGATGCTTTTTGTTTACAGCTGCTACTTTTGTTTTTTGATCATTCCAAAGCTCGCTTTTTATAGCAGAAGCAAATGTAGCATACTTATCTTCTACTTCTAACACTAGCTTATCTTTTTCTTCATTTAGAATCTTTAATTCCATTGTTAGGCACCCTTAAAAGGGTTGTTGGGAGGGGTTTATAAATGTTACGGAGTTTAGTTAATTTTAAAAGTAACCATTATTTTCTATTCTTATAGATGGGGATGGACATACAAGCTGAAGAGCTTAATCAAGCGATAGAGCGTAATTCTGCAATATACGGCCTGCTCTCAGAAAGAGGCAGAGCTATATTTTTCCCAAAAAAAGGGATTCTAGGACAAACAGCAGAAGCAAAAGGAAAAGCAATAAACGCAACAATCGGTGCAGCAATTGAAGACGATGGTTCTCCGATGAGACTGCAATCAATAGCAAAGAATATATTATTAGATCCAAAGGAAGTATTTCCATATGCGCCAAGCCCTGGAAAACCAGAGCTAAGAGAACAATGGTTAGAGTTAATAAAAAAGAAGAATCCTTCTTTAACCGGAAAAACATCTCTACCAATTGTTACAAATGCATTAACTCATGGATTAAGCATGCTTGGTTACTTGTTTGTTGACAAAGGAGATAAGATCATAAGTCCTGACAAGTTCTGGGGGAACTATAAATTAATATTTAATCATGCATATGGTTCTGAGATTGATACATTCAATACATTCAAGGAAGGTTCTTTTGATATTGAAAGTTTGAAAGAAAAACTTCAGGGAGAAGGAAAAAAGATTCTGTTATTAAACTTCCCTAATAATCCAACAGGTTATACTCCAACAGACCAGGAAGTTGATGAGATTGTTTCAGTAATAAAGCAAAGCGCTGAAAACAAGCCAATCCTAGTTATCTGTGATGATGCTTATTTTGGTTTGGTTTATCAAGATGGAATATATAAAGAATCAATATTCTCAAAACTTGCAGATCTTCATGAAAATGTTTTAGCAGTTAAGGTAGATGGAGCAACAAAAGAAGATTATGTCTGGGGATTCAGAATTGGATTCATAACTTATGCTGTAAAGGGCATGACTGATGAAGTTTGCAAAGCATTAGAAGCGAAAACAGGGGGGGCTGTCCGTGGAAACATATCAAATGCACCACACATATCACAAAGTTTAATCTTAAACTCATTCAAGTCAGAAACATATGACGCTGAAAAGAAAGAAAAGTATGAATTATTAAAATCAAGATTCGAAAAAGTAAAAGAAGTTCTTCAAGATGATAAATATAAGAAACATTTTGAAGCATTACCATTTAATTCTGGATACTTTATGTGTGTTCAGTTAAACAAAGATGCTGAAGAAGTAAGACAAGAATTATTAGAGAAGTATGACACAGGAGTTATCGCAATGGGAAATTTATTAAGAATAGCATTTTCTGGTGTGGCAGAAAAAGATATAAAACAATTATTTGAAAACATTTACGAGGCATGCGGAGGATAAAATGAATATAGATGAAACAAACTTAGCGAAATTAAAAGAATTAAACAATCCTAAAGTAATGGAAGTTGTTGAAAAGTACACAGAACTGTGCAAACCAAGCAAAGTAACCGTTATAACTGATTCTGAAGAGGATATAGCGTACATCAGAAATCTTTCAAAACAAAATAAAGAAGAAAAAGAATTAGAAATAGAAGGGCATACAATACATTTTGATAATTATTATGATCAGGCAAGAGATAAGGCAAATACAAAAGTCTTGATTCCTGAAGGACAGAAAATAAGCAAGAAGATAAACACTGGGGGCAGAGAAGAATGTCTAAAGGAGGTTCTTGGATTTATGGATGGAATTATGGAAGGCAAAGAAATGCTCGTTCGTTTCTTTTGTCTCGGTCCACTAAACTCTAAGTTCTCTATTTCTGCTCTACAACTCACCGATTCTGCGTATGTCTGCCATAGTGAAGATCTATTGTATAGACAAGGATATGAAGAATTCAAAAGATTAAATGGATCTGATGATTTTTTCCACTTTGTACATTCAGCAGGACAATTAGATGAAAAAGGAAACACAAAGAACCTGGATCAAAGAAGAGTTTACATGGATCTCGAAGAAAAAAGAGTTTTCACAGTAAATAATCAGTATGCAGGTAATAGTGTAGGATTAAAAAAATTAGCATTGAGATTAGCAATCAAAAAATCTCATGAAGAAGAATGGCTTTGCGAGCACATGTTTATTATGGGTGCAAGACCAGAAGGAAAGAACAGAGTTACATATTTTACAGGCGCTTTCCCTTCAGCATGCGGGAAAACATCAACAGCAATGATTCCTGGACAGACAATTGTTGGAGATGATATTGCATATATCCGTACAGGAGATGATGGAAGACCATATGCAGTTAATGTTGAGCAGGGAATTTTTGGCATTATTGAGGATGTTAATCCTGTTGACGACCCTTTGATCTATAAAGCATTGACAACACCGCGTGAATTAATAGTTTCTAATGTTTTAGTGAAAGAAAATAAACCATACTGGCTTGGTATGGGTCAAGACCTTCCAAAAGAAGGAACTAATCATTCAGGAGAATGGAAAGAAGGAGATAAGGATAAAGAAGGCAATGAAATCCTGGCAGCAAATAAGAATGCCCGTTATACAATAAAACTAAATGAATTAGAGAATGTGGATCCTGAGGCAGAAAATCCTAACGGAGTTCCTGTTTCTGCTGTTATCTATGGCGGAAGGGATTCAGATACATCCCCTCCTGTTGTCTCATCATTCAGCTGGTCTCATGGAGTATTTATCGGAGCCGCATTAGAATCAGAAACAACTGCCGCAACAATTGGTCAGGCAGGAGTCAGAAAGCATGACCCAATGGCAAATATGGACTTCCTTGTTGTCCCATTAGGAAAATATATTGAAAATCATCTGAAGTTTGGAGAATCTATGGATAGACCTCCGATGGTTTTTGCAACAAATTATTTCCTAAAAGAGAATGATGAATTTTTGAATGAAAAGGTTGACAAAAAAGTATGGCTAACCTGGATGGAAGGACGAGTTCATAATGAATTTCAGGCAATTCCAACACCAATCGGATTTGTTCCGTTGTATATTGATCTAAAACATCTGTTTAAACAGGTTTTTGATAAAGAATATACAAAAGACGACTATGAAAAACAATTTTCTATTCGAACAGACAAACTTTTAGAGAGAATGGATCGTATTGAAGAGATATACAATGAAGAAGAAGACACACCGGTATTCTTTAAGCAGCATATAACCCAGCAGAGAAAAAGATTGTTGGAAGCTAAAGAGAAGTATGGTTCTGTTATCTCTCCGTTTGATCTTGAGTAAGCCTAAAACAGCTTACTTTTATTTTTTCTATTCTTTTTTCATGAAAGTCCATAGTAGCTTTTATTGGAAAATCAAAGTCTAATTGATGAGTTATTTTGTAGTTATGGTCTTTTGATATTGCTTCTACGAATCCTTTTGTTGAGGTTTTATGGAATGTGTAGATTATTGGTGCGATTTCAAATGCTTTTTCTAAGAATTCCTTGTCAGCATGAGCTTCTTTTGTCCCAAATGGAGGATTTTGAATCACAACATCACATTTATGTGTGAAATTAGAGATTTCTGTGCCTAATATTTCAAATTGTCCTTCGTATTCAAACTTATCCAGGTTTTCTTTTAGGATTTTTACTGCATCTTGGTCTTTTTCAACTAACCAGACAAACTTTGCTCCTAATAATAAAGAACCAATCCCCAAGTATCCTGTTCCTGCTCCTAGATCTGCTATCTGTTTATCTTCAATATCTCCATTCATTTTGGCAAACCAGAGAACTTCTCCAGCTATTTCCGGGTCTGTTACGTATTGCTCTTCTCTTGCTTTTGCTTCTTCAAATCCTTGTAATTTAGAAAGTTCTATTGCGATTTCTGATTTAGACATTTTTGAATATCTCTTTTATCTTTTCTTTTGCTTCTTCAACTTGCTTATCAGTTAATTTAAGACCTTGGTCTGTTTGTTCGGAAGGGTTTTCAATTGAGAATTTTCTTTCTTCTAATTTTTCCTGCTTTAACATTCCTTCTGGAACAGCTGGTGTTAATCCAATAGCTTTCTCAACATCTAATGGGAACTTGCCAGGATCTGCTGTTTCGTAGATTACTGCAAGCTTGTTATGTTCCCCTTTTAAGAAAATCTCTAATGTTTTCCATCCGACTGCTCCGTGCGGATCAAGGATAACTCCAAATTCATCATAAACCTCTCTCATTGTTTCATAATGCTGAGAATTTGTTACACCCATTGAGAATAAATCATTTCTCATAGCTTCAAGGTCTGGCATTTTATCAATTACGCCTTGTTTTACCACTTTATTATTCTTATCCCTTTCATCAAACATGTGTCCGCCGTAAAAATCAATCAATCGAATTAAATTGCTTGGATGAGAAACAATCATTGCAGATGAAGGTGATTTTTTGGATGGTTTAACTATGTATTTTCCAGTTTCTAGGAATTCAGGAAATTCTGTGTTTTCATTTACACCGCAGATTATATTTGATATTGGCAATCCCATCTCTTTTGCTATTAATGTTCCCATCATATCTCCAAAATTACCAGAAGGAATGCTTGCTATCATTTCTTCTCCGTTAGAGACTCTTGAAAACCCGAAAAAAGGATAGACTGCTTGAGGTAATAATCGTCCTAAACTTATTGAATTAGCAGAGGTTATGGCATTTTCATCTCCAAAAGTTATTTTTGAAAATTCAGTATCTGCCATTAATCTTTTTGCTAGTGCCTGACAAACATCAAAATCTCCATCTACTTCAAAAGCATAAATATTCTTTTGTAATGTTGTCATCTGTTTTCTCTGTCTTTCACTTATAGAACCTTTTGGAAAGAAGACAATCATGTTTATGCTTTCTAGACCATGCAGAGCATCAGCAACTGCTCCTCCTGTATCTCCACTAGTTGCGACAATAACCGTTCTTTTTAATCCTCGTTTTTTAAGAAAATAATTAAGAGCTCTTCCGAGAAATCTTGCAGCATAATCTTTGAAAGAATAAGTAGGTCCTTGTGTAAGCCACATAATGTGCGTCTTTCCTACTATATGCTGAACCTCTGTTGGAATCTTATCTTCGTTGTAAGCATCATTCAATAATTTTTTAAGATCGGCCTCTGGAATTTCTGAACCCAAGTAAGGATTTAGAACCTCAAAAGCAATTTGAGGATAAGACATATTCTTCATCTCTTTTATTTTTTCAGGAGAAAGTTTTGGAATATCTTTTCTTGCTATCATATACAAACCAAAATCAGAAGCCATGCCTTTTAGAAGTGCAGTCTCAAAGTTTACTATCTCATCTTTATTATTTGTGCTGTAGTATGTGGCTGGGCACATTTTACTGAATTAGAAGCAACTTATTATATAAAGTTTATTGTTTAAGTGGCCTTACATTAATCAAATGTTAATTCCCATCCTTCAAAACATCATCCATGGTGTTGAAATATTTTGTATTCTTTCCTTGAATTAAGAAGTCTAATGCTTTCATTGCTCCTTGTTTGTATGAGTCTCCACCGTGCCTTTTGAATATTAGTTCTTCAGAATCATCAACACCGTCATGTTTATTGGCTATCTTAAAAACATGATATGCGTGCCATCCAAGCCATTCTTCAGGAACCCTAAATAAGTCTGTTTGTTGTAATTGACCTCTTACACTCAGCACATCCCCAATAGCAATCTCTCTTTTAGCAAGAGAGCTTAGATCACTAAGCATCTTTTTCATTGTACCAGAAGTTTCTGGTTCTCCGTTTGAGTTAACTTTATCAGCTTGATGTGTCTCAGAAAGTTGAATCAATGAAGTTTCGAATGCTCCAGGGTATTCTTTAGCCATATGCCTTATCCCTGCCATCCATGCGATTAGTCTTACATCCATATTTGGATATGCAACACAAGGAGTTTTTGATTCTTCTGCAAGCTTTCTGATATTTGCATAATCATCTTGAGCTCCTGTTGAAAGCATTACAAAAGGAATATTGTTTTCACAGTACATTGCAGCATTCTTATCAGCCACACCCTCTCCTTTACAGGCCTCTACCACATAAACAGTTCTTTTATCAGTAGGAGCATGAAGTTGTAACGTTCCTTTTTGTTCTTTATGAGTTATATTGACTGTTTTATTTTTTCCTTTTTTATCTTTAAAGAAAACAGCTTCTGGCTGATTAGGACCAGTTAGTGCCATAGTGCTTATATCATATTTTTCAGGTTGGTCTATAATCTCTTGAGCTATAATTGTTGCCATCTTGCCAGGCAATCCGTTAACCATTACATCTGTTACCATTTTATTCACCAAACCCCCAAGAAATCCTTGGAGTGCTAATTATTCACCCCTTTTTAAATTTGTAATATTAGCTCATATTTAAAGGTTATGTAGTTTTAATATATGGGAAGAAATCTTTATAAGCAAGCTCTTTATCCTCTTCAGCATGGACAGGGGGTTGGCAGAATTATTGGTTGAAGGGATTGCACAGAATCCTGCAATTACTGATGAAGGAATTAAGTTAGACCAAGGAAAGTTAGTTGATTTTCTAGTAAAAACAAATGTTCCAGAATCATCAAGATTTCAGCATGTTCTTCCAGACAATGAACAATCCGAAGCGCATGACAATAAAAAACACTATTCTTCATTTTCATTAAGAAGAGTTTTAAGAAATAAAAGAGTAGGATCACATCATCTTCTTTCATTGGTGCCTTCCTTACAAGAACTTGCTCACATGCTAAGCTTTTACTCATCTACGGTTATAAGCAGAAGAATAAGAGAGAATCCTGATTTTAATTCAAGGATGAAAGGTTGTGATCATCCTTACTCTCTGCTTGGTAAGCTCACTGTAAGCGATTATAATAACGATCAGGAACACCTGTATAGGATGATTGAACCAGTCGTGATTATTCCTGGAGCCCAGGGCGGCATGGATCACTTGTTCTTCCAGAGATTTAATAGGACTTACCTGCGACAGAAAGGAGAAATTGGGTGGTTTAGCAGGGTTGAAGCAGAAGAATGTCCACTTGGATGATTGTTTTTGACAACAGAAATCTTTATAAATAACTTCTTAATCAAATATGATGGGGTGTTAGATTAGATGATCTTTAGAAATAACAGTAAAGACAAAATTAAAGATATTAAAGAAGAACTTGATGATCACTTAACTGCAATCAACGAGAATTCTAGCGAGATCGTACAAAATGGCGATCACTTGGTTGAACTTGAACAGAAGTTTGAAAAATTAAAAGAGAAAGTTGACGAAATTCATTTCATGTTGAGCAAAATAACGCAGCCAGAAGATTATGAATTAAATGAAAATGAAAAAAGAGTGTTTATGATTCTTTATTCAATTGAACAGACTCCTTTGAGTTATTCAGATATTGCCGTAAGAACACATCAAACAGAACTTGCTGTTAAAGCATACATATTTTCTATGATAAACAAAGGAATTCCGATTGTTGAGATGAAGCACGAAGATAAGTCTTACTTCAGATTAGCAAAAGAATTCAAAGATTTACAAGCGAAAGAAAATGTTTTGAAGATTGATCAGCAGATTGTTAATAGCGTTTAATTCTTTTTTTGTTTATACCAATTATTAAAATCTTGTTTCCATTCATCAACAAATGGAGCTAAGTCTATTGCCTCTTGCAGGTATGGTTTTGCTCCTTCTAAATCTCCTTCCACTTTGAGAAGTATCGCTTTCATATGAGATATTCTTGCATTTTTATTAATTTTTTTATCTGCTTCTATTATCTTTAACGTACTGTCAATTAAATCTGTAGCATGGCCGGAATATTTTTTTGATAGTTCTTGATTAAGATCAGGATTGCCCTCAATTTGTTTAGCCATTGAAAGATACATGTATGCCATATCTGCAACTAGGTCTGGCTCTGGTCCTCCTTCTAGATTGGATAATCTAATTGATTCTTTAATATTGGCATCAGTAGCTAAAATATCTCCGTGTTCGAAATATACCTTTGCTGAGAGGAAATATGCTAAAGGATTTTCTACATCAATATCTTTTGCTTGATCTGAATATCTTTTCGCTCTATTAAGAAACTTTTTTACATATCTAACATTTCCTTTATCACCTTCAATTTCTGATAATTGAATGTATGCATTAGCAAGACCAAGTTTTGTTTCAATATTGTCCTTATCACATTCTGCTTCCTTTTCAAGAGAAAGTATTGCAGTTGGAAGAAATTTATCTCCAAGTCCGAGACAGATCGTAGCATGACCTTTTCTTGCTTCACAATCGTTTTCATTTATTGCAAGAGCAATTTCATATTCAGTTCCAGCCTCAATTAATCTTTCCCTTCTTTCTTCTGAAGTTTTACTATGCTTAAGTATTGCAGTTAATTCTCTTCCTTTAGCAACGTGATCCACATCTCCTGTTAATTTAACGTATTCTCTTACAACATTTTTGAGTCCAGGACGATGTTTAGGATCTGCGTCACTTATTGCTCTCAAATAACACATTGAAGCTATGTAACATTCAATAGCGCTTTCTTTATCTCCTCCGTTGCTGTATCGTTCTCCAAGAAAACGGTACAGTTCTCCAAGACCTATGTGGGCGCAGGCATTAGTTCTATCGCTGTCCATGACAGTAAAGAACTCACGCATCGCTCCTCTTATCTCAGATACTAATTCATCTTCATTTTTAGTTTTATTTGCCCTTATTAGATATCCAAATCCTTTTATGATATTTCTATCTCCTTTGCAATCTCGGTTCAGGTCAAGATGAATTATTTTTTCGCGTTCAAAAATATCTTGTTCTGATGTTAAAGACTCACTTTTTGGTAATTCTCTAGAAAATTCTTTTACTGGATGAGCAGTTCCTAGCATTTCATTAAGATCTTTTGTTTTTAGATCTGTACGTGCTGCGTCTATTGGCGCTGTTGCTGCCATAGTTCCTGCTAAGAAAACTAAAAGACTCTTCGGACTTTTTGATCTGATGTATTCAAAACTCACTTTGCACCCTTTTGGGCGATACTGGTCTATTATTTAAAGTTTATTGATTGGAGATATATTAACTCTCACTTTTGATTTAATCCGGAAAGATTCCGACTATTATTTTATCGAACTTTGTCGTCATTATAGTATTATCTAGAGAAAGTGTCGGCTTAATATCTTTAATAGAGAGTAACGTCTTTTGTCGGGATTATATAGACTAAGTTATCTGAAAAAACAGGGTTAATAATGTAAAAATGATTAGATATGTTGAAAACGCTTAAAACCTTTAATCATTCCTCAGAAATTACTGTTGAATTCTCAGATTGCTCTTCAATACGTCCTTTCTGTGTTTTAGCTATCTTTTCATTCTTAACAAGCTTTTGAAGCTCACTTACCAATTTCATAGATGTTTCCATATGGTTATTTATCTTTTGTGTAGCCTTCTCAAAAGCGCTCTCAAGCGTATTTCCATTGAGTTTGTACCCAATGATTACTTTGCCTTCGTTGATGTAAGAAGTCTTGACTATCATGTTCAAATCAAGCCATCTCTTTAAATAATCATACATGGTTTGCCTTGTTATCCCAGCAAAAACACCCATTTCTTCTACTGTCATAACAGCAGATTCAGGTCTTTTCTCTCGTTGCGATAATTTGGCTTTTTCGTACAGTTCTAGCAGCACATTATGCATCTTATCTGTTGATCCCTGCTTTCTAGGCATCAGTCCGATTCGAGCTAATATTACTCTAGATAGTTCGTCAGATGTAGGGTTCATCCCAGGTTCATGGTCCGTAATAATAATCTTTGCAGGCATTATTTATCACCTATGTAGATATAATCCCTTCAGCTATTTAAACTTCGTGCCGACATGTCCAGTGTCTTGTGGTATTTTGCTTAAAAGATTTAAGCGATGATTAAATATTATCTAGCAAACCTAGAATTAGGGCAAATAAAGCTGAAATAGCCGAAATAGGTACTTAGAGAGGCTGAAAAAGAGGGTGTTTTTTGTTATTGTTTTAGTTTTGAAAATTTTCGGGATTTTACCGAATTGAGAATTACTGAAAAAATGGCAAATTAAGGAATGATCTCATCACAGTCGGGATTGTTTTTGCTATTAGGAAATAATCTCGACAAAATAGTTCAACCCCTTCTCACCCAGGAACCGTACCTAAAGTAGAAGATGCTGGAAAAGAATGAAAAAGCAGGAGTTCGGAATGTTGTTCTGGGATAATAGCTGAAAGGTATATTGGTGTAGATATTTTTGCATATATCCGGCCCATCTTCAATACCCTTTCCTGTTCATCCTTCTGTTCACGCTTCTTCTATCGGAAGATACTTTTGCGACTGTTCTTCCGTAGCTTCTGCCAACAGGATTAACGGTTACTGTTTTACCCCCAATCATGCCTCTTAAAACATTGGTGGCTTTTCTGCCCCCCGAAGATCCTCGTTCAGGAGCATTAACATTAGCAAGTCTAACCCTATTGCTTCCATTGATTTTTCTAAGCGTTTCGAACGTATCTCCATCCAAAACTCTTTTAACTGTCCTTCTCATTTTTTCACCTCCAACAATTGATGTGAAGTAATAAGATGTTATCCTTTATAAACATTTCTATTAAAACCTATAAATGAAGATAGTAACTTTTAAATATAACCATAATCACCACTTAAACCGAGTAATAAAGTTTTATATATCAAGATGGTATCAAATACAATAATGGCAAAAAAGAGGTGTACTAGAGTAGACATCTATAGTCAAATATTTGATATTCTAAAACAAGGAAAATACAACATCCTGCAAATCTCAAAAAAAACAAATATAAACTGGCAGACTGTAAAGAATACATTATATACTTTAGAAAATATGGGCATAGTAAAAAAAGAAGATAAAAAAAATAAAATCTATTATTCTTTAAAAAACCCAGAGCTAAACACAAACACATTATTAGGTTTGCCAATAAAACAAGAAAAAGAAACAAAACAAATAGCAAAAAGAATAATTGAATTATGGAAAGAACAAACAGGAGAAAATATAAATAAAACATTTCTCCAAAAAATACTTGTAAAAACAATAAAAAAAGAAAACCTGAAGATCCCTTATGGGTGGTATTTGTTTGGACAATGTACTGTTTTAAAGTTAGATCCCAATCAAATAGAAGAAGATTCAATAAAAACCTATGATGAAACAATAAACGCAACAATAAAAGAATATAAAGACCTCCCGAATACAGCTGAGCTTCGTTCCAAACACTATAAAGAAGAAAATAATGTACTTTACTTAGATAGATTAAGAATAATTGAAATATTAAGTAAACCTTTCGACGATGAATCCATTCGTTTATTGAATCAAAACCTTAAAGACCTAGTTTTTACTTTTCACGGTGAAGAAGATGTCATAGATTTATTGGAAACTTACTATAGCTTAGCAGTTCGAATATTTAAATTAGAGAATAAAGAAGAACTAAGAACATTGCTTTCTGAATCATTTTCAGCATTATGGGATTTATTAGCATTAGATAGCTTATATTATTCATTAAAAGATTATTACTCCGAAGAAATATTAGAATATTATTATAATCAAAGAAAAATCCCATTTAAGTCAACATTAGATGAATATTTATCTGATTTATATGATTCAATACCTAAAGAGATTCGGGCAAAGCAATTTCAATAACATCTCTAAATTCTGTAAAATCTTTTAAATTTCTTGTGACTAAATAAATTGCATTAGCTTTCTTAGCAAGTATAACATGCAATGCATCAGGATAATTAGAAGAAGAAAGCTTTCTCGCTTCAACTTTATCTTTTGGAGTTACTTCAACATTAATTAAATGTTCTTCCTCGAATGTTTTAATAAGTCTCTTAAAATCTTCACCAAAATTATGTTTCTTTAATTCTTCATAAACCCAATCAGAAATAACAAGCTTATACTGTTTTTCTTTAACTTTATGTAAAAGATTTAAAGCAAACTCATCAAAATCCCTATATTTTCCTTTCCTACCTTCAAATATGTCTCTATAAACGCACGTATCACAATAAATTTTACACATATTTTCTAATGGTCCACATTTATTCTTCACTAAGCAGCTTCAAAAAAAATAAGACTCCTGCACCAATAAGTAATCCCTGAGTTGTATTTAATTTTGTTGCTTGTTCTCTAAGCTCATCTTGCATTGCCGAATTCATATTAATGTATTTGATTCTCTCATTGTTAAATTTCTCTTTTGTCTTCTTCAATTCATTATTCTCATTTAATAAGATTTGTAAGAGTTTTGGGTCTTTTTGAAGTTCTTTTATGGCTTTCTGAGGGTCTGTTTTCATTAGGTCCATAAATTGATTCCTTAATTGATCGCTTAACATATTTCTTAAGAATGTTCTTAAGTATTTAAATCTTCCTATTTTAAGCACCATACAATAATAATGATATACCTCCCAAAACATTTAAAAATACCTAGATAAGATAGATTATATGCTAATATCAAAATCAAAATATCTTATAGGCTTGCAATGTCCTAAGTACTTCTGGACTGCTTTCCATGATCCTGATAAAATCCCGAAGCCAGATGCTGCTACAGAAAGAAAGTTTGAGCAGGGCAATCTAGTAGGAGACTTAGCTAAGGAATCATTCCCAGGAGGAATAGATATCCCTTCAGATGATTTCATGGGAAATATAAACCAAACAAAAGAACTTCTTAACGAAAAAAAACCATTATTTGAAGCAGGAATCATGGTCGATAGTTTATTCTCAAGAGCAGATGTTCTAAATCCTGTTGGTGATGAATGGGACATAATAGAAGTTAAAAGTTCTACAAAAGTTAAAGATATAAATTTACATGATGTTTCTTTTCAAAAACATGTTTATGAAAAAGCAGGATTAAAAATAAGGAAATGTTTCCTTATGCACATAAATAATGAGTATGTTAAGAAAGGAGATATAGATCCTAAAGCTTTATTCACAATTGAGGATATAACAGAACAAGTCAATGAACTTTTTGATGGTGTTCAAGAAAGAGTAGATAATATGAAACAAATATTATCCTCAAAAACAATCCCTGATTCTATTATTGGGAAACAATGTAAAGATCCGTATGATTGCCCAATTGATTCATGCTGGAATTTTCTTCCTGAAAATCATATTTTTGAATTGTATAGAGGTGGGCGCAAATCATTTGAATTGTTAGAGAAAGATATTCTTGCTATTGCAGATATCCCTGATGATTTCAAGCTAACTGGTAAGCAAGAGATTCAGAAGAATTGTGAAAAGACAGGAAAACCTTACATTGATAAGAGCAATATAAAGCAGTTTTTGAAAGGTTTACAATGCCCCTTATATTATCTTGATTTTGAGACTTTTAGCCCTGTTGTGCCTATGTTTGAAGGTACAAGGCCTTATCGGAGGATTCCTTTCCAATATTCTCTTCATATTGTTGATTCTGATGGTTCCATAAAACATCATTCTTTTTTAGCTTCTGGTACAGATGATCCAAGACCTGAATTTATAGCTTCTTTAAAATCTGTTTTAGGGGATAAGGGAAGTGTTGTTGTATGGAATGAAAGTTTTGAGAAAGGCGTTTTGAATGAATTGGCTGCTGATTTTCCATCTTATGAAGATTGGAAAAATGGAATCATAGCACGTGTTGTTGATCTCCTTGTTCCTTTCAGAAATTTTCATTATTATGATCCTGTGCAGAAAGGTTCTGCTTCCATTAAGAAAGTTTTACCTGCTTTGACTGGAAAAAGTTATTCAGACTTAGATATCAATAATGGAGAAGATGCGAGCATTTCTTTTTTGACTACTACATATGGCGAGGTTTCTGAAGAAGAAAAAGAGAAAGTAAGATCTGATTTGGAGAAATATTGCTGTCTGGATACAGAAGGTATGATTTGGATTCTGGATGAGTTGAAGAAGTTAGTTTAGAAGCACCTAGGACACTCTTTAAGAAGGTTTAAGGATGATGGGGAGAGTTTGTAAGTAGGCATTTTTTAAATTTTAATTATTTTAGATTGTTTATCAAATATATCTAATAAAATTCTTAAGTCATATAGGTTATTAATTGGTACTTCATAATATTCTGCGCCCTTATCTTTTAATATGGGGTGTTTAATTATTTCTTCATGGGGGAGCCAGCCCATGATAATTACCTTATTAGGTTTTTCTCTTTCATCAAATTTGCATCCAATATAATAGTCTTTAGGGGCTTTATGACATACATTAACTTTAGGAGTTATTGCTGCATGCATCCATTCAGTAGCGCATTTAATATCTACTTTGAAATTGAATAAACTAAAATCAAAAGGATCTATATCTATACCTTCGGATAGATTTGCATTTTTTATTATTTGCGGGTATTTTTCTTTAAACCAATTAAATACCATCAACTCTCCAACTAACCCTCTCCATGCAGATACTCCTTCATATCTCCACTGCCCGCCTGGTGTATTCTCGAATTTTTTAATTTCTTGTTTTGCCCAGGCAATATCGTCTTTCGAAGACAATAATTCAATAATAAGATTATTAGATTTATATTTTTTTGAATATTTCATCAAAATATCTTTCACATATTTTTCTTGTTTTGGGGAAATATAATTAACTTTTTTAATTTGAGATGTTATCGATTCAATGAACTTAACATCTCTTTCAGCTAAATTATTTTTAGAAAGAATATGTTTTAATTCATCAATTAATTCGGCAGAATATATCTTTTTTCTAAAATAAGTTATATGGACTGGATTAACCATTTTTTTTCTTAAAATCATTAATATCTTTTATTTCTCTTTTCTCATTACCATAGAGGTCTACATAGATGATCATTATTTTTTTACCTATTTTTCCATCTTCAATAACCGTTAGATATCTATTATTTTCTTCTAGATCATGTTTAAAGAAGGCATCAGTTAAATTAAAGTATTTCTCGTTATTGTTTTTATCTACTAAAACCATGCTTAATGCTTCTTCATCTGGAACTCGTTTTGGTTTATTTGATCTTTGATTCGAATTAAATTTAGTTATATCTATAATCAATTCTTTATTTTCTGTTAATTTACTTTTATTAATTCTTCTGTAATATTTTGCTTCTACAGTTGGCATTTCGATAAAATCAAATCCGACCGCTTCAACTACAGTATTTAAATTTTCCTTCCTATCTGGTTGTAATAATGGTTTGAATTCCTTCTTTTCAATATCTTCAATAATTGAATAGGGTATTTTTAAAACATAATATTTGATTCCATCTAATTCAATATAATCTTGGAAGAATTTAACTGTATTTTTTGGGGCAATAATAAACATCTTATCTTTTAGATACGATCCTATAACTTTGTGGAGTTCTTTTATATACTGTTCTGTAAGATTTTTCTTTCTAAAAAGATATACTGGAGCATTATCTCTTATTCCTTGCATGCTAAATCCATTTACTTCGTGATTTTTAGGATTAATTTGGAAAAGTTCTAAACAGAATTTTTCATACTCTTTTTCTCCTAATTTCTCTACAAATCCTTCGTAATCATATAGCCCCGCATTATAAACAATAAAGGGTTTTGGGTTTATGGATTTGCCTTTATTCCCTATTTCTTTTTTTAAATTTAATAATCTTTTTTGTATAGTATAAATTGAAAGTTTACCAAAATCGCACATGATCCATTTTCTCCCTAGTTTTTCTGCTATTGCGCCAGTTGTACCTGATCCTGCGAAGCAATCTAAAACTATGTCGCCTTCATTTGAAGAAGATGCGATTACTCTCTCTAAAAGAGCCTCCGAGTTTTCGGTAGGATAACCCCACTTACTGGGTATCGAATAACTTTGAATATCTGTCCAATTGGAATCTAGGTTATAATATTCTCCAGTTAAAAATTCAAGAATGCCTACCTTTTTATTTCCTTTTAAATCAATATATTTCCTTTTATTTAATTTTATTTCTCCTTTTTTATAAAGCATATCTACTTTTTCTTGTGAAAGACCCCAGTGTTGACCTTTGGGAGGTAAAACTGGTTTGCCTTCGAAATATCTTACTTGTTTATCGTATGTTTTTCTTTCACCAGGCATTTCTAAAGATCTCCACTTTCTTTCATTTTCTAATCTTTTTATTTTGAATCCATTAAAAGTATGTTTATTTGATTTAGAATAATAAAATAAAGAATCTGTTCCTGTTAAGAATCTATTCGATTTAGATTTAGTAACATATCCTCTCCTAATAACTATTTCATTCAAAAAATTTGTTTTATCGAAAATTTCATCCATTAAAATTTTAATATAATGACCAAAATGATAATCAATTCTAACAAAAATGCTTCCATCATTAGATAATAATTCTTTTAAAAATATTAATCTTTTTCTTAAAGATTCTATAAATTTCACACCAACCATTTTAGCAGAATATGCTGGAGCATCTCCTTTTGCATCATACATATCTCCAGTACCGAAGGGCGGGTCAATATAGATTAATTTAACTCCGTCCGATCCATCCGGATTTTTTAGTTTGCCTTCTTCTTTCATTTTTAGAAGATGTTTCAGAACTTGTAAATTGTCTCCAAAAACGAGCATATTGTGCCATCCATCTTTTTTAATGTCCCCAAAAGTTTTTACTGGCTCAAATGGAACACTCATAGTATCGGAAATAACATCTTCTTCTCTTGCCTTTTCATCATAAATAAGTTCAGCCTCTTTTTTTACCATTTTTTCTTGCCTCTTTTAATTTTCTTTGTAATGAAGGTATATAGTTTTTATATTGATCCTTTTTTAATTTATCGAAAAATTCCCCATAATCGCGTGGACTTAAAAAATAAAACAAGAATTTTTGTTTCCCTTTCAATTGTTTATTTAATTCTCCAAAGTATCGTTCAGCATATTCATTTTTTGCAACGTTTTTCTTAAATTCTTCGTCACTTTCTTCTTTAGCGAGATCCATTTTAATTTCAACAACAAGCACATCCTTGTTTTTTTTTATGAAAAAATCAGGATTGAATTGTTTTGTAATGCTGTGCGTGGTAGGTTTGTAAATGTAATCGAATCCATAAAAACCATAATCTGTTGATTTTATCCAAGAGTCTATAATCTTGGAATAGTCTTTATTAGTTAATCTTTTTGCAAATTCAATTTCGGGGCCAGATACCAAAATTACTGTATTTTGAGGGCATTTGTAATGTTCATCATTTACTTCTATAACGTTCCCGACCCTTCTTTCAGTATTTTCTTTAAAATTATTTATTATTTCAATATCTTTTTTTTCAGATTTTTTAATAGCTTTCTCGTTATAAACTATGGCGGTTGTTGGATCAAAAGACATTACACTTATATTTGATTGATTTAATTCTCTGGTATTTTTCATTTGAGGTTTAATATAAACTAATGCAGGTACTGCTGAGCCCGTTCCTTTTCTGTATAATGTATTAAATGATTGCAAGGTTATCTGCCCATTGATATCAGAAACAATATCTCTTGTTTCTCCAATTGATTTCAATGATTTTTTAATCAAATTTCTTATATAGTCTTTGTTAACTTTTTTTGCAAAATTAGTTTTATTCTCTTCATCATACTGATGTATTTTGTTGTGAACATGAGTTACAACTTCTTCAATTTTTTTTGGTTTTAAATCGGATTTTATTGAAATATAGCTCTCTTCTCCTCTTTTAATTTTTCTATATGTGGCTTCTTTTATTGTTTTTTGAGGGTGGTATGCTAAAGGCGGTTCTGGCAATTTTATTTTTCCTTTTGTTGGTGTAAGTTTTACTTCTTTATCTTCTCTTTTACTTTCTAAATAATGGATATCAAAATTATATCTATTTTTTTTATCAGGAACGTGCGAGCTTATACGGATGTGTTCTATAACTGATTCAACATAATTTTCAATTCTTTTACTCCAAGAAGAATGATTCGTTACAGTAACTACAGGATAGTTTTTTGTTAGTATTTTTTCATTTTCATCAACGGGGATTCTTAATCCCCTCCCTAAAACCTGGGATATTAATAATTGAGAATTAAAAGCTCTTTCTTCATTAGGTACTATTTGAAAAACATTTTTAACATCCCATCCTTCTGTTAACATACTTACTGAAACAATCCATTCAACTTTACTGGTTTGTGAATCTACCTTTTCTAATCTTTCTATGTTTTTTTTATGATTTTTATCAGAAGTTACTATGATCATTTTTTCATCGACAGTTTTATTATCCAATTTTTCTTCTTTTTGTAAATATTTTTTTAGTTTTTTAAATAAATTATTTGCATTTTCTATTGTATTTGTAACAAATATGGTGATGGGGGTTTTAATTTCAGGATATTTTTTCTTATTTTCTTTGTGATTCTTATATACTAATCTGAATTTTTCCTCTTCAGTAAGATTTTCAACATCAACAAGATATTTTATATCTTTAATGAACTCCTCAGTTATTGCTTTTCGTATGGAGTATCTATAAATGACATCTCTAAAATATTTTTTATTTTTGTACGGCGTACCTGTTGAATTTAGAATATAACTAAACCCGTATTTAGGGTCTTTGAGGAACTTAAGCCATTGAGTCATATATTTTCCTTCTGGACCAACTTCTGCTTTTGGGTTTAAGATATGATGTGCCTCATCATTTATAACAAGAGTTCTGTTTCCTTTTCCTTTTATGCTATCTTCAATAGAAGAACTTACATGTGCGTATATTGCATGAACATTTTCTATACAAATACAGTTCTTTTCTATTGTATCATTGGCAAAAATAATTTTTGGGTTGTGTGGTTTTGATGTGGGGAGGGAACTTTTAAGATTTTTATTATATGTAAATTTTTTTAGTTTTCCATATAACTCTTTTTCAATAGTTAAGGAAGGGCATAAAATCAATACATTATCAATTGCGTTTTCACAAAGAAGGATTTGAGCAACACCATAAATGACCCAACTTTTTCCAGTTCCTGTAGCAAGATCAAAAGTACAACTTAATTTATCTTGTAAATCGAATTCTTTTAAGTACTGTTCTTCATTATCGTGCAATTCTTTAATCGCTTCGTTATCTTTGTAGTTCTTAATTGCGAGTTCTTTAATATTTTCATATTTTTTCCCCAAGAAAAAATTACATATCTTTATGATGCATTCTTTTTGATATTCTCTTTTCTTACATAATGCATCTAAAAAACCATTATAAGCTGACCAGTCGAATATTTTCGGATCTGCATCTTCTACTTTTAAAACTAATTTATCTGGTTTTTCGTCACTAAAATCTTTGGTCATTATATTAATGTAAATGAATACCATATATAAATTTACCGAACAAAATATCTATCAAACCCTCTCAACTTCTAATCCTTTATCATCAAAGCAGATGAAGATGTTATTGGCCTTTCTGTGCTCTATTTCTTGTTCTTTGGTGAGTCTTTTGAAGCACCAATCTCTTCCTCCTTCGGACATATGCAAGTGAAGTGCTCTAAATCGCAGCTTAATTACATTTCCTGTTGGTTTGTATTTGCCTTTCGAATTTTTTTCAGATAAATGATATAATGCCATTTTTTACCCCCAAAATAAGGAATTGCCAGAAATATAAAAGCATTATTGTAGTCTAAAATCACAAATAGAAAATAAAGTTTCTAGAAACCACTGACAGCTTATTCATACTCCTTTTGAGACGAATTATAACTTCCGATATAGAAAGGATTAGATTCAATTGAATTTTAACTATGTATATTTTTCATTATTTCTTCTATCTTTGGTTGAGAAGCAGTTAATATGAATACACCTACAGTCATTAAGGCAATATAGTTAATATCATTATTTTTTAAAAACAAAATTAAACCTATTAATGTGATTGTTAATCCGAGAACTATGGCGATTATCATCCTCACCCATTCCATGGTCGTAGTATGATTAATTAATCTTGTCTTAGCTTTGATATTATCTGCTTCAACCTTGCTAATCATACCATAGTTTGTTATTCTTTCACTTATTACATTCATTTTCCACTAAATTGTTTTAATATGGAAAAACCAATCAATAACAAACCCGCACCTTGATTAGTCTTTAATAGGTATAAACCTACTAAAAATAGAATACCTGATATTGCATCCAATGCTCCAATCTGCAGTCTAGTAATCATAATTAAAAAAAAAGAAGCTCTCTTTTTATAATTTTCTAAAAAGAACTCCTCATTTCACAAAACATTTAAAAACCCCCAAATCCCAATCTATTCTATGACATTATTAGCAACACTCGCTACAATCTTTGGAGTAGTAAATGGATTTGCAAATTTTCCACAAATTTACAAGGTCTTCAAAACAAAAAGCTCAAAAGATCTTGCAGTAACCACATATATTCTTTTAACAGTAGGTTCTATTGTTTGGGTTCTTTATGGTATTGAAATAAGGAATATTCCAGTATTAGTTATGAACGGATTAGCACTCCTAGAATTTATAGCAATATTAATTGGATGTTACTTATATGGGGGAAGTTGAAGAATAAAAAATGACAAGTATTGAATTTTGGATAACCGCCATTGGTGGAGCTTGTGTTGGATTTGGTCTTGGTATTTGGTTTGCTATAAAGATGAGGAAGAAGAAATGAAAAAGAAATCAAAAGCAGGAATGGTATATATCCTTAAACTAACTTATAAGGATAGGTCAAATAGAATTTATGCTGGTCAGACTGGAAGAACAACCTATGAAAGAATTGGTGAACATATTAAAGGGAAAGGAGGCAAATATACAAGCAAAGCTATCTATAAACGATTATTGGGTAGTGCGTACTTTCCTAATAGATACAAAACTGAAAGAACAATTAAAAAGATGTCAAGAAAAAAGAAATTAGAAACAGCAAGAATTTGGGCAAGGAAGTATAAAGAACAGAGGAAAAAGAAATGAAAAAGAAAGACTGGTTTTGTGATCCGATTATCGCAGTATCAATAGTCATTGCAGTTTTAATTTTAGTTGGAGCAGGTATTATTTTACTAAAGGGATAAGAAATGAAAATACCAAAAAAACAACTTAGAATTGCAAGAAATGTATATCGGCTTATAGTTATTGGTTTTATAATTTTCATAAGCGGCATGTTGCTTTCTAGTATTGTTTATGAAAGCGAATCACTCATTATCAATTGGATAGGTATTTTCGCTATGCTTATTGCGATGGCAGCTATATTTGTTTTTTGGATAATGAATATTAAATTCGCAATAATAAAGAAAAACTATGGTCGGGCTATAGCAATATTCTTGATACCAATACTTTCATTTTATTATTATCAGAAGATTACAGAACCCGATTTGTTTAAGTTCAAAATTGTTTAAGATTATTTAAACAACTTTAGTTCTCCTTCTACTGTGATCTTGTATTTTATTTGTTCTCCTTTCTTCCACCCAAAACATTTAAAAACTACCACATATCTCATATATTGTAATGGATAAGAGTGAATGGTTAAAGAAGGGGATTGTTGCAATAATCATCGTATTGATACTTTCTTTTAGCAGACTAGCTCATCTAATCACAGAATTCCTTTGGTTCAAAAACCTGGATTTCTCATCAATCTTCTTAATAAGTCTAAAAGCAAAAATCTTCTTATTCCTAATAGCCGCAATAACCTTCTTCATATTCGCAGCAATAAATCTAAAAATAGCTTCAAGATTTCATAATACAGAATTTACCTACAAATACAAAATAGCTGCAATCCTTTCAATATTTGTTGCAATCCCAATCTCAGCAAACTGGTTTACTGTTCTGCAGTATTTTAATCAAGTCACATTCAACCTCATAGACCCTATTTTCCTAAAAGATGTATCATTCTATATCTTCTCATTACCATTCTTCTTATTCCTATGGAACTCATTATTCATAATATTATTAATAACAACAATCTTAGTAACAATCACTTATTTCTGGTCTTTCATAACCGCATCATTCAAACCGCAAACACCAGAAAACCTTCCTGAAAGCATCACAAGATTTAAAGCAAAGAAAATATTTGAACCATTAAAAAGAAAAGCAGAAATGCATTTAGTGGTCCTAGCATCATTAATATTTCTTCTATTAGCAGCAAGACATTTCCTTTCAAGATTCTCAATAATGTATTCGGGGCAAGGAATTGTTGTTGGAGCAGGATATTCAGACATAGTAGCATTCTTACCTATGATTAATATTGTTGTGGGATTAGCAATACTCGTAGCAATTATATTTTACGTATGGGTATTTTACATATCAAAAGAGCCTAAGCTCAAAAAAAGACACATCTTAGGTTTTATAGTAGCGATTTACTTAATATTCGCGGTTGTTGGTACAACAGCAGTACCTGCATTAGTCCAGACATTCAGAGT
The DNA here is from genome assembly GCA_042571125.1 of Nanobdellota archaeon. Taxonomy (GTDB): domain Archaea; phylum Nanobdellota; class Nanobdellia; order Woesearchaeales; family UBA10107; genus JBHPFU01. Next base: position 22,922 of record JBHPFU010000002.1, on the reverse strand, counting down.
AAGCCCGAATGAAATTAATTTAGAAACACCATACATCAAACATAATATTGAATTCACAAAAATTGCATATGGATTATCAGATGTTGTGGAAAAGGATTTCCCTGCTTCTTCCAAATTATCTGCAGAAATTCTAGATCAAGCACCAGAAACAATCGATAATATCAGATTGTTAGACTGGAGACCATTACAGCAAACATACAAGCAGACACAGGAGATTAGATTATACTATGACCTTTCTGGCATTGATATTGATAGATACGATATAAATGGCAAATATACCCAGGTAATGCTTGCTCCTAGGGAATTAGACCAAAATCAACTAGTTGAAAGTGCAAAAACATGGGTAAACACCCATATGATATATACGCACGGATTTGGCCTTGTTATGAGCCCTGTAAACAAAGTTACAAAGGAAGGACTGCCTGACTATCTAATCAAGGATGTTCCTCCAACAGCTTCTGTCTCAGAAGCTAACCTGGAAATAACTAACCCAAGAATCTATTATGGAGAACAGGAGAATGAATTTGTACTAGTAAACACAATGACCGATGAATTTGATTTCCCAAAAGGAGATAAGAATGAATATTTCAGATATGATGGAAAAGGAGGAGTACTTCTTGACTCTTTCCTGAAAAAGTTATTAATGACGATTCGATTCAAAGATATCAAAATTATTTTATCCTCTGATGTTACAGTACAAAGCAGGATTATGTTAAAAAGAAATATCAGAGAAAGGATATCAACAATCACTCCTTTCTTAGAGCTGGATGAAGATCCGTATTTAGTTATTGCTGATGGAAGACTAGTTTGGATCCAGGATGCATACACTGTTTCAAATAATTTCCCATATTCTGAAAGATTAGGGCAGATTAATTACATAAGAAATTCTGTTAAGATAACCCTTGATGCGTATAACGGAGATATTACTTATTATGTTATTGATAAAGAAGATCCTTTGATGGCGACATATTCAAATATATTCCCAGGACAATTCAAATCATACGAAGAGATGGATCCGGTATTAAAAGAACACATAAGATACCCTGTTGATTTATTCAAAGTACAATCTTTCATCTACAGCACTTATCATATGGAAGATCCTGTTGTTTTCTATAATAAAGAAGATGCATGGCAGGTACCTAAAGAGATATACGGAACAGGACAGCAAATAAATGTAGAACCTTATTATATTATTATTAAACTTCCAGGCGAAGCAAAAGAAGAATTTGTTTTAATGAGTCCATTTACACCGATTAAGAAAGATAATATGGTATCCTGGTTAGCTGCAAGATCAGATGGGGATAACTATGGGAATTTATTATTGTACAGATTCCCTAAAGATAAATTATTGTTTGGACCTTCACAGATAGAAGCAAAGATAGACCAGGATTCAGAAATTTCACAGCAATTAACACTCTGGTCACAGAGAGGTTCAAGAGTAACAAGAGGAAATCTATTAGTTATTCCAATTGATGACAGTCTTCTTTACATAGAACCATTATATCTTCAATCAGAACAAGGACAACTCCCTGAATTAAAGAGAGTTCTAGTTTCTGATGGAACAAGCGTTGTTATGGAAGAAGATTTGGCTACAGCATTAGGTGTTTTACTAGGAAGAAGACCTGCGTCTACTCAAGAAGAATTTGTTCCTGAAGAAAATCTTGCCCAACAAGCAAATGAATATTATCAATCTGTTCTTGAATCAATGGATAGAGGAGATTGGGCAGGCATAGGAGAAAACCTGGATAAGTTAGGACAAACATTAGAAGCGTTGAAGTAAATTAGTTCTAGGATAATCACTCATTCATTTTTTGATAAAGAAATAGCATCATGTTTACAAGCCTCAACACAGGCTCCGCAGCTTGTGCATTTATCTTGATCAACTTCAACAAGATCTCCTCTTTTTAATGCATTCATAGGACAGACTTCTACGCAACCTTCGCAAGCCCCTCCGCAAGCACAGCTAGAACATTTGCCATCTTTCCAGCAGCATTTTTCATAATCAATTTCAATTGCCATAATGATTTCCTCTTAACTTTTCTTTTATTGTGATTTATATAAATGTTACGTTCAAATCGTCACCATCTTATGACATCATAATATATATAAGAAACCTAGTTCTTTAAAACATCATGAAAAAGCATACAATCCGTTTCAAAGATAACATATATCCAAGTTATGATATTCTGATAGGACAAGATTTATTGCCCATGGTTCTTGATTATGTTAAAAAACATATTTCTCCTGGGAAACAAGCGATTATTGCGGATGGTAATGTTGTAAAAGCAGGGTATTTGAAACAATTAGATCCTACAGGAAAAGTTCCCAAATACATAGTAAAACCTGATAAAAATGGCGGTGTTGAATCAAGAAAGAATGCTACCAATCTTGGAAAAATGGTAGATTTCCTAGATGGAGATTTTGAGAAAACAGATACTGCAGTCGCTTTTGGCGGAGGAATGACCGGAGACACAGTGGGGGTAGTAGCAAACGGTTACAAAAGAGGAAAAATGTTCTATATTCAAGTCCCTACAACTCCATTATCACAAGCAGATTCTTCAGTCGGGGGAAAGTGCGCGATAGACGGAGAGAAATCTAAAAATTCTTTTGGATGTTTTTACCAACCGCATCTTGTTGTGGCAGATGTAAATACATTAGCAACAGTGAGTGAGGAACATTATAGATCGGGATTGGTCGAATCTGTAAAACATGGAATTATTTTAGATAAGGCTTATTTTGAATTCTTAGAAAGGGAGATGCCTAACATCCTAAAAAGAGACAAGGAAGTGTTAGAAATGATTGCCTTTAAAAATGTCCAGCTAAAAGGGGGTGTTGTTGGAAGAGATCCGCTGGAAAAAAATGAAAGAAGACGCTTAAACTTTGGTCACACAATCGGACATGCCGTTGAAATTGTTTCTGGTTTCACAATTCCTCATGGTAAAGCAGTAGCATTAGGGGGTTTATCTGCACTTTACCTCTCTCATAGCAATGGAACATTATCTACTAAAGATTTTGATAGAGCTCAAGACCTATTAGTTAATGGATTAGGTATGCCTGATAAAGTTCCAAGCGGTATTTCTTGGGATGAAGTTCTAAAAAGATTGCCTTCAGATAAAAAGGTTATCGGCGGAGTTCCTCGGTTTGTAACTGTTGATGGCATAGGTAAAACGCATGTAGAAAACGGACAGTTTGCTTCACCTATCTCTAACAAAGCTTTAAAAGGAGCGATGGGTTATATTTTTAATTAGAAAAAATAAATCATTCGCTTTTTAATAAAGAAATAGCGTCATGTTTACAAGCAATAACACAGGCTCCGCAGCTTGTGCACTTCTCTTGATCAATTTCGACAATATCTCCTCTTTTCAATGCACCTACAGGACAAACTTCTACGCAACCTTCGCAAGCTCCTCCGCAAGCACAGCTAGAACATTTGCCATCTTTCCAGCAGCATTTTTCATAATCAATTTTAATTGCCATGATATTTAATTAATCAGATTAAAGTATAAAAACCTTTTGTCTTTCTTTATCTCTAACAATATAGAAAATTTTAAATAAAAGCTTAATTTACACCTAAAAATGTTAGAACCTGTTAAAGAGGGGTTTAGAGTAATGCCTTTTAGTTCTTCTATGTGCGCATTCACTGCATTAGCAAGTGGAGCCTTTTTAGGAAAAATGATGTATGAGGGGCCAACTACTCATAATGTTGTAGGGGCAGGACTTGAAGCAGTATGTGCATTGCTTTTCGCAGGTCGAGTCAAATATAATGTTGATGATTATAATGAAACTAAAAAACGAATAGAGAAAGAAGGATTTTCTGAAGAAGTAATGTGGGACAGCTTACCGTATGGCGGATGGGTAAGGAAATACGCCCAACTTGAAGAAAAAATGCCAGAATATACATTACGTCGAGCAGCATGTAAGAAAAAGTGGACAGAAAATTCAAAACGATTAGATGGACAGGGAGTTATACCTATTTTTAGCAAACCAGGCGTAAAGGTTAATGTTGTTTCTCCTGAATATAATAATGCTGACCGTTACATCATGAGTGAAGAAACACCTTCAGGACATACAGTTGGTGTTAGTAATGTAAGCAGATCCACACTTAAGCTACTTTGGACTCAAGCAGGATATATTTAAAACCTATTAGAACACTCAATAATATCATGTAATTTCATTGAAGCTTCTCCAGAATCTATTGCTTCTTCTGCTTCCTTAATACCTTCCTTTAATGTAGGAGCACCACTGCCAAGATAAATCGCTCCTGCAGCATTTAACACAAAACTATCTCTTCTTGCACCTTTCTTACCCTTAAGAACAGCTCTAAAATGCTCTGCATTTTCTTCTGGAGAAGAGCCAGAGATATCTTCTAACTCATATCTTTTTAATTCAAAATCTTCTGGTTTGATTGTATAATTTTTTACATCGCCGTTATTCAATTCGTAAACAACGGTTTCATCCAGATTAGATATTTCATCTAGACCAGAACCATGAACTACCAAAGCACGTTTTACTCCTAATTCTTTAAGAACATAACAGAATTTTTCACAAAAACTTTCATCATAAACACCGATTAATTGAGCATCAGCATTTGCTGGATTACAAAGCGGACCTAACAAGTTAAATATGGTTTTCTTTCCAAGGTCCCTTCTAATCGAAGCAACCCTGCTCATAGCAGTATAGAAATTTGGAGCAAAAAGAAAACCAAATCCTGTGTTTTTTATCATTTCTTCAGGAGATGCATGAATATTATACCCCAATGCTTCTAAAACATTCGCACTTCCGCTGTTTGATGTTGCAGCATAATTTCCATGCTTTGCAATAGATACTCCTGCAGAAGCCGCGATTATTGCTGCTCCTGTACTAACATTAATCGTTCCTGTACAGTCTCCTCCTGTCCCGCAAGTATCAACCAATATCCCTGCTCTTTTTTTAAGAGGTTCAGCTCTTTCCCTCATTGCTTTTACAAAACCAAGCAATTCATCAGGCGTTACATCTGTTGGCTTTTTATAAGTTAAAAACTCATGAATATCTTTATCATCAGTAGAAGGATCTAGCATAGCGTCAAGTGCAGCATATGCTTTTTCGCATGACAAATCTTTTTTAATGTACTCTTTCATAGAATTTGAAATAATAAGCTTATTTAAATTAGTTTAGAAACGTTTATATACCCAGATTAATTAAAATACATCATGGATAATTTTATGTTAATCAGATCAGGAATTTTCTTAGTAGCTGGCTTAATTTGTATTATCTTCCAAAAACAACTTAATAATGTTAAGAATCGTTTCTTTACAAAACTTAATATAAGAAAAAAAGTAAAAGATGAAAGAAAAAGTTATGTTAAGATAGGAATAATCTTCATAATCATTTCAGTAATCTTATTTATATATTCAATTCTTAATTAAGAAGAAAAACTCATCCAAAGTAACCATGCACCCAAAAGAATTATAAAACCAGCACTTACTATCTGCTTCTTTTTGAATCTTTGAGCTTCTTTGTTTATTTTTTCTGGGAATCCTACTTTCATAACCCCTTTGATTAAAGTGGACCAGCCTAAAATAGTTATAGCGACTTTCCAATTAGCAGCCCAAACATTGTGTAAGATTACAGTAACTAATCCCATCAGTAATGTGATATAACCTGTAGATATAACAAAGGCCTTATCATCGGTCATTTCTATGGTCTTACCTAATTGTCTTGTAATAATAAACAATGATCCAAAAATTAGAAAAAAACTGCCCCAAAGCCTTGCGAAAAAAATTGAAATTTCCATTGTTATTATGATTTCTTAAAAGGATATTTCCAGAAATACCATTTCTTTACATGCAGCCATTTCATCAATGGTTTGATGAATACCACAACCAGGAATGCAACAGAGAATAAACACCATACTGCCGGTTCTTCAGTAAGACTGCTAGTTGTTAGATTCGCCAGTAGTGGTGCAATCGCAATATACCCAAGAATTCTCCATGCACCATAGATTAAAGGTAAAATAAACACAGGAAGAGTATACCCCCAAGATGTTAAACCTTCAATACCATTTAATGGGATGTGCCATGCAAGATGCCATTCTCCCCATATTGAGCAAAGATCTGGACCACACATACGAGAATCAAGAGGTCCGGCACATTGTCCTGCCCAGTCGAATGGATATAGTTTAGTTAACATAATAATCGCAGAGATAAAACAAACAGTATAAACCCACCCTTGAATCTTTTCTCTAACATGTTTCGGAATAAAATACATTGTAAGCGCATTCACAAAGAATGGCTGGAATGTAATGTGAATAAATCCTAAAAACGCTAATATCTGATTTATTGGCAAGTCACATTGACCAATAAACGGATATGTGACTGCTTGCAATAACTCCATCAAAGAAAAATATATTATTGGAATCCAAAGTAGCTTACTTCTTTTTTTATACGCTAAATATATCGCAACAACAAACCCAAAAATAGCTAAGATTCCTGCTGCTCCAAAACTCCAACACATATATAGAAAATAAGGTTAATTCTTTATAAAAGTTTCTTATTATCAACGGAAAATACCGAATATTGCATTAACTGCTCTTGTTACCACATTCGGTTGTTCTGTAACATTTTCTTCTGCAGCTTCTGCCACCATTTCTGCTTCTATTGCTGCTCTATCTGCCCACTCAACAGCATCTTGTCTGTTGTGAATCTGGAGCAGGTTCTGTTTCATTTACTGTTTGATTTTCCGGCTGTTGTCGTAGTAAAACATTAGTGTACTCAAGTTTACTAAGGACATCCAACGTTAAGTACGGCTCCTGCACTCGTTGGGCATTGGTCAGCATCATCAATCATTCCGTCACCGTCTGAGTCTAAAAGATTGGTTCTTAGGATAAATGGACATCCTCTATTTTTAGCAGGCCCCGCATATTGAGGGCATAAGTCAGAATCATCAGCTATTCCATCATCATCTGCATCTGTAGGTGATGTTCCTTTTATGATGGGGGGGCACCCTCTATTTTTAGCAGGCCCCGCATATTGAGGGCATAAGTCAGAATCATCAGCTATTCCATCTCCATCTCCATCTGATACTAATTTGGCAGTGCAAACAGGCTCGCATGAACTGCACTTTCCTTTTTTGCAGTAGGTTTCGCAGCTTGCTTTTGAGCCATCTGGACAAATCTTTATTGTAGGACGGCAATTTATGCCTTTACAAGGATTTTTGAAAATATTTCCTATAGTTTTGAAAATCTTTACTACACCATTTTTGATAGTGTTTGTTACAGTACTTACAGCATTACTCACAGTATTTGCTACAGTACCAAAAGCAGTTTTCTTGACAGTTTGTTTTGTATCATCTTTGGACTGTTTTACAGCATCCTTAGCTGCAGAAGCTGTTGGAGTTTCTTCCGGAGGAGTTTGAGTCCTTGTCGGAGATATTCGTTCTATAGGTTCTACTATGGAGGTTCTTACTGGAGTCTCAATCTTACAAAAATCACAACCATCACCAGCAACATTATTACCATCATCACATTCTTCCCCAGCATCTAAAATAGCATTACCACAAACTTCAATCCTGCAATAATTAGTACAACCATCTCCTAATTGATTATTACCATCATCACACTCCTCACCAGCATTTACAACACCATTACCACAAACCTCTAACAAACAATTAGCATTGCAACCATCACCAATATACTTATTACCATCATCACATTCCTCACCAGCTTCCAAAACAGCATTACCGCAACCTTCGAGAGTACAATAATTAGTACAACCATCTCCCAATTGATTATTACCATCATCACACTCTTCAGTAGGATCTACAATGCCATCTCCGCACTGCTCTAATGAACAATCAGAACGACAACCATCTCCATTATTTATATTGCCGTCATCACACTCTTCACCAGCAGCATAATTTAAAATACCATTACCGCAAAGTTCAAGAGTACAATAATTAGTACAACCATCTCCCAATTGATTATTACCATCATCACACTCTTCAGTAGGATCTACAATACCATCTCCGCACTGCTCTAATGAACAATCAGAACGACAACCATCTCCATTTGCTAAATTACCATCATCACATTCTTCTCCATTAGCATAATCTAAAACACCATTGCCGCAAAGGGTACAAACGCCTTCATCAACATCTCCATCGCAGTCATTGTCTATATCATCACAAATCTCAGTTGATGGATCTAACTGTTCTGCATTGCAAATTGCATCTATTTCATTTTCAGCACAAATTATGTATCCTTCTGCTTCACAAGCTCCCACTCCAACAGTGCACGCATCGCCTCTTCCAAGACCTTCATCTATATCACCATCTCCATCGTCATCAATGAAATTGCAGAGCTCTTCACCAGCATAAGATATAGAACACAATAGAATAAATACTAAACTGAATGTAATTGTTTTTTTCATTCCCCCAACTCTAACCTACATAACTTAACTGTTTCTTTTCTTGCAGTGTGCTTGCTTCTTTGCCCTTCTGCATAATCGTTTTTATTTTCTTCTCAAATTTCTCAGCTTGCTTAACCAAAGGTTTAGGATCAACTTTTAATCCAAGATAACTATCAAGAACTTGAACAACTCGCGCAGCTGCTTTTGAATCAGGAAGATCAGATCTTGTCTCAGCAAAGATACATGATAGTGGTTGTTTGAATGTTTTAGCTTTTAATAGAAGTGTGCCTGTAACACCCATAACAATCCCTTCTTTCAACTGATTGATTTTTATCTGCTCAAACTTCTTTCTTTTTGCAGGAACATTTGAGTAATAAAATGTTCTTGAATCCCCAATCGCATTTGCAGAACCTACACCTTCAATAGATACTAATTCTTTTGCATTAAGTTGTTTAGCAAGGTCGATAACAGTCTGAGCCATATCCCACTCAAGACCGACAACACTTGTAACAACGTGTAATATCACTAAATTATATTTTTTATTATAAAATATCTCGATAGGACTAACAACCTTTCCTTCATGAATAGCAATCATCGCAGGAATGTCTTTGCTTACTATTGTCCCGATTGACTCAACATCCAGGTGATCTAATAGAAATTCAGTAACAACAGTGCCTATCAATCCAAAACCAGGAAATCCTTCAATTATTGTCGGATTCTTTGGCTTCTTTAACAGTTTTATTTCCATTGTATATATTTAGTTAGTTTTATTTATATATCTTTTGGTTAAATTTCCAGTTCTTTATCTTCTTTCTTTTCTTCTACTTCTTTTTCAAATTTTTCTTCAGCTTCATACGTCTGCGGAGTCGGAGCATACCTATCTACTAATTCAACCAACCCATAGAATAGAGGGAAAAAGAGTATCATGGAGAATACAATCTTAAAACTAAATCCAATAGCTCCGTAAAAGATAGGAGTTAACATAAGTATGGCATAAGTTACCTCTCTTATTCTCCCAATAAACCTTGTTAACGCCTTTCCTCTGATACCATTGACCATGATCAGTGCGCCATAAACAAATATCAAAAAAGCAATAAAAACTTTAGTGAAAAAATCAGTTCCAACACTTAATGTTTTTCCAGTTACCTGATCAACAATCTGTCTTACCCAGTCAATACCGATCCAAAGAACAACAACACCGTTTGATACTGCATTACCTAGTGAAGTTCCTTTTTTCTCCTGATAAAACTCTGTAAATATCCATATGAAGTAAATAGGCAGAATAATCCACAGCATGCGCGGATTTGTGAATGGAGCTGCGAATAATGAACCCCATGAAGCGAGAAGCTCTAAAAAATAAGAAATAATTGGCATTTTAGATTTCCATTGCGAATGTTGCTATCATTAGGAAGAATCCTTCAACCATGAATATAAGTCTGTAAACTAAAATTCCTGTAGCACCTGTTAAGAACGGCAAGTTAAACCATTCAGGACCAATTCCTCTGCTTCCTAATACTGCTCCAACTCCAACAGTCATTAGTATTGCACCAATCCAAAATGATACCCATCCTACAGAACTTGAGTTTGTAATCTCTCTTACTGATTCAATTAAAAGATAGAAACCCGCAATAGCGACAATAAACGGCAGTGCAGCAACAAACCATCCTTGTTCAAGGAAACCAGAAAGACCAAAATTGATTGCAGTATATGTTTCTAATATCGGTACAAGCCCAAGAGCGATTATAACAATACCAAAAAAGAAACTAATCCAGTCCTTCATGTCCATCATTTTGCTTTACCTCTTATGCTGCTAACTCTGCAAGCTCGTCTTTTGTTTCTGCTCCTAAGTTACCTACCTGAGTTATCATTGTTCTTTCGTTTTCAAAAACAACTAATGCTTTTTTTCTTAAAGATGCAAATGCGTTTGCAACTTTAATTGCCTCTGGCGGTAATAATAGGGCTTTTTTACCGTATTTTGCAACATCATCTGAAACAGCAATCTTTATTCTTCTTTCATAGTCTAGTAATGATTCTAATAATGTAAGATTCAATACAGCCAGATCTTTTACTAATTCATGGGATTCGTCATGGAATTTCTCAAGCCATTTTAAAGTGTTTATGAATTGTCTTTCTTTTAGAATGCCTTTTTTTGTTTTTTTTCTGATTAATTTTTCCATTGTAAATGCTTTTCCTAGATGATTTCTATCTGTAATCATGCGCCACGTTTTTCCAAACAGCCCTTCTGTAATTGTTAAATGTTTTCTTATTTTTAATCCCCACGTATTTTTCCCTTCTGCAGCCGCTTTTAAAGTATTAATATGCCTTCTTTCAGCCAAAAGCTCTGAGTTATATTTTGCCATAAATTTCATGTATCTCCTTTCTGTGACTTCGCTCATCTGAGCTCCCTTTCCTTTTTTAACCAAACGTTTTTGTTTGTTTACAAAGTCTGAGAGAGTATTCATTAATGTTTTTCTAAGTGCATTAAGAACTAAGTTTGCATTATGATTTTGTTGGATAGAATTTCTTATATTTTGTTGTATTGGACGCTGAAGGTCATTCCATTGAGAGATATTGCTTTGAGCCATTAATTTTTTTGATTTCTTTATACCGCTGTGTCCACCATATCTTTCGTTTACTGCTCTTCTAATATCAAATCGTCCTATAAGCTTAGAAGGATCTCTCCAGATTATACCAAAATCAGGAACATCAAAGTCAAGTGATTCTTCTCCAGGTTGACTATTACCAAAAAACGCATCAATTATGGCTTTTATCCATCCAAACATCTTCACACCTCTTATTGCCTATATAGGCTTTTTATATAATAATTCTATATAAACTTTTCGGTGATTAATCACCTTTTTTCTGGCTCATGAACCTCTCTACTAGTATATTTGCAGTATCTTTGTCAAGCTTACCTGCTTTTAAATCAAGAGCCATACCTCTTTCACTTCCTTGGTTTCTGTCATGTAATTTATCCATCAAATCATTGAATTTCTCTATATTCTTTGATTTATGAGCACGAACTATCTCTAATGCTAGGACTGAGAGTAAGGTTAGTGCGCTGCCAGAACCTCCTGATTCTTCTTCAATCTCTTTTTTTGCCTGTTCCCTTTCTCTTTCTGCATCTAGCAATTCTCTGGATTCTTTTTCCCAGCTTCTTCTCCTTTCTTTTAATTCATGGAACAATGCCAGCGGTTCATCCTCACTTCTTAACTTATCAAATGTTTCTTTGATCTTTTCAGCTAATGAAAGGACTTTTGTTCTTGTTGCTTCAATTTTCTTGTTGTTTCTCTTTTTAACAGCAGCATCCAACAGATTTGTTTCTTTTTTCTCTTCTATTATCAGTTCTATCTGTTTTTCTAGAACCTCTTCTCTGAATTGAGCGATTGCATGATCAAAGTCTTTGATTGCCTGAACAGCCTCGTTTAATTCATTAAGTTCTTCTTCGTCAAGTCTTTTCAATTTCTTTAATTTTTCAATTTTTTCTTGTGAAAGTAATTTTGCTCCAGCTTTTTTTGTAATGTCCTCTATCTCTGCAATCAGTTGATCTTTTGTTTTTTCTAATGTTGTTGTGGAGTCACCAGAATAATCAACAGCAATGTTTAACAAGTTTTTCATTACAGCATACAGGTTTTCCAGATTTCCTAAATGAGTTTTAATTAATGTTGAATAGTCATTTTTAAGGAATTCTCCGCCAACATCTTTAAGAGATGCAATATCTTCATCTGCAATCTTCTTGGCAATAACAATATTTTGTTTAATTCTCTGCTCATACTCTGCTAGTTTTGCGATTAATTGTTCAAACTTAACAATCTCTTTTTTCTTTCTGCTGAAAATTCCTGCAAATTTAGCAAGTCTTTCTTTTATGGTTAGTTTTTCTTCTGTTTTCTTCCTCTTTTTAAGGAACATAACAAAGAATACTATCGCAACAATACCAATAACTCCTCCGCCACCAATCAACATGTTTTGTGTTGACAATAATTTTGATTTTCCTATTACTTCTGTCTCACAGAATGATTTTTTCAGACCTTTTGCTTCACAGATTTTTACAACTTCAGCATTAATTTTTTCTTCACTATACTTTTCATCATATGCATCAAGTACTAGATCATATAAGTCTGGCCTGATGTCCTGTTCAATCCTATCTTTTTCTTTTTCAGACATTCCTTTGCTTCTTTCATCAAGAATCGCCAGGAATGCATCGTAAACTATTCTTCTTGCGTCGTCCTCACTTAATTCTTGCGCGATAACCAGAGATGGCACTAATATTAACCCAGCTAATAAAAGCACAAATACAATTTTCCGAATCATCTCTTTTTTCATTTTAGTTTTCGTCTATGATTTTCTTTATCCTTCTTGATGAACTTTTGAAGTGATCAAGATTGTCTCTCCAAACTTGAGTATTTTTACATTTATTCATATATTCTATAAATTTAGGTCTTGCATCCCGCATCTGCCGCATAAGTTCTTTTATATCGTCAGCCATTTTCTTACATTCAGTCTCTAATGAAGGAGTTGGCGCGGGTGTTGGAGGGACAGTTGGCTGTTCTGTAGGTTGAACAGTTGGAGTTTTTGTTGGTGCCGTAACTCCTGCTTGCCTTCTTATTTCTACAGCAAGAGCTTTGATTCTTTGTTTGTCATTAGCTATTGTTATAGCCATCTTATCAAGCTCGCTCATTCCACTTTCAATTTTTGAAGAGATATCTGTAAGTTGTTGTGCAACATTTGCTATTGCTTCAGGAGTTGGTGTAGCTTCAGGATTTTTGCCCTTTAAATAACTCGTTGCTATGCCTAGATACTTCTTAGCTGTAGCTCCAAGTTCACTTTCTTCTTTAGATGCTTCTTCAACCCCTTCTTTCACTCCTGTTGCTTCTCCTCCTCCTGCTGTAGAGAGTGTTGCTTTAAGTTTAGAATCAACAGTTTTGAACAATTCAATATTACTATTACTTTCAAGATACTCCTGCCGTACTTTTTCTCTTGTATATGTGCCGTTTATTTTAAGTGCTTTTTGAGTCTCTTCATTTAATACTTTTTTTAGTTCTGTTACTGAATGGAATATGCTGTCAATCAAAGCATTTTCTTCAGCACTTAATTCTATTGCTGCGAGTGCTACACTACTAACTAAGAAAATCATTACAAACATTGAAATTAATTTTATTGAGTTCATATTGATGCCATTAAATCTGTAGCCTCCTTGTATTTTGCTTTTGATTCATTTTCTTTTTGTTCAGCTAATGCTGCCTTCTGCTCAGCCAGATTTATTTCTGTAGCTGCGGCCTGAAAATTTCCTTGCTGCTGGAAATTAAGTGCATTTTGTTCATGTGCGGCGTATTCCTGCATTAAACGAAGCGAATCTGCTCTGAGCACATCCGCTTCTGCGGTTAATCTTGCAGCATCAATCGCTTCCTGCGGAGTTTGCTGTGCTTGAGGGATTATAACTTGTCCAGATGGATCAACTAATCTCTGACGGAAGTCTGGCTGTATTGATGCAGGTTCATTTGCGCCCGCACTAGTGGATCCGGGTAGTTTTAACCTGTCTTTTAATCCGTCTGGGATAATATCGATGTTATTTATTCCGTAAAATATGAAAAATGAGAATAATAATGCAATTAACATTATGAATACCTTAGCAAATGATCCTGCTTTTGCTCCCATCGCATTTGAAAGTGCTTTGTAAGCAGCAAATGTAATAAGCAGGAATGGTAATGCATTAACAAAAGGGAATAATCTTGCAACCAATGGAATCTTTGATGAAGCCACAAATGAAAATGCGATTAGTGCAGAGAATATCCAGATTACTTTTGCACCATAATAATTTTTAAGTTTTGTTCCCCTACCAACTAAACCTATCAATGCGAATACAATAAAGAAATCAACAAGTCTTCTTCCAAGTTCATATTCTTCATTTAGGATAGGTACTCGTTTGCCCTCAACAGTTTCAAAGTCTTCAACTTCGTACCATTTTAATATCCCGCCTAATTGTTCTTTTACTCCTGCTCCAACAGCTCCAGGATCAATCGTGAGAGCATAAGCGCTAGCACTAAATAAAACAAACAGCACTAATACAAACATCATCTTTTTTGTATTAGTATTCATCTTATTTGTACCTCTTGAAATCAAAAAACTCCTTGAATAGAGCATCCATTCTTTTCATTCCTGCTTCTGCTTCATCCGGTGAACCCACTTTGATATTATTGATTAGATTAGCAAGCCTTTGTTCCTTAAGATCTTCTCTGACAAATCTTGCGATTTCATTATCCCCCCCACGTCCTTTCGTCATCCATTCAAAGAACTTTTCTGGAGAGATTTCATCGTGCTTCCCGCTTATTTTGCTCCAGAGCGTAGGAATGTCTCTAATTGTATCAAGTACTTTGCCCGATCTTCCAACAAGGTCCAGTCCTTGATCTTTATACGACTGTTTACCCAATGCACTGAATTTGCTTTGGTATAATTCTGTCTTTTCTTCTTCCTCGAGTTTATCTGTTAATCTTTTTTCAACTTCAACTTTATCATTCATAATATTTTTGAATGTTTCAATCAATGATCTTTCATTCTTCAAGAAATCTTGTGCAATGCCTACAGCCAGTCCTGATACTTCTTTTATTTTCTCTGTTGCTTGATTTATTCTACTTTTATTATCCGGTATTGAAAGCAAAAAGTCAATTTTTGATCCTTCTTCTACTATTTTATCTTCTTCTACTTTCATAATTTCTTGCAATTCTTTAATCTTACCTAAAATCTCTTTATTCTTATCTATTATGAACTGGACATCATCCAATTCTCTTTCTATTGTAGGTCCTGCTTCTCTTATATCTGCTTTTAATTTACTTATTGTAGCTTCATCCACAAATTTCTTGACATTTTCCATACCTCTCTTTTTATCGATCTCAAGCTGACGCAGCTGTCCTAAAGTTACCTGTTCTTGATCAGTAAAGTTAGTAATTTCATCAAAGTTCTTTTTTATTTTTTCATTTGTAGTCTTAAGTTCTTTAAGAGTTTTTTTCAGGTCTTCTATTGCTTTGTATTCTTTACTTCGGGCATTACCGAAATAAAACTTAGTCGCTTCTGTCAATCTTCGAGTTCCAGCTTCACCTTTATAGCTTATTTCTTTTCGTGATCCTGCCACATTTGCTGCTAATTTCTCTCTTTTTTCCTTTAAGTTTTGTAATAGTGCTTTGAATTTTTTTCTTTCCTTGCCCCAGAGTGTTCTTAAAATATCTTTTGCCTTTCCTCCAACAGCGAGACCCAACTTCTTAAACAACCATCCACCTAAAAAATAATATGAAAAGTTTCCAATTAAAAATAAAAGCATTTTTCTGGACCATTTCCATTTGAAAAGTCTTATCACAAGACCCATTATGATTATTATCTGTATTCCCCATATTAAAACAATCCAAGAGATTGATTTTGTTGCTCTCCATGCACTTTTTGCCTTTATTTCTGCCTTTCTCTTGGCTTCTTCAAGTTCTTTAACAAACTCTTCATAAGTTTGTTTACCTTCTTCTATAATCCCCGTTTGAGTGCTCCCTTGAGGATCAACAACTCCTTCTTGGATTTTTGAAGTATCAATATCCTGCTCACCTAAATCTGCAAGCTGGGATTGTACATTTAAGCTAAGCAGAGCTATTAAAAACACAGCCAGCATTGCAAATTTATAGTTATTCTTCATGTTCCCCAGTTGATATTATGATATATGGCATCTATTTTTCTTAGTCTTTCGTCAATCTGATTTATCGCATCTTTATTCGCTTCTTCATCTTGTTTCAATTCTGTTTTTAGTGCTACTAATGTGTTAGCTTGAGAATCTGCCTCTTGTTTGTTATTGGCAGTTATCTCCTTGAAGTATTTTCTATCAATCCTGTCTTCAGATATTATGTCCCCTTTTTTCTCCAAGAAACTCTTTGCGAGCTTGTTTGCAAGAGGAAATTTATCTATTGCTTTGTATGTCCTGTCCAACTCTCCAAATGACATCCATGTATTTGGATTTTTTACCCACTGTACATAGCCGACAGGAATCGCTATGAATATCATTGCAAAAATGAATATCATTGGGAGCCATTTCAAGAATCCGAGTAACGGGATGTGCCCTAACGCCAATAAAACAATAAGGATAATTGATGCGAATATTGCACCTTTAAGACCTAAGTATGAGAATTGACTTATGAATACAATCCCAATTAGTACAATCCACTTTGCAAATCCAGCTCCTACAGACAATTTTTTCTTATCACCCTCCTTTCCTTTATCTGCTTCAGTACTTGCTTTGATTATCAGTTTAACAAGCGCTAATGGAAGTAGAGCTGAGAAGAATGAACGAAGCGATCCAGCAATTGATAAGCTATTGTCCCACCAGGTCCATGTCATTGCAGTCACAGCAATCAGAAGCGCAAACGCCTTTCCTCCTTTATGCTCACCGAATAAAACAAGACCTGCTAAGAAGTACATAACTCCTGCTAACCAGACCATATTCGCTTTTGCCCAGTTAAAGCAGAACTGGAATGCATCTCCAACTCCCGCATAGCACATTTCTGGGAGGAATAAACTAATCATAGAGATTATAACTAGCAAAACTCCTGCACTTAACCCTGCTCTTCTTCCTTCATTCATCTTTTAATTAGTTCTCTCTCGCCTTTTTCGATCTTTTTCTTGGCTCTTTCCTCTGCCTTTTTACCTTGTTTAATCATTTCTTTTATCTCTTCAGAAGTTCTTTTTTTGTAAACATCAGATTCTCTTGGAGTTGTTATCTCTTTGATAACTTTTTTAGTCCCGAATTCTCGTTCAAGCATTTCTGAAACTTTGTCTTTGTAGGTAAATAAAGAACTTTCTAACTCCTCGATTTTTTTGCTTAATACTTCTAGTTTTTCTCTGCGTTTTAAAGTTTGTTTCGTCAATGATTCGACTTTCTTTAATTCTCTCTTTCCTTTTGGTTTGTTCTGCATTATTTGATAATTCTGGGATTCTAATTCTTTAATCTCCTTTATTATCTCATATTTTTTCTTCATGGATTCAATCAATTTTTCTTCTACTCTCTCACCTTTTATTGTATGCTGATAAATTTGTTCTGAAAATGCAATCAATTTCTTTTTCTCTTCTTTTTCTAATTTCTTGATAAGCGCTTTTCTATTTTGTTCTGTCGGTTTTGTTCTTTTTTTGATTAATCTTGTTATCTCTTCTCTTCCTCTACTTAAAATCTTTTGACGTTGAACATGACCTAGTAGATGTTTCATTTGATCTTCGGTTAAGCCTCTTTCAAATCCAATCCTTTTTTCTATCTTTGATTCAGCATTAGCAATATTTCTAATCAACTTTTTATCATCGATTATGCTTTCGATCCATCTTGAGAATTCCTTTTTAGAAATACGAATAAAGAATGTGTGGTCTGGCATTAATTTAGGATCTGCTATGTGGTATGTAAGGTCTAATAAGCTTTTTATTTTTATTCCACCTTCTGCTTCAAACTGCAGTTTCTCGTCTGCAAGTTTTTCAAAATACTTTCTTCGTTCTGCAAGATTTCCCATGATTTGTTCGTCAGTTATCATTTTTTAGGTTTTAGTTTTTTTCTAGACCTCCCAAGTAGTTCTATTCCTTTTAGAATTGCTTCTGCTTGTTCAGCAGAAAGACTCTTTTCTTTTACAAGTACATTTATTATATTGTTGTATACTTTTTCATATTCTTCTTCATCTACTCCCTTGTTCGGAGCAGCATGAAGCCATTGGAACAGCATCCCAACAAATTCCTTTTCATATTTGCCCATTGCTTTTTGTGCAAGCTCTATCCTTGCCTTTTTATCTTTTTCTTCTAATTCTCCGTGCTCTTTCCATCTCTGATAGCCGCTGATTCTCGCAACAAAATCAACACCTTTTTGTAGACCTAACTTGTCATACAGCCATCTGCTGTCAAAAGCGACCCACCACAAAGTTCCAAGAGTTAATTTAGCAATAGGCCTTCCAACTTTCCCCCATAAAAGTCTTCCAACTAACTTTTTGAAAATAAGTCCACCAATTAGTTTTCCAAAGATTAATCCTCCTAGTTTCACTAACCAACCACGCAACATCTTACCAAATAATTTTGTAATTATAAAACTAGCAACGATAATTCCTGCAAATAGACCTAAAAACACTGGTGCAGTTAGTGTTTGCGCTTCAACAGGGATTGTACCATAGTAGAATTGCCAGTAGTAAATAAAGCATAGAAGCCACGCCATCCAACCTCTAATGAATACAGATAATGATGCAGACAGGATTAGTGTTGCAACAGATAACGAATAAATATTATTTCCTATTAATTCGGGGACTATATTTAAGAACCACATTACTTTTCCGACAATCCAGCCTGCAGCATCCCATGCAGTACCGGCCCACGCTAATCTAGGATCAGACTTAAGTTTTTTAGAAATTCCTATCTTAAATTGATAAAGTGCCCACTTGGACATGAAATCAGTGTCCCACCCTTTTTCTTTTATAATATCAAAAGGATTTGTATATTTTGAATATTCATCGTCTGCTATTTGATCATCAGTCTTAACAGTTTGAGCGTTTGCAAAGCCAGCTAAGTTTACAAAGAACATACATAAAATCAATATCGTTATTAACTTTTTATTCATGCAACGTCCTCTTTTTTTATTTCAACTTTTTCAGGCTCGACTTCAGTATCTTTTATCATCTGCATAACTAGTTCAGGAGAAACATCTTTTGCAATGTTTTTGGCAGATTCAGTTGTATATATGCTGTCATCCATAGCAACTTCAGATTTTACAATTAGATCTAATATTTCTTTGAACTTGCCTTTGAAATGAGTCATGTATTTTTCTTTATCTTTAAGATACTCAACAATCCATTTCATATTCCCTCTGAATTCACGAACAAGATTCATTCTTTCTTCACGAGGTATAGAAGCATTATTGATCCTTTCAATCATCTCTTTTGATGCAAGGTATAATCCTCTTGCTTTTTCATCATATTCTTTCAGTGTTTTTTCATGCGTTAAAATCTCTTTTTCAATCTTGTCTGCTTTTTCATAATTTTCTACAATCTTGTCTTCGGATTTTTTCAGATCTTTGACTGCTTTGTTGATTTTTTTCTTTGCCTTTTTTCTTTCTCCATTTATTTCAGCAACCCAGTTTTCAAGATATTTTTTCAGCTTCTGCGGTGTGACTTTTTCACTATCTTTTTCTATTGCCTTTGCTCTGCTTCTTAAGTATGAATTTCCTGTTGCATTCAAGTGTTCGATTAATTCTTTGAACTTTGTTTCTTTTAGTTTTTCAAATTCTTGCCAACCCTCTTTGCCCAGGTTGGTTTCAAATTCTTTATGAAGTTTGAATATGTAAGCAAGAGCCTTCCCAACTTTTGTATTATAGAATTCTTTTCCTTCAATATGGTCTTCCACTTTATGAACCGCAGATCTGTTTTGGTTAAGCATTGCCTGCATGTTCATTAATAAGTTAGGATCAATTACAGGATAAATAACCGGAATGCCCATTGCTCCGTTCACTTGATTTGTTAATTGAGCAGTTCCCGTTAGTACTGCTGCCTGATCTCCTTTCTCAACAGCCTTCTCAACACCTTCTGCGGTTTTATCTGCTTCTTCTGTTCCGTCTTTCTGTTCTCCTGTTGCCTTTGCAGCTTCTTCCGCTGCCTTTTTTTCTTCTTCGGCTTTTTTCTTATCTTCTTTTTCTTGCTTTACTGTTTTTGCCTTCTCTTTTGCCTTGTTAAACCCTGCCTTAGCCCAGCCTTTAAGTGTAACTCCAAAGAATCCAAGGATTACTCCTGCAAATACCCAGCCCAGCGGAGAGAATCCAAGCTGAAAGAATAAAGAGAACGGATTAGTTCCGACTTCTACAACAGGAATTTTAGATTGAGTGTATAGCAAGCTTCCGAATGGAGCTTCGAACATACTTACTGCTCCGAGTGCAAGCCAAGTCATGAATGCATCTTTCTTTTCTTTTGTCTTGAAATAATTCCTGCCGACTACACCGAGCGAAATAAACCATCCAAACAAGTAAGAAGGTCTTATCTCTTCAAAGCTAAATGCAATATAGAACATGATTAAAAGAGTAAGTGCAGTAAACACAATCTTCTCCATCATTTCTTTTTCTTTCTTACCAATAACCCATATCATAAATAATATGGGTGCAGCAAGTATACCTATGATTGCCGCTCTCCTTCCAAATGATTTGCCTGCACCTGCCCAGGCATTAAACTTACCAGAACCATCGTTAATTATCTTGCTAATGCCACCTTGAGATGCTGCTTCTCCACCTAAAGTTTTGAATGCAAAGAAACCGCCAACTAGCAAAAGCAGTACAACTATTGTAATGATCCATCCTTTAGCTGCCAATTTCTTTCACCAACTTATCGATTTCTTCATCTGAAACACCATCGAATTCTAATCCCCGAAGAACTTTGCTAAGCCAGAACTTCAAAACAGGATCAATAAAATAATATCTGTTTTCTTTTAGTGCGAGTAAATCAACAGAAATTAACCTGCTAAGCAAGTTCTTTGTTACAGGACTTTGCCTGTAGATTCTTCTTGAGATTTCACTTAGACGTAGACCTTCTTCATAGACAAGAACATTCATGATGCTCATAAGCAATGTTTTACCACGAGCTCTGCTCAAAGAATTATTATACATTTGATTGCATGCTTGATAGATTAACCCTTGCTTAGAAAGTGTTTCAATAATGTAAGCCTGATCAACATCTTTTGTTTCATTGTATCTGTTGCAGATTGCGGTTATAAAATAAGGATGACCTAAGCTTAGTTTGAATATTCTATCAACTTCTTTGTCAGATATTTTTGGAACTAAACTCTGGACAAGCTTTTTTGTACCATCAAATTCAAAATAACCAATATTTTCAATCTTGAAATCAGTGCAGATCTCTCTCATCTGCTGAATAGAAGAACCTGCAACAACAAACTTTACGTTTTCCAGTTGTAATGAATTAAATAATTTAACTATGTCTTTTATCTTCTCAAAATTGTTCAGATCAAGAATATTCTGGAACTCATCGATTATTAATAGAACTTTTTTCTTTTCCTGTTTTGCTAATGCCTCTGGGAATTTGAAGGCGATATCTACCAATAGATTATGATCGGGTTTTATCTTTTCTAATTCATTTTTCAATTCTTTTACATGTTTAGAAGCAGCACCTAGATTTAATTTAAGCAAGTAATCCATCTTTTTGTAATCTTCTTGCTTGCCTCCTTTGAACCAATAGCATGTTTGAGATATAAAATTAAAGCAGAATTCTTCAGGAGACATTGCGGCTCTCTCTAGATCAATGTAAACAGGAACGACTTCAGAGTCTTTTACAGAAGAAACAAACTCTTTGAGAAGATAGCTCTTGCCGATATTCTTCGGACCTACTAATGCTAGGTTCTCTCCTAGATCGCGTTTAAGATTCTCCAGACTATCTTTTAGAAGATTTAAGTAGTATTCCCTACCCACAAAACTAGTTCGCAC
The DNA here is from genome assembly GCA_042571125.1 of Nanobdellota archaeon. GTDB lineage: Archaea > Nanobdellota > Nanobdellia > Woesearchaeales > UBA10107 > JBHPFU01. Next base: position 1,076 of record JBHPFU010000002.1, on the reverse strand, counting down.
CTCTTTTGTCAAAGTCTATCTACCTCTTAATATATACACCAAGTGGTATAACTATTATTTAAAGGTTTTGCTTACTATAACCCAATATAGTTATTATACCAAACGGTATATCCACCCCTTTGTATATGAAATAATCCTATTTTAATATAGGATCTTTGATATGATTTGTAAAACTGCTATATTAATATTGTTATACTGCAATATAGATATAGCTCTTTTAGAATATATACCTTTTGGTATATCTCTAATATCAACTAAATATAACGTTTTTATTATGTTGTGTAGTATACCATTAGGTATATTTACCAAATAGATTAAGAAATCATTACTTGTGCGCCAACAGCCTGTCCTGGCATACCTTTCTCAAAGATTACACGAACAGCACCGCTATTGCCGTGAGCAGATGCTACTTTCCCTTTAATCTCTCTATTTGCAGGAGATTTCCAAGAAACTGTTTTGCCAACTAATGCTTCTGCTTTTTCCTTAGAATCAATACCTTCAACAGCCAGGATCATATGATTATCCTTTTGTCTGTGTACAGATTTTCTGAAATTAACAATTACCGCTTTCATGAGTTTTAGGACATATAAGGCATTTATAAAGGTTTCTAAAGGATGAAATAGAGGATTACAGGCAGTAATAGACAGCCCATAGCGTGATTTCTGCCTATTTGAAGAGGTCCCGGGATTATCCCCACTGCGGTTGAAATTGCCAATATTAACAATCCCAACCAGCCTGTAAAGAAGTAAACAAGAACAGCAATAAACAAGATAACAGATAAACAAAGTGCTGAATAGTTTACCTTAACTATAAACTTAGAGAATAGCTTTGCTATCTTTAGTGTTAAGAAAACACCGACTCCTCCTGTTATCAATGCAACCCCTAAAAATAATATTAACATATTTAGATCAATCTGTTTAAGCAATTCTTGAACAACAATTATTGAACCATTTCTTGCTTTATCTATTGTGTATAAAGTAACTAATGATAACATCATTGAAACTGTGTTTATTCCTCCAACTAAAATCAGATAAGTAAATTGCGAAACCGTTCCAATCAGAGCCCCCCCAAGAATT
>JBHPFU010000001.1:0-323257 GCA_042571125.1 Nanobdellota archaeon | reverse complement strand
GGATAAAACATCCAACAACCCCATGCACAGTCTCTCCATCTGAATAAACCTCGGTGATAATCTTTTTTGTTAACTTTTTAACTAAAGTATTTGCAGATTTATCAAATGCCCAAATATATTCATCTCCCTCAGCATCTTTAATAATACATTCATCTTTTTTGAATTTTCCTTTATGTTCATAATTACAGATTTCAGACCACGCTTTTCTTGCATCTCTGTAAACAACATCCTCAAGGAATGCAAGACAACTATGAGCATCTTGACATTTCTCTCTCATCTCTGCGATAGATTCAAAATGATAAATTCTCCGTCCTGAATAATCTTGCGGCATTAGTAACTCTGTTAGATCTATCATGCTGATTTCACCAATATAGCTATCACAAGAATAACAATAATAACCAATATCCAAACCAAGGCTTTCTTGAAACTTCCTGGTTGACTAGGCCCTACATTTGGGCTAGGTTCAGACTGTGTTTCTTTACTTTCTAATTTTCCTAACTCTTCTCCTTTTTTCTTAAGTTTAGAGTTCAAAGAATAAAGTTTTTCTGTTAATTTTTCAGTCTTTTTCATATCTCCTTTTTTCTGAGCTCTTTGAAGATCCTCAAGAGTAGCCTTAACTTCTTTTTTCATAACTTCTATATCCTTTCTTTTGCCTTCAATACTCATAATAATCACATTTGTTAGAAACTATATAAAATTAACGCCCTTTTTCAATAACGTGTGCTGAACAATCTTCAAAAGGAAGCATCACACCAAATAAAGCATTTCTTAATCCCTTATTAGGGTAAAATCCAGGACGCCAAGCATGTGTTGAAGAATAATTGCCCTCCCCCTCAACTGGCTTGTAAACAAGCTCTGAATTAAAGCACCACCCTGTTCCAGTATGGTATTTAACATCGTCTAATAACCCAAATTCTTTCAATTGATCAATTCTTTTGAATATGTGCCAATCTTGATAATCAGTAAACCTGATCGTGTCTTTAGTTTCCGGATGGCATCCCTGTGATTCTGGAAACATAAACTCATCTATGGATAATATAGCACTTACGACATGTCTTGCAGGAGCATCTTCTTTTAATAATTCTTCAACCTTTCCTTGCTTAAGACTAAGCATTTTAGTTTCATAAGAATCAGGTTTGTTTCTATCACCAAATTGTTCTATTTGTTCTCTTTTTACTGGCTCAATAAGTTTGTATAACGGGCTTGAGTTAGCATCATCTATCTCCTTTGCTTTTTTTTCTTCCTCTACTTTAGCTTTATGCTCTTCTACTTCTCTACCTGTAGCAAGCGTTACTTTATTGCCGTTTTTACGTACAATATCTACATATCCCCGATAGTTACTAGAACCAAAATTTGCAATAAAATAATTCCTTCCTGTAACTTCATCTATTGCATACGTATATCCCCTGTTAGTATTGCTGGGTCCTTTAACTTTTACACGTATAATGTCCATTATCTTCTCACCTGCAAGTATTTATTGTTCTGCCAGAATGCTTCTGTAGACTGAGGATGACAGTAATTAATTAAGTGAGGCATCTTAATTTGATGCGGTTTATGAAACATAATCCTGGTCGGGCTGAATAAAGAACCCCATTTTGTTCTTGCTCCTCTAACTTGAGCTAACTTATCGCCTGTGAATTGCAATCCATTCTTCTTAAGAACGTTTCTTATTGCAATATCTTGAATATGATTTGCCCTCCCTTTCTGAACCATATAATCTAACCCAGAATCAATATCTCTTTCTTCAATATCATAAACCTCTCTTGCTTCTCTTGCTAATTCTTTCCATTTTTCTGGATTAGATGAAAAATCTGCACTATACGCACCTTCAAATTCTTTGCATGCCCTTTCAAATGAAAGATATTTTTCGCTCTGATCATCTGCCCACTTCCAAACAAGTCTCCAATTACCCATGCCATACTTTTGATCCCATTCAAAAGATCTTTGATCTCTTCTATCCCCCAAAGGTCCGGGTCTTCCCTCATTATGCCAATCGCCAGGTCTGTCTATAGACTTTGGATCATCTCCAGAGATAACCGCTTCAAGCATATCAATCACACCAACTGTTTCTTCATTCATCTCATCTTTGTGTTGATCCCATATCTCTGGCTCTTCTAATAATCTTCCTTCAAGCATTGCTTTCATTTTTTTTGCATAAGGAAGCGGTAAAAGAACTCCTATTTTTCCTTTTGCAGCTTTCATAAATTCCATAATATCATCCTGCATAAATTCATATGCCATAACAAGTTCTCTATATTTTTGGAATTCTTTAGTAGCCTTCAATAAATCTCCTCCCCCGATCATGCCGGGTAGGATAAGTTCATGAGTTATCTTTTTTTTAGTCTCTGCTAATCGATTTGGGTCTATTCCAGGATATTTACTTTTTCCTACCAAAGAAAACTGAGTTATTGCTCCGATTAATTCGAATCCATTTGAAAAATCTAGCTTGCCCAATGCGTTTGAATATTCAATACTTAAGAAAAGTTCGAATAGTTCTGGTGCTACTCCAAAACATCGCATAACATATTGAAGATTGTCTTCGTTTTGATTTAGAGTTGACATCTCTTCTATTGGTTTGTCTCCCATTACTGTTCTGACCAATCCTTCAAGACAGCCATATTCTGTATCAGCAGGAAAGTAATTAATATCGGTTTTAAGAGAATGTACAGTGCTTAAGTGTTCAACAAATTCTTTGATTTTAGAAGGTACTATCTTGTGAAGGTGATGGACTTTATAATCAGGAGTATTTATGTGAGTTCTTCCGATAACTAGGTGATGCGGATCTTCAAAATAATCCAAACCCGTAAATATGGTTTTCTGGCCCCCCATAAGGCCAGATATATTAATTATATATATAAACCTTGCTATTAGAGAGTGGTGAATATCTATATAAAATAGCTAAAAAAACCACTAAAGAAGCATTAGCAAGACTTGACCTACAAGGCCAGTTATAATTGGAACAGAAAGATTATCTTCTACTTTATGCGTAAGAATTTCTATTAATATTGCAACAATGCTCATCGTAGAGATGATTAAAAGATTAGGCAATATAAAATAACCAATCGCAAAGTTTACTAAGAATGCAGCAGCAACTGCTTCTACTGTTCTTGTTTTAAACATAAGTCTTCCTTTTATTTTGAATTTTCCTCCGACTAAAGAAACAATAACATCAGAGAATATTGTAATCAAAATCGCAATGTTGGCAATCTTAAAATCAAAAAGAGCAAAGCAGACTATAATAGCTAAAATAAAATATACTGAAGAAGCCATAGTGTTCTGTTCATGTTTTCTTGTTAGTTTCACAAATGGTGTTTTTAATTTCAAGTCTATTCTGAGATATTCATGAAATAAAACTAAAACAAGAAATCCGAGTAAAGAAAACATCGCGGTTGTTTTTCCGAAAGTATTAAAGAGATAATTATAAGCGATTAAAATAAATACCGCACTCAGGTGAAAAATCTTCCTATTTACTTCTTGCCTTAATGTCCATGCCATCTTACTTCACTATAGGTGTTTGAAAAGAGTTTAACATATCCAAAGCGTACTTCAATTTTTCTTTGTTATAAGCGTAAACAGTTAATATTTTTTCTCCTTTCTTTACTTTATCTCCTTCATGTTTATACAAATAAATTCCTGCGCCTTTATCTTGAGGAGCGCCTGCAACTCTTGCAGCTTTTGAGATTCCAAGATTGTTAACATCTTTAACTATTCCTGATTTTTTAGCGATTATGTCTTTCTTAACTTTTCCAATCTTAATCCTTCCTGGAACAATGTTAGGATTTCCTCCCTGTGCTTTGATAATCCTTTTCATCTGTTTGTATGCTTTACCAGATTCTAAAATAGAAGTTGCAAGGTCTGCTCCGCATCCTTTTTTTGTTTTGCCAACCATCTCAAATAACATCCCGGCCATGTCTATTACTTTCTTCTCAAGATCTAATGGTCTTTTCTTATCTCTACTTAAGATATACAAACAGTCACGAGCTTCAAGAGCAGGACCGATTCCAGAACCTATCGGCTGGTTTCCATTTGTTAGTATAACTTTTATTTTCATCCCCAGGGCTTTTCCAATCTTTTCGAATTTTCTTTCCAGGCGTAATGCTTTTTTTCTTGTCTTAATCTTGGTTTCTCTTCCTAAAGGAATATCAATAAGAACATATTTAGATCCAACAGAACCTTTCTTGGATAATATGGAAGCTAGTAATTGCCCTTCTGGATCAATCTGAAGAGGATGTTCAACAGCGATTATCTTATCGTCAGCAGGAGAAAGATTGACAGATCCTCCCCAAATTATACATCCCTTAACCTTATCAACAATCTGCTTAAGCTTTTTCAAAGGCAAAGAAACAGGTGCTAGTACTTCCATTGTGTCTGCCGTACCTGCTGGAGATGTAATCGCTCTTGATGATGTCTTAGGCATCTTAATCCCTGCTGCAGTTAGGATTGGAACAATGCACATTGTTGTTCTGTTCCCTGCAACTCCGCCAGTACAATGCTTATCTGCGATAGTTGCATGGTCAAAATTAAGCTTATTGCCCGTATTTATCATTGCTTTTGTTAATGCTATCTCTTCTTTTGCGCTCATTCCGTGAGTGTAATTAGCAGCAACATAATATGTTAATTCTATATTTGTGAGAGCATTGTTAGCAATATCATTCATGATATCGCTTATCTTTTTTGAACTTAGTTCCATGCCTTTTAATTTTTCTTTAATCCACCTAACTGATTTAGGTTTTTTTTCAATTAAGATATCTACAGTATCTCCTCGTTTAGCGCCTAAACATTTTATTACTTCTTCAAATAATCCTACAGAACCCGGAGGTGTAGCTTTTTTAGATTCTGCAATATCCACAACTGCAACTGTTTTCTTATTTCCTTTTTTAACAAGAACTCTGTCCAAAGGATGCAAGTCTAATAAGCCTGCATCTTTTTTGTGTATTAAGACAATAAAAACTCCGCCAGTAGCGATGTCCATATCTTTAACTTTTAATTTCATTTTAGTTATAAATGAAGCTCGAAAATTTATAAAATTTTCGTTGTTTCATCTTCTTTTTTCTTTGTGATATACTTCGACAAAACTAATCAATAGAGAAAATATCAAAGGACCAAGAACTATACCTATCAGACCCATTGTTATAAGTCCGCCAACAACCCCTACAAGAACTAAAACAGGATGTAATTTTGTTCTTTTTCCTATTATTCTTGGTTTTAAGATATTATCAATAAGTGATATCACGAATGTACCAAGCAGCAATAAAATAATACCTTTTATGATGAATCCGTTTATTAATAGATTAATCGCTAAAGGAACCCAAATTATTGCTGTACCAAGAACAGGCAATAATGCAAAGAATGCGGTTAATAGGCCCCAGATTATTGGAGAACTTATGCCCAGAGCGAGATACACAAGTGCGCCAAGACCACCCTGTATCAAAGCAACAACAAACTGTCCATATACTGTTGCATGAGTTAGGTTCGCAAATTGTTTGAATATCATTTCTTTATGGGATTCTTTTAAAGGAATCCATGATTTAACTTGTTCAATAAAATTCTTGCTGTCTGTAAGAAGGTAGAACACTGTGAATAACATAACAAATAAGAATAGGATTATTTGAGGGAGCATTAAAAGAAAATCTGATGATTTATCTACAATAAAGTTTGCTCCTTTGCTAAGCACATTTTCAAGATAAAACTTGTTTCTTGTATCTGAAACAAACTCTTGTACGTTTTTATTTATACTGCAACCAAGCGAGGTGTCTTCTTCTGAACACTCAATATCTATTATCTTTCCTGTTGCTATTTTCTGTTTTGTAAGCAAGTAAAGTTGAACTCCTTCTTTTGATACGGTCTGGGTAAGTGAAACAAAAGGTACTGCAAGCAGCAAAATAATTATTAATAGGATAATGGTTGCTGAAAGGCCTTTGCTCTTTGTTTTCTTAAGCAATCTGCTATAAACCGGGTTAGATACGTATGCTAACAGGCCTGCACCAAGCAGGATAATTATAAATGGTTTTATTATCCAAAGTGCTGCAAATGTAAGTACTGCAAACACAATTATAAAGAAAATCTTTGAATAGTACTCCCCGTTATCCATAGTAAAACCTATTATAAAAAGTATTTATAAATTTATTGGTTATCTTGCTACGTATTGGGTTCTTGAGCTTTGTATAAGCTTTTCCAGATAATCAACATTCTGCTGAACATTTGGTATTGCTTTCATCTTATATGCTCCAAAAGTGACAGATCCCGTATCAAAGAGTTTATCAAAAAAGTTTTGATCGAACTTTACCACCGGAACATTTGTAAACATAACATACTGCTGTTTTGTGCCTTTTACTTCCAATCTGTTTGGATAAAACAAGTACTGTATTTTTGAAAGCCTTACAAATGATAATATTGATTCAAGAAGAACAAGAATAACTAGGACTATAATAATTAATAAATTGATGTAGTCAGGGATGTTTAAACTTAGTAATTTAATATTAATTAGAACTCCCACATAGAATACTATCGCAAGAAGAATCAATTTTAATCCATTTGGGATTACAATTCGCGCCTTATCCGGCTTCAAAACATATAATGGTGCTTCTCCGTTCATTTTAGTACTGGGCCTGGCCAGAATCGAACTGGCGATCTCCTCGAAGTCAACGAGATGTCATAGCCGCTAGACCACAGGCCCTTAATCAAAAATAAAGATATTTGATTTATAAAGGTTTCTTAGAATTATTGTTTAATTGGACCAATCTCTTTCTTAGCCTTCTCTGCATTATCTAATGTTAATTCAATCCCTACTTTGTTTACTTCTTGAACACTAGCAGTTTCATTTTGCTGGACATAGACTGTACTCATTGTACAGCTTGTTAAAGTAGGTACAAGAACCGCTAAAGCCAAAGCACCGTATTTTCTTGTATTATTTCTTTCATATGTAATTTAAATCACCCGAAAAAAGAAATAAGAAGTCATTAATAAAGGTTCCGGAAATTATCCAGTTACTCTTCTAATTATAAAGAATATCAATAGGCCTAATACAACTGTTGAAGCACTTACGCTTACACCAACTGCTACTGAAGGTGCTAGGTTTTCTGGAACTACTTCTCCAACTACTTTAACAACTGCATCTTTAATCTTCTGAACAACAGGTTTGTCTTCTTCCTCTTCATCATCTTCAGGAACATCTAATAGTAAGTTTACATTAACTGTTGAAGCTTCGAAAAGTTCTGAATTAACTGTTGAGTCTAGTAATGTAAGCATCAAACTATCTTCCTCATTAAGTTCGAATTCAAGGATCTCTCCTTCTTCTGCTTGGAACTCATCGTATGTAGGGAATAGTTTAAATGTTGCAGTATGTTCTTGAATGTCTGTTATCATAACAGTGTATTTAACATCATCATGGTAAAAGATTGCAGTATCCATTCTATTCAAAGTGTATTGAATAGGATTGTATTCGAAAAAGTCCGGATATTTAATCTGCGGTGTTAATGATACAACTGGATCTCTGTTTGATCCTCCAGATGAACCGCCAGTGCTACAGCTCTGTGATTGAGCATTCGGTACTGTTACTGTATTTCCGCATACATTGTTATAATCATTGTATGTGATTGATCTTGATTGTGTTCCACCGCTGCATGTGCTCCATGAACCATAGCTTGCTATGCTTTGCGTACATGTTGCTCCTTGAGCAGGGAGTGTAAAGTTAGTATCTGTTGTTTGTCCGCCGTTTAGTGTGACTGCTTGTGTCTGACTGTTATATCCTGTAAATGAAGCTGTTAGATTGTAATCTCCTTGATTGTATGTCATAGAGTAATATCCTGTAGGATCTGTTGTATCTTGTGCAACCATTCCTGCGCCTAAGTATAATCTTACATCAGCTCCAGATAATGGTGAACCAGTTGTGTTTAATACATATCCCGCAGCAGTTCCTGTTGTTACAGAACCTGATAATGCAAAGTTATGAACTGTGTTTCCAGCTATAACAACTGAATTATTTGTATAAGTATCATATCCAACTAATGAAGCTTCGAATGTGTAAGTTCCATTTAATACATTTAATGTGTATGCTCCTCCAGCAATTGTTTGAGTTGCGAAAACAGTAACTCCTCCTTGCTTTAGGTTAATATCTACATTAGCCAGGTTACCGCTTTCAGTACCGCTTAATGTGTATGAAGCAATAGGTCCTAATATAAAATTAGCTGTTACTCCTCCGCCACCTACAAATCTAGGCTGACTTTGAGTATTGTATCCAACAGATGAAGCATTGATTATTCTTAATCCTGTTCCAACACTATCAACAGAGTATGTTCCATTAGCATCAGCATTTGTTGAGTTTAGTAAAGTACCAGTTGTATCAAATACTTCAACTAATGCGTTAGCAATTCCAGTTGAGGTTCCAGCATCAGTAACTGTACCAGAGACTGGTGCAGCTAATGCTGTAGCCATAGCTAAGAAAAACATTACAATTATTGTTAATAGTTTAGCTTTCATTTTAAGCGATACTCGACCTTATTCGGTTTTTTTGATTCTCTACTTTTTTTGTAAAGTCGTTCTGATTCTTCAAACATACCTTCTTCTTCTGCAAGGTGGCCAGCAACAGAATACTCTCCCGCTTTTTCATAATATAGGATTGCTTTTTCGATCTGACCTAATCCGTTTGCACATCGTGCAGCATTACCATAATCTCCTGTTTTTTCATAGACTTCAAGACCTTCTTTGTATAATCTTTTTGCAGTATATTCTTGTCCTGCCCATTCTGCCCAATGCGCAGCAGTACTGTAAAGTTTCTCTCTCTCCGCAAGTCTGCTAGCTTTTCTATATTCGCCTGCTTCTGCTAAGTATGAAACTGCTTTATCGTAATCTCCTTGTTTTTCAAAAGCTTTACTTTGTTCCACCATCTCTTGTCTTGCTGTGCTTCCTGTATTTTGTAGTGTTGAACAAGCGCCTCCGCTAGCCAAAACTGCTGCCAGGCCAACGCCGCAAGTTAAAATTGCATTTGGTTTTTTCATTTTATATCATGTAAATATCTTGTCCAGCAAGATTTTGTCCTTGTGTTAATGATAATCCTGATGGTGGGAATGTTTGTGTGTATGCTCCTACCAGATCAGCATCTAGATCATAAGTAAATCCAACAGTTGCTGGCAATCCGTTAAATACATAGTAACCAGTTCCATCTGTTTGGACAATTTGTACAACTCCTGTTGTTGAACTTGTGATTGTTACATTTGTTACAGCAGTTATTGGAGCGTTTAGAGCATCTCTTATTGTTCCTGAGATTGTTCCTGCAGTTCCAGGTGCTGATAATACAACATTTTGTGTAGTTGGTGTTGCTGAGATACTTACAGCAGTTGTTGAGTCAGTAAATGCTGGTTTGATTACAACTAAATCATATGCACCAATATTTTCTCCAGTAAATGAATAGTATCCGAACATATCTGTTGTTGTTGAAGCGATTACAGATGCTCCTTGTTTTAATTGAACTGTTGCTGCGAAAATATTATTTGTACCGTCTGTTACAGTACCATTTATGTCTCCAGTCGTTACAACAGTCTGTAGAGTAGCATTATTTCTTGTTGTTGCAAATTCAGTTACAACAACTCCGTTTGTTTGGTTATCAACAAATCCTAGTGAGTATACTAAAACATCGTATGTTCCTTCAGTTATAGTTATGTTGAAGTATCCTGTGATCCCAGATATTCCTGAAGCCACTGTGAATGATCCGTTTTTGATTTCAACTGTTGCTCCTGCAATATCTCCTCCTAAGTCATCTCTTACAAATCCGTCAATAAATCCGTTTTGAACATTATCATTTACAGTAATTGTAACAGCTTCTGAATCTAATCCATTGTAAGGATCTGTTACATTGAATGTAACAACATAAACTCCTGAGTCAGCAAATCCTGGTGTCCAGTTGAATGATCCTGTTCCGTCTCCATTATCTGTAAGACTTGAACCATTAGGTAAGTTAGATGCAGCAAGTACTAATGTATCGCTGTCAGCGTCAGTTGAACTTAAAGGAATGTTCAAAGATGAACCTTCGTTAACTGCCTGAGCTCCAATTCCGTTTAGAACTGGTGCGTTGTTTGTAACATCAAGATTGAATGCTTGAGTTGTACAGTTGTTTGGTGATTCTGTGTTATCGCAAACAGTAATTGTTCCTGCGATTGTACTAATATTAGCAGGTGTAAAGCTGATTACTCCTGTAACTGGATCTATAACAAACTCAGCAATATCATCTGTGAATGATAGAGTGTCAAGGTCAGCATCTGATGCATTTACATCAAATGTGAATAATGTGCCTACATGAACATTTGTGTTTACAGCTGATGTGTTGAATTGTGGTGCACTGTTTGTAACATTTAAGTCAAATGTTTGGTTTGTACAGTTATTAGGGAATCCAGAGTTATCACAAACTGTTAATATTCCGCTAACCATTCCTACTGTATTTGGTGTGAATGTGATTAGTCCGCTTGTTGAATTAATAACAAACTCAGCAAGGTTATCTGTAAATGTTAGTACATCTAATAGATCTGCGTCGCTTGCATTTACATCAAATGAGTACGGTGATGTAACATGAACATTTGTATTAACAGCTGAACTATCAAATACTGGCTGATTATTTGTTGGTGTTAAAATTACTTCAACTTGTATTGAATCATTATCTGTTAAAAGTCCTGAATCTGTTGCTGTTAATGTGATTGTGTGATTTCCAATAGTTAATGTTGAAACTGATAATCCATTTCCTGTTCCTAGTGCTCCATCTAAGTCAGAAGTCCATACTAATGATGCTCCTGTCAGGTTTCCATCTTCTAGGTCAACCCCTGTACCATTGAATACGATTGCTGATCCGTTCTGGTATTGGCTTCCTGTTAATGGATTTGTGATTGTAGCATTTGGTGCTAGGTTTATATTTGCTTGTGTTGTAAAGTTGTATTGAACTGATGTTGCGCAGTTACTATTAGCATCACAGCTTGTTACATTATAAAAGTATGTTGTGTTTGGTGCTAGTGTTCCAGGCGTTGGAACTGAGTGATTAGTTACCAGACCAATGAATGTGTTTACAGTGCCTTCCACGTTTATGCTTGAATCTGATGCTTCATCTGTAGTCCAGTTGATTATTGCAGATTCATTTGTAATGCTTACTGCTTGAACATTTGATATAACCGGTGCTGTTGTATCATTATTCTGTAATGTAAATTGAGTATCTGTTACATTTGTTAGGTTTTCGTTTCCAGATGTATCAACAGTATGAACATTGATTGTGTGCTGCGTGTAATTAAGCAATCCTGTTGCAGTATAATTATCCACGCCAGTACCGCTGTTTGTTATATTTACAACATTCACTCCGTCAAGGAAAACTATTGTATGATCGAAATCAGGGTCTGCAGGATTCATCCATGTCCATGTTAATGTCTCATTAGTTGCTCCTATCAAAGCCAATCCTGTGATTGCTGCTGGTGCTGTTGTGTCTGGAATAGTTCCATTAACAACTTGTACTGTCCAGTTCATGTAATCATAAGCTGATTCATTATCATAAACAAATACTTCTACAAGATAGCTTCTATTTTCATCGAATGTATAATCTAAAGTTGGTACAAGTGCTGAACCATTCGGATAATCAAGGTATGTTTGATTAACCACCCCATCAACAGACCAGTTAATAGTCATATTGCTACCTTCAGGATCCATTACATTAATGAAGAACGTTACATTAGTTGAAATATTAATAGATGAAGATACATCAGGAAGTGTGAAATTTGATGTTATCTGTGGCGGTAAGTTTACGCCAGGAAGGTTATTTGTTGCTCCGTATGTACAGTTCTGGAAATTCCAACTTGGTGCACCATTAGGGAATCTTGCCCAACAGTATGCTAAAGGTGCTGCATCTGCTAGTGTTGATGTATTATCTACCTCTCTTGAATATTGATCGTAAAGTGTTACATATTCATCTGCATTATTCAGTTGAGTACCGCTTATATTTGCTACATAATAACTGTCAGCAGCAAGTGTTGTGTTTGCAGGAACAGTGTGTATCAAGCTAGGTGTTGTTAATCCATCCCATATCTCCCATGCGCTGATATCAACTGTGGATGCTCCTGGGTTGTAAAGCTCTACCCATTCTGTTCCATTAACAATAGGATTTTGCTCGAATTCGTTTACTAAGATTAATTCAATAGGCGGGAGCGGTATTGAACTAATATTGATTATAATTGGTGTGCTTGTCAGCAAACTTATATTTCCTTGAAGATTTCCATCAACATAAACATCATAAACATCTGCCTCAGTGTTATTATCAAATGTCAGAACCACTTCTAAGTTTCCTGTCGCATCTGTTGCTCCGCTGAATAAAACATCGCTTGTTGAATTAGTAATATTAACTTGAGCTCCATTCATTGGTCCTGTTTGATTAACAACAGTAACAGGGTAGTGTCTTTCGAGTGTGTTGTTTACTTGTATTTGAGTCGCTAAAGGAGGCACTAACATGTTAACAGTTCCAAGTATGTAATTATTAAAAGTCGCAATTACGTTTGCTCTAAGTGACTGTACTAAAGTAGATGATGTGAAATTAACTGTTGAATTGTCTCCCATTAACTGTATGTCATTAATTGTTACATTATCTGCATTAAAAAGCGTATTTGATGTAATAAAAATTTCATCTAAAGTTGAATCTAGCATGTTTAATGTGACATCAGGGAATATCCAAGAAACCATATTAAGTTGGAATGAATCTATATTGAAAATTCCATTTGCGAACTGTACTCCTACAGAACCAACATAGGTGTTTACAAGATTAACAGTTCCTACTGTGGTTGTCACTGTTGTTCCTGCAATAAGACCGGAGTATGATCCTCCCCCAATTAAGTTAATTGTTAGAACTGAAACAATAGAATTATCTACGTTAACATTTGCGTCTGTTGTAGAATATATTTCATCAACATCGCTTGTTTGTACATTAAGAGTAGCATTGTCAGATACATCGATTTCGTCAGTGATGTTTGAATTTACAACACTAATAGATGAATTAGCATTTGCGTATATCTCATCCAATGTTGAATTTTCTAAAGTTAAAATTGTATTATTATTTGTACTTATTCCATTATTTATATTTAGGGCAGAATTATTGAAAACAGCTGTTGCGCTGTCATATATATCTATTTGATCTAAATTTAATGTTACACCCTCACAATATACATTTTGTGTTCCGTTTATTGTCCAGTTTCCGCTTGCTGGTGCAGGGCATGTTGTTGGAACTGATGTAACTTCTACTACACTATTGAATGGTGTGCTAGCTGCTCCATCATTATCAGTAACTGTTAGTGTTACAGTATAGTTTCCAGTTGTTGAATAAAGATGTTGTGGATCTTGTACTGTTGAATTTGCACTATCTCCAAAGTTCCATTCCCATGCAACAACAGTTCCGTCAGAATCTGTGCTTGTATCTGTGAATGTGACATTTGTTCCGTTAACTACGGGTGAATTTGAATTAAAATTAGCAGTAGGTGCTTGATTTACAGGAGGCGGTACTGGTACTGCACTTATTGTTGCAGAAGCTCTTCCTAGTTCAAGTTCTCCAACCTGAGGATAATTTCTTTTAATTATACAGGTGTATGTTCCTGGTACGTTTGCAGAAACAACTTTTCCAGTTGTACTGACAGCTCCAGACCAGTAAAAATTATCATTAGCTCTTTCTCCTGGCATTGAACATGTTAGTGTAGCTCCAACCTGAGCAGAACTTGGTGTTACAACCACTCCTCCAGTAGCGGATACAGTAACTAAACATAAAAGAAATACTAAAAATATTGAAAGTGTTGTTTTGTTCATTTTCCGAATTTGTATTCTGCTCCTATTTTCATGCCTACTGTACTTGAACCTATCACATCTTTTCCAGATTCCATTCCATTCTTAAGCATTACGTATGCGTTTAGTCCTTCTATTACATTTGCCTTAACACCATACTTAAGATCAATAGTTCTGTTATGAATCATTCCTCTCTTGTTTGAGATCTCAATCGCTCCAACAAGGCTGTACTTTGCTAATGAAGGATGTACGCGACCTAATCCATTATACTGCGATCCCATTGCGATTCTTGTTTCGCTTGCTCTTCCGTTTGTTTCAGTAGTTTGTTCACTAGGTATAGGAACAGCAAGATTTGTAGTTTTTTGATTAACATCGGATTCGCTTGCTTCAAGCAAGAAATATGAATCTCCTACTTCTAGTAAAGCATATCCGCCTTTTCCTTTTGAGTTAAGTTCGACTGCAATCGGATTTACAATGTGATTTGGAGTATCATCTGTTGTATCCGCAACAAATTTCTGTCCTGGCATTGTTAATCCAGCTCCCAGATTTATTCCTTTGACATCTTTCAAGTATCCAATTCTCATTCTTTTGTCTGTGTTTGTTAATTCTTCAGCAAACTCAGGATTTTTGTATCTTTGTCTCTCATGTTCTAATACAACATCAAGTTCTCCGCCAACTTTAGGAACTTTAACTTGAACTCTAAGCATATTATCAAGTGAGAACTTACTTCCGTATTTTGTTGGTGAAGTTTGTGAATCTGATGCTGCTCTATTAAGTGGAACTAAAGTAAAGCTTCCTTCTAGATCAAAATACTTGTTTCCTCTATCTGCATTTATGAATGCTTCGCTGATAGCTCTTGAATCATCTGTCGGAGATTTTAATTTCTTGATTTTTCCATCCTTGCCAGCATAGAACTCAACTTGTCCTGTTTCTGGGCTGATAAATGTGATAAGACCGGGGCCTGTAAGTTCGCAACCACCGCATACAGTTCCATCAATAGTTGTGGAATCAATTTGCTCATATTTGTAGAACTTTTTTCCAGCTATACCGCTTTCACGAACAAATCTGTGATTTAGAGCTCGATTACTCTTGTTTGGATCAAGAGAAGCGTACCTTAGTTCAGGTACAGCTGATAATGGCTTACCTTGGTATGCTACAGTTGTTTTTCCTTTTATGTTCTTTTCCCAAGAATCAAAAGCATCTGTTATCTTGCTTTCATCTCTATTGAACTGTCTTAAATAATGATCTTGTGCTTTTTCAAGCTCTTCTGGACTTATATTCTCCCCCATAGATTTCCATGCGGCTTTTTCAACTTTACTCCACATAGGAATTCTATTTGATATATTTTTGTCTTTAGCATCATAAACAGTAGCCCAACGTTTTCCATCATTGTCTGTATAAGCTGCAAGAATACTTGCTTTTGCTTGATCTATTGTGCTTAAATCAAATGTATTTTTCTTATTAACATAATGTTCGAATCCTGTATCTCCTGCTTGATATATTTTAATGTCTGTACTTCCTTTTAGAATGTTCTTAACTTCAGCTTCTCCTGCACTA
This sequence comes from Nanobdellota archaeon, assembly GCA_042571125.1. Lineage (GTDB taxonomy): Archaea > Nanobdellota > Nanobdellia > Woesearchaeales > UBA10107 > JBHPFU01. The sequence goes on along the minus strand of JBHPFU010000001.1, from coordinate 307,915 downwards.
AGAAGTGCTGGTGTTGCTAATGCAAGACCTGCGATAAAAACTTTAGAACCTAAATTAGCTTTATTTTCATTTTCATACTGTATTTCTTGACTCATTTTATTATTGCACCTATATTTGCTGTTTATTAGCCAAATAGAGCTCAAATCAGCCTATTTAAGCCTTTATTTCGTCTATTACCAACCCCTTCTCAGTATTCTCTATACCCTATAGGAGTATATAAACTTTTCTCTTTTTGTTATATGTCAGTAGTAAAAACAGCCCCATCCGAGGATCGAACTCGGGGTCTCTGCCTTACCAAGGCAGTGCTCTACCACTAAGCCAATGGGGCAAAATAGAATGGTGCGGGGGATGGGATTCGAACCCACGAACCCACTAAGGGACAGGATATCTTATACACAACCGGTGTTGTGCTGTCCCATCTTAAGTCCTGCGCATTTGACCAGACTTTGCTACCCCCGCATAAAGGATATCTAGAACTAAGCTAGTTTGTTTTTAAAAGTTTTGCTAATATCTGTTTAAATTCAAGAATGATTTGACTTCTCCATGAAGCTCTTTTGTATACTGGATAAGTTGTTCTTCCCATTTGCTAGTATAGAACCTAAAGAAGAACTTATCAACAAATGTTCTTATGAAGAAGAATATTGGTTTTGCTTCCCATCTGCCCTCGATATCTGTAAGTAAGTATGAATCAAATACAAACTTTATTTTGCCCTGGTTAAGTTTAAGCTTAGCTCCGTCCTTCTTAACATCAACTTCTTTAAGATTGTCCATGTCAATTTTTACTTTAATCTCATATCTTGCATAGTCTGTTACTGTTTTCCAAGGCATAAGAACAAGTTCAATATGTTTTCCAGAAGGTCTTACACTCTCAACATTGCTAAGTTCTCTCTTGTCAAAACCGCGAGTTCTAAAGAAATCCTCAATTACATTAAGCAATTGTGTTGCATCGAATATACCTTCGTAATCCAGATGCAGTTCGTCAACAACAATTTTTCTTTCAGGCATTTTGGTCACCTAGGTCTGCCACATATTCTCATATGCGTTATAATGGCTCTGCATATTTAAAAATTCTTTGATTTTTGTATGCAATTTGTATGTAATATAGTACAATCTGTCCCACCAAATAATCTCGATGTATGTTTTGATTATCACGTCATGAAAGAACTTTCTAAGTTTCTTTTTGAATTCTGATGTTTCCCATCTGTTTTGCCAGTCTAATCTTAGAGTAGGCCAGATTTCGATAACCATAGATCCTGATTTTTGTATCTTTTTCTTTACTCCGTTTTCTATTATCTCTACATCTTCTGTGAAATGAGAGTGCACATATACATTAATTATAAACATAACATAGTCTGATTCTTTTCTTTCTCCATAGAATGTAGTTTCATGCTCAAAACCGCGAGGCATTGGTTTCCTTTTATGAGCTGGTTCATGAACCTCAAATCTTCTATAGTGGAGCCATTCACGGATCATCTGAAAAAGGCCTTCCATATCTGCCAGTCCTTCGAATCTAATCCTCGCACTATGTCTTGTAGCCTTAAAATCCATATCTTCAGCCATATATTAACAATATAGAGTGATATTTATAAAGGTTTTGAGAATGTTTGAAGATAAGATTGTAATTACTTTAAAATGAAAAAATTTATAAATTTGACAGGCAAGATAAAATAAAAATGACAAAACTATACCAACAGTTTAATATCAATTGGGAAGCAATAACGAATAATCTTCTTGCTTCTCAAGAAACAGACACTGACTTAGGAGAACTTATTATGATTGAAGAAGTAAGGGAAAGACATGGAATAACAAAAGATATTCCTAAAGCAGCAGAAATCCTAAAACAACAATTATCAAAAAGAGGTTATGAAGTTTTGGTAGGAAACAAAACTAATTCTGGTCTTCCAACTTCGATTATTGTTGGAACCGATGATCCAATGAAAAAATTCCCAAAACATGATTTCTATGAACTTACAAAAAAATTAGGTATTCATCTTTTTAGCAGTGGAGATTTTTATATGGGCACTGAGCCTAGTAATTAATTAGAACTTCCATATTCTCGCCGAATATTTTGGTTAAGTCTCCAAAGATTGCTTCTTTGATGAAAGCTTTCTTAGGAATTTCTACTTTTGATAATGCTTCTTCAAATTCTTCTAATGAAGAGCGTGTCACAGAACCAAGTGAGCCGTTCGGTTTTATTTTCGCTTTTGTAACTTCTTTTTCCTGAGCATCAATATCATATATAATGAATGCTTCTTCTCCAAGCAAAGTCACTTCTCCGTATTTATCGCCGTGTTTTATTCTTATTTTTGTTCTTTCTAATTCTTGCCCACGTTTTCTTTGGATATACTCAATCAAAAACTTAAAAAATTCTCTTGAATCTTTTCTTACTTTTTCTATTTCTGGTCTTGTTAATTTATTTAGATCGTAATCTTTCTTTCCTTTTACAATATTATTTAATATTCTTAAGTACCTCTCTGGAATCTTTCCCGTATTGACAAGCTCTGTCTTGAACATTGCGATTGCTTCAACATCTTTAGTACGTTCAACATCTTCTGATCTCAGAACATCCCTTATCACTGTGATAGAGCTTTCATAAATATTAAGCATGTTCTCATTTTCTTTCATAGTATCAATCTGCTCGTAAAGTTTCTTTAATCTTCCAAGATATTTTTGAGCATCTTTAAGAAGATCGTCAATCTCTTTTCCTGTGAATTGTTTTTTCTTTTCATATTCCATCTCTTTTCTTAATTTGAATACCTTCTCAAAAATCTTTACATATTCTTCTTCAAGGATCTTTTCTTTCTTAACAAATAATTCTCTCATCTGGGATGCGGTCTCTCTTGGTGTTGGCGGAGATACGCCATATAACATCAGAGCTGCTTGAGACGGAGTTAGGATTGCATAAAAAATATCTTCCATACCTATGTCATTTAATTTGAATCTAACTCTCTCAATAACCTGCTCTCCTGAACTCATGTACATCTCAATAGCTTCTGGAGAGGGTTTGATCTTTCCCATCTTCAATAATTGTTTCCATGCTGTGAAAACTCCTCGATCATAGAACGGAACACCGTCCCGCAGGAAAGTAAGTATAACCGGATTTGCTTCTTTTAGTGAATCCCAGAAATCCGTTAGTATGTAAACCTGGACGTGAAGTTTTCCTTCAATCCCTGTGATCTGTCCTGCTTCGATTGCCATTCCAATGATTATCGCTCTTAACTTATCTTTTAGTTCTGTTCTTGTCATTCTTTTGACATCTGTATCATCAATAACAATGTAAACATCAATATCATGCGGATTTGGTTTTCCCTGAACAAATGAACCTGCTAAAACATAGCTCACAATATATTTTTCGAATTTCTTTAGAACCATCTGTTTGTGGACTTCTGATATTTTTATTGCTGCAAGCATTCCTTTGTCATAAACAGGAGCGCTTATTGCAATCATTTGCAGTAAATCGTATTTTCCGTCAGAACAGTCCTGCCAAAGTTCAGATAGGATAACTGTCTCAACCTTAATGTTTTTATCGACTTCTTTAGCCATTTCCTCTATTATTTTATGAAGCTTATCTGCTAACTCTTCTTTGCCCATCTCTTTTGAGTCAGAATCATCAACAAGAATTAATGTATTGATATTTTCGCTTGGCTTTTCTCCTTCTTTTGGTTTTTCCGGAGGAAGCAATGCAATACCTAGAACATATTTCTCAAATTTAGTTAGAACTTTTTTCTTGAACTTCTCTACTTTCTCTTTAATTGCTTTAAGCTTTTTTTGGACCTCTGGCGGAAGGTCTTTCAGTTCATCAGGCATTTCTTCTTCTTTTGCCTTTTTTTCTTGTTTAGCCATGGTAAAATGTATTTATAAGGTTTATATAAAGGTTTCGTTATTAATTAGAGACGTCATCTACTGTAAATAATCTAGAATCATTGACCTTGTAGAATCCTGCTCTGGCTCCTGAATCAAGCCATCCATGAGCATAGTTTAATGCTGCAAAAGCATTCACAATATTGCCTTGTTCTTTGAAATGTTTTGCATCATTATAATATCGTTCTGCCATATCAAGAACATCATCTGCTCTCTTATCTGTTTTTTCTGCAGCCTTTGCTTTATCCAAAGCTTCTTTTGTTATATTGAAATACTTCTCTAGTTTCTCGTCTGTTATCTCTCTCATATTTTCTTAACAACTCCTTTATCAGCATCTAGTTCTATCAAATCTCCATCTTTCAATGCCTGTGTAGCGGTTTTTGTTCCTATTATGCATGGTTTTTTCATTTCACGGGCAACAATTGCCGCATGACAAGTTATACCTCCTTCATCTGTAACAAATGCCGCTGCTTTTTCCATTGCAAGAACAAAATCAGGCGTAGTCATTGGTGAAATCATAATATCTCCTTTTTCTACTTTGCCTAAATCTGATTTATCAATAACTATCTTTGCCCTGCCTTTTACTTTTCCTGGAAATGCGGTTCTTCCTGTGATCTCAGAAGAGATAACAAACTCTTCGCAGCAATAATCTTTCAATTTTTTTATTTCTTCTGGGTCCGAAGAAAAAATTAGCTTGTTTGGTTCTAAGGTGATTAAAGCGTAATCATTTATTCTTCTTTCAATTTCGTCTTTTTCAATTTTTTTATCATCTTCTATTTCATCTATTCTTAGATGCAGCATATCTTGGTATGTTAGTCCTCTTTTTTTTGCTATTGCTTCTAAAATGGGCGTTATATTAAAGAAAATTTTATTCAGGTAATCAGTTCTATACGTTCTAAAGTAGACTAATTCTTTTGCAATATCCACTAATTTGATTGTTTCCTTGTCTGCTTTCAATTCTTTAAGGATTAATTCTGTTTTTTCTTGTGATTCGATTTTATGGTTTTCAGATTCAACAAGTTTTTGTGCAGGATCGTCTTCAATATGAGTCATTCTTTCAAATAGTTCCTTTTCGCTCCAAGACTCTGCTTGTCCTCCTCTGGCGTTTATCCATCCAAATTCGTATATATGTTTTTTTATTCTTTCTAAAATTTCAGACGGTAAATCTTCAAACTTTTTTATATCGTGTTGTTTTACCGGTATGCATATTTTCAATAAATTTGCTTGTTCCAGAGCAGCAAAATTATCTTTTCTTGGGGATGATAAAATGCTTAGGTATTCATCTGGATTTTTACTGCATTCTAATATTTTTTTAAGTTTTTCCTCAACAGGAAATTGTATGTTAAATCCCATCAAGGATATTGCGAATGTTTTGTACATATTTGAAAATTCTTTGAAATTATTTAATAATTCTTCCATAGATTTATTTGAGTAGTCGGTCTCTCTAATCTCTTCTGAGAGAGTGAGAAGTTTTTCTCCAAAAGCGTATATCGTAGAAAATACTTTATTGATAAATCCTTCTTCTTTCTCTTCTTCAACAAGAATAACCTCTCCAAATTTTTGGGCTTCATCACCATAATAAAATTTTCCACCGAGATATCCGCATCTTGTATAATAATCCACAAAGAAAAGCTTTTGATAATTTTCAATATCAGCATAACTCCCCATAAAAAAATCTCCGATTAGAGGGACATATTTCCTTGTAACCATTGGTTTAAGTTTTCCAAATTTTCCTATGGGCGGCATTTCCATAATATGTGCTTTGCTTTAAGATATTAATAAAACTTGTTGTTTTACCCAGAAGATTTATAAATATTATAGATTAAATATTAATATATGGACGGATCAGTAAGAAGAGGTTTTAGTTTTGGCCTAACTTCTGGAATAATCACAACACTTGGTTTGATTGTTGGATTGCATTCCAGCACTCATTCAAAATTAGTAATTCTTGGAGGAATTCTGGTGATTGCTGTTGCTGATGCAATGTCAGATGCTATGGGAATGCACATCTCAGAAGAGGCTTCAAAAAAGTCTGAAAAAGAGGTCTGGAGATCAACAATTGCTACACTATTCTCTAAATTCTTTTTTGCTCTGACATTTTTAGTTCCTATTCTGCTATTTCCTTTAACAACTGCAATAGTAATAAGTATTATCTGGGGCCTATTGCTAATATCTGGCTTCAGCTATTACATAGCAACAAAAGAAAATGTAAAACCTTACATGGTTGTTCTCGAACATGTTCTAATAACTATCTTCGTAGTCATCGTAACTCACTTTGTTGGTGACTGGGCTGCAGGTTTAATCTAGAATTATTACTTCTTAATTCCAAGCCAGTTTGTTCTGTCTACAACTAACTCTCCAATAATCGCAAATGGTAATGCAACCAAGAAAACAATCCCAATTATATTCCAAGTTATGGCTTCGCCTGTTGCGAATTTAACAGCAATAAGATCTTCTGCAATTCCAAATATAAGCCCAAAAATAAGAAACTCCAAGAAAACCTCTAGTCTTTTATTTATCTTCATAATATTAAAAAAAGAAAAAAGAATATTTAAATCTATCTATTCGCCAGGCAAGGGCCTTTTAACTGTTATCGGCAGTACTCCTTTCTCAAACTCTTTCTTAGCGATCTCTAAAGGATTAAATTTTAACTCTTCTAAATCCTTCTTGCTTAGTTTGATCAAAAAAGGAGCTCCCATTGAAATCTGAAGAGATCTTGAGCCGATCATTCTTGCTTTTTCGTATTTGGTATAGTTATCAGTCATATTGCTCACCCTATAGTTTTGCCCTTAGCTCTTTTGATTTCTTTATCGCTAGATCAACCATTTTTACGATTTCGTCTGCACTAAGAGTTGCTTCTCCGCCTTTTTGCATAGCACAAAGATTTCCATCCTCTGTTATGGCAGAAGTTACTCTTGCATCGTATTCTTTTCCTTCTTCAACTGTCGGATCTACAAAAATATCCTTTCCTATTTTGAAAACAGTTATTGCAACTGGTGCTTCGTTTAGAGGAAGTTTTTTGGTTGTCTTTTTCTTGTAATCGACATGGTCTCCGTCAATCTCTGGAAATTTAGTATCCTTAAGAGCTGCAATAGCTGCTAATGCTGCTGCGTCCATAAGATTTCCAGCGTCATTGATTGTACAGACATCGATAATAACCATCCATACTTTTTCATTTTTTTCTATGCATAGTTTTTTCATGTCAACAGTATGACTCTCTCTTATTCCTCTGTCTACGATTCTTGCCAGTTCGATTGAGTTAATCCTTGGAGGTCCTAATTCAAATTCAGGAGAAGCCATTGGGAGGAATTCTGCTCCAACCATCAATGCACCTTGGTCAGGCGTATCAGAGTATGGCGTTCCAAGTTCTAGCTTTACACCTGCAAGTACTTCTGTCTCTCCGATCTTAACACGCGCAGAACCTTCTGCACCTGTAGAGACACCATATTCAACAGAGACTTCTCTGAAGTCTTCAGGCTTTCTTCCATCAAGTCTTGTTCCTTTTGCTAGTAATGAAGCGATCATTTCTTTGCTCATTTTTTTACCTCGTATTTCTGCTTAAGTGCCTTTTTCTGTACTTCATATATTTTAGCACATACTTTCTTTCCTAATTCTAATGCTTTTGCAAGTTCAGCTTTAGAAAGCTTGCCATCCATCTGCAATAAGCTAATCTCTCCTGTGGAAGGGATTACTGCAAGAGGAATATCTGCAACGCCCCTATCAGATTCGTGAGATTCTTCATCATAGCTAAGATCTGCGACAATCTTATCATCTACTCGACCGACAGCAACTGAAGCCACCATATCTTTCATGACTATTCCTGCGTCTGCTAATGCCATTGAAGCTGCACAGATTGCAGCACATCTTGTTCCTGCATCTGTTTGTGATAGTTCAACAAAAACATCAACAACTGCATTAGGAAATGCTTTCAAATCTACAACCGGTGCTAATGCGTTTCCTATTACAAAAGAAATCTCTTTTGAACGTCTGTTTCCGCCAGGTCTTACTCTATCTCCAAGACTTGAGAATGGCATCATATTATAATTGCATCTTAAAATTCCTTTTGTTGGGTTCTGCTGGAACCTTGGAAACATTTCTCTAGGTCCGTACACAGCAGCATATGCAATTGTTTTTCCAATCTTGAATATAGCAGATCCATCTGCTCTAGGGATTACTCCCACTTTTGCCTCGATTGGTCTTGTTTCGTCTTGTTTACGTCCGTCTAATCGTTTTGCGTAACTCATTTCTTCGCCTCCTTAACCGCTTTAGGCTTTCCTATTTGTTTTTCCAAGAATGCCTTTATGTTGTCGGTTAGTCCTTCTGTGTGGGCTTCTTTTTCTATTTTCTTGATTGTTTCTTCTGTTAGATGTTCCATCTTTGGATCTTCTCCAGATATCCAAACCAATCCGTTTTGCCCAACCACAATTTGGCACTTTGTGTATTCTTTTATCATTGTAACCATTGAACCTTGCTTACCAATTATTCTTGGTACTTTGTGCGTATTTACTTCAATGATTCTTCCGCCCCTAAGCTTTCTTAAGCCAGGACCTTTTGTTGTAACATCTACAAGTTTTTGTGATGTAACATTTGTTATCTTGCATACAAGATACTCTCCAATTTCAAAATATTTTGACAATATTGCATCCCGAGGGATAAAGTCAGATGATGCGTCCTTCAAAGGCAACACAGCCGAATAAGCTGAGTTTGTCTCAAGTCTCCATCCTGACATAAGTATGTCAAATACTTTGCCGATTATTGTATCAAATTTCTTAGGTGTGTACCGTCCTGTTAAAGGCATAAGTTTTATTACTTTTCCTTCGATATGAACGATTCCTAATTTTTGGGCCTTTATTGTGTCGCCCTCTCTATATGTTCCATAGCTTGGCAAGTATCCCATTCCGTCTGCGATAACTTCACCAGGAACAACAATTTCCTTTTCTTTTACTTTTAGTTCACTCATTTTTTTCACCTTATTTTAATATCTTAATTTCGATTTCTCCATGTGTTAAAGCATTTAATTTATCCATAAATTCATCTCTTAATCCCGCAGGAATTTCTGCTGTTAAGTGCAATGAACCGTCGTTTTTCCATTCATCTCTCTGTATTGTTGCCATTTTTTTTACAACAGGAAAAACAGGGCCGGTATGCTTTGGAGGTATGACCAATTCGATCTGTCTTGTTTCAAAAGATATCGGAATGATAACTTTCAAAGCTTTGATAACATCAAGAAATTGATCTTCTGCTTTTCTTCCGTCTATGTTTACTTTTGCTTCTCTCATCGCATTTTCAACCCTTTCCAAAGGATGAGGTATCCCTGTTTTTGGGTCAACACCATTTGTATGAATTAAAGAAGCGATTCTTTTCCATTTTTCATCTCTTTCTTTGTCTCGGTGTTCGCTTGTTGTGTGTACTTTTCCTTTTTCGATTATTTGTTTTGCAACTTCGTTTATTTCAGAAGTTCCAAATATATTTTCCAGTTCTTTTTGAGCAACAACAAGCCCTTTTTTGCTGTCAGAAAATACTTTATCATCTACAAGCACTTCTGATATGTCTATGTTTTTGCCTTCTTTTAATGCTAAAGCTTTTTCACAGTCTACAAGAATTTCAAACTTTGATTTTCCGCTTTGCAGTCTTGCAACAACTGCGTCTTCTATTAATGTCATTGTTACTTCTTGCTCTCTTTGATTACAACGTCGATTTCTGCTTTGCTGAATTTAGTAAATTTCCGTTTTGTAGTGTCGATATATGCGCAATCTAATCTTTCTGCAGATATTTTTTCGTCAACTACAGTTATTAGAGCTTTGATTGCTAACTCTAGGGCATCTTTTATTGTTAAGCTTTCTTTGTATTCTTTTTGAAGAATTTCTTCAACTTCTGTTTCTCCTTCTCCGATTACAGTTGCTCTGTATTGGAAAAAGATGCCTGTAGGATCGGTCTCAAATAATTTTGGACCAGTTTCATCAACTCCAGCAATTAGCAGGGAAACGCCGAAAGGCCTTAATCCTCCGCTTTGTGTTGTTACCTGTTTTAAGTTGCTTACGTCTTTCACAACTGTTAGTATGTCAATTGGATGATCGTAAGTTACTCTGTGCTGTTGTGCTTTTACTTGTGCTCTTTCAACAAGAACACGGGCATCTGATAAAATACCTGAAGCAGTAGCTCCGATATGTTCATCAACCTGGAATGTTTTTTCCAGTGCTTCTGGCACAATTAAACTATCAACTATTCTTTTGTCTGCTACTAATAGAACTCCGTCTTTACAGACTATTCCGATTGCAGTTGAACCTTGCCTTACTGTTTTTTTAGCGTATTCAACTTGTAATAATCTTCCGTCAGGGCTGAACATTGTAATTGCCCTGTCATATCCCATCATTTGATGCTGCATTGGTTGCATTTTATCACCCTGTTATGAATTTTTTTTCTGTTTTTTTTAATATTCCTGAGATCCCAATCGTTCTTACAACAACTGGTTTCTTTCCTATTGTTTTTATTAAAGCCAAGCACGTTCTCAATTTTTCAACATATCTGTGGCCTACTTTGAGTATTCCTTTTTGATTTTTGTACTTATCTGGTAACACCCAAATTCCTGCTTGGGATGCCCCATCTGTGCCTAAAAAATCAAGTGAAGATTCCCAGATTGCTTCTGAAACCTTCTTAGGATCGTTTATTTTATTTTCAGAGAGTATTTCGAATGCTAAATAGCGCTTCTTTTCCCTTAAAGTTGGTAAAATCGGTTTCATCCTCTTCATTGGCTTTATTTCCCCCTTTTATAGGTTCATTACACGAGAAAACAGCTATAAAGCCTTGTTTCTCCTTTTCTCTCTATAGAATTTATAGATATTTAGATTTATAAAGGTTACTATAAGTATAATAATTAGTTATATTTTGTGTTTCTCATGTTAAAGGTAATAGATGGCGGGTGCAATCCTGAACAAGATTCTTACATTGCGTTATACTGCCCTAGACTAGATGAGGGGAAGATTGTTATGTACTTGGCTAAAAATAATCCTATTAATATGGCTTGGGCAGAAGAATTGTTTGGGAACCCTAATTGGGGAGTCAGGATACATGAAACCGATGATTCTGAGAAAACAATTAAGCAGGTAATAAAACAGTATAGTGAGAATCTTCCTTTTTTTGGGGTTAAGTTTAGGTCGAGAAGATTGACCTCTCTGCCTTTGGTGTACCGGTTAGATTTTAATTGCGAAGAAAGAAGAAGCGATCACCAACCAGACCTGTGGGGCCATGCCATGGAATACTGCAGACGTTATTCTCAACCTAAAAATTTATAAAGAAAATAATAAATAACTTCTGTATGGGATTTGGAAAAAGCTTATTTTCATGGTTGATGAATGCGATTGGATTCTTTGTTCTGTTATTTGGTATTTCTATGTTCACGATGTCTTTCTTTGTGGACTCTCTTGACAGCGAAGGTCTTTATACAATCGCTGATGAAAAAATAGATTCTATGATCGATTCAAATCTAGATGGGATAAAAGAAGAACAACTGAAAACACAAGGCATTTCTTTGGAAGATTTTGAAAGAGCATGCGAACAAACTCCCGGTCAAACTCTTTGTGATGACGAATTATTAAAAGAAGAGATTAAAAAACAGATTGATATAAGAGAGTCCGGCGGACCTATCACAGACTTACTTACTATGCTTGATGATGTTAAACAAAAAAATCTATTTTTATACGGGATATTATTGTTTATCGGAGGTTCTGTAATTATTCTATTCGGAAAATCATTTGATTTCATTGCTGCCCTTGGAGTAATAGCCTATGAAAGTGCATTTGCATCTTTTATTGCTGGAGTTAATTTCAAGGTTATGCCTTTTTTGATTGAAAAACTGGTTTCATCAAGTGCCGCGGGCATGGGTGCAGAATCAGAATTAACAAGTTTGATTCCAAATATCATTTTAGAATGGCTTAACCCTGCTCTAAGCAAAGCGTTTATTGTGAGTGTAGTACTTGTTGCTGTGTTTGCAGTACTGGGAGTTATAGCATATATACTTAAGAAGAAGTCTTCTCCAAAGACTGATTGATTTCTTTTATTAATTCTTTTATTTTTTTCTCATCTAATCCGTGAGCAATACATCCTTGTTCTAAAGTTTCATCTGCAGCAACATGACATCCTACACAATGCAGACCATACTTCATCATAACAAAGGCTGCTTCCGGATGTTTGGAAATAATATCTCCAATTGTCATATCTTTTGTTATTTTAGACATTTTCATCTATGAACTTCTTTAATGAGATTAAATCTTTTTTATCTTTATCATAATGGAATGTATTTATTCCTACTGACTGAGCACTTTTTACGGCATCTTCGTTGTGTTCAAAGTAAATTACGTCATTTGCGTCTAAATTAAAATGCTGGAGCATGGTTTTGAAATATTCTGGGTCTGTTTTTTCTGGGCTATGTTCTAATGTAAAAAGTTCATATGGAACATTGTTTAATCCAAATTTTTCCCTCTCTTCAGCATTAGCATTAGTTAGTATTATTTTTCTATTAGAATACTCTTCAAGAAGTTCATGCATTTCTTGAAAGATACCTTCGCCTTTAATCACAAACGCATTAACCGCATCAACTAATATTGTTTTCATATTGTAATCTAAGTTTAATTGTTTTAAATAGTTTTCGGATAACAACATTTACTTAATAGAAAACAAGAATTTACTTCCAAAAGCCTGCTTCTCTCAAAGCCCATTCTACACTTTTAGCTATTTTTAATTTTTTTATTTCTTCTATATCAAAGAATTTTGCCGAAGAAACATCTTCTTTGGCTTCAATATTTGTGTGCTTTGGTTTTGCAAGATGGAAAAAAACAATACTGTGATATTCTCCTGGAACATTTATTACTTCTTTATGACCTATTAACTTTATTATTTCTACGTCAAGATTTGTCTCTTCCTTAATTTCTCTGATGGCTGCTTCTTGTACTGTTTCTCCAAATTTGACACCACCGCCAGGAATTATCCAATATCCTTTATAATTTTCTTTATTTCTTTCAGCTAAAAGATATTTTCCATCTTGAACCACAAGAACTGCACTAGTTAATCTAGGTTTTTGATCTGACATAACAATATAATAATGCCTTTTTATTTAAAATTATTTGTTTTAAATAATTTTTAGTAAAGATTATATACTCTAACAATGCACGTATAATAAAAAGAGGTGAAAAAATGAGTTTAATAAACTTATGGAAAAAAGGTATAAAAAAGTTGGATTGGAAAGATATGGGTCTAATAAAACTTAGTGTTGCTGGATTTATTTTAATGATAGCAAAACTTTGGGCACCATTGCTTAATTTAGCTTGGTACTGGTATGGTCTAATCTTTGTATTAGCAGCAATAAGACCATTCAACAAAGCTTATTTGAAATAAGCCGGGAAATATATATAACTTAGTTTGTAATATCTTGAACCATAGCTTTATAAAGGGCCCATTTAACTAAATAATCATGGGAGATTTTAAATTTCGTGATCCGGGCAAATCCAAGGGAAGATGGTCCAAGAAATCGGACGATAGGGGGTCTAGTAGAAGAGATTCCGGCCGTTCAGAAAGAAGAGGTTCAGGGGGATTCAACCGAAGGAGTTCAGAAAGTTCTGGAGGATTTAACAGAAGAGATTCCGGAAGATTTGGCGGGAGAAGTTCAGACCGGTCAGAAATGACAAAAGTTATTTGTGCTACATGTAACAAAGAATGCGAAGTGCCATTTAAACCAACTTCTAACAAACCAGTTTATTGTTCTGATTGTTTTAAGAAAGATTCAGGCTCAAGCACTAGAAGTTCTGGTTCTAAAGATTATGGTAAAGAATTTGAGGAAATTAATCAAAAACTCGATAAAATAATGGAAGCATTAGAGAACACAAAAAAACCTGTCGTGAAAGCAGCAAAGATTAAAAAAGATTCTAAGACTACCAAAAAATAAGTTTAACAAATAATTCATTCTTACGATGGGAGATTTTACTAAACTAGGATTAAAAAAAGAAATTCTTGATGTTTTATCTAAACTAAAACTTAATGAATCGCTTGAAGTACAAGATAAAATAGTACCATTGGCGATAAAAGGAAAACACCTTGCTTTCACATCCAGAACAGGAAGCGGAAAGACGCTTGCATATCTTTTAGGTTTTTTAGGAAAAATCAATAAAAAACAAGGAATTCAAATGGCAGTTCTTGTACCTACAAGAGAACTTTGTATACAGGTAGGCAAGGAAATGCAAAAAGTCTGTGAACCAATAGGAGTTAATGTTGGAATGCTTTATGGTGGAAGAGATGTTCCAGGAGATTCAAGAACATTAAGTAAAAAAAACCAGATTATAGTAGGAACTCCAGGAAGACTTCTTCTCCATGTAAACGAGAAAAAAATCAAAGTTGGTGAAGTCCAATACCTAGTTTATGACGAATCTGACCAGATGTTTGACAACGGATTCTATGATGATTGCGTATACATGAAACAAAGAGTAAGTAAAAATGCACAGATTGTATTCTCATCGGCAACAATGACTGACAAAGTTAAAAGTTTCATAGAGAATGAGATGGTTGATTATGAATTATTGAGTATTGGTGAATTAATTCCTAAAAATATTGTACAGGAAAAGTTATATTGTGAAAAATTAGAGAAAAATGAAATATTGCTAAATCTATTCTCAAAAAGAAAATTCAAACGCGCAATGGTATTCTGCAACACAAAACTAAAATCATACAACATATCTGAATTTTTGCAGGATAATGGTTTCAATGCCAAATCATTAAACAGCGATCTTGAACAGACTGAAAGACTTAATCATCTTAATTTGTTCAAGGATGGAAAGATCAAGATTCTAGTTGCAACAGATGTTGCATCTCGTGGTCTTCACATTGAAAAGGTTGACATAGTAGTAAACTATGATGTGCCTACAAAAGAAGAATTCTATATACATAGGATAGGAAGAACAGGAAGGATCGATAAGCCAGGATATTCTTTAACATTTATTTGCCCAGAAGATGTGGACAGATTTTATAACCTTGAGTTTACGTATAAATTGAAGGTTGCGGATATTAGTAAAAACTAACAAAGTTATTAATCTTTCTTTTTCGTTCTACCTGCTTCGTAGGGAACCTAACAACATTAGATTCAATTTTTAAGTTGACTTATCGTCACCATCCAGCCATAAATATCTTATAGAAATATTTATAAGTTGGATACTCTTCTTAATTTATGGGGGAATGAAATGCCATCAGTAGGTGCTGCTGCCGCAATAGCAGAAATGGATTATCTTGAAAGAACTGCTTTGAAAGTAGATAAAAGCAGATTAAGAAAAAGAGTTTCTCCTGTATTTAATGTATTTACGCAGCATCTTTCAGATAGCAGAAAAAAGAGAGCGTTAGAAGAAGTAACTGATTCTATTTATGTTATTGGAGAAAAGGATGCGAGAGTTGTTGATAATGACCCGTTTGGTGGCGTAGGATTAAATAGGCATCCTGTTGCATACAAAAGGGGGTCTGGGGTTGTTGAGGTTTCTGAACCTAGGTTTGATGAAAAAGGATATCTTGATTGGGCGCTTGTTCTGAAAATAGGAGATATGAATATGTTCAATAGAATAATACCCCATTATAAAATTGCCGCTGATGCAGTAGCCTCTTTTTATTTGGATATGTCTTCACAGGGTTTACCTAAAGAAGGGGATGAAAGAAAACTTTGGATTGCGAAGCAGTTAATTCATATAGCATTCCAAGGAAAAGGTACAAGAGAATTAGCTTATCGGGTAGGAAACCAAAGTAAACAGATGGAACAAGACAAACCAGGAACTGGTTTACAACATATTTATGAGCGAACTAGATAATTTACCTGCCTAAACCTCTTGTTGTTTTACAGGTTTTTGTGTAAAGATCACGAAAAATATTATTTGGATCAGTTTTATTCTTGACCTTAAAATAATTCTCCTTATTCCATGTTTTCCAGAAATCTGATTCAGAGTAATAATTACTCGAGATAAGCGTCTTGATACATCCAAGTTTCAGCAATGCCTTTTCTATAATCTTATAATAATTCTTGCCGCTCTTCTTTTTCATTCCATAAATCGCCAAGTCCAAGAAAAGTTCATCTTTTGTTTTATCCGTGAAATTCTTAGACATCCATTCATATTTATGCGGGCACCTGTATGGCACGCACCATAATGGAAAAAAGTTAATCTCTTTTTCATACCACTTAAAAAACTTGTTGACTTTTGAGAATGGCACAAAGAGATCAACAGTAACAGGGATTCTGCTGGAAGGAATAAACTTGCGAAACTTTTCAGCTGTTCTCAGGACTACAGTAGAATTTATGAATTTTCCAAAGAGGAGCCTGCCTAAAAAAGATTTAGGAGAAACCTTGGTTATGCCTTTATTATACCTAAAAAAATAATCAGGAGTTTCGAGGTAATCCTCTTTTCGTTCTCTTGTGCTCTTGTGATAAATTCTCATCCAATCATAACTGTGGGTGTACGGCGCATTATCAACAAACTTTGCCACACTGAGTACCCATTCTGTTGGAGAATGAATTATCCCGTCCATGAAATCAACATCTTTATTCTTGAAATGCTTCCATATTGCTGACTTGTAATCTTCAAGATTGTTGTATTTTTCATAGACTACTTTCACAAATGGTTTAGCACGTATTAACTTAAACTTCAGTTTTGAGATTATCCCCAGGGTTCCGAATGTACCATGAATCATCTGGAACAACAGACTGTTTTTATTGTTAGGAGTACAAATAAGCACATCTCCTTTTGCAGTAATAACTTCATATTCAAGGCAGGTATCGTGGAATCCTCCATGTTTGAATGACATTGATTCTATTGAGCAGCCTGCAACTGCTCCCCCGATTGTAATTGTCTTTAATTCTGGAACAGTAATAGGAACAAGACCATACTTAAAAGTAGCATTTACCAAATCAACAAAAGTGACTCCTGGCTCTGCAATGCAAATCTTCTTTTTTGGGTCAATACTAATAATATCATTTAAATCGCTGATGTCGATCTTCTCATCTAAGTGTCTCTTATCCTTTAGCTTGGGAACTTCATGAGAAACAGTTTTTTTCTTTAAAGATACTGGTTTAGTACTTTTGCGTTCTTTTAACTGTTTTATAATTCTCTTTATTTTTTGTTGATGTGTTGGCATATCAATCACTATCCTCTGTTTTTATAAGATTATGTTGGATTAGTTTATATATATGCATATCATTACTATCAAGTAGAAAAATATATAAAGAGGGGTCTAATTTAATTTAAACATGAGTCACATAGAAGTTGTTTCAAGAGAATTAGAAAGAGTATTGCCTAAGGGGATAATAGTTAGAACTAACCAGGACCTTTCCTACGAATTTCATCTGTCTTATCACAAGGACGGTCAACCAAAAGATGTTTTTAGAGTAAATGTTGAGTCAACTTATTCTGATCAGCCAGACCATTCAACTAGCATCAAGGGAAGTCATACGGGGGGATGTGGTCTATGTAATCAACAAGCCAATCCTTCTAAAGAAACTGAATCTTACTTAGCTAAAATAAATAAATATGCAAAAGATCCTTCTTTTCTTTCTTTGATATGGGAATTGCTTGGAGATAGAGCAGGAAAGGAAATCAGAGAAATCGATAAAACTGTGAGAAGACCAGAAATTACTTTGGTCGGTGCATTAAAAGATGAAGGGTTTAAAATCAGCGATTATAGTCTAGACTTTTCAAGAGATGTGGTATTCTGGGCAGATTTACAAAACCCGAGACAAGATTAGATTTAATCATTTCAATCAGCAAACAAACAATCTTTTCTGGCATCGATTATTTTAACTTTCAGCCTTTCTCCTAATTTAGCATTTTTTACAACAACAGCTAAATAATTATCTGTTTTTCCTACCATTGTATTATCCTTTCCTTTTTCGTCTATTAATATTGAGAATTCCTTACCAATCAAAGCTTGTTTTTGTTTCAATTTAATATCATTGAATAATTTTGTTAGTTTTTGTGATCTTTCTTTTGTTATTCTTCCGTTTAATTGCTCCATTTCTGCTGCCTTTGTTTTCCCTCTCGGCCAGAATCGTGATATGTTTATTACGTTTGGTTCTGTTTCTTTTATCAGTTCTAAAGAATGGTTAAATTCTTCATCAGTTTCTGTTGGGAACCCGCAGATAACATCTGTTGAGATTGTTAGATCTGGAATTTCCTTTCTTAATTCTTTTACTATTTTTTTAAAGTCTTCAACCGTATAAAATCTATTCATTAATTTTAATATTCTGTCATTTCCTGCCTGTACAGGAATGTGCAAGAATTTGAACATTTTTTTGTTTTTTAAGGACTGAATTAATTCTGGAAAGAATTTTAGAACATGATTAGGATTTATCATTCCTAATCTAACCCTAAAATCTCCCTCTAAAGAACATATTTTATTTAGTAAGCTAGGTAAGTTAGGATAACATCCTGTATCCTGTGCTGTTAACCATATTTCTTTGCAACCTTGCTTTATTGAAGTTTCAACTTCTTTTAAGATTTTATCTTCTGGGTAAACAAATAAATCTCCTTTTGCTAGTTTAGTGATACAATAAGTACAGTTTCCCTGGCATCCTTCACATATTTGAACAATATTTATTAAATTATTTTTTCTTTTCTTTGATATGTTAAGTTTTTCTTCGTATTTTCTTTCTGTTCTACTTGTTAAGTCCTTAACAGTCTCAACAATTTGAGTAATATTATATGTACTTAGAACAGGATGTTTCAATTCTTTTGTTAACTCTGGAATATTTGCAAAGCAACCAGTCACAATCAAAGGTTTTTTTATTTCATTTATTCTTTTTATACAACTTTTTTCAGTAGGTCCTTTGACTATACATGTATTAAATATTATTAAGTCTGCTCCGACTTCAGAATCTACTATTTCGTACCCCGCATCTTCTAATAACCCTGCCATTATCTCAGCATTGCTCAGATTTGCTGAACAACCCATTGTTTCAATATATATCTTCATGATTTTGATATATTAAGAGAAAAGTTATTAAACTTTGCGTACATACTAATATAAAAATAGGGATGGGGTGAATTTGTATGGATGACACACTTGTTCTTGGCGGAGGAATAGAGTTAACTGGATTTAAAGAGCTAGATAGAGCTCAAGTTGTTGTTGTTAAAAAGATTGTAGGATCTTATGCAAGAAAGTTTTCTGACAGATCCGAAAAGTTTGAAAAGTTAGGTTTGACCATGAAGAAAGTTGGTAACAGCCAGTTTGAAGTGCATGGGAAACTTACTGATAACGGAAAAGTTAACACATCAGAAGTCACTGGGCAGAACATCTTCGTTGTGATGGATTCTGTTCTTAAGAAATTAGAAAATCAGAAATAATTTTATTTTATTAACGCTGGATGATTATAATTAATTATTTTTAGGTCTATCCCTAATTCTTTTACTTTATCGATATAATCTTCAACTTTCTTGTTAAGATCATCTCCCCAACTGTTCAGAATAGTCCTGTCTGCCAGAGATTTTAGTTCTCTTTCTAGCTCTCTTTCATTCTTTAGTTTATCTAAATCGTAAGAGACTGTAAAAAGTGCTCCTGCGACTCTGCTTGGGTTAACAGAGACCCCCATTTTAGGAAATTCTGTCTTTAGGTAAATATGAGCAGCATAATCGTCTTCAGGGGGGAGATTAATAAACATATTTTTTCTCCTTTCTTCAAAAAGGATTGTCTCAAACCTGCGCCAAGGATGGAAATGATAAAATGTTATTTCATCTCCTTCTGTTAAGAATTTTAGGGCTCTGTTTGGATCAACAGATACTTTATCTTTTCTTCCAGGGTATGTTCTCTTTCCCACATCAATCCAAAGGTTTTCTCCATGCTTGAATATCCATGCGTCTTCTTGCTTTCCTTGTTTAGCAAGTTCTACTAGCTGCTTTTCTCCTTCTTCTTGTGTTAGATGATAAACTCTTTCTTCCTGACCGCGATATACATCAATCCGGTCTGGCTGATAGCTAATATCTCTTACTTCTACTGAAGAGCAGCCTCCGCTAGCCAAAAGTGCTGCAAGACTGACTCCGCAAGTTAATGCTGTATTTGGTTTTTTCATTTTAATCTGAGTTTTGAAGTAATTCGGATCCTCCCCATTCTAATTCTTCTATTCTTTTATTATTCTCATCATACAAAATTATTTTGGGATTGCCATCTAGAGACTGCATAAATACTTTCCTGCCGTCTTTGTATTCTTTCGTTGCGATATTATCCTCTGAATAATTAAAAGATATTATCTCTAACTTTATTCCTAATTTTTTTGCATCTCTAACATACATTTCTGCCATTTCTTTTAATCCGTGCTTTTTTGAATATACTTCGGAATATTTTTCATTCATAGCATCTAATGCTTCTTCAAGCCCATCAATAGGATTATCAACATCATACGATACTGTTAACAAAGGACCGACTATTCTGCTTGGTTTTAATCTAACGTTCGGTAATCTACGCATATCTACTTTTTTTGATGCGCAAGAGGCATAATCTCTGAAACTGGGAAATTGTGAGGAAGGAAGAAGTTTTCTCATTACTTTTGTATCTTTAAAAAGCAAAATAAAATCATCAATAGTTGGAGCTTCAAAGGGCAGCGATCTTTCAAGAAACTTTTTTGTGATTAATGGGTGAGTGTGATAAAGTGTTATTACATCTTCTTTTTTTTGGAAAAGCATATCTTCAAGTACTGTTTGAACAGATGCCTGCATTCTATACCCTTCTTCTGTTTTTGCCTCTTTAGTTTTATTTTTTCCTCCAACATCTATCCATATCGGATTTACACCATCTTTGAATATCCATGCATCTTCTCTATCATGTCTTTTTGATAATTCAAGCAGTTGTCTTTCTCCATCTTCTTGTGAAGTTTCATAAATCGCATATTCTTTATCAGAAATTTCTATTGCAGTCGGGAAAAGTTTATGTTCTTGAGCATTAGCTAGATTAGGTGCTACTAACATTCCTAGCGCTGTAAGACAAGTTCCGGTTGTTGTTGGTTTTTTCATTTTATTTATATTTTTCAGACAAGTAACACTTGCCGTCTCTCTCCTCAAACATTTCTGAAACAGAGATGTCAATTTTACTTTGAAGTCCTTTACATATTCCTGAAAGTGTTTCCAATTCTATTTCCTGCTCTGAAGAAAGACTATCTTCTGGTTGTTTGTTAAGTAAATCTCTCGCGATTGAATAATTATGAAGTGCTTTGTATAAATTCTCTTGATTAAGTGCGACTCTTGCAGCAAAAACATGAGAATTATATTTTTCTCTGTCAAATCCAGGTTTGAATGACTGATTTGTTTTTGTTTCTTCAATTTGCTGTATCCTTAGTCCAATATCTTTACGATATTCATACCAAATATCTCCGCATTCAGGGCAAAGTTCTATTGCATCATCTAAAAGATCGTATGCTTGTTTACTATACTTTAATTCTTCTTCTGGATCTTGTAATTGCTCAGACTCTCCTGCAATTGAAGATATCTCAACGTATCTCTTAATTAATTCCCTTGCTTTTTCTAGATTTGTTTCGGGTTTTTCTGGTGTCATTCTTTCCTCAAAAACTTATCAACAGCATGCTCAATTATGTGAGATTTATTTCTGAATCTAGTTCCTTCTAACAATTGTTCTATTTGCTGAACAATTTCTTCATCAATTGTTATGCTTATTTTTTGTTTCATTTTCTTTTTTCCTTCATTTCTAAGCAAGTCTTATCTGCCCTGAAGGTTCTTCTAGAATACGCCCCTTCAACTTCTTGTAAGATCACAGCAAGATTTCTTGCGCATGCTCCTTTTTCAGTTTCAACAACTTTTTTTATAGTGTAATAACTATCTTTAACAACTTTCGGAGTTTCATCACGAACAGCTAAAACTACATCTCCTCTTCCGTATAATCCGAAACATTCTCCTTTCAGATAAACTTTAAATTCTGGCTTTTTTTGTATCATTTTGTATTAACTAAAACTTTATCCACTGCTGGTGGAACTATTTCTTGAAGTTCTCTGATCATTGAATTGTAATGTTTTTGACCTTTGCCAAATCCATCTGCGACTTCATCAGCAGGATTTCCAGTAACATAAGATTTCAAGACATCAAATTCTGATGGTAATTCGTATTCGCTTGCTTGATAGATTCCTCTAACTAGTTCAAGATTCTTTTTTGCCATAGGCAGAATTGCAACAACATCCTCTCTTGGGACTGTTTGTTCTCCTTTTTCTTTGATCTTATCTTCTAATCCTAATTCTTTAAGAGCTTTATACCTATTATTTACTTCATTCGCTTCAAATACAGATAATGCCTGTTCAAACAAAGTGTCGACAGCCGCTCTTACATGCAGGTGTTTATTGTAATCTTGTTCTAGGTTTTCTTTTTGAACAATCAACGCAGCAGTAGCTCTCTGCTCGCCGTATAAGTTCCCCTCTACTCCTAGTTTGATAAGACTTTGTTTTAATCCAATAGAATAATCTTTTTTTTGAATCGCATCTACAGCACTTCCAGAAGATATTGCAAGGTATTCACCTAATTTTCCTAGTTTTGCCAAGTATTGATTCGCAAATATTTCAGAAGGAACACTTCTACCGCAATTCGCTGTGCATACAAATTCTATCTTTTTTTGTTTCATAACCATCCCATAAAGTAGGATGTTATCCTACTATTTAAACATTTCTATTTGTAACTACTTTCATATAGTAAATTACACTCAGAAGTGGCTAAATTCCTGTCTCTGAAACACTAAAATTCAGTAAGTACAAGCGCTCTATCCCCCTTTTAAAATCGATAGATTTATAAAGAAAAGCACCTTATTTTTAGTTGTAAAAGAGGCGGTTTTCTGCCTATGTTGAGGGGAAAATAAGAGCTAATTTTAGTGGGGAAAATAATGGCTGATAAAGATTACAAAGCAGGACAAATTCAGGTTCTAGGAGGCTTAGAAGCCGTCAGAAAAAGACCAGGCATGTACATAGGTACAACAGGGCTAGATGGTCTTCATCATATGGTATATGAAGTTGTAGATAATTCTGTAGACGAAGCATTAGCAGGATATTGTACTGAAGTTAATGTAGTAATCAATAAAGATGGAACAGTTACAGTAATAGATAATGGTCGCGGTATCCCTGTAGATGAACACCCTAAATTCAAGGTTTCAGCATTACAAATTGTAATGACTAAGCTACATGCAGGCGGTAAGTTCGAAAAAGATGCTTACAAAGTTGCAGGAGGTCTGCACGGAGTAGGTATTTCTGTAACAAATGCATTATCTCAAGAACTAACAGTAGAAGTAAAAAGAGATGGAAAGATTTGGACACAAACATATAACCAAGGAAAACCTGCAAACGAAGTAAAAACAATAGGAGACTCAAATGAAACAGGAACAAAAGTCACATTCAAACCAGACTTTACAATCATGGAAGAAAATGAATTCCATTTTGATACACTATCACAAAGATTAAGAGAACTTGCTTTTCTAAACAAAGGATTAAGAATAACCATCAAAGATGAAATATCTGAAAAAGAGCATGATTTCAAATATGAGGGAGGGATAAAAGAGTTTGTTGAATTCTTAAATAAAAATAAAGAACCGCTAGATACTGTTATTTATTTCCAAAAAGAAAAGAATGGGACTGTTCTTGAAATCGCAATGCAGTACAATGATGGATACAATGAAAACATATTCAGTTTTGCAAATAACATCAACACAATTGAAGGTGGGACGCACTTAAGCGGATTCAAAACCGCATTGACAAGATGTTTAAACAATTATGCAGAAAAAAGGAACCTTGCAAAAGGAATTAAGTTAACAAGCGATGATTCAAGAGAGGGAATAACTGCAGTTATCTCTGTTAAGCTTCAAGAACCTCAGTTCGAAGGACAGACAAAAACAAAATTAGGAAACTCAGAGATAAAAGGTATTGTTGATAATTTAGTTAACCAAGGACTTACTGCTTTCTTAGAAGAAAATCCTTCTGCAGGAAGAGCGATTATTGAAAAATCAATAAATGCTGCTCAGGCAAGAGAGGCTGCAAGAAAAGCAAAAGAATTAACAAGAAGAAAAGGAGCATTAGATTCATTAAGTCTTCCTGGAAAATTGGCAGATTGTTCTGAACGGGATCCTACAAAATCTGAAGTCTATTTAGTAGAAGGAGACTCTGCTGGCGGATCTGCAAAGCAAGGAAGAAACAGAGCTTTTCAAGCTATTTTGCCATTAAGAGGTAAAATTCTGAACGTAGAAAAAGCAAGAATGAATAAAATTCTTTCAAGCAATGAAATTCTAACTATAATCACCGCTCTTGGCTGCAGTATTGGTGATGAATTTAATATTGACAAACTAAGATATCATAAAATTGTTATCATGACGGATGCAGATGTCGATGGAAATCACATCACTACATTATTATTAACATTCTTCTACAGACATATGAAAAAATTAGTTGAACAAGGATATGTTTACATTGCTCAACCGCCTTTATACAAGATCAAAAAAGGAAAAGAGGAATGGTATGTATACACAGAAGAAGAAAAAAATGCCAAAGTGAATGAGATCGGAAACGAAGGCGTCTCTCTGCAAAGATACAAAGGTCTTGGTGAGATGAATCCTAAGCAGTTATGGGAAACAACAATGGATCCTGATAAAAGGACCTTAAAACAAGTAAAAGTTGAAGATGCTGTTGAGGCTGACAAGGTATTCACAATTCTAATGGGCGACCAGGTAGAGCCAAGAAGAGAGTTTATACAGCAGAATGCCAATAAGGTAAAGGAACTGGACGTATAGGAAACCTTTATAAAGGACCTTTTTCTCTTATTTTATAATGGCTATAAAATCCAAAATCAAGAAGAAGAGATGGTTTAAGATTCTAGCTAGTCCTCATTTCAACAGCAGACAGATAGGAGAGACGCTGGCAGAAGAACCACAGAGTCTTATGGGAAGACCTGTTTCTGTGAGCATGATGCACTTAACAGGCGAGATGAAAAGACAGAATATCACAATTGCTTTTGAGGTAACAAATGTCAGAGATGAAAATGCAATTACTGAGATCAGAAAATATAAATTAAATCCTGCTTCTATTAAAAGATTCGTAAGAAAAGGAAAAGATCGTCTTGACATGTCTTTTGTTTGTGAAACAGAAGACGGCAAATCAGTTATAATAAAACCATTCCTACTAACACTTAAAAAAACAGGGGGCGCACATCAAACATCACTAAGAAAAGCGGCAATTGCAGCAATAAAAGAAAGAGTGAGCAAAACAAAATATGCTGACCTGTTCAGAGAAGTTATAACTAACAGATTGCAAAGAGAAGTTAGAAGTAAGCTAAGCAAGATATATCCTTTGAAGACTTGCGAGATCAGAGTTCTTGAACTAAAGAAGAAAAAAGAGTTCATTACTAAGGAAACCCAAGAAACTCCTAAAGTTTCTGGGCCCAAAAAACCCGAAGGGCTTTTAAAGGAACCGATTGTTGTTGCAGAAGCACCAAAAGAAGAAATAAAGGAAGTACCTAAGGAAGAAGTAAAAGAGGAACCTAAAAAAAAGGAAGAAGCTGAAAAAGTGATTTCTAAGGAATAATTAAATGGTTGAATATAAAATAATTAAATATTGCAGATTATGTAAAGACCGATTTGTTGTTATGAACGGACAATCAAAAAGATATTACTGTGACAAATGTCAATTAAAAATTAATGCGGAGGTGAAAATATGAAAGGAACAGTTAAATTTTTCAATACTGGAAAAGGATTTGGATTCATTGCTGGAGAAGATGGAAAAGAATACTTTGTACATCAAACAGGATTAGTTGAAGGAACAAATCTTAACGAAAACGATGCAGTTACATTCGATGTTGAAGAAGGCGACAGAGGGCCAAAAGCAGTTAATGTTGCTTTAGAATCTTCTGAAGCAGCACCAGTCGAAGAAGAAGAAAAAGCGGCATAATGCGAATCGAACAAAAGATGAGTACCAAGATCAGTTTTTATTTTTTTAATGATTTTTTCTAAACAATCAAAACCTTTTTAAAGCAATAAAGCGTTCTAAATCTTATGGAACAGATATCTCAAGGCGCAGAAGCTAAAATATTCCAAGATGGAGAAAAAATAGTAAAAGACAGGTTTAGCAAGGGCTACAGACATCCTATTCTTGATGAAAAACTAAGAAAGTTCAGAACAAGAAGAGAGGCAAAAGTAATGGATAAAGTAGATTCATTAGGTTTCCCAGGCCCAAAACTACTAGAATTCTGCGATAAAGATATGAAGATAGAAATGGATTTCCTAGAAGGACCAAAAATAAGGGATGTTTTTGAAGATAATCACCAGGAATTCAGCGAAAAGATTGGAAAACAAATAGCTCTTTTACACGATAAAGGAATAATCCATGGTGACTTAACAACATCAAATATGATATTAGCTAATAATCAAATAAATTTCATAGATTTTGGATTAAGTTTTTTCTCAGAAAAAGATGAAGATAAAGCAGTTGACTTGCATTTACTAAAGCAGGCATTAGAATCAAAACATTTTACTGTTTTTGAGAATGCTTTTGATAATGTTATAAAAGGATATTCAGAATTTTATCCGGAATCTAAGGAAGTATTAGAAAGATTAGAAAAAGTAGAAAAAAGAGGAAGGTATAAGCACAGATAAGATGCTTTGGATAGACATACTATTATTAATTGTATCTGTTCTAGTTATGATTGGTGCAGGAACTGTTCTTGTTCGTTCCTTAACTAAAATTGCTACATTCTTAAAATTGTCAGGATTTGTTATTGGATTTATAATTATGGCTTTTGCAACGTCAATTCCTGAATTATTTGTCGGGATTACATCAGCAATAGCCAAAACGCCTGCACTTGCATTAGGTACTGTAATTGGTGCGAATATTATTGATCTAACATTGGTTATTGGAGTTGCTATAATCCTTTCAAGAGGGATAAAAATAGAATCATCAAAAACAAAAAAAGATTCTTTATACATGTTTGGAATTGCTTCTGTTGCAATGGTTTTAACTTTTTTAGGAAATGAATTATCAAGGATTGACGGCGCCATTCTTATTTTACTCTTCTTTTGGTATGCAAAGCATTTAATCAGAGAAGGCCACGTATTTAAACAAGAATTAGAAAACAAAATTAAAAGATGGGAAGTTGTTAGAAGTGTTGCGTTATTTATTATTGCTCTGGTTATTTTGTTCTATTCCGCTAGCTTTGTTGTGGGGTATGCAGGGGACATCTCTTTTACATTAGGGGTCCCTCCTGTTCTAATTGGTTTATTGCTTATTGCGCTATCCACTACACTGCCAGAATTAGTGTTCACAACAAAAGCGGTTAGGATGGGTCAGTCTTCTTTAGCTCTTGGTGATCTGATTGGATCTGTTGTTGTTAACTCTACCCTTGTTTTAGGAGTCACAGCATTGATATTCCCAATATCTGCTCATTACCTAACATTCCTTGTAAGCGCATTGTTTATGATAACCGTTGCTTTTATCTTTGCTACCTACACAAGCATAACAAAAAGGTTGGGTTGGAGGGTTGGAACCTCTTTGATTCTTCTCTATGTTTTGTTCCTGATAACAGAAGTTTATTTGAGAACTATTGCTTAAATTTTGCGGTTTCAGCCCTTCTAGCCCTTAAATTCTTAAAAATTAGCTTAATCTGCGCGATTCGAAAGATTTAAATACTTCTATAAACATTACGTCTGTAACGTTAGTGAATCACCATGGTAATGGAAACAATTCAAATACGCCTGACAAGCGGTTTAATCAGGGAACTCGATACTTTAGTAGGCCGAGATATATACCCAAGCAAATCAGAAGCAGTAAGGGACGCAGTAAGACGACTGATCTTAGCCAAAGAGCAGGGAGCACCTCCTGTAATGGTTAAACAACTAGAGCAAAACGTAGAAAACGAGATACGAGCAGTAATAAAACAAGAAACGAATCAATACCAAAAAGTCAAGGGAGCAGTTGATTTCTACCCAGAAGAGAAACTTCTAAAAGAAAGTATTTTCAGAAAACTAAAGAAAACAGCGATTCGCTTTAATTTTAAAGAAGTAGAGACTCCAAGCTTTGAAACCCTTGAACTATTAACAGCAAAAGGTGGCGAAGAAGTAGCAGATCAAATCTTTAAGTTAGAACAAAAAGGCAATGAACAACTAGGATTAAGATTTGATATTACAATTCCAGCGACAAGAATGTTTGTAACGAAGCAAAGGGAACTAGTTAAACCGGTCAAATGGTTTTACATTACCAGAATGTGGCGTTATGAAGCTCCGCAAAAAGGAAGATTAAGGGAATTCTATCAGTATGGTTGTGAGCTGTTCGGTTCACAATCTCCAAAAGCGGATGCGGAAGTAATAAATCTTGCATTAGAGTCATTAAAAAATCTAAAATTAACAGAAAATGATATTGTTGTTAAGGTAAACAACAGAAAATTATTACAAGGATTATTATTAGAAGTAGTAAACAGTAAAATTCTTGATAATGTAATCAGAATAATCGATAAATCCGAGAAAATAACAGAAGATGAGCTCGAATCAGAACTAAGAAAACTAGGATTAGTAGATTCTGACATTGAAAAAGTAAAAAATATAATTAAATTGAAAGGAAAACCTTTAGATATTCTCCAAAAAATAAAACCAACTTCGGATTTAGCAAAAGAAGGTTACCAAGAACTAAAAGAAGTGATTGATAATCTAAAACAAAACCTAGATTTTATTAAAGTTGATCTTTCGGTTGCCCGTGGCCTTGCATACTACACAGGAACTGTATTTGAGATTTTTGATAAAGAAGAAAAACTCCGCGCCATTGCTGGTGGTGGCCGCTATGACAAGATGGTAGAACAGTTCAAAGGCGAGCCAACCCCGGCAACTGGATTTGGAATGGGCTATGAAACATTAAGAATTCTATTAGAACAAAAAGGAGTAAAACCAAAGATCGATCTTGGCCCGGATTACTATATCGCTCCTGTAAACAAAGATATGAATGAAAAGGCAGAAGAGATTGCCTTACAGCTAAGAAAGAATTTCAAAGTTGAAGTTGATCTGGTAGACCGTAAGCTTGGCAAACAGTTTAGCTATGCGGATTCTATCAAAGCTAAAAAAATCATAATAGTAGGTCCTGACGAAGTTAAGTTCGGGAAAGTTGTTGTGAGGGATATGGCAACTGGAAAAGAGGAAAAAGTTCCTATTGATAAATTAGGTTCAGAAAGTGAAGAACCTTGGTTGAGGTTCATGTAGGAGGTGAAAAAGTGATGTCAGCAGAAGACTTTGTGGAAACAATGCTAAAAAGTATGGAAAAGAAAGGGAAAACAACAGCAAGCACACCAAACGAAGGTGTTAAGCAAGCAGAAATCCAAGCAGCATTGAAAGAAATACAAGACAAGATCAAAAAAAGCTAAGTTAGAACTTCACAGCCGTCCTTTGTAATAAGGATGGTATGCTCTGCTTGTGAGACTAGACCTTTATTTACTTCAGGTAAGGGCGGATAAAGTTTAAGCATATCTATATTGCTCATTTCTTTTAATGCTATTCTTACCTGCATTAGATTAAATTTCTTTACAAGAACTCTTGAACAAAACGGCAGTCCGTTAAATGATTCAATTTCTTTCAGTATCTTTCTTGCTGTCATATTTCTTAATGGCCTAACTTGTTCTAACATGAATATTTCTGCATTACTTCCTTCTTCAATCATCCCAGAACCGGTTGTTGCGAAAGGTTCTATTGCTATGATCATTCCTTCTTCTAGTTTAGTATCATCTTCTGTATCATAATTAGGTATTGTAAGTCCTGCATGCAAGTTGTAAATATCCATGCTATGCCCTGAAAGATTTCTGATTGGAACAAAACCTCGTTTTGTTATCGCATCTTCAATTGCTTTTCCTATTTTTCCTAAAGTTATTCCTGGTTTTATGATTTTTATTGCTTGGTTTAGAGCATCTTCTGAAGCTTGGACTAATTCTTGGTTTTTTCCGCTTAAATCAATTGTTAATGCTGTATCTCCTATTGCACCTTCAACATGTACGCCTACATCTAACTTAACAATCTCGTCTTTAAACTTTGTTTCTTCATTTGGTGCTGGAGTATAATGTGCTGCAACATGATTCAAAGAAATATTAACTGGAAATGCAATTTGTCCTCCAAGTTCAACTATCTTATCTTCTATTTTATTTGCAACTTCAATAAGCAAAGCGTCTGTTTTAACTAAAGTTTTTCCGTATTCTAATGCTTCTTTAGCTATCTTTCCAGCTTTTCTCCAATTTTCCATAAAAAAGAATTCAATTGAGGGTATTTAAATCTTTTTATAAGTATCTCTGTGTACTGTTATAAATGCTGATTTAGTGCTGCCGTCTGGCAAAGTACGTGAAAAGTACATTAAATTAGGATCAAAGATGCCCATATTAAAATCTTGTTTTGGAGGTTCTCTTTTATCAATACCTGCACCGATTGCTTGTTCCCAAAGTTTTGAAATTTCATCTAGTTGTGTATTCATTTTAATAAATCACTCCAACAAGTATTCCTTGTACTTGTTCAAATCTTACTTTTCCAGGATCATTCACAGGATTATTGTCTCCTCTAACAACTGCAAACCATCCCTCTTCATCTTCAGAAACCTCAATAACTCTGTGGATTACTATTCCTCCGATCTCTTCTGATTCGTATGAAATAACATCTCCTACAGAAATTTGATTTGCTGTTTTTGGTCTAATCTCAATTCCATTTGCTCCTATATCAAGCAAAGGGTCCATTGAGTTTGTGTCTGCAAATTCAGACCAAACAGCGTTCTGGATATCTAGAACAATTCTATCTTTGTAAACATGTATTTGGTTGTTCTCTATGTGATCTCCAGGTGAGTTGTGTTCAGGTGCGATTCCTCTTGCTATTGAATCCCATGACAAAGGGAACTTGGCTATTGTATCAGTCAAGCTAGCAGAAATGAATCCTAAGCCGAAAACGGCCACAAATAGCAATATAATTGCTTTATTCATTGTTTTAACCACCCTAGAACACCCCTCAGCATATTGGATGTAAGAACTAGTATATAAACCTTTCTATTTATAGTAACTTTGTAGTGGTAACAATTAGAAAAGTTTAAATAGTGGTTATATTCCATATTTATAGAAAAGAGTTGGGGCAAATGGCAAAAAACCCATAATCACAATGAAAAGAAACTCAATACGTTGGAAAAAGCATAAGCGGCAAATGCGGCGCAAATGGCCACGTAAAAGAATTAAGAAAGAACTAATCGGGAGTGGGTACTTCTCAAATGTTTATAGACTGACCGATGGTACATGTGTAAAAGTCTACTGTTACGGCAGACTTAGCCCTGAAAGAATAAAGAGAACATTTGATAATTCTGTAGAGATCGCAGAACAAGGAATCAATATTCCTCAGCCGATTGAAATGGATGAAGTTAAAGTTAGCGAAGATGAATATGGTTTTAATTTAGCAACACTAACAAACAGGATCAGAGGAAAGCTTGCTAAGGGAACAAAAAAACATCCTGCGATTAGGATGGAATACGTTCCAGGAAAAGATCTTAGAGGGAAAGTTATACCTTCAAGACAAACATCAGATAAGATTTGTACACTTAACAAAAAAATTGTTGGGGCAGGATGGGTCCATACTGATGCATACTTAAAAAATTACAGAGAAAGAAATGATGGAGAGATGTTTCTTATGGATTGTGACGAGTTTGAAAGGATAGGCGACCAAATAGCTGAACCGATCAGAGAATATAAAGCAAGAAGATTTTTAGAAAATCCAAGAATTCCTACATCTGAATTAATAGAAGCGCTATTAAAACCAGTAAGATTTACACCTTACAGAGTATCATAAAGAAAATGAAAAATATTCCTAAAAAAACTACAATTTGTTTGTTGGCTGCAAGTTTAATTCCAACTGCAGGGATCGCAGACAGAGCTGATTTTATCAAACCAACGCCCAGACCTACCAAAATCCCTCAAGCACATGAATCTAAAAAAGTAAAAACGGATGTACTCCTTACTCGCGCAGAATATTGTTTTGCTGTACAGGAGCAGGAGGATAGATACAAATTTATGCCCACGGAAGGTATTGAGGCAGTATTTTCTAGAATCGAAACAAACCAAAACACCGTTCTAAATTCAGAAATCATTCTTAAGGTATGGGATGTGCCTTTGGAGAAATTAAAACTTCCATACAAACCACTCAAACAGTTGATGATAGAGTTAAGCAACATTCGATGGGATAAACGGCTTAGTCCTACAAAAAGAGCTGAGCTTGCGTATAATGCCATATCTCGCACAATAAAAGAGGAAGAACCTCAAGAAGAAATATTGAGCGTAGATGAATTAATTTTCAATGGCGGGGGCAACTGCGATGATATAGCTAGTGCTTATCTCCCTTTACTTACTGTTGCAGGGGTTCACTCTAATCTTGTATTTGGGAGGACAATAAAAGACGGGAAAAAAGAAAGCTATCATGCTTGGCTTACTGTATCGACTGAAGAAGGAAATTTTGATATAGATCCAACTTGGTACAGATCATTCATAAAATTGAAAGAACGGTTACCTAATGCGGCAGATAAATCTGATAATGATGAAAAGATTACAGAAAAAAAGAAAACAGTAACATATGTTCCACCAAGAGTCCCAAAACCTACCCCGACTGTAAAACCTTATAAAAGATAGATAATAGTTTCAAAAGGAGATAAAAATGCACCCAGAAGTTGAATACACATACACAAATGAAAATTTAGACGCAGTTATGGCAGGTCTAGATGTACAACCGAACGACAATGTTCTTGCTATCTGTGGATCTGGTGACCAATCATTCGCAATGCTTGAAATCGGAGCGAGAATAACTGCAATTGATCATTTTAAATCTCAATTAGAATATGCGCAAAAAAGAGCAAAACTTCTAAAAACAGGAGATTATGAAAAATTCTTAAGATGTAATGAAACAAAAAGACATCCTAAAACTAATGAGCTTATGCTTTTAATGTATGATAATCCGATGTTTGGTTTTTTTATACCTCGAAACACATATTTCAGAGCCGAGGATCGTTTAGAAAAAATAAAAGGAAAACTTGATAATTTGAATTTTACTCAGGGAGATATTTTCGAACACCAAGGAGAATATTCAAAAGTTTATCTTTCAAATGCTGCAATTGATGGAGAAGACGTACAAAGAGTGTTAGGTTTAATTCCTGTTGGTGGATTAATTTATTCAGCAAGCCACATTGGAGATGTTAAAGGATCAAAAATACATAAAGACTTAACAAAAAAAGCACAAAAAGCAACTCCTTTTCTTTGGGATCCAACGGTTTATGTAAGAACTACTTAAGCCTTACAGCTTCCAAATCCTTCGGAGCTGAAGTTTCTACTCTAAATTGTCTGTGTATAGAACTAGCTAAATCCAATGATCTTGAACTTTCACCATGATTTACGATTACTTTCTTAGGATGAGGTTCACAAGATGATACAAAATTCATTAATTCGTTTCTGTCTGAGTGGTCTGTAATCTCAATCTTATGAACTTCCATGTTCAGTTTCATAACTTCTTGCTTTCCGCCCGCACCTACAAAATTAAATTCTTTCTCTCCTCTTTGGATTCTTCTACCTAAAGAACCTTCTCCCTGGTAACATGAAAATACTAATGCGTGCTTTTTATCTTCTGATAGGTTTTTCAGGTATTCAACAGATGGTCCTCCAACAAGCATACCAGATGTAGCAAGAATAATGCAAGGTCCTTCAGCTTCTAGAATCTGTTTTCTTTCTTTGCCTGAACCAACTCTTTTAAAGATTGGATTCAAGAAAGGATTTGTATCTTTATGGAAAATAAGTTTTCTAATATTCGCATTAAGGAATTCTGGATATGCTGTATGGATTGCTGTGATATCCCACACCATTCCGTCGATATAGACTGGAACTTTTGGAATCTTTCCAGTACGAACAAGATTTTCGACCAATATCATTATGTCCTGACCTCTACCCGAACCAAGAACAGGAATTAAAACCTTGCCTCCTCTTTTGATAGTATCAGTTATAATCGCAATCGTTCCTTCGTCTGTTTCTTTTGCAGGCGCAAGCACATTTTCCTTGCCACCATATGTAGATTCCACCATTAATGTTTCTAATCTTGGGAATTTTACTGCCGCAGGTTCTAGGAGTTGTGATTTTCCATACTTTAAGTCAGAAGTGTAAAGCATGTTATGCAAACCATTTCCTATATGGAGATGAACCATTGCACTTCCCAGGATGTGTCCTGCATTATAGAGAGTGATACGAATATCAGGGGTTATATCTGAGACTTCTTCAAAATCTAAACAGATTGTATGTTTAACCATTTCTCTCACGTGATCTGAATTGTAGATTGGTTCTTTTCCTTCATTTCTTTGAATCTTAATCAAGTCTAATTGCAATAAAGACATAATATCTCGCGTAGGAGCAGTACAATAAACAGGACCCTTGTATCCAAACTTAAAAAGGTAAGGAACAAAACCGCTGTGGTCTAAGTGAGCGTGAGCAACAATAACTGCATCCAGTTCCTCAATATTAAATTCTGGTGCTTCTAACATTGGATATGCATGCTCATCTGATGCTACATTTATCCCGCAGTCAAGCAGTACTCTGCTTTCTGGAGTTTGAATCAAAAAACAAGAACGTCCAACTTCACGAGCTCCGCCTAAACAGCTCATTCTTACCCATTCTTCTTTTTTACCTCTTGTCCATCCATCATAAACTCTATGGCCAGTTGTATCTAAGAATTTTCTTCTTTCTTCTGAATTTTCATAAAGAACATTTCGAATATCTTCTATGATTTTTGATTTTATTGCGGGAGCTCTTCTGATTAAAGGAACCCAAAGTGTTTTTTCTCTTATCTCTCTAAGCAATGAACCTTGTCTTCCTATCGCTAATCCTGGTTTTTCTGCTTCAATAACAACGCTACTTCTTTGAGGATCAAAAATGATTTGTGAGATACCAGATTCTTTTGGCATTATTTTTTCTATCTCTTTTTTCGCCTTTTCAGAGTCCATAGTTATGCTTGGATCTGGTCTAAGCTCTACTCTCTTCTTAATCAGATCAACTACTTTCTTTATCTCTCCTTTATTATCTAGGAAAAAGTCCTTGTCTGTTGTATACAGAACTATATTAGCGCCTTCAAAAACCGCTGCGCTAACTTTTTCTTTAGGTATATGTTTTAATATTTCGTCTATAATTACACTCATTTTCTACCCCGTTAAGAAGGCACGATAAGAATCTTATAACTCTACTTTTACTGTTAGGTCTTTTTCTGCAACTTTTTTTACTCCGTCCTTCGTGATTGTAATGACATCAAAGCCAGAACCTGATGCTGAATCTCTTTGTATCGCTGCGTTCAAAGATGTGACTGCTAATTTTACTGCATCATTTATTGGCATGTTTTTTTTGTACATTGTCTCCAATACACCATACGCCATTACTGATCCAGATCCAGACGAAATATATTCTGTAGATTCTTTCAAAGAACCATCTGGGTAAACATCAAATAGGTGGAATCCTGATTGGTCTTTTCCACCAACAATAAAGTGAGAGATTCCGGGGATTACTGAAAATTTTCTTATGTTTGCATAAACCATCCCTGCAAGCAGATTGGAAGCTTCACTAACTGTTGCTTCTCGGTCTGTTCTTATATCTTTTAATTTTAATTCTGCTCTGATTAACTTAACTAATAGCTGAACATCTGATACTGTTCCGGCAATTGTAAGAGCGATATTGTCTGTAATACTATGAATCTTAGTAAAATTCTTATCAATAATCATATTCCCAGAAGTTGCTCTTCTGTCTGCTGCTAAAACAACTCCTTCAGCACATACAAGACCTATTGTTGTTGTTCCAGTTTTTATTGTTTCTTCTTTCATTTTAATCAGAATTCTGTTATATAGTAACAAAAGGTGATTTATAAAGGTTTCGGAAATATATTGAATTTTGGAAACCGAAAGATTTACGGAGCAAGTAACCACTAAATAGTAAAGTTTTTAAATATGAACCAAGTCCACTGCCGCATGGTAGGGGATTATTTATTCATACAGACAGAAAACATAGAAGAAGCATTAGAAAGAGCAAATGTTGAGTTAGATCCCCCCGGCATGTCTGTCCACGGAGTAGAAATCAAAGATGGTGGAGCGCCCAAACCAATCGAGAAAAAATCAGATAAAACTCTTGACGCAAGAATGTTAGAATGTCTGAAAAAAGAAGGGGCGATTGTTTCCTATGTTGGCTTAGAAGTTAAAGATGCATCAAAAGATAAACCAAAATCGGTTCCTGATCAATTACATCAAGCAGTGATATATTTAAAAGATAAATATGGCGCTCATTCTGAAGGGTATAATTTTGTTATGAAAGTATATGATCTTACAATTGAAGATATTGCTAAAAACAATCAATAAGCTCTAGAGAAATAAACATTATATTCTGCTTCTTTTTCACAATGAATGCATTTTGATCCTTTCTTTAATTTATCATTAAAAGGGATCACTCTTGGAGTCACTCCTGCGGTCTTTTCATTTATCCATTCTTCGCATCCTGTCCCTCCACAGAAAGGAGCCAAAGATAATTTCCCATCGTCCGCTGCTTTTTTCATTTCTTGTACTGTTTTTACTTCTATAATGCTTGATTTTAAAAACTTCTTTGCTTTGTTAAACAAGTTATTTTGAATGTCATCTAATATTTTTGGAAGTTCTTCTTTTAATTTAGAAATTTTAACTGGTATTTTTTCTCCATTATCTCTTCTTGCTACAATTACTTGATCTTTCTCTAAATCTTTTGGTCCTAACTCAATCCTGACGGGAACTCCTTTTAATTCCCAATCAGAAAATCTCCATCCTGCAGAATATTCTTCTCTATCATCTAAAATAGAATCGTCAATCATTTTTTGTATCTTTTTTGCTTCTGAAAGAACTTTTGCTTTTGTCTTTTCAAAGAATATGGGAACAATAACTGCTTTTACAGATGCAATTTTAGGCGGTATGATCAAACCTTTATCATCTGAATGAGTCATTACCATCCCGCCGATTAATCTCGTTGAAACGCCCCATGAATTTTGCCATGGTTTTTGTTTCTTTTCGTTTTTATCAGTAAATGAAATATTAAATGCGTTTGAAAATGTTTGTCCTAAGTTATGCGATGTTCCGCATTGTAATGCTTTTCCGTCTGGCATAAATGCTTCGATAGTATAAGTTGTTTTTGCTCCTGCGAATTTCTCTTTTTCTGTTTTTCTTCCTAATAATAATGGCAAGGCTAAATTATCTTCGACAAGTTTTCGGTATTCCTCTAGCATATCTCTTGCTTCTTTATCGCATTCCTCTTCTGTCTCATAAACGCAATGTCCTTCCTGCCAAAGAAATTCTCTTGATCTTAAGAATAGTTTTGTTGCTTCTGTTTCCCATCTAACAATATTGCACCATTGATTTATTCTTAACGGTAGGTCCCTATAACTTCTAATCCATCTTGAATAAGAATCATACATTATTGTTTCTGATGTTGGTCTGACTGCAATTCGTTCTTCTTTTGGGTCTCTTTGTTCTACCCAAGCAACTTCTGGATTGAATCCTTCTGCGTGCTCTTTTTCTTTTTTGAAAAATGATTCTGGAATAAATAAAGGGAAGTATGCATTTTCTACATTTAGCTCTTTTAACCTTTTGTTAAAAATATCTTGGATGTTCTGCCAAATCGCATATCCTCTTGGCCTTATTATCATACATCCTTTTGTTGGAGCATAATCTGCTAATTCTGCTTTTATACAAACCTCACCATACCAAGAAGGCATATCATCTGCTTTTTTGACTTTAATGCCCATGCTCTCTTTTTCAGCTGCCATAATATAGAAAGTCGATGTTGTCATATATAAAATTATTGGTGTTTAGCTTTATTGGCTAATTCGACTGAATCTTGTAAAAACATCCAAAATTGTGGCCAACTCTTATTTACACATTCTGGATTTTGTACATTTTCCTTGCTTTTTCTTAGCATTGCAATGGCATGTACTACTCTGTGATCTTTTGAGGTTATTTTTTCTTTTTGGAGTTGTTCTTCCATCTCTTTTATTCTATCTGATTCATGACCATGTAAACTAGGCCAAAGCTTTTCTCCTTCTTCTGCGGAGATTAAATCAAATGCGCGAGCAAAACAATAATCTTCTGCTTGTTCTGGTTTAAAATCCATTTTTCCTGTTTTTAACCATTGCAAATATGCAGAAGCTTGAGCCAATATTGTTTTGTCAAATCTTATTTCCCAATTTGAAGTTTTCCAATGTTTGATCGCTTCGTAAGTAATTTTTAGTTTGTATGGTGGATTGTCGATCTCTTCATCATCTCCAGCCAAAGCGGCAGCACTGGCCCATTGCGAAGTTCCACCATCCAATGTGATGAGTTTTTCCTGCGGCCAATTTATTATCTCAGGGTTATCACAAATATTTCTATTCTTAAGGGTGCCACTTAAAATAAATTCTTTCTTTAAACCTAATTTCCAAGATGCAAATTTAAGAAATCTGTAAAGAGTTCCTGATTCCCCTACATCGATTGGTTCATCAGAATTCCAATCTATTAATGCTCTGTAGAGTGCTTTTAGATCGTCACTTAAATTTTTTTGTTTTTCAAGAAATTCAATAATATTTTTATGGCTATTCAAAAGATCAAGTAATCCCATCCTAATAATCCATGACTTATCTAAGGGGATGTATCCATTTTCAATTAGATAGTGGTTCATAAAACGGGCCCAGGAGGATTCGAACCCCCGTCTACCGGTAACTGCGAGTAAAGCTCGCTCGCTTTCCTCTCCGAAGCCGGTCGTACTATCCAGGCTATACTATAGGCCCATAAAATAAAATAGAATAACTCGATTTATAAATTTAACCAAAAACGAAAGAAAATATTGATTTTCTGCGCCCTGAAAATGAATACATTTTCATGGGAATAAACTTATTTCTTCGATAGTGTTATTTCAATTGTAGACACTCTGACTTGCTTTCCTTCTTTATTTGTGAATTCTTCGCTGTCTATTTTTATGTCTTTTATGCTTGAGTCTCCTGCGAGGAATCTTTTAGTTGCTACTTCTGCTACGTCTACTGCTCTACTAATAAATTTTCCTCTTGCTTTCAATAGAACTTCGCTAGCTCCTTTTGTCGTAAATTGCATCACTACGCCAGTCACATAATTCATGAACGGTTTTCCGCCAATAAACATCGAATTGTCTTCATTTTTTGGTTTTTCATCCATTTCTCCACCTCGCTAGTTATTACTGATAATTATTCGCTTTTAATCAATCGAGTCACATATCCTGCGATAACATTTCGCAGTTTCTTTGATGTTACATCTGTAAACTGTGCTACTAGATTTTTGTTTTCGTCAAATGTTCCTTTAAGTTCTTCTCTATGTTTATCTACTAGTTCCTTTGTTACACGTTTTATCAATGAAGTCTTTATCCGTCCCATGGTTTTAAAGAAATAATAGTCATTTAAAAAGCTTTCGTACAGGTTTAGAAAGCTAGAAAAGCTCGAAAACAAGCTTTCCAGCCAGTTTAACCGTTAAATCGTTATTATCTTGGGAGGGGTTAACCTCTACAAGGTCAATCATTCCGAGATTCTTAAGCATTTTAATCCGCTGTATAAAATATATCATTTCTCTCGAGCTTAGTCCGCCAGGTTCCTGATATCCTGTTCCCGGGGCAAATCCAGGATCAATAACATCAATATCAATAGATAAGTAGAAAGATTGCCATTTTCTTACTGTTTCCATCACAGTATCGCAGACATGTTTGTTGCTGAAAACTTGCTTCATGTTAAAATATCTGATTTTGTTTAATTCTAGGAATTCTTTTTCTTGTCCGTCCCAGTTTCTTAATCCTATGATTATTACTTTGCTTTTATCAACGATCCCCGAGGTAATCAACGATCTTAACCAGTCCTCATGTGAATCCGGTCCTATGGATTCCATTAGATCTGGATGTGCGTCAAATACGATTAATCCTGGGCCTTCGTTATTCTCAGCGAACCCCTTGAAAGCTGGGCCAGTAATTGAATGATCTCCTCCCAAAAGAATAGCTTTTGAATTTAATGATTTTACTTTCTCATAGATTGATTTATGACTGTCTCCAATATTATTATTATCAACAGATACAGAATCAATATCAAAATCTGGTTTTAGACCATTCTCATTAAGATACATCTCTTTCATAGAATCTATAATCTTATCTGGTGCATCTTTGGCTCCATCTCCTTTTCCTAATCCTCCGCCACCAAATGGAATTTTAATTAATTTCATAGAACCCTACATCTTTTCAATTGTCTCAATACCAAGCAAACCAAGCCCATTAGATAAAACTTGTTTAACAGAATCTGTTAATAATAATCTTGCTTCTTTCAAATCTTTTTCTTCTTTAAGAATTTGACATGAATGATAAAACTCATTAAATGCTTGGGACAGATCAACAAGATATCTAGAAACCAAAGCAGGTTTATAATTCGCAGCTTCCTGAACAACAGAAGGGAATTGTTCAAGTAAATCGATTATCTTTTGCTCAACATCTTTTTCTAATAAATCAAATTTAACTTTTACAGAAGCTTTCTTTTTACTCTTTCTTAAAACAGACCCTGCTCTTGCATATGTGTAAAGTAGGTACGTTCCTGTCTCTCCTTCAAAATCCAATGCTTTGTCCCAGTCAAAAGTCGTATCTCTGTGAGCATCAATACGAAGCATGTAGAATTTGATAGCAGCCAATCCGATTATTTCTGCTCGTTTATCTATCTCTTTAGCAGATAGGTCTTTATGTCTTCTTTTAATCTCTTTTTTAGATACTCCAACAACTTTATCGATGAGATCATCAGCATTTACAACTGTTCCTTCTCTAGAGCTCATCTTTCCTTCTGGCAGGTAAACCATTCCGTGGCTGAAATGATGACAATTTTTTGCCCATTTGTAACCCAATAAATCTAAAATCTTGAATAATTGTTTGAAATAAAGATTTTGAGCAGATCCTACAACCCATGTTGCTTTTGTTATATCGTTGCTCTCGTATTTGTATGGTGTTAAAGCCAAATCATTTGTTAAATAAATAGAAGTTCCGTCTGCTCTTAACACTGTTTTATTTGGCAAACCATGCTTTTCCAGATCAGCAACAATCGCTCCTGTTTCATCCTTAACAAATAAACCTTTTTTAACTCCAAGATTCAAAACAAGATCTGCTTTGTCGAAGAAGTCTGATTCCATATACCACACATCAAACTTAGTTCCCATTCTTTTATACGTCTCTTTCATTCCTTTGATTGCCCAATCATTCATTTTTCTCCAAATCTTAATTGTCTCAGGATCTTTAGCTTCCCATTTATTTAATAATTCTTGATTTTCCTTTTCTAATTTTTCATTAGCTTTCTTTGAGAACATCTGATAATATTTTCCGACAAAATGATCCGGTTTTCCTTTTGGTTTTTCGTTCTTGCCCCATTTCTGATACGCAAGCATTGATTTACAGATATGTACTCCGCGATCATTCACAAGATTTGCAAGAACTGTTTTATGACCATTAAACTTCAGGATATTTCCAAGAGCCATCCCAAGAACATTATTACGGATATGACCTACGTGAAGAGGTTTGTTTGAATTAGGTCCGCTATACTCAACCAAAATATTATCCTTTTTTTCAGGACCAGAACCATACTTTTCTTTGTTTTTGTAAATGTTCTCCAGGGTGGCTTGAGCTAGCTTTGCTTTATTGATAAAGAAATTAAGATAAGGTCCTTTGATCTCTATCCTTTTTATTAAAGTACTTAGTTTTATTTTTCTTGCTAGGTCCTGAGCGATCTCATTTGGTGATTTCTTAAATTTCTTGCTTAATGCAAAACAGGGAAAGGCATAGTCTCCCATAGAAGAATCTGGAGGTACTTCCAGCTCGATATTATCAATTCTAGCCTCTTTTAATCCCTTTCTTATTGCTTCTTCAAACTTGTTCATAAGCTAGCTTAAATTCGCTCTATATATTAATTTTATGTTTTTAATAGAACAAGAGAGTGGTGTGTATAAGAAGTCTGGACCCCTCTATTCTTCGTCTTCCTCTTCAGCGCTCTTCTCTATTTCGTCAGCTTCTTCGTATCCTCTCATGAAGCCTTCTTCGCCTGCGCTTACTTCGTCGTCTTCTAGCTGGTCCT
Organism: Nanobdellota archaeon; assembly: GCA_042571125.1. GTDB lineage: Archaea > Nanobdellota > Nanobdellia > Woesearchaeales > UBA10107 > JBHPFU01. The sequence goes on along the minus strand of JBHPFU010000001.1, from coordinate 265,921 downwards.
CGGATTTTTTATCTGAATATCCTTCAAATTCTTCGTATTCGTCAGCCATCTTAATTTTGAAACTCCAAATAATGATATATATAAGTTTGGTAAATATAGTATATACTTACTTCTTTTTAATGAGAAAAAACAATCCTGTGATAAAGGCGAGTATTGCTAAGAATTGAGATACACTAAGCCCTAAAAAGAGAGCCGTTTGCTCTCTGAAGAACTCCATAAAGAACCTTAAGAAAGAATATAATGTTATGAAAGACCAGAACAGAGCCCCTTTTGGGAGTTTTTTATTCCTACTAAAAAATAGGACAAAAAAGATTGCTAGATTCTTGAAAGATTCATATATCTGTGATGGATGTCTGCATCCTTCTGCGTTCGGAAAGTTTACGCACCAGTTAAGATCTGTTATTTTTCCGTATAGCTCTGCATTTATGAAATTTGATATCCTGCCCATAGCTAACCCAAGTGCTAAAGGAATGACTAGCATGTCTGCAATATCATAGAATTTAATCTTCTTTTTCTTACAAAATAATAAACCGGTTAGAGCTGCTCCGACTGCTGCTCCGTAAAACGATAGGCCTCCGTGCCAAATTGCTATAATTTCGGAAGGATTTGAAATGTAAAAACTGAACTCTTCTAAAACATGCAGGATTCTTGCACCAATCACAGCACCAACCGCAATGTAAACAAGAAGATCTAACACATCATCTTTTTTTATCTTTAATTTTCTTTCTTTTGCCAAGAAATTCAGGAAAAAATAAGCAATAATGAATCCTACTAAAAAGACAACTCCATAGTATCTTATCTCTAATCCGAATAGATTAAATAAAACAGGATCTATGTTGTGTGTGAACATAAAAAGAAAAAAAGAAAAAGTGTATAAAAAGGTTTTGTTTATGCTAACAGATCTTCGATAACAGCTCTAAACTCAGCTTCTTCGTCAGCTAGAGTTCCAGATCCTTCGTATCCGTTTCCGGTTCTTGAGTATTCACATCCAAATACAAATGTTGGAATTGATCCGCCAGGGTTGTATTTTCTGTAAACTCCCATTTCTAATTCAGGAACGTCTGTTTCTACGTCTGTTGTTAGGGTATTGTCGCCAGTGTCAACTTCCCAATGATACGCAACAATCTTTCCAGAATCAACATACTCTTTAACAACGCTGTCGTATGTATCTTTGATCCAAGTACAGTGCGGGCACCATGTTGTTGTGAATAATCTTACAACTGGTTTTCCATTTTCAGTACAAAGTTCATCGCCTGTTGCTGAGAATGTATTAATTCCTTCTACATCAACAGATGTTTGTTCAACTGCGGAACCTGTTACTTCTGTCATTGCTGCTTCTAAAGGAATCGCACTCGGACAAAGTATTTTAGCGTCTTTTGTGATAAAAGAATTATATGTTCTTCCGCCAATATCAAGATGTAAGTTATACAGCCCACCTTCACTTGTTACTTCAACAAGCTGCGCTGTTGTTCCTGGCTGCAATAAGTTTGCATTTATGAAACTGACTGCTTTTTCTACGGCAACATCTTCTGAGACTGCGTTTAAAGAACTAAATCCGCTTGTAAAAAGAGAGATTAGCAATAGTACTCCTAAAACAATAGTAGATACCCTCCAGACGTCTTTTTTAGTCATTTTAAGCTTTTTATGTTTTTTTGTCATTTTTATCACTTAACCCCCAATTTTTATATACTTTTCTTATTTTTAAATCTTTCCATTTAAATCATTCCAAGCGCCATTGCGACTAACATACCAATACCTAATAATAATATGATTATTCCTGCAATCAAATGCAGTACTTTTAGTTTTGTTTGTCTCCATTCTTCTGCTTTTTCTGTTGTTGTGAATCCGAAATAGATTAATGCAGTTATGACCAGCATAGGGATTACAAAGATCAAATTATAAATCAGCAACCAGCCGATTGCGGTTGCTTTTGTTGTTGTGTGCGCTAATAATCCTAAAATTACAATATAGGGTCCTGATGTGCAGGGCAGCAAGAATAAACTAACAACAAAACCAATCAAAAATGCTCCAGGTATTGAAGTCACTCCTTTAAGAAGCATCTTCATTTTAGGACGCCATGACAAAGGAACTTCCATAACAAACCATTTTCCATACCATAAATAATCTTTAAGATTAAATAAACCGACAAGAATCGCTAGGACAGCAACAATTGCATAAAACAAGTGCGTTATACCTGATATCTGTATTGCTGAGTACAAACCAAAACCCATTAGGAAATAGGAGATGAATATTGCGAGTGTAAATGCTAATCCTGCTCCAAGTGCTCTTCTTTTACTGCTTGCTCCTAGAATTGCTGTTAATAATATAATCAAGACAGCAAATGCGCATGGATTTATCGCATCAACAGTGGCTGCACCAATGACAGCACCGAGTGTTAATGCTCTTAATTTTTCAATTCTTTCTGGAGATGCGTCGGCAACTATCTGTGATACCCCGTCTTCTCCTCCGACTTTATCTGCTGGAGAAATACAAGATTCAACAGAACATCTTTCAATTTCTTTGTAAAGTTCTGTTGCGATTGTTCCTGAAAAACCTACAAATACTTTTTTATCGATAAAAAGAGTTGGTACGCCTTCAATATCTACGCCGTACGCATCAGCCATTGCATAAAATAATTGCCGATTATTGTTATCAAAATATATCTCATACTTAAAGACGGTTACATGGGGATTTTCCTCAATTATATCTTCTAAGAAAGTTTCCATTTTTACACAGTTAGGGCATCCTTGCCCAGCAAAATAATAAATGTCAACTGATTCGTTCTGTGCATAAACAGTACTAGCTAAAACTAAAAACAAAGCTAAAAATAGTATTTTTCTCATATACCTTTAAATCTGCAGTTTATTTAAAAATCTTTCCTTAACGCTGTGAATTTCAAAACCTTTAAAAACATGAAAAATAAAACAAGTAAAAGGTGATAAAATGGTTGAAGTTATTGTTTATTCAACACCAACTTGCCCATACTGCGTTATGGCAAAAGACTTCCTTAAAGAGAATAACATAGAATTTGTTGACTATGATGTTTCTCAGGACAAACAGAAAGCAAAAGACGCGATAGAAAAATCAGGACAGATGGCTGTGCCTGTGATTGATATTGACGGCAAGATAATAATTGGTTTTGATAAAGAAGAGTTAAAGAAAGCATTAGGAATTGAATAAAATGACAAAGATAAAGATTGAGATTGACAGAGAAAAATGCATCGGTTGCGGAGCATGCGCTGCTGTCTGTCCTGAAAACTGGGAATTAAAAGAAGATGGTAAATCAACCCCAATCGAAACAGAAGTAGATGATATCGGCTGCAATCAGGATGCGGCAGACGGATGTCCTGTTCAGTGTATTAAAATAATCAAATGAAAGCTGTTGGTTTGTTCTCAGGAGGATTGGATTCTTTACTAGCAATTAAATTAATTCAAAAGCAAGGTTTTGAAGTAATTGCGGTTTCTTTTCGCTCTCCATTTTTTATTTCTGATGAAAAGAAAAAAACATTGGAAAAAACAGCAAAAAAACACAAATTCAAGGTAAAATTCATTGAATTTGGTCCTGAATATTTCAAAATTGTAAAGAAACCAAAACATGGTCATGGGAAAAACATGAATCCTTGCATTGATTGTCATGCTTTTATGCTAAAAAAAGCCAAGGGGTACGCAAAAAAGATCAAAGCAAAGTTTGTTTTTACAGGAGAAGTTCTTGATGAACGTCCAATGAGCCAAAACAGAGGATCTTTAAGAATAGTAGAAAAAGAAGCAGGTTTGACTGGAAAATTATTAAGGCCTTTGTCTGCAAAATTGCTGAAAGAAACAGAAGCAGAAAAAAAAGGTTTTGTTGATAGAAATAAATTGATGGATATCAGAGGAAGAACAAGAAAAAGACAGTTTGAACTGGTAAAAAAATTTAAGATAAAAGAATTTGAGACTCCGGGCGGCGGATGCTTGCTGACAACAGAAGAATATTCAAACAAATTAAGAGACCTGTTCAAGAACAGCAAGACTGTTTCTGTGGATGACATAAAATTATTAAAAGTTGGAAGACATTTCAGACTTGGAAAAAACAAGATAATTGTAGGAAGGAACAAAGTAGATAATGACATATTAGTAAAACAAAAAGGTTTGAAATTAGAAGCAAAAGATTTTGTGGGGCCAACAACATTATTACAAGGCAAACCAACAAAAAAAGCAATCGAGTTGGCAGCAAAATTAACAGCAAGATATTCTGATGCAGATAAAGATGAAGTTATTGTAAAATATGATAAAAAAGAGATAATTATTTTTAAAATAAAAAATGTTGAAAAATTCAGGATTCAATAATTTCTCTTATATCTTCAAAATGTTCTTCAAATATATGCGCAGATGTTGAGAAGGTAGATAATGATCCTATCCCCGCATCTAATTTATCAGCAACATATTTCTGCAGAACAAATAACTGGTAAATATTCGCTGGCCAGCCAAAAAACATATCATTACTTCGAATTGTTGCTGTTAAGTGTAGCTTTCCTTCATGAATCTTAAAATCAATTGAAACTAATCCTGGAACTTCTTTGCTTACTAGATTCGCGTCAATCTTAGGATCCCAAACAACAACAAAAGCTCTTCGGGACGTAGGATCTTTCTTAAGCAAAGGAACAACAAACTTATCAATCTGGTCTACTTCTTTAGAAAAATTAAACAATCTAGACCCATAACTGTAAACATATGCAGAACTTACTTTTTTAGACAACATAATATTTGCAAGTTCATCCATAGGGGGGTATTCCCATTTTTTGAAAGCGTTCATTAGCTGAACAGGTTTTTTGATATCTGCTTCGGGATTATCTATCTTAACAAGCAAATTTAAGGCCTGTCTACACTTTCTTTTATCTACATCAATGAAATCGGAGCCAAAGTCTATTGTTTTCTTCAACGCTTCTTTCCATGCCCTTAATGTTGTTTTTTCTTCGATTTCCATTTTAGATAAAACTTGTTAATTTTTGATCTGCTTTTATGCCTCCGAAATCATAACTAAAGAAAGGGAGATTATACGTATTCATGATAGCGATCAGCTCCCTCGATATATCTTCTGGTTTTGCTCCCTCTGCTCTGTAAAATGTTGCAGCATCTCCTCCATCGAATAAGGAAGATATCTTTTCTTTAGACAATAATGCTTCCTTAATCTCTTTTGAATTTATATCATCTGATCTTCCAATCTGTATTTTTTCGTATTTTCCTTCGCTAAGCTGTGCAACCTCTGCAAATCCTGGTGCGAAAGCTATCTTAAATCTAGTAGGCATTCCTACGGATTTGTAGATTGTTTCTTCTGAAGCAGAAAACTCGGCAACTTCTTCTCTTGTACTTTTAATCAGATCTAAGACGTAATCTTGATCAATATCAGGTTGTTTCCAGCCGTAGTTCCAGAATCGAATGTAATTCCTGCTGAACATGAAGAACTCTCTGCTATTCTCTTTATTCAGCTTGATTAAATTTCTAAAAAATTCTTCTGATCTTTTTCTTTGTATTGAGTTTACAGAGAGCAAAGATTTAGCAACATTCATGATAAATGTTCTAAATTCGTTTAAGTTTTTGTTTTCTTTTAGAAATGACGCAACATCAACAACAAATGTCGACTGCGCGCAGGATAGACCGTATGTTTTTCCTTTTATTTTTGTCTGGTATGTCTGCCATTCTTCTTTATCAAATGTGTAAGGTCCTGCTCTTCCAATCATCCATGGTGCTTCTACTAAATCTTGATTTTTAATGTGCAGTTCTTGTTTTGATTCAATAAATTCATTAAATATACGTTCAAAAAACTCTGGTTCTTTTGTTAGCGCTCTGCTTTTTATGTTAAATACAATATCTATGTTTTTTGGTTTTACTCTAATGAAATCTAATACTATTGCTATTATTTTTTCTTTCTTTGTTGGATTTAGATTAAATAGGTTTATGATTACATTTACTTTTTTTCCATAATCTTCGCATTCTGTTTCTAATTTTTGGAAAAAGGAAAAAGTATCTCCAGTTAATGTTTCGAATTCATTCAAACCTAAAACATCGTTCACAGAAGAGAATGATTCAAAGATTACATCTAGAAGATCCCCAAATGTCTCGAATTTTGTACATTCGAACAGAACAGAGTTTAATCGATCTATCCAGGTGGCCTGCTCAAATTTATGAACAACTCCTTTTTGTTCGTGTCCTTCGATTGGCATTGCAGGCAAGCTCGGTTTAGAAATAACAATTCTTTTCCTATGCTTTTCAAAAACAAGTTCTTCTCCCGCAGATATCGCAAGCACGAAGTACTTTTTACCTTTTGATCCTTCTTTGCTTACTCTTAATATGCCTTCTTTTACTAACTTATTCAGATGATGCAGAACATTTCTATGTAATTGGCCAAGTTCTTGTTTAGCACCAGAAATCTTCTCTTTACCAGAGAGCGTATCTTCTAAAACGGTTTCAATTCTTTTATGTTTGTCAGGAAATACAGAAGAGACGATTTCTGCTGTAGAGAGCTCGTTCTGTGGTTTTTCACGAAATACAGCTAAAATCTTATATTCGGTTGTGTGCATTTTAATGGAAAAGATTCGGGCATTTATAAAGATTTTGTTTCAGAGGGTTGTTTCTACAGGAAAAAAAGGGGCTCTATTTATAAATGCTTCAGTAAATCTCTGAATCTTTCAGAAAAACCTCCAAAATAAAGCTTATATTTCAGCGAAACTCTGAAAGATAAAACCAGGGTGGTTAAAAATGAAAGAAAAAGATCTCAAAGTTTTGGCCCATTTCAGGCAGGATGCAAGGAAAAATCTGACTAAGATATCGAGAGATACGGGAGTGCCTGTTTCTACACTGTTTGATAAGCTGAAGAGATTTGAAAAAGAATTCATCAAAAAACACACCTGTCTACTGGATTTCAAAAAACTTGGATACACAGTAAAAGTTTTCTTAATTTTAAGAGCGAATCATGAAACAAAAGCAGATCTCAAAAGATTTCTAACAAATCACAGTAAAGTAAATTCTGTTTTTAAGATAAACGGCGGATATGATTTTATTGCAGAAGCAATTTTCAAAGATGTTACAGAGCTATGCAAGTTTTCTGAAGAACTTGATCAGTTTAACTTAATTGACAAGGTAGAGCATCTTGTCATGGATGACATAAAACAGGAAGAATTTCTTGGAGGATACATAGAATGCCTGAACTAGAGGAAAGGTTAAGTTATATTGATACTCCTACAACAGCAAGAGCATTTGAAGACATGATTCTCTGTGGAACATACTCTAGAGGGAGCAAGTCTAGAAAAAAAGAAAAAAATATGTTTTGGGAGCTTGCATCTTATTTTTCAGTATATGGATCCAGTCCAGGGTATATTTATAACGCATTATACAGACTTTTCTCAAAAGCTCCTGTAAAATTAGCTCACGCAGGAATGGTTGCATTAGAAGGATCTTCAAACAGAGTTCAGGAAGTGATTCTGGAAAAGCTTACACTAAGTGAAAGATTTTATCTGTGTGTAGGGGTTGATGATGCAGAAGGAACAATGTCTCATTCTGATAAAAGTTTTCCAAAAGTTGTCAGAGATTACATCAAAAGAGGGATCGATGTAGTCCGAAAAGAAGCTCCGGACTTAGTACTTCCGGAAGCAGAGAACTATGATGGTTATCAGTCTGAACTATGGGGGGATTTTGGTGGAGGAACAAATGTCTAAAAAAAAACCTGAATCAACAGACCTTTTCGAAGTTATTGAAGGAAAGGACGAAGATGGAAAAAAGTGGAAGAAAACAGATAAATGGAGAGAAGCAAATTACTAAAAGTTTATATATCTCTTAATGCGAGATATAGATATGAATACGAAACGCTACAGAATTTTCACTTTACTGACTTTTGTGGCAGGATTAGTTCTGCTATTAACTTCTAAAATGAGTATCACAGGATCTGTTATTGGAGCGCCAGTTCTATCTGGTTCAAATGAAATGATTGGATTGTTTTTGTTAATTATTTCTGTATTATTGTTTATGGGAGAAGGAACAATTGATAGGTTGGTTGAGAGAATACACCAAAAAGCTGAACACAGCAAAAAGAAACATAGAACTAATCTAAACTATATAAAAGGCTTAGAAAATATTGAAAGGGCCGCAGAGCAGGAAAAAGGAAGATATCATCACGCAATAAGAAAACCGGTTAGAAAAATAATATACTTAAGATTAAAAAGTTGGCTTAAAGCAATAGATAGAAGAGAAAAATACTTTTTTAAGTTGCCGCACCATATAAAAGAAGTCATGGACCTTCCTGATGAAGGACTTTATGATTATCGTCCCGAAGAAGGACGTAGGTCAAAATACGTTGAATTAGAAGTAACACATTACACAAGCCAAGGAAATTACAAGAGTATAAAAGAAGCTATAAAGAGAAAAAAAGATGAGATTATGTTTGCAGATAGGGCAGGTTGGGCCTATTTTGTTGATGAACCATTGCCAGAAAAAATTGAAACAAGAGAATTAAGAAAGATTCTTGGAACAGGACTGCAGGATTATGCAGGTAAAGAAAGAGTAAGAAATCCTGAATCACAAATAACATTTAGAATTCTAGTACCAAAAGAGAGAGTTGTTGTTAAAAAACAGAAGTATCCTGTAAGATCTTTGCCTGGAGAACCAGAGATAGATGTCAAAAAATACGCAATTGCAGGAGGAATAAGAACAGCAGATATAGTTGATGGTTCGGTTGTTATTGGCGGGAGATATTTAACCAGAAATCTTGACAAAAGACATGCGCAGAAAGAGAAATGGAGAGTTCATAATTGAGGTCCGATTACTTCTTCTAAAACAACTCTAATATTAGGGTTTCCTTCTTGTTTTAATCTATTCATTACGTGTTTTTCAAAAGTTTTTTTATCTGGATTAGAAAGTTCAGCATAATAATCTGATAATGCTTCTATCATTTCATTACCTGAATTATAATGTGGAACAACAATCAATCTCTCTACTTCCCCGCTCATTCTTTTTTCACTTTTAAGAGCATAAAGATGATCTTTCTTGCCATTGATTGTCTGTTTTATCGGTACTGTTATGCTTCCTTTGTCTGCTGTTTTGACAACATGCGATAAATTCGGAGGAATCTTTTGTATATCTCCAGGGATAAGTTCGATTTTATCTACTGACGTATCATCATCAACAGATCTAAATTCAAGATAACTTCTTCCAACAAGCTGAACAATTGTTTCATCTAACGTGTGGTAGTGTTCATGGCTTTCTCCTCTTGGAGAAAGATATTGAACTAATGCAACATAATTGTCTCCATTAACTCCAAAGAAAGTTTTCGCAAGATTTTTCATATCTGATTTTGTTCCGTTTTTTTCTAACGAATGTGCTCCATTAAACAGGTCAGGATTAAGCGCCAAGCTCCCTCTAATATCACCCAACATAATTGCTTCCCCTTCGCCAGGTTCAGTACCATTCAAACCAGAGAAAGAAACAACAGAAATACCGCCAAGATAAAGATCAATTTTACCATTTCTTTTTTTTGCTTCTAATGCCTCATATACTGGTTTTTCTAAAGAAATAGAAGGGTATCCATTCTCTGAATTTAGTTGATCTGACATACCATGAGGAGTATTTCCCCTATTTTTAAACTCATCTTTAGGCTTCATAAAAAAATGATAAGTATCTGATATATATAAACTTTTTGATTGTTTACCACTCCAGAGTGGCTTATATTAACAGAATAGAGCCCTATATTAAAAATATAAGAAAAAATGTGTAAACTTATTCAGCTTCTTCATATCCCTGCATAAACGCTGCTTCAGATGATGACAGCCCATCCTCCTCCAGCATGTCTTCTCTGAGGTTTTCTGAATAAAAGTCAAAATCCTCCAAATAGTCTTCTTCTTCCGTTATAAGGTCAATATCTCGCATATACATCACCCCACCGAGGTTAATATATAGTATAGAAACATTTATTAATATATACTTTTTCCATATACTATATATACTATAACAGGGGTATATGCTTATTCGCAGATATTCCAACAACATAGACAAAGGGGCGGGTGAATAACAATGGAATATAGAAAACTAATCAAATTTGGAAACTCTTCTAGCGTAGTCTCCTTGCCTAAAAGTTGGGTTGATAAGAATAACTTAAAAAAAGGAGACTTAGTAACATTAGATGAACAAGAAGGAAATCTTCTCTTAACTCCTAAGTTTATTGATTCAGAAAGAAAACCAGAAGAGATTGAGCTTTGTCTTGATGGTTTAGATAGAACTTCTATAATGTACTTAATAAGAAGCGTTTATAGAAAAGGCTATGATGTTATAAGAATCACATTTAATAATCAGACATGCCCCCATTATAGGGAAGGAAAAAATAATAGAGTAGTCTCTGTAATCCATGAAGAAGTAAATCGATTGACGGGCGTTGAAATAACGGGGCAAAAAGAAAATTCATGTATTGTAAGAAGCATAACAGAGCCATCTCCAAAGGAATTTGAAATAGTTTTAAGAAGATTATTTTTGCTTTTAATGGATGCTTCAGATGATCTAATGACGGGAGTAAAAACAACCGATAAAGCTCTTATTGAAACAATATATGAGAAACATAACACAATATCTAAATTTGTTAGTTATTGTTTAAGAGTTATAAACAAAGGAAAATTTGAAGACAAAAAAAATGCTTTTTTTATGTATCATATAATTGCAAATCTAGATAAAATAACTGATTCTTTGAAATTCTGCGCTAGAAAAGTAGCAGATTATTCTAAACCATTGAAAACTGAGACGATTGAATTACTCCTTCTAGTAATTCAATCATGGAGAGATTATTATGATTTCTTCTATAAATTTGATATTAAAAAGGTTGATAAATTAAGTAAAGACCGGTATGGTGCTGCAATTAAAATGAAAGAACTAGCCGCTGAAAAAAAGATTCCTTATAAAGAATATTGGATGCTTGTAGAAATGCAAGGTTCTTTAGAATTATTGAATGATTTAATAGAAGCTAAAATATCTATGGCTCATTGATTTGTTGCTTATTCTTGAACAAGAAGTTCTTTTAATGATATAATTCTATCGGGCTCTGAAGAATCACTTGGCTTTTTCTTATAACTATAATCAATCAAAACTCCGCGCATTCCCATTTCTCTTGCAGGGGCAACATCATTATCCATACGATCTCCTACCATTGTTGTATTCAGTGGAGAAGCTTTCATTTGATCTAAACATATGTGGTAGATTGTCGGGTCTGGTTTTGAGACTCCTTCTTTATGAGAAAAAATACAAGCATCAAAAAAAGTACTCAACTCTGTTTTATCAAAAACACCGTATATCATATCATCACAATTAGAAATCAAACCTATTTTAGCGCCTCTTCCTTTCAGATCGGTTAATGTTTCCAAAACACCAGGATATAATTGAGGCGTATGCTGCCATTCTTTTATTGTTTTAACAATTTTCTCTTTTTTTTCTCTGTTAAATCCTAAACGATACGCTTCGACAACATGATCAACACAGTTTTCAATACCGCCAAAATCTGCTACTGTAGTATGTTTTCTAATTTCATCATATTCCATCTTAAACAGATCTCTAAATAATGTTCTAAAACCTGGCTCGGTTACTAAAGTCCTGAATAAATCAAATATGTAGTTTTGAGTCATTTTGTTTCTATTCCTCGGTTTAATTCGGATATCGAAAGTCCTTGTTGTTTTTCTTTATATTCTTCAGAAGATATAGGGTCTAGACTGATTTCTTTATCTTTATGTGCTCTTTTTAAGAAAGCTATATTTAATGCGTAACATGGGGCATCAGTTCCTAAAAGATTTCCAGCAAAGTCGGTTAATGAGAATACCGCCCCATCATGCAATCCTTCTGTTTCGGTTCCTTCTGCTCTAATATCTTCTCCAGTTCTATAAGATGCTTTTAATAATCCAAATGAAGAGAATCTTCTATAATTTGAATCTTTGTTTATATACCTCGCAGACATCCCCAACTGAGCTTCAAGATATTTTATGATACCATTTCTTTCTTTCCAGTCTTTATATTCGTCAAGAACAAGAGTAAGTCTTCCGTGTGCTTTTTTAATCTGTTTTACTCTTACACTCTTTTTTAGGATTTTAGCAACTTCTGGTGAAAGTTCTTCTGCACTTCTCATAATGTCTTCATCAAGATCAAAACCAACACCAGTTTTGCTGTTATTAACAGCCCTTTCAAGTTTTTCAAGACTTTTATACCTATTTCCAAACAATTTTTCTAAACAAAGAGGAACATAATCTTCTTTACTATGCCCCGCAACCAAGAAGTTTCTTACAGGAATAATCTTTTTGTGCACATAATCATGCAATGCTTGAAGCATAGCTGCTTTATTTTTTATTATGGGGACACCATTATACGCAATAAAATCAAACTCGTGTGCATGTTCTAAGAATTTTTTATCTTGTTTTTCTACTATCTCGCTTCTTTTTAATGTTTCTGCTGCTCCTAGCCTCTGCTCTAATCCTTGTTTTGCCCGTTCTGGACTAGTATAAATTAGAATTGGAACTATTTTTTCTCTAAGTTCTTTTGGAAATGCCTTTATGATCTCTCCCTTTTGCTCATAAACAGAGGATTCTAGGAAAACATCAAATTCCTCTAGATCTGTGCATGCTGTTTCAGGGATTGCAAATTCATCTCCTTCTAATTCAAATCTATATAGGTATCTTTCTTTTTTTGATATTGGTTTTATTCCTCCTCTTTTTTTCTCCTCTTCCCTTATATATCTATCTGTAGCTCTGTCGCAAACTTTTGCATCTTTTCCTAATTCTTTTGCAGTGTACCATGCGTAAGTAGATTTTGCACTACCTGTTGTTCCCATCAACAGGATGCCAACATTGTTTCTTCCACGAGGTTCAAAAGGTTCGAATAACACGTTAGTAAGCTTAGTTCTCATATCTTCAGAACTAAGCAATCTTTCCATGTTGAAATATCGGTCATTGCTTTTAGCATCTCTAACTACTGCTTGTTTTCTTTTTCTGTAATTAGGAGACCCACATAAAACTAAATTTAGTTTATGACCATCTGCAATTAATTTTATTGCTTCTAAAGAAAGCTCGTCTTTCTTTGCTTTATTATACTCTCTTTCAATCTTATCAATCTCTTTTTGATCTATTTTGCCTCTGAGGTCTTTTAATCTTTTATAAATCTGCCTTGCTTTTGTAAGTTCTTTACGCTCTTCCATAGCTGATTCAGGATTTGCAATACAAGCAGCAAGATTTCCTTTTTCTTTTGTAAGGATTTCAACTAATTTATCTCTATCTCTTGCATGTACAACTTCATAGCCTTGCGCATTAAGCATTTGCTTAATAAAACCATACATTGAATATTCAGAGCTAGCAACAACTACTTTTTTCTTTGGTTGATCAGAAACTTTTTCTTCTAGATCGCTCGATTTTTTATCCATTTTAACATTGCATGCCTAGCTACCAATAAAGCCATATTAAAGCTTTCCCCTGTAAAAAGTAGGCTTGAATAATTTATAAATCTTACTATTTTCTGTTACTATACAGTAGTCCATATATACTATATATTTCTTTTCTGTGGTTTATCCGAGAGAAATGAGTAAATTGCCAGTACAGGCGTTCTCCATTCGTTTTTCAGAGGTTTTGACTTGAAATTCTTTTTGGTATAATGGACAGTTTAGAACAAAAGATTCGTATTCTCCTCCTTCGCCGGCAATATTGAGTCCTGTTTTTTTGTTTAGTTCATTTAAATCGTTTAAAACGGATTCATCGATGGTTTTTCCTAACCAAGATTCATCTAAACCGTCTGCTGCTATCTCTACAATCATAACTTTAAATGTTTTTATTAGCTCTTTCATGTATTCTTCTTCATCCATCTGCCAGATAGGTGTGATGACTTCTAGGTGTAGTTTTCTGCAAATTTTTTCAACTCTTTCGTATTGATAGTTTGATCCTATTGCTCCAGCAACAACCCCTTCTATCTGATATTGTTCTTTTGCTTTTTTTATTGCTCTTTCCAAATCTTCTAATTCTTTTTCTTTTATTCCTGAAGAAGTTTCAGCTATTAATGGTAAGCCCATGTTTTCTGATATATCTTGAACTAAATCAATATTTGGAACATGGAACATGTAAGAATCATCTCTTTCTGGCTTTAATGAAATCAAGCAGACTGTTTCGTGCTGTTCATTAGCTTTGTAAATAGCAAATAAAGAATCTTTTCCCCCAGATGTAAGTGCTGCTAGTTTCATAATTTCTCAAATAGATTAATAACTCGGTCCTTGCCAATTGTTAGAATAAAGTTTGCTAATTGCGGTCCTTTGTCTTTGTTAATTAAAACATTATATGCTGATTTAAAGAAGTCTTTGTTGTTTACTTCGCTGTTATTGACTAAAACATAGAATTCTTCATGCAATTCTTTATCTGTCCAGTCCCGTTCTTTTAATTTCTTAGCAATTTCTTTCAGAAGCTTTTTAATATTTTCAGATAGTTTTAATTTGGGAAGTTTATCCTGCACAACAAATCTAAAATCTTCTGGAGCATGCTTTTCAAGCCAATTCTTTGCGCAATTTGCTCTTAATCTTAATCTTTCCTTGTCAAATTCGTGCTTTAATTCTTTTTCGTAATAACCAATTGATTTCTCAACATCCATAACGTGAGTTTGAAGAACATTTGTTAGGTTTCTAAATGAAGGCTGGAAGGGTATTTTCTTCTGCGGTTTATCAACACAAGATAATTCATAGATTCTTTTTTGTTTTGATTTTTCTTTGTCTGAAACATTCTCTTCTCCATAGTATATTCTTTCGACTTTATCAAACTCTTCGTAATTCTTTATTACTTCTGTATCAAAAGATATCGCGAATTCTGTTCCTGGTCTTGTTCCTGCGAATAGCCATCGAACCATGTCTGGTTCATAAACCTCTAAAACGTCTTTCAATGTTATAACGTTTCCTTCTGAACTTGATATTTTTCCGCCTGCGCCTTTTATTCTAACAAAATCATATCTAAACTGTGAAGGTGCGTCTCTATCCCAAAGTGCCTTAATTAATTTATTTGCGCTGTCAAAAGAGCCTCCTGCTGTAAAGTGATCTTTTCCGCCAGATTCAAAATCAACTTTTTCATAAACCCACCTCATTGGCCAGTCTACTCTCCAGGCAAGTTTAACAATTCCTTTTTTTCTAAAGTCAAACGTTTCTTTATGACCGCAGTCGCATTCATATGTTATTTCATGGCCTCCTTCATATTTTAAACTATTTATAGTGTCTTTTTTGCATTTTTCACAGAAAACCGCAACAGGCAGCCAGTCATCTTTTAAAGGTTCTGTCCTAAATTCATTTAATACTTCTTTTATTTTGTCTGTGTTTTCTAAACAGAATTTGATTTCATCAGCATAATCTCCTTTTCTGTATTTTTTACTTTGATAAATAAATTCAGGATTTATTCCAACTTTTGGAATGTCTTCTTCAACTTCACTCTCATTATGTTCTGCATAAGAATCGTGACATCCGTAAACATCGGGGGTTTCTATGATGGGCATTCTTAGATATTTCTTTAATTCTTCCTGTTTTGGCATGTTTTTTGGTACTTTTCTAAAAACATCATAATCATCCCAAGAATAAATAAAGCGAACTTTCTTTTTTATTGACTCTAGAGCTCTTCTGACTAAATCAACCGTGATTATCTCTCTAAAATTTCCAATATGAACAGTTCCAGAAGGAGTTATTGCTGCTTCACAGACATAGCTTTCTTTGTTTCCTTTTTCTGCTATGATTTTTTTTGCGGCAGAATCTGCCCAGTGGATTACTTCTTTATTACTCATCTCACACCATCTTTAATTTGCCAGTTATAGCATCTATTGACTCATCATCATCTGGACCGATCGCACCACAAGTTATTGTTCCTGCAGGGATGGTTGTTAGGCCAGCATCTTGTATAATTGACGTTGTTAATTTTGATTCTTTTGCTAATGAAATATATTTTTTTAATTCTCTCAAATCTTTTACTTTCAAAACTACTTTTTTCATTCCTATACTTTTCCAGGAATCCACTTTTCTTTTATCAGATCTAAGAACTGCATCAACAGAAGCATGAGCTACCTGAACAGCTAATTTGCCCTTAGGAAGCTTTAAATCCTGTCTAGAGAGGATAACTTGTTTCATATATTAGAAATTTGTTTTGCCATTTATATAGTTTTTTATTCAATAAGCAGTTCTTTATTGTCAACATAAATTTTAGGATTCCTAAAAACCTGGTCTAAGTGTATAATTGTAAAAATGTTTCCTCCAAACCAATAATTTGAACCAAGTGCAACGTGGGCAGTTCCGATTGTTTTTTCATCAATAATCGTTGCTCCAACAATCTTTGCTTTTGGATTCAGACCAATGCCAAATTCTGCAAGTCTTGTTATGTTTTCTGGTTTTTTTGCTCTTTTTTTGGCCCAGTCAACTGTTTTTTGTAGAAGATTTGCCTCAAATCCCCCTTCAATCTTAATAACCTGCCCGTTTTCAATAATTAAAGTAATTGGCTCTTTGATCAATGTTGTTCCTCCTCTTCTTTTTGAACTTCCGTCAACAATCACGATGCCATTCGCATTTTTTGGAGCGATATAAACTTCTCCTGCAGGAAGATTTCCTCCAACACCAGGCAGAGTATACTTTCCATCAGAAGAATGTGCAACAATCCCTGTAACATCCAATGTTAGGTTTGTTCCTTTATCTGTTGTAATTTGAATTTTTTTTGCTTTTGATAATATTTTTTTCAAGTTTGCGTGTTTTTTTTGCAGTTCTTTATAGTCTATATTAATTGATTCTGCAACATAACTGAATTGTTCTGTTGTTAAGTTCGCTAATCCTCCGCAAGAAACAAATTTATGTTTATTTGTTTTACAGAACTTTCTAAAACTCTTACCGCTCTCTTTGTTTAATCTTCCAAGTTTATGCGATAATGCTGTGATGATTATGCTTTTCTCCGGAAGAGCAGACAGAACATCGGTCACCATTTTATCTGCGATTTCTCCTACAAGTTTTGGCTTTTGCAGGATAAGAATAGGTTTACGTCCTTCTTTTTTTGCAGCAAAATAGTATGAAGCTGAAAGCAGTGCAGAAATTCTTTGATTTCTGTATCCTCTATCTCCAATAACTAACACCTGTTCATTTGTTGCATTAAGACATTCATTAAATGTCTTTTCAAGTTCTTTAGAATGCGATTTTGCTAGTGTTAGCAGATTCTTTCTCTTTAACCATTCTAATGATTTGTCTGTTTCTGTCTTGCTTGAGAACATATATAAACTTACAAAATGTCTCTTTTTAAATGTTGCGAAATAGCAAATAATTTAAACAAAACAGCGATTTTTAGATGTATGGGAGAAGAAGAAAGGATAAAAGAGCTTGAAGAGCTTATATCCAAGTCAAAATACAACAAGAGGACCCAGAGAGCAATAGGACTCTATAAGGCTCAGCTTGCAAAGCTTAAAGATAAATCAGCTGCAAAATCTTCTAAAAAATTCAAGACAGAAGGATATGCTATCAAAAAAACAGGTGATGCAACTGTCGCATTGCTAGGTTTTCCTTCTGTGGGCAAATCTACACTATTAAATGCCATAACAGACGCCAAGTCGAAAGTTGCGGATTATGAGTTTACAACATTAACCGTTATCCCAGGCATGCTAGATCATAAACACGCAAAAATACAGATTGTTGATGTTCCAGGGATTGTTCATGGTGCTGCAGCTGGAACTGGCCGTGGAAAAGAAGTTCTGTCTATGGTCAGAGCTGCTGAAATGATTATTGTTTTGATTGATGTTAACAGGCCGCAGCATTATGAAACTATTCTAAGTGAAATTTATGAGTCGGGTATTCGCGTAAATCAAAAAAGACCGGATGTAAGGATTAGAAAAACAGCAAAAGACGGGATTCGCATTGGTTCAACAGTTAAATTAGAATTAACAAAAGAAACGATCACAGATATTTTAAAAGAATTCAAGATAACAAATGCAGATGTTTTAATAAGAACTAAAGTAGATATTGATTTGTTGATCGATGCAATTGAAGGTAATCGTATTTATATTCCTGCGATTACTATTCTAAATAAGATTGATACTGTTGATGAAGGGAAACTAAAAGAATTAAGAAAAAAATTAAAACCAGATCTAGAAATCTCTGCTGATAAAAAAATAAGATTGGATGAACTAAAAGATTTGATTTTCAAAAAATTAGATCTTATGCGAATTTATTTGAAGGAAGTGGGTAAGGACGCAGATATGAAAGAACCTTTGATAATTAAAAAAGGAACAACAATCGAAGGAGCATGCTCCAAAATACATCGAGATTTCATTAACAAATTCAGATTTGCCAGAGTATGGGGCAAATCAGCTAAGTTCCCTGGCCAAGTATTCCAGCTAAAGCATGAATTAAAAGATGAAGATGTTCTAGAAATACATTTAATATAAAAATTATTTTCTAACTGTTCTTGCGTATCCCTGATATGCTGAACTTTTATATTCTGCCTCAGGTCTTGATATTACATCCTGTATTGTTGCTTCTACGTCTTCGATATTACCTGATTTCATTGCAAGCTTTACAGAAAGGTCGTCTTTCTTACAAACACGAACAGTTCCTTCTCCTTGAATTACTGCGTGAACAAAATCTTCAGCAGAAGTAACTGCGTGAGTCGGACCATAAATAAAATGGTTTCTTGCCATGCTTTCATACTCTGCTCTAAACCCAGCCACTCTAAGTGCTTCTGCAAAAAGTTTAGAATTGTTAGCTGCTTCTATGTCTTGCGCTGTAAACTCTTGTCTAGCCACATCTGTTTTTACTGTGCTTGGTGCGATTGCACCTATTGGATTTCCTGTCATTTTTTACCCTCCGAAAGGAGTGTAAAGTTTTAATTTATAAACCTTTCCTTTATCATCAAACCACCAAAAACTATTTAAAAACAGGTAAAATAAGGCATTCTATGGTTAAAATAACCTTCCCGGATGGTATCGTGGAGGAATTCAAAAAAGGCGTCACAGGCACTGAAATCGCTAAATCAATAGGTGAGAGGCTTGCTAAAGCTGCCTTAGCCATTGAAGTGGATGGAGAGCTAAAAGACCTTAATTCTAAGCTAGAAAAGGACTCTAAGATAAGGATTATCACATTCAAAGATAAAGAAGGGGTTGAGATATTTAGACATAGTTCAGCACATATTATGGCCGCAGCTGTTACAGAACTTTTCAAAAGAGCGAAACCAACAATCGGACCTGCTGTTGAAGAAGGATTCTATTATGATTTTGAGGTTGAACCTTTCAAACCAGAAGATTTGGAAAAAATAGAAAAAAAGATGCAGGAGATAATTGATAAAGATTTAAAATTTGAAAGAACTGAATTAACAAAAGACGAAGCAAAGAAATTATTCAAAGATAACAAATTCAAATTAGAATTAGTTAATGAATATGGAAAGGACCTATCTTCTTATACGATTGGAAATTTTGAAGACCTTTGTAAAGGTCCACATGTTCCATCAACAGGATACATAAAAGCGATAACGCTCACAAAACAGGGCGCATCATACTGGAGAGGAGATTCAGAAAAAGAATCTTTACAGAGAATTTATGGAATTTCTTTCCCAGAGAAAAAAGAACTAAAAAAATATCTGGAAATTCTTGAAGAGGCAAAGAAAAGAGATCACATTAAACTTGGAAAGGAGATGGATTTGTACAGTTTCCATGAAGAAGGTCCTGGATTTCCATTCTGGCATCCAAAAGGAGCAGTGATCTACAAAGAACTAATTAATTATGCGAAAGAACTGAATAAAAAATACGGATTTAATGAAGTAATGACTCCTGTTATTCTTAACGAATCATTATGGAAAACTTCTGGACACTGGGATCATTTCAAAGAAGATATGTACTTCACAAAAATAGATGAGAGAGAATTTGCAGTTAAACCTATGAACTGTCCAGGAGGATTATTAATTTACAAATCAAGAATGCATTCTTATAGAGAACTTCCAATAAGAAATGCTGAGTTTGGTTATGTTCACAGGCATGAACTTTCGGGTGTTTTACATGGTTTGTTTAGAGTAAGGTCATTTACTCAAGACGATGCCCATGTTTTCTGCACAGAAGATCAATTAGAAGATGAAATAATCGGCATGGTTGAATATTCTCTTGAAGTTTACAAAGCATTTGGGTTTGAAGAATATGAATGGTTTATAGCAACAAAACCAGAAAGCGCAATGGGCAGTGATAAAGTTTGGGAAAAGGCAACTTCTGCATTAGAAAATTCAATGAAAAAGAAAAAATTAGAGTATAAAATAAAAGAAGGTGAAGGTGCATTCTATGGCCCTAAGATTGAAATAAATCTAAAAGATGCTATCGGAAGAAGATGGCAACTTGGTACAATCCAGATTGACTTTTCTATGCCTGCTAAATTTGAAGCGACTTATGAATCAAATGATGGAACCAAGAAAACACCAGTTATGATTCACAGGGCAATTTTAGGGAGTTTAGAAAGATTTATCGGAATAATGGTAGAACATTACGCAGGAAAATTCCCTCTTTGGTTATCACCAAACCAGGTTAGGATTTTACCAATCGCAGATAGACATCAGAAGTATGCAGAAGAAGTTAAGAAAAAATTATTTGAAGCTGGCTTAAGAGTTGAAATTGATGACAGAGCAGAATCAACATCAAAAAAGGTTCGTGATGCTGAACTGCAGAAATTCAATTATATTCTAGTTGTTGGAGATAAGGAAGGAGAGAATAAATCAGTAAATGTCAGAACACGAGACAACCAAGTACACGGTGAAAAGAAAGTAGATGATTTCTCAAAAGAGTTATTGAAAGAGATTGAAGAAAAGAAATAGATTAATAAATTAGTACTCCTTCTTTGCTGAGATGAAACCAATTGCAGGATTTGATTTTGATGGGGTATGTAGGGATGAGTCTCGCTCTTATCAAAGATGTAAACGAGAGACTGTAACACATTTTGATCCTAGCAGAAGATCTCCAACAAGTCAAGAGATGGCTGGTTCTATGGCTCATTCAAATAATGATTGGGTAGGTACTCAATGGATATTAGAGGGTAGAGGAGTCTATAGAGACCTAGACACAATAACTGAACATTTTCAGGATCTCTATCTTGGAAAAGAAAGAGACTTTTCTGGTTATATCCAGAATGAACCATGGTTAGTTGATATTAAATTGCTTGCTGAATTGGCTAAAAAATTCCACATTGTTGTTATCAGCAGTGCACCAAAAGAAGAAATTAAATACGCAGCTAGAAAAAATGAAGCGATTGATTATATTGATTTAATCTTAGGGATGGGTGATTGTGAAGGAAAAGCGGATGGTGCCGAACAAGTATTGCGCAAGTTTGGTGCAGAAACAATGTGGTTTTGTGATGATCGTGAGCCAAGCTTAAGAGATGTTGCAAGCAATCCAAATGTTAAACCATATGGAATCCTTCCTCCTCGTTATCAGGATGGACTTGCTGAAAAATTAAAAAGAGCAGGAGCGGTTGACGTATTTAATGATGTTAACGAATATATAAAATTTTTATCTGCTATTAAGAAATAATTATTTAGTTGGTTGTTCAAGATCCCAACGAAGTTTTTTTAATCTTCTTTTGTCTTCATCAAAATCATCTTTAGAAGCTCCGTTATCAATCTGATGTTCCATTGCACCTATAACCACATCAATCAATGTTATTGGTTCTTTTTTTGGTTTTTCACCAAAACAAGTTTTTGACCAGTCAACACCCTTTGTTGTTGTAAGCATCGCTTGATCTCCATCACATTTCAATCCTCTTGATTTATCATTTACTTCAAGCATAACCCAATCATAACCTTGCTGGATTGCTTTGATCGCGTATTCTCCAATCGTTCTTTTCATCTCTTCTGTTTTTCCGCCCCAAGTGTGGCTTGGATCATGGCAAAGTTTTACTTTTGGATCTAATTGTTCTCTAAGGATACTATGCCAAGCCATATTATTTAAATTTCTTGAGTCTGGGTGTTGATTAGGACTGTGATTTAATCTTCCTACAAATTGTCTATATGCTTTTGACTCATCGTTATGAGGAGAGATTGGTCTTTTCTGACCGCGAGTGCAGTAAACTACTTCTCTATTATTTTCAAACCGCTCTATTGCTCCGAGTGCTTCTTTTATATCAATCCCGTGCTGAGGATTTTTTAGAATAACTCCAAAGTTTGTAACGCCTGCAGCGAATAGCAATGCAAATGCTTGAGAAGTTCTTGCTCCGATCTGAATATAATCTCTTTCAGGATTTAAGTGTCTATGAAAATATCTCATGTCTTGCTCAGACATTAGCTCTGAAACAATCGGCAAGTCATACTTATCTCCTGCTTCACCAAGCCATTTTAATGCACTTTCTCCAATCCCTTCAAAAACTCTTTCACTATTGCCATTATTCTCTACTTTGTATGTTGTTCTTGGTTTCCATGCTCCGCCCCTTAGTTTAAAATCTACTCCGTAAGGTTTGGCAATATCTCTCATTAGACTTAGTTTATATGCAGTATTCATAAGCTGGGTTTTAGATTCTACAGCGCATGGTCCTGCAACAATTGATATATTAGTCATTTTCATCAAAAAAACAAGAACTAATATATAAACCTTTCGTTTAAGTAGTAACTAATAGGTAGTAACAACTCCTATTTCTTTTTACGTTTAATGCTTAGATGTAGGCGGATGTTGCTTTTAAGCAGTTTCTGGGCAATCAGGGTAGCGATAAACAACAACAAAACATAACCTAAAAGATTGATTAAACCAACCCAAATCTCCCCATATCCGAAATTAAAGAACAAGGTCTGTCTTAGAAGATTCTCGCTCAGAACAAACGGACTTAGGTTTGCCATTGTTCTTAATGCTCCAGGTATGCTTTCTAATGGAAGCACTGTACTTGAAAAGAATAACAAGACCGCACTTACAGATATTGAAGCAAGAACATTTGTTTCTGGAGATTTGAAAATATATCCAATAAACATTCCAAGGAAAACAAAAATAGATATAACAAGCAGCAGGATAAGCGGCGTTGTTAAGATTGAACTCCAAATATTTGTTTCAAAGAATATTGAAGCGATTAATAAGAATAAAACAAGCTGTGCTAAGATAACCAAAAATGATGTAATAAATATGCCTAAGTTAAATATAATATCTTTTGTTGGTGTGATAAAGTTTCTAAAGAATGATTTTGATTTCTTTTCATTCATTACTAATGTTGAGCTTAATAAAATAGCAGTGATCATTATAACTAAAACAATCAATGTCGGGAACAAGTAATTAAAGTGAGTTTTTTGGGTTGTTAATGGCTGTATTCTTGTTTTGATAGGACTTACTATCTGTGATGTTTGGTCTGATCCAACATCTGCAATATTACTAATCGCAACAGATATCGCACTTTTCAGATTATCAACCTTTTTCATATTATCTTCTAGTAGGTTTTTGATAATCCCAAGGTCTTCTTCTGCATCCCCTCTTGTTGTTGCTAGACTCGCAAGTTTTCCTTGGACAAGAATTAGTTTTCCTTCAAGCTCTTCCACAAGTTTTATGACTGTTCCAGTCCCATTGCCAGAAACAATATCAAGAACATCATTAACATCGCCTTGTATGCTTTCTATATCTCCGATAATATCATTTTTCTCTGAACTTGGCAAGCTTGAGTCATTCACAGTTTCAATAAGTTCTTCCAGGTCTTCTGATGCATAATCCGCAGTACTTTCAATATCTTCTACTTTATCTCTAATATCACTTAATTTTAGGTCTGTCAAGCTTATTGAAACATCCATCCCATCTAGACCGGTCTGAATCGTTGTTGCTTTTTCCTGCATAGCTGATTCTGCTTTTTTTATCTTTTCGGCAGATTCTTTATGGGAATCCATACTGGATTTCGTCTCAATCATCTTTTCAAGAATGTTAGAGGTGAGTGATTCTCTGATCTCTTTTGATTTTGAGGATATTTTCTCAGAGATTGAATCAAGAACCATCCAAACAATGTTTACTTTTGAATAATCTACATGAAAAACAACTTCGTTATTTTCCAGGTTCATATCTTTAGGGAATACTATGCAGATGTTTGAATCTCCTTGTTTTGCTCCGGAAATACATTTGCCCTGAGAATCAAATTTTGTAATCTGGAAATTGTTCTCTGTTAATTTGTCTAATAAAGAATTTGAAAAATCATTATAGTTTTCAGAATAAGTTCCGATGTTTAGTCCGTAAGTTTCGGTATTGCTGAATGCTAATCCCACTAAAACAACAAGCATTAAAGGTCCCAGGAATGTAATCGTAGCTGACGATCTAGATCTAAGCAGTATCTTAAAATTTTTCTGGATTATATTTAATAACTTCATTTTTTCTTGTTAACCATTGACTCAAACACTTCATCCAACGAAGGTTTCCTCACATCAACATCAACAAGCACCTCTTTTTCATCTTCAATTATATGTAATAATTTATGTAACACACTTTCTGAATCTTTTGCAAACATGATTAATTTTGAACCTTCCTTTCTTATTTTTGAAGCATGAAAATCTTTTAGTTTTTTTATGATGTTGTCATAGTCCGCAGATTCTGTTTCAAGATGAATCTCTACATTTTTATCATACTCTACCCTTAGTTCATCTGCAGTACCTCTGTGAACAATTGTTTTGTCATGTATAAGTGCGATTCTATCACAAAGAGCATCCATCTCATCTAAGAAATGAGATGAAATAAGAATCGTTGTTCCTTTTTCATTTATTTTTTTTATTAATGCCCAGATGTGCTTTCTTGAAACCGGGTCAAGGTCAGCGGTAGGCTCGTCTAAAATTAAGATTGCAGGATCATTTAAAAGAGAGCATGCAACATCTAAACGCTTCTGCATACCTCCCGACAGTTCTCCTGCGAGACTATGTTTTTCATCTGCTAGGTCAACAAAGTCTAAGATCGAATTAATATTATTTGCTATTGCTTCTTTTGGAAGATTGTACAAAGAAGAAAAGTACTTCATGTTCTCCTCGATTGTTAATTTTTCATAAAAGCTTGGTTCTTGTGTTGCAAACCCAAACATAGTCTTTACTATCTTCGGCTGTTTTGTTATTGAAACCAAAGAAACTTGTTCAGGCAGTACTGTTTTTGCAACTCTGGGCTGAAACATGATTGTTCCTTTTTCTGGTTTTATGAATCCTATTAATGTTTCTAATAGAGTTGTTTTTCCTGCTCCACTCATCCCTATAATGCCAAAAATCTCTCCAGACTTAACATCAAGATCAACATCATTTAGAACTGTCTTTTTACCAAAGCGCTTGCTAACACCTCTTAATTGCAGGATAGTGTCCATATATTAAGTTTATATACTAAATGTTTTTAAATCTTATGGTAAATATTATAAATACAGCGCCTATTTCTGCTATATAATGGTATTAGAGAAGCTAGGAAGTTCATTGAAGGATACGCTAAGCAAGATAACAAAAGCGATGTTTGTAGATGAAAAACTGATAAATGAGCTTGTCAAAGACATTCAAAAGGCATTACTTCAAGCAGATGTAAATGTTAAACTTGTTTTTGAACTTACAAAAGGAATCAAAGAAAGAACTCTGAAAGAAAAAGAACCGGGAGCATTATCAAAAAAAGAACATCTGATAAAAATTGTTTATGAAGAGCTTGTTAAATTCTTAGGTGAAGAAAAAAAAGGAATTGAGATAGGGAAGAAAAAGCCATTCAAAATAATGATGGTTGGTCTTTATGGTTCTGGTAAAACAACAGGGATAGGTAAATTAGCAAAATACTACACAAAAAGAGGATTTAAAGTTGCTGCAATTGGTTTAGATGTCTGGAGACCTGCGGCAGCAGATCAATTAGAACAAGTCTGCAAACCATTAAAGATTCCTTGTTTTATAGAAAAAAAAGAAAAAGATCCTGTTAAAATTTATAAAAAATATTCAAAAGACTTGCAAAAATTTGATGTTATTCTTATTGATACTGCTGGACGTGATAAATTATCGGCTGAGTTAGTTAAAGAACTGGAAAAAATATACAAATTAATCGAACCAGATGAAACATTATTAGTTATTTCTGCAGATATCGGTCAGGCTGCGCAGTCACAGGCAGAACAATTCCATAAAAGTTCTCATGTTACGGGGGTTGTTATCACAAAGATGGATGGTACAGCAAAAGCAGGAGGTGCACTATCCGCATGTGCAATCACAAAAGCTCCTGTTAAATTCTTGGGTGTAGGTGAAAAGCCAGATGACCTAGAAGAATTTGATCCTGAACGTTTTGTTGGAAGAATGCTTGGGATGGGAGACCTAGAAACGTTATTAGAAAAAGCAAAAGAAGCAATTTCAGAAGACGAGGCAAAAGACCTAGGTAAAAAAATATTAAAAGGTGAATTTAACTTAGTTGATTTATATTCTCAGATGGAAGCAATGTCAAAGATGGGTCCGTTAGGAAAAGTTATGGAAATGATTCCTGGAATGGGCCAGTTAAAAATACCAAAAGAAGCAATGCAAGTTCAAGAAGGAAAATTAAAAACATGGAAATTTTTAATGGATTCAATGACAAAAGAAGAATTAGAAGATCCGGATTTAATAACTGGAACAAGAATTGAAAGGATTGCAAAAGGTGCAGGTGTTTCAACTTCTGAAGTTAGGGATTTACTTAAACAATATAAAATGTCCAAAAAAATGGTTAAAATGATGAAAGGAAAGAAAGGAATGGACAACATGATGAAAAAGATGGGCAAGATGCCTGGGATGTGAAATTATGAAAATATTTATTACAGGCAGTTCAGGATTTATTGGTAAAGAATTGGTCAATCACATTTCTCCAAAACATGAGATAGTTGGTTTTGCGCATGATAAAGGGTGTGATCTTCTTAACTATGAACAATTAAAATCAGCTATGAAAGGGTGTGATGTTGTAGTTCATTTAGCTGCTCACAGAAAACCTTATGAAGACAAAACTTTCAAGGATTATTTTGAAACAAATTGCCAGGGAACTTTTAATGTGGCCCAAGCATGCATGGAAAATGGGATTAAAAAATTAATTTTTACAAGTTCAATGAGTTATTATGGGATGGAAAAAGGTATGCCTATCAAAATTCCTGTTGTTGAAGATAGCACAGTTTTAACTCAAAGAGTAAAAACAGAAGATCTTCCTCCAGCTGTTAGAGATTGTGATGTTGCATATTCCACTAGCAAAGTTATTGCGGAACAAGTTCTTGCAAATTATGGGATGAGGAAAAAGTTTGAAGTCATCATTCTTCGTTTGGGACCAACAAGACCGAAAGGTGTTTACAAACCATTTGGTGAGTTAAAATTGCATGTTAAAATTGAAAACGCATTACAAGCTATTGAAAATTCAATAGAAACAGATAAGAAAATATGGTATGAAGCGTTTTCTATTGTTGATGAAATAGAAGGTGTTGATATTTCTAAAGCTAAAAAAATCCTGAATTACAAACCGATTTAATAGGAATTTGGAGTAAATTCTAGAATTTTGCCAGGAATGTGATTTTTTGATGTTCTTTCTTTTAGTTTAACTTAACATAATTTCTGAAGATTATATTTTTCTTTTTGACTCCAAGTGATTCCGCGTATTGTGCATATTCTTCTTTTGTTCTTGTTCCTTTAAATCCAACTACAAAACTTACATAAGTATCAATTGTTGAGTTTGCACAGCTTTTAACAAAATTAACTAGATTTAGAAAGGCGTTTTCAACTTTTGGTCTGCATAATTCATTATATTCTTGTTCATTTACAGCATTAAGAGATATTCTTATTTCATCTAAGCCTTGCAATTGTTCTGCCGATTTATTAGTTACTCCATTCGTATCTATTCTTGTCTTAATGTTATATTTTTCTTTTACTCTTTTAATTACTTCGGCAACTTTTGAAAAATATATTAAAGGTTCTCCTAAACCAATTATTGCAAGTTCTTGATCGTCTTCTCTTATATCCCTGCCAATAGCATCAACTATCTCATCTACTGATGGAGATTTTGGCAAGTATAATGATGTTTTTGCTTTTTTTTCATAGATGTTCTTTTTTTTATTTATTGCATCTTCTCTACTGCAAAATCTACAGTTATTAGTACAAGCATAGTTTGCAATTAGATTTACATATAATATATTCCTAGGATATTTTGGTGTTTTAAATCTATAAGTCATGTTTTTCATTTTAAATCGACTCCATTTGATACTAATGCGTACATGAATCTATCTAATCCAATTCCAGTACATCCACTATGTAATTGTTCTCCATTTTCTCCTTTGATATTGAATTTAGATGTAACTATTTCATGCAATACCGCTGCTCCTGCTAATTCTAGCCATTTGTTTTCATGAGGAATATAAACTTCAACATCTTTTATGTTTCCTCCTTCTTGATAACAGCTATCTCCTGTGACTTCTCTATTTTTTAGTCCTAAATCAGTGCATAATTTAATTAATTGTGAAAGACATTTTTCTCTTGTTTCTTCTACTTGTTCTTTAGTTCCTATGTAAACATATTCTGCTCTATGAAACTCTCTTTGTTTCACACCTGGTTTGATCTTATCTAATTCTTCGTTTCTATAAGTAGGTCCAGAACAATCATACCATTTAAGAGGACCTTTACTTACATCAATTGTGTCATCTTCAAATGCCTGATAGCAAGCTAAACATTGTAAAGGATCCATAATATATTCGTCTTTTACGCCTTTTGTTTCACCATAAGGTTTTACTGAGATTAGATAATCATTCCATCTATCTAAAATTCCTGCTTTTTCTAACGTGCTTCTTGGTACAATCTTTGGCAGTTCTACTTCTTCAAAACCAATTTCTTTTGTGAGATAGGATTCTAATTTTTCTTCTATTGCGTTCTTTATTCTTTTTCCTTCAGGTAAGATAGTATATTGTCCTGAGCCTTTAACAAATTCTTTTATTATGTTTTTCATCATTAGTGCCGCCCCAAATTGTTATAAGATAGTAGTGAACTCTCACCTATATAAACATTTATCCTCCCAAATGAGACTATATTAGAAAGGTTTAAATATTAAATGCGCAATACCTCCTTATATGGATATATCAATATTAGAAGATCTTGGACTTACACATGCAGAGATTAAAGTATATGTATCTCTGCTTGAATTAGGTAGCAGTTCAGCAGGAAATATTCTTGAAAAATCAGGTTTGCAAAACTCTGTAGTGCATAGAGCATTAAACACTCTAATTGAAAAAGGACTGATCAGCTTTATTCTTGAAGGTAAAAAGAAAATCTATCAAGCAACAAACCCTGAGAATTTTCACGATTTTATCGAAAATAAAAGAAAAAGATTTGATCAAATTTTACCTGAGTTAAAGAATAAACAAAAGATTTCTAAAAAAATAACTTTTGGAGAGATTTTCAAAGGGAAGAGAGGAATAAATCAGATGTACATAACCTTGCTTAATTCTAAAGGAAAAGAATACAACACGTTTGGAGGAGGTTCAGCAGTAACTTATGACGTTATGGGAGAAACTTGGTGGAAAGGCCTGCATACTAAAAGAATTGCTAAAAAGATACCTTGCAGACAGGTTTTTGATGAAACAATAAGAAAATTTGGGAATGAACTGAATAAAAGACGATTAACTAAAATTAAATTCCTACCAAAAGAATACGCACAGTTGCAGGAAACAATAATCATAGGAGATTATGTAGGAATAGCTATTTTTACAGAAAATCCTTATGGAATTCTAATAAAAGACAAAGCAGTTGCTGAAGGTTACAGAAAACAATTTGAAATTTTGTGGAATAAGGCCAATAATGCCTAAAATGTGATTTCTAGTTCATTTATAAAGGAACTGCACAAAGTTTATATATTTCATTCACCACTAATCTAGAATAAACGGTTTTCGACATTAATAACCGAAATAGATACGAAACTTAGACGAAAACAGTTATTAAAAGCGATATCTTAACTTATAACACTAGTGGTTGACAGAAAAAGAGGTATAAAAGAGTGCGCTCTGCACTGCGCGACCGACGGGGGATGTACCAAATGTATGTAAAAAAGTGTTTAGTGAGTTCGCTTGCAGGAATTTTAGCCCTTGGAAGTTCTAATATTGTTACTAATGCCATTGCTCAAGATGATGGAATTGTTCTTCTTGATGAATCCGAAGGAGAAGTTATCCCTGAACTTGAGAGCGATGCTGAAGATATTGATGAAATTGAAGAGATAGAAGATGTTGAATTTATTGAAATTGATGAAGATCCTACTCTAACTCATACGCCTCAACCTACAAACACACCAATCCCAACAAATACGGTAACACAAACTCCAACGCCTCAGCCAACCGCAACAGTAACACAAACTCCTACTGCTACAACTGTTCCTTATGTTCCGCCAAAAACTCAGTTTCTTAGAGATAGAATCATAGAAGATGGCAAAGTATTTGATACAGGAATAAAAATTAAAGCTCAGTTTGACGGAGATGATTCTAGGAAAAACTACGTTAGAAGTTCGGATGGTAAATGGTACAAATGTTCCGAATTGAAAGAAGATGTTGGTCCAATAGATTTATCGCCTGTTAAAAATGCAGATACTCTTGTAAAATTAGAAGATGTTTTTAAGCGTAACGAATTAAGGAAAAATCTACCTCCCTCCCTTCCAAATTCATATTTTGAATTCTTAGCAGGAGCAAGATACTCTCCTTCTTCTCAAAGAACAAGAAGCATTAAAGATACTTCTCCAACAATGGTAATAGATAATTTAGAAGAACTTGATCTTGACAATTTTGTAGGGAGAGGAAGAATCGCGGCAGGAGGTTATACTGGCGCATTTATGCTTGGTTTAGCTTTAGAAGATATTCTACGAATTCAAAATGGAACTTTCACTAATGATTTTGAATCTTTATTAAGCTCAGGTGGAACAGAAGAAGGCAAGAAAGAAGAAATAAATAATCTTTCAAAAGTTTTGCTCGAACTTGGTAACCATAAAAGAAGTCTTGGTGGAGGGCTTGGTTTTGTATATCTACTTGATCAAGAAGGACGAGAGTATAAACAAACAGTAGGAAAGTATGAATACAAAATTGAAACAGATAGACAATTGCACGCTAAAGGGATCTTAGCAAGAATATTCGCACGATATGATAACACCTGGATATTCAAAGTACAGCTAGAATATGATGGCTTAATGGGCAAAGAGATATTTGATTCAGAACATGAAGATAAAACTTTTCCAGGAGATGTTAAGTATAGAAGAGATAGAGATGCTTTTCTGCATATGGTATCAACATATCTCGGAGCAGCTAAAAGATTAGAAAAAGGTTCATTTGATGAGATTGGATTAGAACTAAATATGAATTTTATTAGAAAAAAGATTGAACAGACAGGATCAAATGAAAAATTCTTTACAGATATTTACGAAGACTACAGAGATCAAAGAATTATCTATGATGTGAATCTATTTGCAAGGATCATGAACTTCCTTAAGATAGATCTTGGTATTGAACATGAAAGGAGGAGATCAAAAGGAACTATTGAGATTCCTAAGGACAATGAAACAAGAGTTTATCTTGGAGCAAACATTGCAACAAGTCCTTTATTGGGGGTGAAGTAGACAAAAAATGCATGAAAAAACATTAACAATAATGATTTGTTTAATGTTTATATTGTCAATTATGCCACAAGCTTTTTCTCTTCCGATTGAAGGACCTGAAATAAGATCTAAAACAATAGAAGAACAAACCGAACTTGATGGAACTTTTGTTGGGGATATTTCTTCTGGTTCTAGCACTTATACTACAATGATTAATGCTCCATACGGGCTTTCTTCAGCAACTACTATGGGGATAACCGAATCATGTAGCGATTATTCAAATACATTAGGTTCTTGCAGTATAGAAGGTCAATGGGGCTATACAGATGGCGGTCTAAGATTATGGCAATGTAATGACATGATTGTATTTGGAAAACTGCTTTGCTGGGAATTAGAAAGTGAAGAAGGTGACTCTGATTTCTGTAAAGTTCTTAAGGCAGAGACAGATTTTATATGTGGATACGAAGCAGGAGATTGTGATTGGGATTCCGAATGTTCAAGCAAATACGAATGCGTTGGTGGTCCGGGGACAATAGAAGGTTGTTGTTATTCTGGCGAAGAATATGATGGAGATGATTGCTATGAGACATGTGATTCAGGATACTTAAATGAATACAGATGCAGCGGAGATTCTAGACAAAGAAAATATCAGTATTCAGATTGTGATACTACATGGAAAACTCTTGAAACGTGCGATGATGTTAGTACAACAAGTTGGAGCTCTAATTATTGTTCTGGCGATAATATCAAAAGAAAACGTACCGTTTATACTGAATACTGTTCTCCGTCTTCATGCGGAGAATCTTCAAGTACACAATATGATATAGTAAGTCAAGAAGGTGATGGAGATTATTGTGACAAAGCATTAGATGCAGGATGTGCTTGTACAGAAGGAGAGGGGGACTGCGATATAATTGGAGGAGATGAATGCGCTTCTGGCCATTATTGTGATGTTGCTTGGCTTGGAACAACTGATTACTGTTGTCCTTATGGAAAAGAATGGGATGGCAATAGTTGCGAAACTCCATGTTATTCTCATACTAGTTATTCTTGTTCTAGCGGACATGTCTATTGGTATGATTCCTGCGGAAACAGAGAAGAAGTAAAAACAAATTGCGGAACAAGCGAATATGTTGGAAGCAATTATTGTTCTGGTGACGATGTTTATAGAAATTATGAAACAAAAGGATGTAGCGGTTCTGGTTGTACATCTTCCACCGCCCCCATAGTGCAACAAGACTGTGGAATTGATAGTTGTGATGCGTGGGGACCAACCTACTGTAAAAATGGAGCAAAATACCAAAGTAGAACTTGTTACACAAGAGGTTGTTCAAGTGGAGGATGTTATGAAAATCCATACACAGAAGAACAACTTGTAGAAACTTGTGGAACTGGCATTTGTTCTGCAGGTTCATGTGTAGTTGAATGTACTTCCGGTGCTTGTTGCGATAATGGAATATTCGCAGATAGTTCTGTAGTCTGCGATACTCAAGCGCAATATGGATGTACTTTGCAAGGGAATGTTGAAACAAGAACAAGAGAACAGCGTTGTTCTGGAACAACAAATACTTGTGCAGGAGCGTCAACATATACTGATTGGACAGAATCTGCATACTGCGGATTCGGAGAAGAATGTATTATCGGACAATCAAGCTGTAATTCATTAAATTATGAATGTTATTCAAATTCAGACTGTAATTCGAATGAAGTTTGTAATAGTCAAGGTCAATGTAACTCAATTCCTGTTTCAAATACTTTCTCAGTTTCATTAGAAGATGCTCCTGCTGGAACCATTGTTTACAAACAGCCAGGAGATTATGTAAATGTTGTTATTACTGCTTCGGGCAGCGGAACAGTTCACTTAGATCGTCCTTCTAGCTGGCCTATTGTAAAAGGACAAGTTTCGAATGATCAAGCAAGCGTACAGTCAGGATTAAACATAATTCAATTCATTATTCCTGAAAATGCTGCGAGAATGTCTTATAAATTTGAGATTGATAACAGAAATGAATATGTTCAAGTTATTGATAATCCTGCATTAATATTAGTAACAGATAGAGTTGGATTATATGAACGTTACAATTATGACCATAATGTAAAAGATGTTTTAGAGGAAGCTTTTATTCTTGCAGAATCTGAAAATGGTGTTGTATACTTCATAGATGATTACATTGTTGGACGACCTTGGTCTAGCTTCTCAAGTTATTCTGAAACTCCAATCGCGCCTCAAACCGATAATGATTATGTAATTAAATCTTCAGAAATAATAAGAAATAAATGTCATGAAACATGCAATGATGTCTTAATAATTGGAGATGATTTTGTTGTTCCGCATTATAGAAGAAATATTGAACAGTATCACGGAACAAATTTCTTGTGGTGGGAGAAATATAGTGCAACAGAGTCTATTTACTCTGATTTGCCATACATTCCTAGAACAAAGAAACCATTTTCTGAGTTAAGAGACTTATTCGTTGGAAAAGATGTTGCGATGGTTATTCCTTCATTATCTGGGGAAATGCAAGATGCAGTTAATGATCTAAAAAATACCATTGAAAGTAAGTATGGAACAGTTGAAATGATAGATGAGTCTGATGTTGGATGTAATTCATTTAACGATCTTGAAGACAAGACATTAATCTTGATTGGAACAGAAAAAACCAATAATGCTATGGCTTGTCTTCCTTTTGTTTCTGATGAAATAAGTTCTATGAGTTTAGAGAGAAATGTTTGGAGCGATCTTGATTATTCTATTGTTCTAAATTCAGATGAAGATATTTACGATAATATCCTTGCTTTAAAAAAGATTGTTGAAGACGGTCCTCAAGCAGACTGGACATTTGGTGATGCTGTTGTTGCTTGTCTTTGGGATGGTAAATTTGAAGGGGCGCCGCATCCGGTAAGTGCTGAAATAACTTGTAATATGATTCCTTTAGTTGAACTTGCGCCAGACTTAAGAGATTCCTGGAAATGTATGTGGTCTTGGGGTGTGGGTGATACAGATACAGACGCGGGCGTTGCAGACTTCTTCATCTGCAAGGTTGTTGATTTTGCTACAGCATATGATCTTGCAACATGGGGTGCTGCGTTTATTACAGCGGGTGCCGCAGGATTTGGAGGGGAGGTATTTGATGGTAGCATTGCCATGCTGAAAGTTGGATTAAAGAACTTCTTACCAAATATTGTCACAACACTAGGAAGAAAAGTTGTGAAAGAAGCTGTTGAAACAATAGTTGCAGCTCCTAAATTAATCGGGGGGTTAGTTAAATTAGTAGCAAGATCTCCTAAACTGCTTGCACAGATGGTAGAAGGAGGGATACATATTCTAAAACATGGTCCTGAAGTTGCTGAAAGTTCGTTTAGTGCTGTGAAAAATTTGAATTTTGATTTTTCGGCAGATGCATTAAAAGGTGCAGGCAATGTTGAAGAACTAAGGATAACAAAAAGGTACAGGATATTTGATAATAATGTTTATGGGGGCCTTAATCCTAAAAAAGTCTATGAATATTTTGGAGAAGACACTGTTATCAAAAACATAGACATTTCCAGAAAAGGTTTTGAAGAAGAATTTAAAAACGTAAAAATAAGTTTCGGAGAACTAGATGAAACAGCGGATAAACTCATGTATGGAGTATACATCCCCGCTAAGCAAGAGATAATACTAAATGTAAAACACATAGATGTAGCAAGAGACAGATTAAAAGATTTCACAATAATTCATGAACACGCTCATGCACTTGAAGACGGAATTGTGTTCAGCGAGAGATTCATAGCTAGAATGACTAGATTAAATATTCAAAAATTAGATAGCGAGAAATATCTAAAAAATTTCTTTGAATTTGATGCAAATGCAAGAATGTATCATATCATGGATCCTAGCGAAGCTGCAAAATATAGAGATAATATAGGAAAACACGTATACGACGAAATTTTTGATGGAGAAATTATTCGCCGTGTTTCTGCAGGGCATAGTGAAGTAGATTTTATAGCAAAAAGTCTTGCGGAAACAGAAAAATTTGGATTCAGTGCTAAAAACAATATGATCTTATCGTTAATAGATAATACTGCTCCGGGATTAAAAAGCGAGATAATTGCATTAAAAAATATAATGTTGCAAAAGGCAGGCACATTAACTTCACAAAATTATGATGATGCATTATTAACTGTATTAAACGAGGTTAAAAAAATAAAAGGGTGATTCAAAAAAATGTTAAGAATAAAATGTAACGGATGTAAGAACGAACTCAAGATTGTAGGAGGACGTACATACATGTGTAAAAAGTGTCATCATTTTGACTATTACAAACTTGGTGAAGACTTAAAATGTAAAAAATGTGGCAATAAAGAGTTTATCTATCCTAAATTAGAATGGATAACTTGTCCTAAATGTAATAAAATAGGAGATTTTGAAGAAGTAGAATTCATACAAGATGAATAAAAACTTCCTAATCGGAATTTGCATGATTTTGATACTTGCAGTTCCAGCTTTTGCTCTAACAACAAGCTACGAAACTGCAGCTGTTGGAAGACTTGTAGGAGATACTCCGCAAGAATTAATTAATCAGCTTCAATCTTCAAACATTGATCTTCAGCACGCAACTTATTTCGGAGATGGTGACGTGTTTAACTTATTTTCAGATGATAAAGTTGATGTGTTGAATGAAGAATTTGGAAGTTCAAAATACATTGATAAATTCTCATGGAATTTGAATGATGTAACAAATAGTTTAAACAATTTCCAAACAAATGAATTTTTAATAGTTGAGGAAGAAGGAGAGGTTGTTGGTAATACAATAAAAGCAGGAGGATTATCGCCTTCAACAGCAAGCTCTTGGGTCTCAACATTCCAAACTAAAAATCCATTAGTTGTATTCGATTCTCACTATAGTGGCCTATACTTGCCAAAAAACCTAGATTCATTCATTAAAGAAATAGGACAAGATTCTGTTATTATCGCTCCTACTGCATATCCAAGCAGAGAGTTTGTAAAAAGCTTTATTTGTAACGTAGGAAGGTCTTCAACAGTGGGCGAAGCATTCAAAAGAGCCAGAAATAATTATTACTGGGCTCACATGGATGTTGATAATATATTTAGAGATGATGAATTTGTAGGATTAGCATTACTATCTTACACATTATACGGAGTTCCTACATTAAATGTTGATGTTCCTTACTATAGTAAAGCAGACATTGATGATTTCTGTGAAGATTTCTTAAAGAACTATGATGCAACTCCAGTCTCTACAACTTCTTCAATGTCGGCACAACCAATGGCTCTGATAACTGTACCTGCAGAACCAAGACCATACAAAAAATATTATGAATTTGAGGACACATATTACATAACAACACAAGACGGATTTAATCTGGTAACATCTCAGAATACTGTACAGGAATTCGGATTTAGAGACTTAGTTCTTCCAACAACAATAAAAGCATCAAGATTCCCGCTAAAAACAGTCATCACAAATGTTTCTTTAGTTGGTTTAGATAATTATGCAGATATAACTGCAAATATTCCTGAATGGAACAATTCATTTATCGCAAGAGGGTGTAATAGCACAACAAACCCGGGTATTGAATACGCTCATTCATTTACAGAAGATCAAGAAGCAGTTTTAGTTAAGGTAAATCCAATCGAAATACTTGATTGCCAGAATGGTTTGCTAAGAGTTTATGGGAAAGTAAGGTATGCAATAGATTATATCCCTTATTCAAACGTTATGATTCAAGAATTAACATATGATGATCAAACTAATCCTGGAAATGAAGTTTTAATTGATATTTTATTAGAAAATATAGGAACTTCTTCATCTGGAAACTTAAGAATCACCAAAAGTGATGGAACAGTACTGCGTTCAACATCAATTTCACTAAATCCAGGGCAAATCGCAACAAGATCATTAACATTTAATGCTCCAAATCAAAATGGTGTGCAGGATCTTTATGTTGAATACGTAGAATCAAATGATTTGAAAACAAAATCAAGCTTTACACTGAGAATTGGGAATAATGGAGACCTTTGCGTTCCAGATTATACTTGTGATGATTGGTTCCCTGGAACTTGTCCGGGATTTGTAAATGGAGTACCAACAAATAAACAAAAAAGAACTTGCTCTGATCAGAACGAATGTACTGGATCTGAATCATATGATGAAATGCGAGATTGTCCTGAACAACAATGTCAATCAGATATTGTTTGTGAGAACTGGGGACCTACGTGCAACACATTCCAAAATGGAATTCCAATAACAAATCAAGCAAGAACATGCAAGGATCTAAACGAATGTATTTCAGATTACACAGAAACAAAAGAATGTCCTGAACAAGTTTGTGAACCAAATATTGTCTGCGATAACTGGGGTCCTGAAACTTGCCCTGTTTTCATGAATGGTATTTTGATTGACAAACAGGGAAGAACTTGTAGAGACCTAAATGGATGCACAGAAGAGTATACAGAAACAAAAGAATGTCCTAGTCAAATTTGTGAACCAAAAATTGAATGTAGCACATGGGGACCAAGCGAGTGTCCTGTTTTCATGAATGGTATTTTGATTGACAAACAGGGAAGAACATGCACAGATACTGCCTGCGGAACAACAACATACATAGAAACAAAATCTTGTTAAATTCTATGTTCTTACCCTCTGAAATGTCCTTAAAATCCCTTCTGAAAGGCTCAAATAGGCTTTCTAGAACGTCTGAGAACCCTTAAAAAAACGAAAGGTTTATATACTACTTAAGATATATTAATTACTAAGTGGTGACGAAAAACTCACCAAAAAGTTTAAAACAAAAGAAGGGTGGTAAAATAAAATGGCAAAAGACGAAAAAACAAAAGGGCAAAAAACCTATGAAGAGGTAATTAAGTACGCTACTGGAAAGGCTGACATACAATCACCTTTTGATAAGAAAGGAGCAGACCTAACCCCAGCATTAAAAGCAAAATCACCACAGCAAGCTGCAGCAAAAGTAGCAAGAGCATTCTATCAAACAGTTGGTCACGACACTAGCATGTATGAAAAAGATGAAGAGATTCTAGGATTACTTGCAATGCAAGTAGGCACAGATGAACAAGGAAGGAGCAACTATGCAAAAATTATAGCTGCACTTAACACAGAAAGACCAGACATTGATGCAGTATATGAAATGATCAAAACAATCCATAAGCAAAAATACATTCAAAACGTAGTTGGAATTAAGCAAAACGAAATTGAACAATTAAGCATTGACGACAAGATGGATGTTGCAAGAGAATTACAAAAAGAGATTCCAGCGCTTAAGAAAAAGAAACCAGAAGAAGTTGTTGTTTCATTAGCAAGCTACATGAGTACTGTCGCAGAAAGAAGGGCAGAAGATGAAGCAAAAGAACACACAAAGACTGGTGAAAACTACGCGCGAGGAATACAAGATAAGTACAAGTCAACTCTAAAGTCACAAGGTAAACCAGAAGAAGCTGAAAACCTTGAAGAGAGACTAAGAGCTGCTTAAAATTAATTTTTTTCTTTTATTACTTTTTCTATTATTAGCATGAAATATATTCTAGAATATGTTAGCATGGGAATTACCATAACAATCCCTACACCAATGCCTAAACTCAAGCTTGTTTTCATTAAAAAAGATATAAAAAGATTAAGAGTAGCAATTACTGCAATAATTAATGCGTAAGTTGTTATTATCTTGGGGAATTTCTTGAATCCAACCCTGAATGTTGTCTTTATGTTCTCAAGAAAATCTAATTTAGTTACTAATGCAATTGATATAAACACAAAATAAATAATTATTGCATTCGCAACAATACTAACCCAGTTTGGAATTGCTGCTGAAACCGAATTGTTTAATGAAAATAAATTATATAATGTAAATCTCATGAATCCAAATATTACTAATGATGCCAAGCCAAACCAGAATAAGTTAACAAGAGCGAATTTACTTACATAACTAAATAATTTAATCTTTTTATCTATGAATTTGTTGGCCATAGACCATCCAGAACCTTGAAGTAATGTCCATAGTAAATAAATTGAAAGTGCAAAAACAAGGAAGATCTTTGCTATTGAAACCACGCTTGTGGTGAATGTCGGATCACTTAGGATCATTTGTAATGGATCTCCTCCTGCATTAAATAGTTCTGTTGCGCTTGATGTAACTTTACTTGATAAATCAATTATTACCTGTAAAAAAGGAGCCAGTTTTCTTTGTATTATTGATCTACTGAATCCGTATGAAACCAAGAATAAAAGATCTACTAAAACAATAATTGGCAGAACAAAAGGCCTCTTTTTGATTAGATTTAATGCTTCTTTTGCTTTCTCTAAGTACATACAATATAATTTATATTCTTCTTTTAAAAAGCTTTCTACTTAACAAATTTAATCAAAGGTTCTACTTTTTTTAGTTCTCTAACAACATCTTCTATTATCAAGTCAACTTTGGTGTTTGGACGGACATCTCTTTCTTTAGACATTATCTCCTCCCACCTCTCTTGTTCGGGAGTATATCCTGCTAATGTGGCAAAATAAACTTTTCCTTG
The DNA here is from genome assembly GCA_042571125.1 of Nanobdellota archaeon. GTDB lineage: Archaea > Nanobdellota > Nanobdellia > Woesearchaeales > UBA10107 > JBHPFU01. The sequence continues at coordinate 225,888 of JBHPFU010000001.1, read as the reverse complement.
AAGGTCCCCAAATGGATCGTATTCTAATCCAACATAATGTATTGCTTTTGTACCATTAATGAAATTTGTTCTGCCTACTTCTTCTACTTTTCTTCTTATGAATGCTCCTTTTTTATCTGGAACTTCTTCTTTTGATAATTGTTGTACGTACCTTTCTGCGTAAACATCAAACATATTCCTTTTGACTGCTAGGTCTATATCATTTCTAAGTTGGAATAAAGAACTTGAATCTATTTTTCCGCATCTTGCTTGTTTTTTTAGATCTCTAACCCCCTCTACATACAATACTAGTTCATTTTCATTTATTTTGTCTGCTTTCCCAGATAGATAATCCATTAATCCTCTTGCGGGTTTTGCTCGTTCATCTGCTTTTGCTGCTCTTGCTTGGAATCCTAATTCATGAGCTTCAAAATCATTTTCACATTCTGTAAAATCTCCAATTGACACGCATTCGCTAAACTGCCTTTTTAGTCTTGAGATCTTTTTGTTTTTTAGGTCTTCAGAGAAACAAGGATTATTTCTGTATCTCATAATTAATTCATTTAATGTTTGCTTTTTTTCTTCTGCTATTTCTGCTTCTTGAATCCATGAAAGTCTGTGGCTTGCTGCTTCTTTTGTTAAAGATGCTACTTTTAAATCAAATTCAGACTTAGATAGAGAACTTCCTTGTCTTTTAAGCGATTTAAGCTGTCCAACATAAGAACTTACTTCTCTTTTTGTAGAATCAGTTATTGGATGAGTTAAGTGAACACTTACTGCACCGATAATATGATCTAACCTGTCATAACTCTTTTGTTTTGCTCTATAATCTGCAAGTTCTTTTTTTTCTTTGTCTGATAAAAGCAATTCTTTTTGCTCTGGTGTACCTCTCTCATCTAAAACCCATTTATTGAATTTCTTAATCTCTCTGTTTCTTTGTTCTGCTTCCCTATCAAATGAAGTTCTATCTTCTCCAAATCTATATTCAACTTTAGAGCGTGCATTTACTCCTTTTCTTAGATATTTAACTGTAAATGGGATTGTTGCTACAGATCCGATATACATCCACTTGCCATCTTCATTTTTGCTTGCTGCAAAGGCCAATCCTGCTCCTAAACCTAATGAAGTTATAGTCCCCCAGAATCCTTCTTTTCGCAATTCAGAAACTCTTTCTTCTTTAATATCTTCTCCTTTAACTAAAGGACTTAATTCATATTCTGTGGCTTGTACTGGAGAAGGGACTAATGCTGCAGTAACCGCACATATAGTTAAAGCTGTACTCTTTCTTCTGCCCCCCACCATGAGTTTTACTAAATAGAATTAATATTTAAATGTTAGTATTTAGTTTTATTTTCCGAATTTATATTCAAGAACTTTCGAACCGCCTTGATAAAGACATCCAATAAATGCTGATAAAGGTATTGCTGCTGCAATCTGTACGTTTTCTTTTCTTCTTTCTGGTAATTTTGGATCGTTATTTGCGTAAACTAGCATTCCTGTTCCAATTGCTAAACCTGTTCCGCCAATAACTGCATATTTTTTCCACTTAACATTAGCAAGTCTTGCTCCTGCTTCAGCTTTTCTTTGATCATGTGCTTGTTGTTGGATTATGTTTCTTCTTTTAGCTTCTTTATTATAATCATCAATTTCATTATTTCTTTCATCAAGTCTTTTTGTTAACAATGTTCTTTCATCCTGAGTAAGAGGATGTGAAGGTTCACGTCTGATTACTCCTTTAAAGAAATCATAAGTTGATTTTAATGCTGCTCCTGAGAATGCGATTCCACCATAAGTAAGTCTTTCTTTACTCTCTGGATTCTTGTCTCCAAGATAAAACATTAATGCGCCCGTGCCTGCAAAACCTAATGTTAGCAAACCATCATTTAATATCTCTCTTTTATTTCCACCCATAGAACCATTAGTAAGATCAGCAAGTGTTGCTTTTCTGCTGTATTTATACTTAAATCCCTCTCCAGGATTATATGCAACTGTTGTCTGAGCAGTTGAAGTACTTGCTTGTGTAGAAGCAGTTTGAGCTTGTCCTGCTTGAGCTTGCTGTTGAGCATTAACATTAGGTAAAATAACCGGAGAAGTGCTCATTAAGGCTGCTGTAGCCAGTATAGTGCTCTTTTTAGGGGTTTTCATGTATTTAGCTATGCCTAACTCGTATATAAACCTTTCTCTTTTTTGACCACTTTAAAGTGACAATATTATATAGAATTACTGTGTTGATGTGACGTATGTAACTGGACTCGAAGTTGTAACTGACCTTACATTTCCTTGGCTGTCCCTAGCAGTGATATTGAACTCATTATTTCCTGATTTAAGGATGCCTACATAGTCAGCGATACTTATTGATCCAGACCAAAGATTATTATCTCCTTTAGCTGCTTGCTTTGTTCTTTCTCCATTTACAAGTAAGATTACTTCTTGCATTCTACTAGCATCAATTACTGTTGCTTCGAAATCTACTCTTTCAGTATCTAACTTTATTTCGTCAGGAGTTACTTTGAAACCAGTAATCGCTGGCTTATCGGTTTCGCTAGGTTGATGAACACATTTAGCAGGAATTAAAACACTCTTTTCCTGTTTTCTTCCTTGATGTCTGACAGGAGTTCCTGTTGAAGACCATGTATTTGTATTTCCATCTCTTGTACCATAATAAAGTGTGGCAGTTACATTCCATTGGACTTGCTCTGGTGAACATTGTCCTACGCTTGTTGTTGTAGGGGGTCTAAATTCGATTAGACTTCCTTTATCATAAATTTGATTTGCTTTAAGTTCTGTTATCTTTATATCGGCATGCGCGGTCATAATCGTAAAACTCAATCCTTTACATCTTACTGCGGTTCCAGGAGTATAGGTTGTTGTTGAAGTTGTTGGTAAACCCCCCAATAATTGTATTCCATCATTAATTATAGTTGTATCTACGCACGCGTATTTTCCTGAAGTATCAATAAACACAACCGCAAAGTTAGAGGTGGGATTTGTTGCCACAACATAACCTAGGTTATCTTTTACTTGTATTTGGCTTGTTCTAGCTGCAACTCTTTCTATATCTGCAGATCCGAAATCATCTTCACGCAGAGTCATTACACTTCCAGGGAAACTGTATGTTTTTTCTCCTTCATCTAATTGGAATACTCCCCCGTCTCTTGAATTAGGGTATACAATTCTCTTGTTTTGATTCCTTACTATAAATCCTATGAATTTGGTTAGTTGTCTTCCTTCTGGACTTATTACTTCAATTTTTGTTTCCAGATTTAGAGGATTACCTGTTGAATAAACTGTATCAGGATTTGCAGGTCTTGGTCCGTCAACAAAGTATGCAACACCTTGGTCTGCAACATCAAATGAACATCTGAAATTACCTGTGTCTATATCAAGCTCACATTTTGCAGGAGGTTCAATTCCTCTCTGGCTTAGGAAAGTTTCTTTTTTACCTGGAACAGTTTCATCATTAGAATCTGTGTATCTCCAGATTAATCTTGCATGATCATACCTAAAGTCAGAACCTTCAATTGTTTCGTAAATATCTTCATTCAACATCTCTCCTTGTTCTAATGAACCAGACTTAACAGTGAATGTTCTTTCATCTTCTTTGTAGAAGCAATCACATCTTCCACCAGGATTACTTTCTTCACTATATCTCGCACAGTCATTTGATTTACTGCACACCAATTGAACTTCGTAATTTAAGTCTGCTCCTGCAGATAGCAATACTCCTGCGTGATAAATATAATTTGTTCTTCCAAAGTCTAATGGATTTGAACCCATGAATCTTCTGTCAGCAGGGAAAACAGAACCAATACTGTCTACTGGCATTTCAAATGCTTCACCTAATATGTCTGCCATGATGTCCATATCCCAGTCTCCTGTAAATGCAGCTAGACAGACAGAGTGAATTAGTTTTCGTTCTGTGAATGCTGTTCTGAAAACATTTGTTTCTCCGTACCTTCCGCTGATAGTACGTTCAATCTCATCTCCTCCAGAGGCTACAGCACTAAAGAATTTAGTTAAAGGATTAGCTGTTCTTGCTTTTTCACCAGAAATACCAACTCCTCCTTTGTTGATTATATTCTTAGCACAACTTAGTACATCAATAATAAGATCACAAGCTACCTGCCCTATAAATGTCTGGCAAACTCCTGAATCTCCTTCACCGGTCTTAAGTATTGACTGGAAGCATGTTCTTCCTACATCCATCAATCCTCTCCATACAGTTAAGTAAGAATAAACCGCAGGTATACATCCTGCTTTTGTAGCAGCGATTGGTCCTCTTGTTGGATTTAATATGTATTTATCTGTTGCTTTTACCCCTCTTGCATTCTGTACATAGTTTGGAAGTCTTACTACATCTGCTTTAGGAGGAGTACCGAAACCAGTTACTGCTTTACTGCATCTAGTATACTCTGCAGTTCCATCTGGTTTGCTACAACTTGTACCGCAACATCCTTCTGGTGTTACTACGAGTATGTTTCCTGTAGCAGTAAACTGAGTTGTGTCTTCCTGCCACTTCCCTCCTCTGTAAACACGGATAATTTTAACATTTCCTACATTAACGCTTCCATCAGGATTTATTCTAAATGCATTGTTAACTGTCTGGTTTCCTCTAACTTCTTTATCGGTTGCTTTTGTTCCTTCAGGATAATAGATCTGTTCTTCTCCAACATGTCTTCTTGAACAAACATTAGTCGCAAATCCTCCAACATTCTTGAATATGCTTGCAAATATTCCTGTTCTTCCTGTTTCAAGTCCTGCTGCAACTCTTGCTGCCTGGAATTCATCTTCAAATGGATAATCTATTATGAAAACATCTCCCCATGCTCTATTGAATTCTCTTTTACATTTTTCATATTGATCAGAACCCTTGTCTAATCCTTGCCAGCCGTTACATTCAGAAGAACCTCTTCTTGTAATCGCATCAGAATATGTATCAACATGGTGGCTTAAGGAAGGTACGCTTGGACAGAAAACCCTGTCACAGAACAGGTTCATCCATTTTTGTTTATTCAATTGACTGCCAACAGCATTACAACATGTTTGCATGCCTGTCGGAGGATTATCTCCTTCAACGCTCATCTCCCCATCTGCATCCATTGCACAATACTCTTCAACTTTGTCTGAACCTATTCCAAAGCAAGAGAATCTTGCACGAACCCACATAACAAAATAAACAGGCCATGTTGCAAAACAGGAAATGTATGCATAGGTTTTTATTGTTTTTAATGGTTTTAATATCTTATCAATCAAATTAATAGATCCGTTAAAGAATTTAACCATTCCTTTCAAAAAGTTTTCAGGTATGTGATCAGGAGGAATTGTTCTTTCAATCTGTATGTTTACCTCCCAGCATTCAATCTGTGTTAATGTTCCAGAAGGTCTTCCTCCTGCTTTTTCATAACTATACTCAACTTCTAATTGCACAGGGAAACTTAATTCTTGGATATCATACCATTTGTAGTCTCCTTCTAATTTTTCTGTCAATGGAGCCAAGTCATAAGTCAAGTAGAAACTTTCTCCATACGGTGGTGCTGAAGGAAATAACTTAACACCTTCAAATAATTCACGTTCTAAATCTAATCTTTCACCTGTTTGTCTGGTAAGTTCAACTCTTGGGTTTACTTCAACATGATGTACATCAACATCCTGTCTTGGTGTTCCTCCGTTCCACTTCAATTTAAATTCTTGATGGAATTGAGCAAAACCTTCTCTAAATATTGGTTCGGGTAATGATGGCGGAGTTGGAGCGTTTGGACCATCAATTCTCCACTGACCTCCTGAACCACATTTTGTGTATGCAACCCACTCTTCTTCTGTTGAATTCCATAAATCATGCTCATCAATTACGATAAGTTCTACATCATTCATCCAGAATCTTCCTGTAGTAAAGTCAATATAGCTTAATGAAGATGAAGCTTCTGCTGGAACATCTTCTGCAGATCTTACTTGATACTTAGGTTCTTGGGAAAGTCTTATCTCTAAAGAGAAATCTCCGTTTTCATCTGCTTCTGTATCAAATGACATTTCTCCTGCTGCTAAACTTCTAATTAAATCTTGTAAACTTGTTGTAAAAGTACCAGAAGTTGTTTCATTATTTACTTTTGCTATTATTTTCGCATGAGGTTTGTTAACATTACCTCTTATTGTCTGGAATAATGTGTAAGCAGGGGAAAGTTCGTTTAAATTTGTATTATTAAATCTTAAAGGAGTTGTATCGAACCAGATATCTTGTAAATCATTACTATATTCAACACCTGCAACATCTTTTGCAACAATCTTAAGATCATGGTACCCTTCTGTTTTAAAATCTAATGTTGTAGACCAAGGCGAGCTTAGGTTTGCTATTGTTGCGTTTGGTTTTGTACTTCCATCAATATAAAACCACATTGATACTGGCTGTCCAGAATTATCTGTAACAGAACCGCTGAATGTAACGGATAATGTTGTGTATGCTTTCTTAATCGCAGGACTGTATGTAACATCTGGCGGAGCAGTATCTGCAAAAACATTAAATGATTCTTCGTTTTCATTAAAAGAAGGATCTCTTGTGATTATTTTGATTGTGTTAAGTCCTGATTCTAATCTAACAGAAGGGAAAGTAAAAGATGAACCATTATAGAATCTTGTCAAGTTATTATTAACATACAGGAATATTATGCTGTCCGGTTCTGTAGAGACTTCTATATCAATCAAAGCCCCAGCATTATATTCAGGGATATCTGCGATAATAAACGGAGGAGTTGTATCTACTAAATCTGTCATAAATTCATGGTATGCTCCAGAATTATTATCAACCACTGTTCCATTCGGATTTGAGGATTCAACAGAATAATAGTATTTAGTATCTGCAATTAAATTAGTCAACATTAAGCTATGATTTGTTTTCAGAACAGAATCTTGTCCTTGAAGAGCAAGAGTAACATTAGTTACATCGTAATGAACAAGGCTATTTGAAGCTTCGTCTGTCTCCCAGTTCACAATTGCGTACCTATCAGAAACTTCTAGGTCAATATTAGATATAGATAACGCATCAGCCACGCCAACAGGCAAAGTTAGAACTAGAAGTATACAAAACAATGCTATTGCTTCTTTCATCTCTTTCATTTTAGCTAAATACTGGTCTTAACACGTTTTTATATTCTGTGTTTTCATCTAAGTAAAGCGCAGCATCTGCTTGCTGCTCTACTGTGATTGGGATGGGTATGTACTGAGCGATTTTAAAGTTCAAAGCATTCTTATTAATCAGTTCAGAATATTTAACAGACCATTTTCCTGTGTAGCCGCCAACAATTCTTTCTTCATCTTCAATAACTATTAAATCAAGATTGTATGTTGCATCACCTTGTATTAGTTCTATTTCTTGGTCTTCTCCAGGATAAACCATAAACTCTTCAAATCCTTCAGGTCCGGTTATGTGTACTGAAACTTGCTGCCTTTCTGTATCAATAGGACTTGTTCTTGAAAAGTCGTCTGTTCTGTGATTTGTGAAACTAACTGCGAATTTTTGCAATGGTTTCATAATTATATCAAGACGTCCACTTCCATCGTCCTGAACAAATCCTTCTAAATAGCCTGGAGCATTACCAAACAATACTCCTCCTGAACATGCTTCAGGAAGCTGAGTAAGTAATCTGTATTTATTTGAATCTGGAACTGTCTGTCCTAATTCACATGTATATCTGATACAACTGTAAGTAATATTTGCATGATAAAGCTCTTCTAATGTGTAATAATCTTTTGCTCTTACATCAACTGTCTGAGGAGATACTTCATTACAGAATTGATGGCTAAGTTCTGGTGATAATGAATCAACAATTGGAAGGTCTGCTCTGTTTCCTTCGTTATGATCTATTAAAACAGGGAAAGCAAAATTAAAGATCAATCCTTCTCCATTAAAAGATGAATCATCTCTAATCATTCCCAGTAAAGGATACCTAACATCATATGTAAAGTGATAAAGATTAAAGCAAAGGAATCTTAACATGCTTGTTCCTGCTCTTCCTGCATTTGATCTTAAAATCTCTCCGCCAGGTCTTGACCTGAATTCAAGTCCCCAGTCTTGCAGGTATCTGAATGACGCTTTTAGGTCTCGATATTTTTTATCTGTTGCGTCCCATAAGAAATGATTCTTTGCATAAAGTTCTTCTGATCTATATGGTTGGTATGTTGTTGATTTTACTCTTATTCTAGGAATATTCCAGTACAAAACATCCTGGATTTGGTTTATGATATTGGATCTGTACCATACATCAGGCGTACAATCAACAGTCATCCCTGTAAACGGAATGTCTGGGTTCATTGTCATGAGATTTATTGTTTCCCTCTCAAAGAATAGTTCACTGTTTTCTGCTCTCATAAGATCTTTTGCTAGGTCATGCATCCTTCCTAATCCAACCTGAAGTTCTGCTCCAAAAGTATCTAGTTTTGAGATTGAACCTTTTGCAAGGTCTCTTGCATTAATAGGATAATTTAATCTGATTAAAACTGAACTCTCTCCGATTGTTGTTGATGCTGAAACGTTTGCGAATTTTGTTATTTCATATTCTTGCTTGAATGGTTCAAAATCATCTAAGCAGAAGTCAACTGCTCTAACAACATAATTAGAGATTTCATTCTGCATAAATTCTCGAGAAGGTATATTGTTTTGTCCACGATAATACCAAAACGGAACTATTGGTTCTCCACCAGGGTTTAATGCCAAGTGAGATCTTGGATTTAATGCGATATCATTAGGTATTTCGATGTAACCGCCTTGTGTTGCTAAAATTTTAACTGCGGTTTCACCTACATCTTCAATGCATTCTCTTACATAGGTTCCAATAGGAGTTTCATCTTTAGGGATTATATCAAACTCAGGAGTTTCCCTCATATACAAAACAAAACCTACAGAGAATAATATGACTATCCCTAATATTATAAATAGGGTAATCTGACCTCTTTTTCCTGTCATTTTCATCTTTATATATTAGCTATATTTAAACTTTTACGCTTTTAAGCGCTTCTGCAAGGTAAAGTCTTGCCCAGGCAGCATAGATTAGTAAGAGGAAGGATACCACTACCATGCTAACTGCCTGAGGCAATAAATTAAAGATCATTGAAACAAAACTTAACAATATGAACACTACTGCTGTTACCCCTATCTGTTTTATGAACTTATTAATCTTATTTAACATCAAAAAGGTGTTTTTTATTGATTTGAAAACCAAATTTTTTTGCGTGAACTGAATATAATTAATAACTAACAAGCACACAATAATTATTGTTAAAATAATGTACATAACTGCAGCCAACATCGGAGTTTGATTGAATAATAAATATATCAAAATTGAAACTAGGGTTGCTGCAACAATCCAAATTAAATTAAGTAACGAGAATTTCCAAAAATACCTCTTTGTTAAGTTGCTATTAAAGATATGATTCCATATTTTTCCCTGGAAAAATGAATAGTTTGCAATCTGTAAAATAATCATCAATAAAGTGTATCCGATTAAACCGAATGCAATCGTTTGTATTTGTGAAGCATAGCCTGCTAATTGTTCTGGCTGTGCTGCTGAAAGTACTGCAAAATCAAAATCAGCAAATAAATTCTGAATAAGATTCCCCCACGCAGTAATTATTAAGAAAAAACCAACAAGACAAAGTATATCATACAAAACTATGTGTGCTGTTTTTATATTAAATGCGTTTTTTATTTTGTTTATTTCTTTAACCATTGTTTATATCTGTTACAACCTCTGTATCTTCTCTTCCTTCTGAATTTGAATCTCCCCCTCCGCCCCAATCAGCGCAAGCGATTCCGAGTGTTCCTACACAAGACAGGGTCTCAAGGTAGTCTGAATGTGGAGGCATGTCCGGCATTGTGGTTACAGTTAATGAATTACATAACGATCCGTCATCATTTAAGTTGTTTCTGAATATTATATCTAGCTTTTCAAGATCTGTGAATTTAATGCAAACTTTATTCCAAACATCGTTTCTCTCTCTTATTATCATATTACTTCCGTCTGCAGTTATTGGTTGAGAATCTCTTTGAATACTAAATTGGTTTTGTATTCCTGCTGTAACTAAATCAAGATCAATATCATAGTAATCTGTTTCGTATGTTGTTCCGACAGAACCTGCAGGAGCATTTGAATAGAAAATACCGAATTTGGCATAATCATCATTTCTTCGTGTTATATCCCTCGGATCAACCATAAATGTGATTTTGTAGATATGTCTTTCGATTTGATGTTGGATATTTGTTTCATTTAATTCTACAGCATCTATTCTTTCTCCTTCAATATGCGCTCCGGGGAATCCTGTTCTTGTCATAGCCATGCTGCTTGGTGCAGTTTCTGAATCAATCTCTGCCTCACAAACATTTGAAGCATAATAATCTAATCCAAGAGAATGTTCTGAAAAGAAAGAATCTACATCTCTGCTCCATCCATCATACTCAAGCCATCTGTCAGCGAAGGTTAATGTACGCCATACATTTGTCCATTCCATAGCTTCACTTAAAAATCTTCCAGGTGCTCCTATAACTGACTGGCCGCTCCAAAATCTTTGTGACCTAATTTGTCCTGCATAATCGATACCAGTGTCTTCAGAAAGTCTATCAAGTGCACTACAATGATTATAATCCAAACAAGTTACTTCTTGCCCTAAATCATTGAGTACTGTTATTTGCCCGGTTTCTATATCAACTGTTGCGGTTACATCTCCGTTTGAGTCTCGGAAAGAGGTCAACAATCCTTCGCTATTAGTTGTTACATATCCGAGAGTTTTTCCATCTTCGATCACTCCAGTAGAACTATCTCCATTTAGATGTCTAATACTGCTTGATGTAACTTTGTTATCTTCATCTATTTCTGTATTAAAAGTATCTCCGGTTCTTACAAAATGTGTTTGAATGTTACGAGAGTTATCTTCATTTCTATTTATGTCTTGAATTGTTACTCCATTTTCTGGGTCAGCATTTACCTGTACAGTTCTAGAATTATCTTTATTAGTATAATAATCTTCATCAGTATTATATGTGAGATCATCTGCTTCAGAAAATCCGGTAACGTCTTTTCCATCTCTTTCTATATTTAAAGAACCTCCAACTAATTCGATGGTAGTTTTAGTTTCCGAGTCTACAACTTGTGCACCAGTAGTTCTATCTTCATTAAACATGTAACTTCCTGTATCATCTGATCCAACAACAGTCATGGTTTGCCCTTCAAAAATTACTTTGTTTTCTTTATTAACTGTAAAATCTACTCCGGCTTCATCAAGTGTAGTTAAAATTTCTGCCGCCGAACTTGTTTCTGTTTCTGGTTTATCTTCTTCTTTCTGTACTGTTTCTCCAGTTTTTGTTTCTCCTCCACTATTAGACTCAACTTTTTCAACAGTAACTATTGTATCACTACTCATCATTCCTTTAGTTAATGCCTCGCTAATACTATCCGTACAATCGTTTGTTCCTTCCTTACATATCTGTTTGTCACGAAGTTCGTATCCAGGTTCTAATTCAAATATCACTCCATTAATACACTCTTCCTTGGCATACGAATCTAATGAAAGTATAACTAACAAAAACATTGCCAGCGCCAATATTTTTAATGATTTATTCATTCTACTATGCACCAAATATGTAACATTGATCTCCTGTATAATCTGTGCCCCCAGGATATTCATTCGGAGCAGGTTCTCCTCCTGTCCCAGTATATGCAACTATTTCTTCCTCTTCTTCTGTTTCTGCTTTCAAAGGAATAGTAACAGGTTCATCTTCGGATCCTTCAACTTCAATATATTCAGTTAATGCTTCTTTTAGCATACTTTCATCAAGGATGCCTACCGGATCTCCATCTTCATCTAAAAACTCAAGATCATAATAATAATCATTTTCTACAGCATCGGCTAGTTTGATCCCATCATATCGGTTGATGTCACTTACTGTGGAATCTGCATCTGCATTTACTTCTAATGTAATATCAATATTGCTGAATGCAGAATATCCTATTTCTTCATTATCCACAAGTTCTTTATATGTATCCATAGACCCCGTAGTTGTAACAATAGGTCTTGTTTGTACACCAAATTCAGTTTTTGTGTATGCGTCTTGCATTCGTTGTACTACAGATTTAAAGTCTTCTAGCTCTTGTTTAGTGTCGAAGGATTCAAAGTTTAAATCGCTCTGCCATGATTGAAGACTAATTGATGCTGGTGCTGTTCTCCCAATCCTCTCCAAATCTTCATCTATCGCATCAAGCACATTAGTTAAATCTCTTCTAACTTTAAAAACTTCTATATCTGATGTATCTAGTTGGACTTTGTTATCTTCTTCTGAAAAAGTAACTGGCAAAACGAATAGGAGAATTAAAAATACCGTTAAGATCCCTATTTTTTTATTTGTAGATTTCATTTTTATTCAAGCCAAAATTTGGCCTCCTTTATTGTTTCTTGTCCTCCGTTTATGTCTCTAACAATTACTCTATAAGTATATGTTCCAGAGGGAAGGTTATTTGTTTCAAATATATTTTTTAGATTATATGCATCTTTCTTTTCATCATTAACATCGTCTATTCTTGTAAGATTTTCTCTTGAAGAGATCTCATTTCCATTTTCGTCAAGTATTATTGCATCTTGTACAAACCAAACATTATATCTTCCTTCTCCTTCAACATGAATATAATCAACAATCCTCATATAAACATGAACAGCATCACCTACTGAATAAATTGAGTTTGGCTGTGCAACATAGTTATATTCTTCATCTATTGAACTCGCAAACACAAGCTGATCTACACTTAATTCTTTTTTCACTTCTATTACATCTTTAACAGAAACCGATTTGCCATTCTCTAAATTGATGTATTTTATTTCTATGCTGTAAATTCCAGCATCAAATCTTTCTGGAATTTTAAATGGCGCGTCGTTAAATTGTGATAAGTCTACTTCAGCAAAATCCCCAACAAAACTATAATTAAAAGATAATTCTGGGATTACACTTCCATCAGGATTCCAAACTGTTTGTTGCCTTATCAAATTTGTTTCTGCAATATTTTCTGAAACAATTCCGCTTAAATCGAGAGTTTTTTCAATAACTTCTGTTGACTTTTCTACTATTGTAAATTCTAATATTTTTTCTGCAGATTTTCTTGCTAGATTGTCGGTTACAACAATTTTTGCAAAATATCTTCCTGGTTCCCAGTCAAGAGTAGGAATTGCGTTACTAAATTTGGCAATTTCTATACCCGTTTCTTTCAAAGATCCTAATCCTTTTTGTGAAAACACAATCTCTCCTTCAGAATCTCTAATCTCTATGTCTTGAGTAAGATCAACACTTAGGTCTCTGTCTTGTTTAAATCCATTAACTTCAATGTAAATGTAAACTCCTCTGTCTTGCAGATATTCTGCGCTTGGTTGAGGTTGATAGTTAAAATTATCGTCAACAAATGATGCGAAAACAACATTAATGTCTAATTCTTCTTCAACAATCTGTTCTTCAAGTACAACCTCTTCAGGAGCTTCAGGTCTTGTGATGAAGAACACAGCAAGAACAATAACTAAAATTGCAGCTAAAACTATTAAAATCATTTTCAATGGAAGCTTTTTCTGTTCAGCTCCGATTGGATATTCTCCTTGATATTGCTGCATTATTCTTCGCCCTCTTCAGATTCCTCAATTAATTTACAATAATCAACACTTCCAAATTTAATCGATTTCCATGTTTTTGAAACAAATAATGCGTCAATTGCTTGTGCAGCTTTCGCAAGATCTTTTGGTTTTAAACATAATGCTGTAGCAATTCCGCTTCCTTCCCTGAGGTGATCACAAAGATACGCCCATCCAATACCTAAAAGGATGATTGGATCTCGTATAGCATCTTTAATAAAATTAAACACATAATCAACAAACTGTGCAATAGGAATTAATTGGAATATCTCTCCGTAAAAGTATTTACACATCTGTGTTGCTTTTAACCTATCACAATAGTATGCAGGAAGACCTGCAGGAATCTGAGATTCCATGCAGTAAATATGCGCACATTCTACTTGTCTGTACTTATTTAAATTATAGAATACTCCTGGAAGGCAAATTGTTGCTAAACTGATTATTATGCTATCTTCTGGTTTAACAAAATCATCAACACTTGCTTTTTTAAGACCAAAAGCTTTTGCTAAAGGTAAACCTTGCCACTTAGCAAACCACTCTTTAATTTTTGCACCAGGATAATATTTTGATTTTGTGCTGCAAGATATAAAATAACAAGTTTCACCTAATTTATTATATATTTTTTCAAATACTTTTCCTGTCTTTGAATCGAGAAAACTAAAGACTTTGGCTACTCTTTCAGCAGGAGTTGCTCTAAGTGGATCCAATATAGAATCTATCCCTCTGATTATGCTTCGAACATTATCAAACATTTGAATTACCTGACAGGATTTTTTTATGTATTCAATTACTTTATTGATTGATGTTATCCAGCCTCCCTTAACTAACCAACTATCTTTTTCTTCATCAATTTTTTCTTGAATCTCATCATCAATTGTTCCTAATTCTGAGTTATAGAAGTTTATTGTAAATTCTTCAGAATCTATTTCTGGCTGAGAAATATAACCAAAATCTGTTCTGGATATTATTCTGAAAGTACAATTAAAAGTTAAAGTAGAGGTTGTCGGAGCTGTGCCTTCTCTTAGATTGAATTTCGTATAGAATTGTTTTCCAGGAGCACCAAGTAAGTCAGGCAATGCCAGATCATCTCTGTTTAAATCAAGGAATCCTGTTTCACCATCACAATCAACAAGTTTTACAGATATTGGTTCAACGCTTGGAGGTCCAGATAGATTAGTTGGGAAATAAACTTTGAATGGAACGAAATTCAATACTTGCTTATCAATCCTTGCTGGACTTGGATCGCCTGAATTTATTGACCAGTAATCAGAAACTTGTCCTTCAACACCAGAAATATTAATATAAATCTGTTCACTGTTATTATTACCTACCAAATCGACTAATACTAAATTAACTGGTTGATTGAACAAAGGTCCGCTATACAATGGACCAACTCGTTCCCAAGTACATGTTGAAACTTGATTTTCATAAGTACAATCTGTTTTGTGATATCCTCTAACTTGCGCAACTTGTGAGAAATCAGCATAAGCTGTAACAGGCAGTGTATCTTCTGCTTTTACAATCACAACAATAGTGTCTCCAGATTTTGGATACTGTGAAGGGAATTCTCCTAGTGCTCCAACCGCTCTTACATTATAACTATCGACTACAGGATATTCTTTATCTAAAGTAACAGAGCTATCCCCACCTTCAACCATATTTCCTGCATCGTCTTGTGAAGGATACGCTAATGTAAGCGGTGTTTTTTGTAGATTCTCTGTTAGTTCATATGCAGTAACACCGCGCCATTCACAAACCCATTCTGCTCCTTGCTGATTGCATTCAGTTGGGTAAACTCTCTCCCTATCTCCAGTCATAAATGGGGATAAGTCTAAAAATACTTTTTGCTGATTAAATCCAGATCCAGCTTCTTCTAATGTTACTCTTACAACATTGTATGGCTGATTAACATAATTTGTTCCTTGGAAAACAATAGTCTCAACAGATTTTACCTGCGGAGCAACATCATCAAGGATAAATGTGTAAGAAGGTACTTGATCGACTTTATTTTCAGAATCATCTTCCATATGTAAATTAATATTAACTGTTCCTGCAGAAGGTCTTTGCATTGGAACATTCTTAAATTCGCAAGCACATGTTCCTGAACAGTTTTGAGGATAGCATGTAGGTTCCAAATTTCTTAATCCTGATTTAAGCGCAGAAACTTCAGTTAAGTCAGAAAGATCGCCAGTAATCACTTTCAGATATTCTTCTTTGACTGTGAATTTTACATCCACCATTATCGTTCCTCTTTTTGGTGCGATGTATTTTAACAAACCGTTTGAATCATGAATCTCTAAATTAGAAGCAACAGGAGCAGAATGATCAACATAAAAATCTTTACATAATTCTCCGCTATTCCCAACAACATCATATGCAACAACACATATCTCTTTTAGACCTGTACTCGGAATTGTTAAACGGTGTTCATCTTCTCCTTTAGGGTTAGAATCATTTAAAGGAAATTTGCAATTATGTTTTAATTCTAATCCTTGAGTTTTTGTATCAATGGTTTGGCCATCAACAGTATATTCAATACGATCTAATCTGCCACAAACAGAACTATATGCGTGTTCAAATATTTTATACTTAACATAGACTCCGTCTGTTTGCTGATGGACGTTTACAGCTTGTACATCTGGAGGTGTATCGTCAGAAATAAATGAACCGTCTGCTGATTCGCCTGCATGAGTAACTTCAAAAGAATATTCTCCACCATAAACATTGTTTGGAGAAGTGAATGTACAAACTGAATTTGAACCGACTGTTGTACAATTATCAAACTGATAATTAGCCAATCTAACTTGTGATGGTGCAATACTCTGTTGATCAATTGTTGCCTCAACAGTTATTGTATCTCCTGTTTCACGTCTGAATCCTTCAACTCCGTCGCTGTTATAAGTTCTAAGACTTATTGAAGCATAAACTGGTAAAGATAAGACTAGGAAAATCATGAATGTTGCAATCAATCTCAATTTATTCATTTATGAACCTCGGTTCTAGGTGACCTCTGTTCTGACGCGAATATTCTTCAATATTATTTATTTCTTCTAGATCTTCATGTTTTAGATTTGTTACGCCAAGCGGGTTTCGTATGTATCCTGCGGGTGCTTCGATTACATAAAACTCTATTTGTTTGCTGTCTACTAAGGCTTGCGGAGGAATCACAAAGTAACCTGATCTTGAGTCAAGAATTAATCCTCCGTGAGGGAACGATTCATCAAATACAACTTCTTGAATTGTTTGGCATTCTTCATCACCAAGTCCAATAGAATCGTACCAATCGTCTTTATAACACACTTCATCTTGTGGAATCACTGTTCTCTCATGTGTTATTAAACTTGCATCAACTTCATAAGTTCCTGGCGCGAGCCTCATTGTAGCTCCGCTTTGATTGCCGATTATCTCTACTGATTCAACAACATTTGTTTCTGCTTCAATTTGTTTTAATCTTGTTAAAGTTAGAATAACTCCATCTGTTGCTGACAATGGTCTCGCAGTAGGATTAAACAAAAAGTTTCCATTCATTTGTTTTATGACCTGTTTTTTAGATACAGTTATATTTTTTTCAATAATAGGATGCATTACAAAAGATAATGAATCATCGCGTCCAACTTTTGTTCCATGTCTTTGTACTGAGGTTACGTATCCGGATTTAGATACTACTATCGCACCAATACCTACAGGCATGTTTGATTTCAGCACAGCAGTACCATTTTCTAATTTTGTATATCCAATCAAGCAAGTTTCAGCTCCGAATGAAGAATAAACTGCAACCTCTGGAATAGGTTCTCCAGTTATCGAATCTGTAACAGTTACTGTTACTTCTCCAGAATTTCTTTTATCAGAATCACAGACCATTGTGCTTCCACCCATTGATCTAACTTTAACCGCAGAAGTGTTGAATGGAGCATTATTTCTTAGGTTTGTTTCCAGAGCGAATTGGAATGTGAAACCATCACCTTCCATTGCGTTAGGATCGTAAAGTTCAATAACAACAGGGTATGAAACGTCATAAAGGAATTGATATTTTTGTAACGGAGGGATAGGGAGCAGTGAACTTACAAGAGGAACAGATATTTCTGTTGGTTTTATAAGCGCTCCGTCCATCGGGCTTATATCAAAATAAATCGGCCAGTCCAGATAAATAAAGCTTGATTCTAATGGATAGTCTCGGCCTATAGGCACAATAAAGTTACTATAAATTCCTTCACCTAATGAACTTTCCCCAGTATACAGGTTTCCTTTAAAGTTTAAAGTATTTGAAGTTTGTAGTGCTGGAACATACATAGATAATATTTCCTTTAGTTTATCTTCAACGTTTTTCTTCACCCAATAAACTGGCGATGAACTGAAGCCAGTATGAGCTATCGGTGGAAGCTTAGTCTCGTCAGGTCTTGCATAACTGCTTATTAAATTAATTAACTGGAATTCTAAAAAGCTCGTTTCAAGCTCGTTTTCGGTTATATCCCTTGCAAGATCATAGAACTTACTAAGACTTACATCAACTTTAGTATAGAAACTTGACATTTCAGAGACAACTCCTGCTTTTGTGAGTGTAATTGGATATTCTGTCTGGAAATGTACATCGTTAGCACCAACAATAACCTTTGTTTTTGAATCTCCAGTCCTAATCTCAAATCCTTGATCTTCGAATGAAGCAAGATTAGCACATAATTCTAATCTTTCGTCAACATATGTTCCAAGTTCTGTTTCTACTGTTTTGCCTAGTTCCCCTTTCAAAGGAAGAAGTTTAGAACCTAATTGACAGTTCCCTTCGCAATCATTTCTTCCACTCATATAGTGCCAATAAGGAACTCTTATTCCTCCAGGAGAAAATTCAACTCCTTCGCTCTCTGTTGGATTTGGAAGTATTTTCAATTGACTTGTATCAATGTATCCTCCCTGTAATCCCGCTTTATTCAAACCTTCAACCGCGGTTCTCTTTAAACAATCTGTAACAAACATCTGCACAGGTTGAATCTCTAAAGGAACATCTTCTACTAATCCTATGGCAGGTTTGGATTCTGTAACTTGTTCTTTAATGTAGAACACAAAAGCTGATGAGAACAATAGCACAATACCTAGAATAATGAATACTGTTACCTGTGCTTTCTTATTCATCATGATATCGCCCTATAGCAAGTTAATTTGTAAAAATCAGATTCTACACTCTCGCACATCTCTCCATCTGTTTCATTTAGCGTAACAGCAAGAACAACATAACATATATCTCGTTCTTCTCCAATCTTTTGATCGCAAACAAATTCTGATGCTCCAACAAGAGTAAATTCTTCGATAATGCTGTTTGCTGTTTTTACTGTTGTTTTGTAAAAGTTAACACCGATTGTTAAAGTAAGCAAAATTGAAATTATCAAAACAGAAGCGATAATATAAACAAACATATGGTCTTTTGCTCTTGTAACTTTATTCAGATGTTTTGTTTTGAAAAATTCTTTTTCAGAATAAATATACCAAACAATTAATCCATTAAGCAATAAGACAGATACTGCGCTTAGCAACATCATATTTTTTAAAATTAAAAACTGAGTTTGAATCATGAAGGCTGAAACAATTGCATTAATAACACCATAAGCAAACCAACCCAAAGAAAGCCAGAAAACCCAATACTTCTTTTTTGCCAATCCAAAAATGATTAAACCTAGTAAAACAACAGAAATAACATCAATAAGCATTGCGCCGGCACCAGTTATTAGATTACCAAAAAATATTGAAATTGGTTTTTGGATTCCAACAAATAAGTAGATTAAATAGAATAAAGAAACAACAGATGCGTATGTAATCAGCACCTTTATTCCGGGTGGCAAGCCCTCTTTTTTATGTCGCTTCTGCCCAGTAGTTTTACCCCTAACAGAACCCTTCCTCTTTTTAGTCATTATATATAGAATTTGTAAGCTTTATTTATATATTTTATGATGTTTTAGGGGCTGTAGAAGAATATTAAACCAAAACAGAAAGAGGGAACTCATCTACATACTTAACTAGTGTTTTTCCGTCTTTTAAATAATATGTAATTTTAAAGTCTTCTCCGGTTCCTACGTCCCAAGCAGATGCAGGGTCATATTCAATTGTTATCTTTGTTATTGATTCTAAAACCTGTCTCATTTCTTGTTCGGATGCAAATTTCATTTGGGTTTCAAGTGATGGTCTCATAACGAGCTGTCCTTTGGCTTGCCTATCTAATGCATCGATGAGTTTTCCTTTTTTGTTTGAAACGGCATTAGATTTCTTTGCAACGGAAAGCCCTTCTCCTATATTCTCTTTCATGCTTTCTATTTCATCTCTTATGTAAAACGCACCTTCATCTTCAGCACTAACTGGACCAACTTCTGTTTCTTTTCCAGAAGTAGTCTTAAAGTAAAGAGTTGCAGTCGGATTAAAGTCGTCTGATTCGTCTATTTTTATGCCTGTAAATTCAAAATTCTCATTATCATCATCAAGCAGCATTGCTGCGGTGATAGCTCTGCCAGTCTTTGCGGATAGTGCTTCGGCAAGGGTACTTACATATGCTTGTGTGTGCGGCATTTTACCTGCTGCGATATATGTTCGTTCAAGAGCATTAAATTTTGCTTTTACTATATCTTCACCCAATACTCCTGCCATTAGATCTCCCGGTTTGAACGCGAAAAACAGAACAATTATTAAAAATACTGCAATACCAACAAGCACTGGTTTTGGAAATCGTAATCCTTTTCCTGGAACCTTTTCCGGGGCTTTTCCTTTCTCTTTTTTCTTTTCATAGTCCTCTAGATTTTCAATAAGATGAAGTTCTTCTTTAATTTTATCTTCTGTGTTTTTTATTTGATTGGATTGAATAAGATTTTTCTGTTGGGTTAGTAATTTTTCTCTTTTAGGGGCAATATTCTTAAGTTTGGGGTCTTTTTCAATTTCTTGTTTCTCTATTCCCTGTTGTCTTTTGATAATCTGTAGAACTAAAGAGTGCGCTTTTTGTTTTCTTTTGGGATTCTTTTCTTTGAGAATTACTTTCATTAATTGGTATTTTCTGCGGACTAGCTCTTCTTCTTGTTTGAGTAAGCTATAGGCTTTAGCCATATAATAACCAGAATAGATTAGAGTTTATTAACTTTTCTACGTTTAACTTATCTGAGCACCGTCTTCAATGTCTGCTTCAATCTCGACTTTAGAAGTTGCTAGAACTTTGTTATCAAATAAAACCTTTTTACCAAGAACTTGAAGCTTAACTTTTTCAAAATCTTTGAATTCAATTCTTGATTCTTTTGTTTCGTAACCATCAACAGAAACTTTTGATCCAGGCGAATCATTTGCAGTTAAAACAACTAACTTGTCTCCTTTTTGTGCAGCCAAAACCATTCCCTTTGATTCGTATCCTCTTAACTTCGCAGGTTTTAAGTTATAAAGCACCACAATATTCTTTCCGATCAGTTCTTCAGGCGTTAAGTGCTCTCTTAATCCTGCAACTAATTGTCTTTCTTCGCCAACATCAACTTTTAAAATGTACAATCGATCAGCAGCAGGATGTTCTTCAACAGATAAAACTTTCCCAACTCTTAGATCTAATGGAAATAATTCTTTTTCTTGGTATTCTATTTTTGGGAATAGGGTTTCTCGTTCTCCAATCTTAAACGAGCCAATCCCAAATGAAATTTCTTTAAACGTCTGTTCTGTTAATCCTAGTTGATTTCTTATTTTTTCTGTTGTTTTAGGAATAAACGCACTAAGTAAAATATTAACAATTCTTATTGACTCTAGAACATTATACATAACCTCTTTCAATTCTTTCTCGTCCTGAATCTTCCAAGGTGCTTTTTCATTCATATACGCATTTATTTTATTAACAATTTTCCAGATTTCATCAAGCGATTTGTTATGCTCTAAAAAACCCATTAATTTATCTGCAGAATCAATCTGTTCATCAAAAAATAAATCTTGCTTAAAGTTTTCATTTTTTAATTCTCCGAATTTTTCAACAATTTTTGTTGCTCTTGAAATCAAGTTTCCAAGATCATTTGCAAGTTCGGTGTTATATCTTTCAACAAGTTGTTTTTCAGAGAAATTTCCATCTGAGCCAGACGGAATAGATCTTATCATAAAATATTTCAGAACATCTGAGCCATACTTTTTAATAACCTCTAAAGGATCTATAACATTTCCTTTTGCCTTGGACATCTTTTCGCCATGCTCATCATTGATAAAACCGTGAACATAGACTTGTTTAGGGGGCTCTATGCCTGCTGCAAAAAGCATACACGGCCAGATTACAGTATGAAACCAGGCTATGTCTTTACCAATTACATGTATGTCTGCAGGCCAATATTTCCTGAATTTATCTTTGCCGTATTCAATCCCAGAAAGATAATTAATTAATGCATCGAACCAAACATAGATTATGTGTTCTGGATCATTTGGCAGAGGAATCCCCCATTTGAATGTTGATCTTGAAACAGATAAGTCTTTCAAAGGTTCTTTCAATCTTGATAATATCTCATTATATCTTGATTTAGGATGAATAAAATTTTTATTTTTCTTAATAAATTCTAATAATTGATCCTGATACTTACTTAGTTTAAAAAAATAAGAAGGTTCTTTGACTTGTTTAGCTTCAATGCCATGAATCGGGCACTTTCCATCGACTAAATCTTTTTCTAAGTAAAAAGTTTCACATTCGGTACAGTACAATCCTTCGTATTCATCCAGATAAATATCTCCTTTTGCGAATACTTTTTTAAAAATCTCAACAGCGACCATTTCGTGCCTGGTTTCAGAAGTTTTTATGAAATCATCATTTGAAATATTTAACAATTCGCAGAATTTTTTGAATTTCTCGGATTGTTTCTCAACAAATTCTTTTGGTTCAAGTCCTGCCTTTTCTGCCGCACTTTGCAATTTCTGTCCGTGCTCATCTGTTCCTGTCAAGAAAAAAACATCGTCATTCTTTAAACGATGCCATCTAGCATAAACATCAGTCACAATTTTTTCATACGCATGACCCATGTGCGGAGCTGCACTTGGATAATCAATCGCGGTTGTTATGTAGAACTTACTCACTTCTTTTTCGCCTCTTTCATTTTTTTAGTTACGGGTATTTTTCCGCCACAATGTTCGCAAAGAATAAGGTAAGATGGAACTCCATCAATTGTTTTTCTTTTGTATTGTGTTTCTCCTGTTCCTTCTTTGCCGCAGTGCGGACAAGTATATTTTGCTTCTAAAGTTAATGATTCTTCATGGGCTTTTTTCTCTTCTGAGTATCCGCATTTCCCACAAACATACTCTGTTGCTCTTATCTTCGGTCTTCCTGTTTTTTCGTCTTTAGGTTTACTCATCGATCCATCACATTCAGGACATTTCTTTTTGTAAACCCAAGCCATAATTTTAAGTTTATCATCTGCTCTTCTAGTCATGTAAATTAGATTGCCCATTGATTCTGGTTCAGTTACCAATTCTTTTCACCTCGATTGAAATTGCGTCTGTATTAACTTTAACGTAATTAGGGCATAAAACCCATTCATAATTGTTCTTTTCGCAGTATTTAATAATTTCGCTTTTTTCTTCTTCTGAACTGAATTTAACAACAACATTAAGCCCTTTCTTATCTTTATGCAGAATTTCAAAATCAGACAAATCTTTTTTTATTTTTTCAACATTTTCAAAGAATAGTTTATACCTGTTTGGCAGATCTTTTATTTTATCTGCTAATTTTTCATCAAAATCGAACTCATCCTCAAAATCTAATTCCTGATTAGAAGAGATAAACCCTCCGGAACCAAAATTAATCGGTTTCCATTTCGCAAATGAACAGACCGCAATATCCCCATAAATCTTTTTATATCCAATAATTCCAGTAATATCTTCAATAAATAGAATATTGTTCTGTTTGCAAATAGAAGAAATCTCCTCTGTATCCTGCTCTGCAAAATATCCTGCAAAGCTGGTTAATATCAATGCACAATCTTTTTCTTTTTTTAACGAATTAAAATCAACCAAACCATAATCTGTTTTTATTTCCCTAACTTCTAAATCAAGCTTTTTTGGTAATTTCTTATAGCTAAACCATCCGCCTTGGTCAGCTATCAACAAGGCTCTTCCTTGTTTTTTTGCTATCCCAAAAGCTTTCTCAATAGCAGAATCTCCAGAATCTGTCAAAACTAGGTTTTTATGCCCTGTAAGCTCTTTTAAACTATCTTTCATATATAGATAGAAAGCCGAAGAATATATAAATTTAAGTCTTTTTTAGAACACTATGTATAATGAGATTGCTGGGGGCTATGATGAACTGCACAAGGAAGAGCAGTTGAAAAAATTAGCAATAGTTAAAGATAATCTAAAAATTAAAAAAACAGATAAACTATTAGATGTTGGCTGCGGAACAGGAATCTCGGCTGACTTTGAATGTGATGTTACTGGAATTGATCCAAGTGAAAAACTGATTAAATACGCAGAAAGGAAGTTTCCTCATGGGCAGTTTATGCTTGCAGATGCAGAAGAAATGCCGTTTGAAGACAATGAATTTGATGTTGTGGTCTCATTAACAGCAATTCATAATTTCGATGACATTGAAAAAGGATTAAGTGAAATAAAAAGAGTTGGCAAGAAAAAATTTGCCCTAACAATCCTAAAAAAATCTGAAAAATTTAATGAAATAAAAAACAAAATAAAAGAATCGTTTGATGTTAAAAAAGAAGTTGATGAAGAAAAAGACGTAATATTCATTATCTAAAAAGAGGAGAAATGAAATTATTAAATAAGATAGGCAAATATTTCAAACTGTATAGAAGATTCTTGGGAAGTTTTAATCCTCGGAACTATGGGGAGTATGCAGATTATCCATTCAAAACAGCTTTTACCTATTATATGTCACTAATATTCAATATGTTTGTAATAATGGCGATTCTATTTCTGCCAGTAATTGTTGACTGGCCTGCACAACTTAATTCAAAATTTGATCAGTTCGAAGAGTTCGATGTGGAAGTGGATGTTGAAACAACCAGCCCTATAAGGATTACAGAAAAAAATCCAATGTTTATATTCAATGCAGAGAGCGATGTAGAGTCTGATGATGCTACGGTTGTTATTGATAGTGGAAGAATTTATTACAATATTCCGTTCAAACAATTTTTAATTGATCTAACTGGATATTCTGATGTAAAAGAGCATAGAACCGCATTTATGCCTTTGATTTTAATCCTATTTGTATTAATGCTCCCGTCAATCTTGTTGATTTTATATTTTTGGTTTGCAATAAAATACAGTATAATGATTCTTGTCGGTTCTTTAATTGCATACCTAATCACAAAGGCAATAAAATTCAAGATAGGATTAAGAAGGACGATAAATATAGCTGTGTTTGCGTCTTCTTTAACTATTGTTATAAGCATTGTTACTATTCCATTCGGAGCTGATTTAAGATACTTGCATTTCGTTCCGTTTATTGCATATCTCATATCTGGAATTGCAAGAGTAGGTAAATTTGGTGAAAGAAAACATAAAAAATCTAAAGGCGGATTTGTCGAGGTTCACGAATAATGGAAATCGTAAAACCAAGACAAACAATTCTTGTTAGCACAAGAGGAAATGCAGAAGTTCTTAGTAAAAAAATAAAAAAAGATAATATTTTTACGCTTAGTTGGCACACCCCGGTTTCTTTTGAACCTTTTTTATACGCAATATCTATATCCCCAAAAAGATTTTCTTACAAATTAATAAAAGAATCGGGAGTTTTTTGCGTTAATTTTATTTCAAAAGATCTGAAAAAACAAGCATTATTCTGCGGTTCTCAGACTGGCGAACACATGGATAAGTTTAAAGAAACTAAATTAACAAAAGGAGAATGTTCAAAAATTGACTGCCCATCAATAAAAGAAAGTTTAGGATGCCTAGAATGTGAAGTTATTAATGAGATAGAGGGGGGAGATCATTTAATCATAATAGGGAAAGTTTTAAATATTTGCGAGAATAAGAAAGGTAAAAGGCTATTCCAAACAAAAGGCAGAACCTTTACAACAACGGTTGGTTGAGATGGATATAGAACAATTAAGAAAAGTTCAGGAAACGGCAGATAATCTAAAACAACATAACATAGTTGAATCTACTCAAGAAGCGCTTGATCAAGTTAATAAAGATCTAAACATAGAAGGAACAGACGTACCAGACATAAATATTTCAAAAACAGACCGAAAAGGTGTTGAAATGAACGATGATGTTCAAGATTTAAGAAGAAGACTTGAAAAACATTCTGAACTTATATCTAAACAAGCCAAGATGATTTATGAATTGCAGGGAGTAGTTAATGAACTGATAAAAGAAGTAAATAAATTAGAAACTAGCGAGCCTACAAAAAATCCTAGAGAAAGACAAAAGATGTTAGATACAGAAGAAAAGAAAGATCATCCAAGAAGCGGCGGTTATAAGCCAGAGGATGTTTCTGTCGAAAAGATGTTTTATTCTGGCGTTAAATAATAACATTTAAATAACTTAAATCTAATTATTATATAAAAAGAGGTGTAACATGACTATATACGGCGGTCTAGAGTTTATTGACAAAAAGTATAAACCTAAATCTACAGAAGTTGTCTGTGAATACCATGTTGATCCTGCAAAAGGAATCACTTTTGAGAAAGTTTGCGAATATCTTGCAGGAGAATCATCAATAGGAACCTGGACAAAGATTTCTACAATGAATCCTTGGATTGCTAAAAGATTAAAACCTCATGTTTTCTATATCAACAAAAAGACTCACGAAGTAAAAGTTGCTTACAATGTAGAACTATTTGAAGAAGGAAATGTTCCGGAAATTCTAAGCTCAATTGCAGGAAACATTTACGGAATGAAACAGATTGTTAATTTGCGTTTACAAGACATTCATTTTCCAAAATCAATTATTGATTCTTTCCTTGGCCCAAAGTTCGGGATAAAAGGAGTAAGAAAGTTAACAAAGGTTTATGGCCGTCCATTAGTTGGAACAATTGTAAAGCCAAAATTAGGATTGACTGCTCCGCAGCATGCAAAAGTTGCTTATGAATCTTGGGCAGGAGGCCTAGATGTTGTAAAAGATGATGAAAACTTATCATCAATGAAATTTAATAAGTTTGATGAAAGAGTAAGAAGAACATTAAAATTAAGAGATAAGGCAGAAAAAGAAACAGGAGAAAAAAAGATGTATATGCCAAACATCACTGCAGAAACTGATGAAATGCTGAGAAGAGCAGAAGTCATCAAAGATAATGGTGGCGAATACATGATGATTGACATCTTAACAGTTGGGTGGGCAGCTCTTCAAACAATGCGAAGGCATAATGAAGACTTAAAATTAGTTATTCATGCTCACAGAGCAATGCATGGTGCATTAACAAGAAATCCAAAACACGGAATTTCAATGTTAACCCTTGCAAAATTATCAAGAATGATTGGAGTTGATCAACTTCACATAGGAACCGCAGGAGTTGGAAAGATGCACGGTTCAAGAGATGAAGAATTAGACATAGAAGATGAGGTTGAACATCCTCACATAAGTGAAAACATAAGGGCGCATCATCTGTCACAAGAATGGTATAAAATAAAACCTGTTCTGGCAGTTGCTTCAGGAGGATTACATCCCGGAATGACTCCTCAATTAATTAAAATAATGGGAAAAGACATTGTTGCTCAGTACGGCGGGGGATGTCACGGTCATCCTAACGGAACACGACAAGGCGGTGCTGCAATAAGACAATCGGTTGATGCTTATCTTAAAAAAATACCATTAAAACAATACGCAAAAACACACTTAGAACTTGCTTCTGCCCTTGGGAAATGGGGCGTTCCTAAATAAGCAAAGCTTTATAAAAAATTAAAACAAAAAAACCACCATGAGAGTTGGAATTATATGCTCAAGACTTGGAGGCCTAGACGGCGTTTCTTTAGAGGTTGATAAGTGGACAACAGTTCTAAAAAGAATGGGTCATGAGGTTTATTTCTGTGTTGGAGAAAAAATAGATGAAAAGGGTTCTAGTTTATTGACAGGAGACGATTATTTTGAATTAAAAAAATCCCATATAATCCCAAAGATGAGTTTCTCTACAAAAGATAACAAAAGAATCCAAAGAATCGCGTATGGCAAGAGACACACAGAATTAAGAGAGTTAATAGAAAAAAATGCAGAAGAAATAAAAGATGAAATAGAAAAATGGATGGACAGAAGAAAAATAGATATGCTCGTTATCCAAAATGCTTCTGCAATACCTATGCACCTACCTTTAGGTGTTGCTCTCGGGCGCCTAGTAAGAGGAAACGACATTCCAACTATTGCTCACCATCATGATTTTGAATGGGAAAGAAAAAAATACAAAAAAATGAATGACGTTGTTAGGGAATACATAGATGAGTATTTTCCCTTCGATCACAGAACAGTGCAGCACGTAGTAATTAATAAAATTGCAGAACAAGAACTCTACAAGAAAAAAGGAATCAAGAGTTTAATCCTTCCTAATGTTTTTATGTATCATGGAATGCGCAACCTAACTGATGATTTCAATAGAAAATTTAGAGAAGATTTCAAAATAAAAGAGGATGAAATTATCGCTTTTTCACCGGTTCGTGTTATTCCTAGAAAAGATTTGAGAACAGCGATAAGAATCGTTTCTGCTCTGAATAAAAAATTAGGAAAAAAAGTTGTTTTAATCGTAAGTGGTTTTACATCTGATGTTGGTAAGCCTCATCAAAGAAATCTAATGAGGATGGCAAAAAGATTAAAAGTTAAGATTAAATTTATTCATAATAGAATAAAAGCAAGACGTCATAAAAAATTCTATTCTTTGTGGGATATTTACCCTCATGCAGACATTGTTTTATACCCTAGCAAGATAGAAGGTTGGGGAAATGCTATTGGTGAAGCTATTGCATTCAAAAAAATGCTTGTTGTAAGAAGATATCCAGTATATAGGACTGATATCGAACCGCTTGGTTTTGATTTCATAGCATTCAATAAATACTGTAAAAATGTTGTAAATAATATAGCTCATTCATTAAATAATCCAAAAGAAACTCAAAAAAGAGTAGAAAAGAACTTTAAGATTGCTAAAGACAAGATAAGCTATCAGACCCTGAGAAAGAAGCTGAAGAGGATTATAGACATATTAATGCTTAATTATAGCTAATTTTACTACTTCTAAATAGAAAACTATATATATTATGTGTGTTTCTAAATTGCTCATGGGGGCAGATCCTATACTAACGGAGATTGTAGGCTCTAATTACGAAAAGGAGCTAACAGGCGCAGTACAAAAACTAAAAGAAAAAGGATGTACTGTTGGAACGCTGCCTGGCAAAAGAGTTAAAGTCCTTCCTGCTGAAGAAGGAGTTATATACTGTGCTTCTGACATTCATGGTAATGAAGATGCATACAAAAAAGTAATGTCAGTATTTCTAGAAGACCTTCTCCAAGGGAAAAATGCATGGTTAATCCAGCTTGGTGATCTTGTTCATGGTCATCCGGATAACGATGGATCTCTAAGAGTTCTTACATCTGCGATTGAGACTACAAAATTAATTGGTGATCATGCATTATATCTTGAAGGGAATCATGAGGCTTCTCAAGCAGATGGAGATGCAGTAGAAAAAGATCTTGAAATAGATGGTGAAACCAAGACTGTTAATCAAACAGAAGAATTAGACAAAGAATTAAAAAAAACACAAGGATTGTATCAAGCATCGCAAAACTTTTTTAGTGATATGCCTCGTTTTGCAAAAGTTCCAAATGGTTATGCTTTTTCGCATTCTGGACCAATAAAAGGCGCGAAGAAACTAAGCGACTTAGAAGATGACAATAACAAAAAGATAATTGAAAGTTTGCGTTGGGGAAGTTACAGAATGGAAACAGTAGTTGTAGAGGATGATGAAGAAGAAGAGTTAAGAGTAAATGATTATTCTCTTGAAGGTATGGAAAATTCATTGGAAGTTTTAAGTTCCGACGGAATCCCAGTAAAACTATGGATACAAGGACACTCCGGTGCAACCCCAATATATCTTGAATCTACAAAATCAAAAGCAAGATACGAAGGAATAGAAGGAAATAGATATGCTCCAGATCTTGGTTTGTTGTTATTGGCAACTGCCGAAACAATGGGTCCTCAAAACATTTTATCTGTTGACTTGCATGCTAAATTTGGAGAAGGAGTTTATCTCGCAGATATAGAAAATTACAAAATCGGCGGAAATCTCGACTGGTCTGAATTCAAAATAATAGAAACCGGGGGAGTCAAACCTAAAAAAACAATAACAAAAAAAGAAGTTTTGGATTGGGTATTTAAACAACAAGGTTGGTCAAAAAAAGATCCTAGTTACGAACGTATGCTTTCACAATCAAACAAAGAGTTTAGAAATGCAGTTGAGACTATGGCTGGCAATGGGACGATTAAAGATGAAATTCCATTTGATTTGTCCCAATTTAAGGACAACCGATAAATAAACTACTCAATAGTAAATAAAACCAAAATATTTATATATAAGGAGAGTTTACACAAAACCATGGGGAGAGAAGTAAAGAGAGCAAAGAGTGGAACTAGAAAAGTTAAACAGATAGAAGTTTCTACATACCGGAATAAAATTGTTAATGTTCCTAAAAACGATCTCTATGCAACATTTACTAAATTAATGTTTTTGAAAGATGGAGATACAATTGATGAAGGGATAAAAACTCATTTTGAAACTAATAATTTGCCGTTAATAAAGGGGGGAGAGGGCGCCAGTCTTGCTATTCTTGTAACACAAAATGCTGAGAAAAAAATAAGCGATTACATGAAAAGAACAGTGCCTATGACCCCAGGATATATGCCTCATGACATAGGACTCCCAACTGGAAAAGGTGTTCTTGCTTTTACAAGAGGGAATGATGATGAACATCCTTACTTTAATACTGATGACTATAGAGAAGATTTCGAAAGTATCCGAGAACAAGATGAAAAAATAATTGACTCCTCAGGCGCTCTCATAGCTAAATTAGCACAAAAGTTGGGCATTAGCGCAGAACAGATTGAAGAGAAAAAGAAAGATCCATCCTTTTGGATGAGAGTTTGGGCTCCAGGTTATTTTGCAACTCGTCAAAAACTTGGCGCAGCCATTGATGGTCGATACAGAATAGAAGGAAAAGTTCAAGAAAAATATGGCAATGTTATAGATTTAAAAGGTCCATTCCATGATACGGGCATATCCAGCATGGGGCCAGTTGAAAAAGGGAGCAAGAGGTGGAAACACGCAGGATTGCTAATGACATTAGATGACACTGTTTACTTTATAGATGGAAATAGCTCAAATGGTTTTTGGATTAGTATGGTTAAAGATGACCAAACAAAAGGTCAATTAATTGAAGCTCTAGAAGCTGAAGTTGGGTATGATAAAGAAGATAAAACTTTGTTAAGACCTGCAGGAGATCCTGGCAAAGTAAAGAAGTATATTTATGAAAGAAAAACAAAGAAAGGAAGACCAAAATTATTAATTGATGGATCGGTTCCAGAAGAAGGAGAAGGATCACCGATTAAAGTTGTTCCACTTGGGGATATAAACGAAAAATGGGAAGCGCATATTAGGTTGGGAGCGACTCCAGAGCAAAGCCTTATTCCTGCATCACATTTGAAAACACACCCTAATGATTTTACAATTCCTGAAAACATAGTTGTTGTTTCTACAGAAAAACCAGAGTATGCATTTGAAACTAATAAATCAAGTTGATTAAAATGAAATGGGGGGAAATTGGAGAAAAAGTTAGTAACCTTTTTTCTAGAAGCAAATCTAAACAAGAATATAAAAGTCCTGAACCGCAAGAATCTATCGGAGCAGAAGTAAGACCAAAGTATAATTATCCTTCGCAATTACCAAGAACAACTGCAGAAATGCGAAGAACTGACTCAAGATATGGTGAAAGATTAGATAGTTTTGGTAAGAAATTTCTGGGCTCTCTTCATCCAGGTTACACTTACAGAAGACATCACAGCGTAATTGTTAAAGTTCCTGGATTAGGAAAGCAACAGCTCATTTCTATTCCTTATGTGGAAGAATTATCTGACGGAGCTAAAGAAGGTACGCCAGGTCTGATTGGCGTATTCCCGGGAGATCCTTCACTATATGATTCAATAATAAAAAAAATTCGTAGAGAGATTCGTAAGGGCAAACACATTCCAAAGTATTCAAAAGACCCATCGGTCGAAGCTTTTGCAACATTGGCTGTTGAAGATTTGGGAGTTGGTGTTCGTACTGGTGCTGCAGGAAAAGTTTCAAGAGCAGACAAGATTAGTGATCAGTTGTATAGAGAAGGGTTTGATGAATCATTTATTGAAGCGGGAATTGATAACCCTGAAAAATCTAAAGAATTAGGAGAATCTAGAAGATTAATAATCCCAGATGCTAACTGGGGCAGATTTGCTCAAAATACTTCATTATTAGAACTTATTGCATTTGAAGATGGAAGAAAAACTTGGTACGAAATGTATGAAAGAGATCTTTCTACGGGAGGAATAAAAAAGCAAGAAACAGATCCTCGCAAACTTTTAAGAGAAGCAGAGCCTAATGCAAAATCTAAATTAAGATGGGAAGAAGCGATTGCTCTTTATCTTGCTGTGCGTCATAAATCAGAACCCGCAAGAAATTTATTAACATTAGCTGATGCAGATGAAGAAGGAGGAATAACTTGGTCGGCTAAACTCGGAGATTCTATCGAATTAAAATTAAAAGGAGTTTATGGTCTTGACAGAGAAGTTGTTGTTCAACCATCAATTGAAGTTCCTAACAGAGATGAAGGCAGCAGAATTGAACATACTCACGAAGTTAAAGGAGAAAGACCAGACAAAGAATCAAAATTAAAAAAATACAGATCAAAAGCATTTGGTTGGATTAGTGCGTTAACTAAAAGAAAACCTAAGCAACCAAGCGAAGGAGTACCAAAAGAATCAACCGGTGGTGCGACTAGTAAGCCAGCCACAGGATCATACAACCCAAGAGAAATAATAAGTAAATTAAGATCAAATAAGCCTTTGATGTACACAGGCATAGCTATAGGCGGTACTGCTCTATTGGGAGGAGCAGGTTACTTTGTTTATAAGAATGTAACTGAAAATCAAACAGCGGAAGTTGCAGATACTCAAGATAAAGAAGCAGGTAAACAAACAACTGTTGCTTATGTTCCACCAACGCTTACTAAGACTCTCGTTCCTCCAACACATACTCCTGTTAAGAGTAGAAGAAATAGAAGAAGAGCTAAACCGACAGCAACACCCGCTCCAACTCCCCCGCAACCAAAAGGACCTGATAATTTAATTTCTGTAATCAAAGAAAACGGAATAAAATTTGAGCAAAAAGGGAATGAAAAAAGAATATATATTGATTTCAAGAAACTTGATGATCCTGATAAATTTAGTAAACAAGAAGTATTTATTCAGATAAAATTACATGATGGATCACATATAAATCTAGATACAACGCTTGCTAGTGCAGGATGGGGAAACAAATATCGTGCTATTTTTGAAAAGGTTAAGAATGGTAAGAGAAAAACAATAAAAGGGATTAAGATGGGCAAAGAGTATGGAGTTAGAGTTGGAGTTAAGGATAAAAAAGGAAACCTAGCATTCAGTCGTTACGGTTTACTTAAATTACCAAAACAATAAAATGGCATTAGCAATTGAAGAAAATTGGAAAAAGGTTGAAAAGGAAAGAGATAAATCAGAGAGACAGAAAGCTGAACTTATTTCATTTGCTCAAGCACAAACAGAGGGTAAACAATGGGATCAAGGAGAGGATGTATCTCCAGGAAATCACGGAATTGTTTATTTACGTGAAGCAGGACACGGTGCAAGAGGAATCGCTATTGTAGTAGGTGATGTTATTAAAAAAGGAAAAGATTATGATCAAAAAATCAAAGTAATAAATGAATATTCCCAGGTAAAAGAACTAATTGATTCTGTTGAGACAACAAGAGATTCTTGGAAAGGTTCTGATAAGAATGTACAAAGCAATAGAACAAGAATCACAATAATGGATAGAGCAATGTCGAAATTAGAAGATTTTATCGTGATGGGTCCTCCTGTTAACAGCAATAAGGATGTAAGAGCGCTTAGCGGAGATTCTGAAATCAAATTAATGTTGTATAAATTTATTGACAAAAAAAGATGTGAGACTGAAGCAGATTACAAAGAAGAAAAAGATGATATGTATCTTGCTGCTGCATTAAGCTCTCGTCTTGAACATCCAAACATAATGAGGTATTTCGGTGTAATTCCTGAATCTTCAAAAGGAGCAGGATACCTGTGCGAATATGTTGATGGAAAAACTTTAGAAAGTATTATTGAAGATAAAGCAATAAGAGAAGTAAGAGACATACCTGATAAAAAAGTTGTCTATGCTATTGGATATTTCTTATACGATGTGCTTGATTATATGCATAAACAAGGTCTGTGTTATCAAGATGTACAGCTTGACAACCTAATGATAACTGAAGATGGAGAATTTAAATTAACTGACTTGGGAACAATAAGAGAATTTAAACCAGGACTTGTTGTTGATGAATTCCTAGGCGATTATGAATATTCGCCTTATGAAGTTATAAAAGATTTAATAGAAGAAGATGGAGAAATAGAGATAAAATCAGGAAGAAAAGTGCGGCGCGGATCTGGAAGAGATGTGTTTGGTGCTGCAGTATTAATGTATAAATTAGCAACAAGAGGAAAAAATCCATTCTTAGGAAGAAACGATGATGAATACACAGAAAACGTAAGAAAAGGAAAACCCGTTATACATAGCATACTTAAAAACGACTATGATGAAGATACTGAACTTAAAACAATGTTCGAGCCATTCAGACACGCAGAAAATCCTGAAAATAGAGTTACTGCAGCTCAGATGAGAGATAAAATGTTTGGTCTATTAAGAGATACAGGTTATGATTGTCCTTCAAAGATACAAGAAATATTAAGAGATTATGTAAAACCGATATATGAAGAGAGAAAGCAGGCTTATGCAGCTCATGAGGCAGCAAAAATAAGAGAGAAATTAGGAACAAAACGTGTAACAAATCGTCCATTAAGAGGAACAAAAAAAGTAAAAAGAAGGTAATTTCACCACTCTCCAGCACTAAATAAATAGAAAACTTTATATATCAGTTATCCTTTCAAATACCTATAATCGGGGGCTAAATTCATGAAAAAGGCAATATTAGCGGTTTTAGCGGTTTTAATGTTAGTACCTGTAGTTTTTGCTGCAAATGGTATTGACGCTACATCTATTAGCACTAGCCTAACAAAATCAAGCGGTACTGCTACTGGCTCTTTTAACTTAACAAATACGGTTTCAGGCGATATTCTTGTTTCATTTAATGCATATACATTAGAAACATCACTTGGAAGCACAATTACTATCAATTCTATTGTACCTCAGACAGTACTAGCAGGACAATCAAAAACTGTTTCATTCGCAATTCCAATAGGAACTAATTCTCCAGGAACATATAATGGAGCATTGAATATTACAAACTCTTCAAATAATTTCAGATTTGATACAATGCCAGTAACTCTTGTTGTTGGTTCAAATCAAAATTTCACATTAAATAAACAAACAGCTACTATCAATGTAAATCCTGGAAGTTCTGCTTCAACAACAATAGGTATTGTAAATAATGGTAATGTTGACACAACTGTTTCAACAATTACATTTAATTCAGGGAATTTCCAAGATAGTGATGGAAATCCTATCGCAGTCACACTTAGTCAATCTTCAAATATTGTTGTAACTAAAGGTCAAACCAGCACAATCACAATAAGCGCTCAAGCTCCTGCAGGAACAAAAGCAGGAACATATTCTGGAACAGTAACTGTAACAGGTGCTGTACAGAAAACATTTAACTTAAGTGTTAGTGTTAGAAGCGTTCTAAGAATCAGCGATATTGAAATAACCTCCCCTAATGACGATGAAGAAGTAAGCAGAGGAGAAGAAGTAGAGGTTGATGTTGAATATAAAAACTATGCTAGCAAT
Source organism: Nanobdellota archaeon (assembly GCA_042571125.1). Classification (GTDB taxonomy): domain Archaea; phylum Nanobdellota; class Nanobdellia; order Woesearchaeales; family UBA10107; genus JBHPFU01. Next base: position 190,275 of record JBHPFU010000001.1, on the reverse strand, counting down.
ATTGACATAGAAGATATTGATGTTGAAGTTACTATTCTTGATGGATCTAGCCCATTAGAAGATGATGATGGGGACGACTTAGAAGAAAAAGAATCTGTTCCTGACCTAGATGATGGAGAAGACGATCAAGTTTCATTTACATTTAAGATTCCATATGACATTAATGATGGAGACGATTATGACGTACTAGTAGAAATCAGTGGAGAAAATGCTGATGATCCTTCACAGAACTTTTATCACAATGATACAGTTAGAATAACTGCTGTTATTGAAACTCATGATATAGAAATATACAAAGCTGAATTTGACAGTTCAACAGTTGTTTGCGGAGACAGAAACGTAAGATTATCTGTTGGTGTTCGTAATATTGGTGATAAGGACGAAGATATTGAATTAATTGTTAAAAACAGCGACCTAAACATTGAAGAGATTTCATTCTTCACACTAGAAAATAACTTCAGAGATGAAGATGATTACACAGAAACACAAAATTATGCATTCCCGCTAGAAGATGTTAAGGCAGGACCATACAACTTTTACATAGAAGCATACTACGACAGCGGAGACGAAAAAAAACTAAAGATTCTTCCGTTAACAGTAAGTTCATGTACTACAACACAAACAACTCAAACGCAAATAACACCGCCAGTTGAGGTTGTTTATACTACTCAAACTACAAGCACACCATCAACAAGTGTTTCCTCAACAGCACCAATGTCATTAACAGACACATCAAGTTCAAATGATGGCTGGAAAATAGCAGGATTAGTTGTTGTATTCGGTGCACTTGCAGGCGTAATCGTTGGTGTTGTTATCAAATTACTTGGAACAACAACAATCAAAGGTTACAAATAATTAAGTTTATTAATCACTAGTTCTTTACTTAAATTATGGAAAATCAAAGCTATGAAATTGAATTAAAATCTTTACTTTCTAAAGAACAATTCGATAGGCTGTGCTCAGAGCTTCCTGGGCAGATGAAGTTAACAAATCAAGAATCGTTAAACACAATAAAATTTGTTCTGCCAGAAGGAGGAGACATCCGCTTAAGACATTCTAACAAAACATTTGAAATGGTCCATAAAGACGGTTCTGCAACTAACCTCTCAAGAAAAGAAAACACAATAAATCTTAATGGAAAAGATGACATAACTAATCTAATCAAATTATTCAATAATTTAAATTTCAAACAAGACCCTTCTTGGATAACGCATAAAAAAGAATTCCAGCATTCTTTTAATGGTTTTAACTACAGCATTTGTTTGCAGCATATAGAAAAGTTTGCATATTTACTTGAAGTAGAATTTATGAGCAAAAGCAATGATCCGCAAAAACACGAACAAAACATAAGAGAGGTAATTAAAAACCTTGGCTGCGAACCGATAAGCAATCAAGAATTTAAAGAAAAAATAAAAAAATACATAGAAGATAACAAAGAGAAAGATTTATAATACATTAACTATCTGAAATAAACATGCTTCACAATCATAACCAACACATTCCTCATCCGCATCTTCTTAATTTTCTAAAAGATAAGATGAATGAAATTTATGTTGTACATTCTATGGATGCGTTTGTTATGGCTTTATTTGGCATATTTGTTCCAATTTATTTGTTAAAACTGGGATTTTCATTGCCGCAAGTAATAGGATTCTTTTTGCTGCATGTTATTATTGCTCCGATATTCTCATTTATCTCTGGATTCATCTCAAACAGAATTGGTTTAAAGCACACTATGCTTCTAAGATTTCCATTTATCTTTGGTTACCTATTAATGCTATACTCGTTAGATACCATCGCGATACCTTTATCTTTAATTGTAATCGTAGGTTCTTTTGGAACAAGTTTATATTGGATGCCCATGCTCTCATTATTCGCTAGACATGCAAGTAAAAAGCACATGGGACGAGATTTTGGAGTATTATCCTCTGTGGTTTTAGTTGCTCACGCCATTGCTCCGTTTATTGGGGGAGTAATCGCTACTTTTTTTGGATTTAATAGTCTATTCATTGTTGCGATGGTTCTTTTGGCATTATCAGTAATACCTCTATTCTATACTCCAGAAATAAAAGCCCATGTTAAGTTTAAAATAGAAGATGGACTTAAGATATACAAAGAAAACATCAAACTTTTCACCGGTCTTGCTTTTAATCACGTAAGGGGGATGTGTGAATTAGTAATTTGGCCTATTTTTGTTTACCTTGTTCTTAAAAATGTAATGTCTGTAGGTATTGTTGGTTTTTTATTAGGCATAACAATGGCGGTCCTTACCCTTGTTGTTGGGAGATTATCTGATAACCACAGTAAAAGAAGATTTATCAGAGCAGGAGCGTTTTTTGCAATCATATTCTGGATCTTAAGGTATTATATCAGCAGCGCAACATCAGTATACTTAATCACGATTTTAATTGCATTTGCTACTATCTTTGTTTCAACTCCGTTTGCATCAATACTCTATAAACGAGCTAAAAAGTACAATATAGATGAATTCATAATATTAAGAGAGATACCAATATCTATCGCAAGAGCATTAATATTGTCGGCTGCACTGATATTAGTGAATAAGATAGAATTAACATTCATAGTAACTGCAATTTCACAAATTTTCTTCTTATTTTTCTAAGAATTACTTTTCTTCAACAAATTCTTTCATACGTTCAACAAAATCTTCTGCTTCTTTAAGATATTTAGAATATTCAGAACCTTCAATTTGTGTAATCTCTTTATGAGTTATCATTTTTGCTAAGTTATAGAAATTTCTCATTATTAGAACGTATTTTTTCTCAAGCAGGCCAGGAACAACTAATTTCTCTTCTAAAAGATCTGAAACATGCTCTGGTGTTGGTGGAACTTCTCCTACTTTCATTAAAACTGCATGCGCTGCATCAATTGTAGCCCAATAAAGATCTAATGTGGCCTGCATAATATGCCATTTAGAATTATGTAATGTTGTTGGGGCTTTAACAAAATAAGACCAAACTGCTTCTGGTGTCGGTCTTATCCTTCCTTGTTTTAATAAGACCTGGAATGGTTCAAAGAATCCTGTATCAAGCAGAGCGATTCCATCACGAAGAATATTTATTGCTATTGGATCGCTTGCTCTGACATATTCCCAGAATGAAGTCAAACGAAGCGTAGTAACATGTAATTTTGTAGATATCTTTTGAACTAATTTTTCAGTTATAATCCTATATGCATCGATAACTTCGTGAGAAACAATTACAGTAGTATCATCAATTATAACAAGAACGTCAATATCTCCTGTTTTTTTGGCTTTTCTTGCATAGCTTCCAAACAAAACAATGGCCTTTACAAATTTGCCAAACTCCTTAAAAGATTCTTTTGCAAACTTAATAGCTAAGTCTAGATCAGGTTTAGGATATTTAGGAGAATATGGTTTTTCTCTTGATTTAATGCTAAATTTCAATATTACACCTCTTTTTAATATAATTTAGTCACTATATATAAAAAATCTTTGTGACCATTTTTAAATAGTTATTTGGTAAATAACACAAAAGGCCTCTGATGAGCCCATACTGTCTGTCCTTTCCTTAAAAAGGTTGGCAAAAAAGTTTCATTGCAAACCGCTAAAACCCCGCTTAATTCTTTCTTTAATTTGTCTTCAAAAGCCATGTAAAAACATTTGTCTGGGAAAATGTATAAAAAATCGTACCCTGACAGGTCAACACCCATAAAATCATCATGAATAAACTCTCCATTTAGTCCAAGTTTTTTATTTAGTTCGATACTTTTCTCAAATAATTCTTTATCTAGCTCAATCCCTGTTGCTTTTGTAAATAAAGAAGCTATTAAAACAACGCGCCCGTCACCAGAACCAAGATCCAGGAAGTGTTTATACTTTCCTAAATTAATTTTTTTAAAAAATTCATAAACTTCGTCAAGAATTGTACAGCCCCAAAAACCAAATCCAGTATCGCGCATTGGTTTTTTTCCTTGCTTGATCAAACTATCTTCAAAATCAGAATATTCTTTTTTAATCTTTTCAAATTCTACTCCATCGGGACTTGTGACCATAGTGTCCAATCATTAGAAGGTGAATATGACCCAAAGATATATGTTGGCGGTGCATTCAATCCAAAGTAAGATTGGTGAACATCTCCGAATCTTACTGGCGCCCCAGGTTTTGGCACTCCTGAACCCATTCCATAAATAGGGGATCCGAAAGCTTTCCATGTTGCTTCTAATTGACGAGCTGCACCATACTTCATATTTTCTTCGAATCCTTCGGAAATCATTGTTCCTCCATACCCTTTTTTCTTTAAGTATTCCACTGCATCAACAACAGGCAAGTCTCCCTGTCCTGCAGGCAAGTGATGATGCCCTCCGCCTAAAGAATCTACTACGTGAATATGACCAATTATTCCTGCATCTTCCATTTTCTTAACTTCTTCCATATACCATTCATTGAATCTCTTTCTTCTATCTTCTTCAGATTCTCCAGCTTCTGGAACAAAATGTTTCCACCACATACCTAGGTGCTGAGTATCAAATGTGGCTTTTATGTGCCTTGCTGCAAGATCTTCTGCTTCTTTTTGAGATAAGGAACCATCATAATTAGGATTGTTCACCATAACTGCTTTGCCACTTTCGTCTAATCTCCCTGTTGGATCCGCGACTTTTGTCTGAGTAAGCAAATTAACCATATTTTTTCTTGCGCCCTGGACAAGTTCGATAAGCTCTTCAGGATGAGAACCATAACCCATCTCTGGAAAAATATTCTCCGGAGCTACGTAAATATCTCTTTGAGTATGGGGATTATCTTTTGTTTCCTTCATAGCAAATACTCCTGCTTCTCCGTATGAAGCTAATGATCTTTCTGTTGCATACCTGTCAACAGGCTTTGCATGCTCTAGTATAAGCTCCTGTTCTTTTGCCTGCTGCTCATAAGAAACAGAACTTTCATGGATGTGTTCCATGTTCTTTCTAATATCTTTTAGCCTTTTATTGATAAAATCCGAAGGCATCTCTATATCTGGAGGAATTAATCCTGAATTATCCACTTGAAATTGTCTTTTTAAATTCTCCTTTTCATCTTCGCTTGTCGCTGATTCAATTTTATCCCAGAATTCTTTCGCTTTTTTGAATTTATCAAGATTTTTCTGTAGATCTTCAAATTGCTGTGAGTGATATAACGACCAACCTTTTGCCTGGTCAATTTGTGATTGTACTTGTTCTTTTAAGAAAAGCTCTTCAGGTTTTATTACTTCGTCTGCTTTTAGACCTCGACCAAAAGATACTTCTCTTTCTTCATTTTTTCTTTCTGCATCTTTTACAAAATCGCTCCAGGTTCGCTTTTCAACTTCAAAACGTCCTGTCTCTTGATTATAAATTGGTACTCTGTGTGCTTCGTCTACTTTACGGTCTTCATAATCAACATAATCTCCTTTACTAATTGAAACTTGATTGCCCTCTCTATCCTCTCCTTCGAAATCTTTATCTGACATTCTCCATCTTGGTCTGTGGATGATCTGGCTTCTCCTAACCTGCATAAGAACTTGTCCAGTCCTATCATCAACTAGCTGTGCTACTGCTTTCTGCTCTTCTTCAGGATATCCTGCAAACTTGTACTTATCATTATCCCATGTACCAGTTATTGGTCTGTTAAATTCTCCAGTATGAACAACAACCGCACCTCCCTGTGCAGCATCACCTGCAAATTTTATTGCTTTTTTTACTTCATCAAGACCATCTCTTCTAAACTCATCACTAAATGTTCCTTGTTGAGCATTATAACCTGAAAGATTTCCTATCTGTGGCGGAGCGTGTACACTTGTAAACTGTATTTCGTTTGCTTTTGCTAATTCTCTTAGCTCTTCTCTTGCTTCCTTACCATACGATTCTGCACCGACCGGTTCTTGTGCGCCGCCCATCCCTACATTCATCTCAATACGCCCGGTACCTAGACGAATAGCAGACTGAACTGTCTGTCCTAAAGGACCAAAACGCCCTCCTTCTGTTACAGACATACCCATCTCGGACATCCCCACAACAGGTTCTGCCACCACGGGTTCTTCCAGAGAAGGATAACTATCTAGATCAATCTGTTCATATTCTCTATCCATTGGGCTGTAATATCCCGATCCAAAGTTCACTTTTTGTATCCTCTCACTGTATCAAGCAGACTTTTTGTTGCATTTAGTGCGTCATTAATATCTTCGCCTGCGGTTTTATATTTTCCTGATTGAATGTCCTGTTTTTTGTATTGCTGGGCGTGGTTGAGATCATTTAAACGATGCTGTTGTTCTGCAGACACGTAACCTTTTTCTTGAACTTCATTTGCAAGATTTTTAGCCATACTATAAAGGTCGTTTGTCTTTGTTTCTTCTCTTAGATGCTGAGTATATGCTTGATGTGCTCTTGACTCTTCTTCGGTTAGGTTTGGTTCTTCTTTTCCTACTGTCTCTTCAAGATCTCCTTCTGCAATGTGCTCTGCTCTTTCTTCTTCTTCATTAATTATCTTCTCTTCAATAAAGCGTTCTTCTTCCTCCTTTGTAATCTCATCTACGCTTTGTTTTACGAGCTCTTTTGCTTCTTCAATCTCCTGTCTTCTTTTTTCTTCAAGCTCTTTTAACTTTGAGATCCGTTCTTCAGGAGGTAATTTTTTTATATCCTCTAATTCTTTTTCATCTGCCATAGTTTACCAATGTATGTGACCGTGTCCTTTTTTGAAATTTTTATATGCCTGATAAAGTTGACCTTTTATGAACGTTTTTGCCTTCTTTTCATCTATTGAATCTTTAAATAATTCTTGACGTGTAGGTCTTTTAGCTTTCTTATTTTTATCAGGAATAAAAGATTTTCCGACATCACCAAATCCTTTAAACAGAGCAGTAAAAGGATCCAGAATTCCTGCAGGTTTTTGTTTTTCTTCTTCAAGTTCTTCTTCTCTCTCAAATTTTTCTCCGCCTTGTTCTAAGTAATTCTTAAGATCATCTCCAAGAGCATTCATTGCCTGCTTTAATGAATCATCAATTGATCCCAGTAGCTCTAAGTCTTCTTCTTCTTTTATTTTTATATACGCATCAACTTGTTTTTTTGTCCAAACATATGCCCGCAGAGTCATCTCTGTTCTGCCTACGTGCATCGGACCTCTTTGGTACCCTTCCTGTTGATAAGTCATAGAAGGTCTTGTTCTGTAGAACCAATGAGCTAAGATACATGCGTAACTTTTTCCAAATTGTCTTTTTGCTAATAATTCAATCTCAATAACAGACCCTTCGAATGCTCCAATTAGGTCTGCAGATAATAATTTACTTTCATCTAAAGTCATTCTTTTTACATTCCTTAGGTATGGTTTAACCCAGGACATATATGTTTTTATTATAACAAAATGCTGTCTTAAGTATTTGATTGTAAAGTTTCTTCTTGTATCAAGTTCTTTGTTTGTTTGTTCTTTCCAAACTAAAAATGTTTTTAATTTTCTTTTCAGAATTTCCTTAACTTTTCGATTGAAATCAAGAGAATCTACATAAGTATCTACATCTTCTGATTTGATGGCAGGAGCTGCAAAAAATAAGTCAGGCAAGGTTGCAAAACCAACCTGCGATGCCATACCATATACCGAGGCAGGATTTTTTGATCCTCCTTCTACTAAATCAACCCAGTAACCTTTTAATGATATCTCTGCGGCATGATCCTTTTTTTTAGCGCGGTTATACAATACTAATCTTTCATCAATAATTCTTAGTTCCCTTACCAATTGGAAAAGTTCTTTTGTCATTTTCCCGATTGTGGCTAAGAACTGGGATATTTTATCTTGCTGTATCCCTAATCTTTGTTGCGATACACCAAAAAATGCGCTTTGTTCGGATGCTGCAAATATATCTGTGATCTTATCGATATCTTGAAGGCCAAGATCATCTCTCAAATGATTAAGCATCCAAAAGTAGTTTTCCTCTATCGGGTTCTGAAATATTTCGTGAGCAAGATATACTCTTTGAAGAGGTCTAGGGTATGCTGTCTCAACGTATTGTTTCTTCGATCTTTCAACCGTTTCAAGGTATTTGAATTTTTTTCTTAACTTTTCCTTATAGTCTACCATATATCTCAACTCTGTTCTTGCTTTTTATATATATTTCGCTTATAAAGCACGACCACAAACCCCACTGATTCTATGAGTTCTCCGCCGGTTTTATCCGCGATTTGTTTTGCCAATTCTTTCCTGTTCTCTACTGATTTTAGCAGTTTAATCTTTATTAATTTTCTTTTTGACAATTGTTTTTTTATTTCCTTTATTATTGCATCTGTTAATCCATTTTTCCCCATTCTTACAACAGGTTCTAAGACTTTTGCTTTTGCCCGCAATTGTTTTTTTTCTTTTATTTCCATATTATTCTTTGAGTGGGTGATATTGCCCCAAGTCGAGTCTTTTTTTCAATTCCTGGATATGATTAAATTTATTGTGTATTATTTCTTTTATCTCTCCACTGTGGCTTTCTAATAGTACAGACATATGTTCTCCTCCCAGGAAGTGAGGAAGGATAACATAGTCTGCACCGATATTATAAAGTTCTAATGCTTCATCTATCCTGTCTGCAGTTACAAATACTGCTGCTTTCTTATTTACTTTTCTAACCTCGCGGATCAATAATTTATTATCCTGCATGTTTGGGACAGTAGATACTACCATCTCTGCTTCTTTTAGGTTTAATCTTCCCAGTATATCAATATCACTTATATCTCCATAAAGACAATTAACTTTTTTTCTTACTAGTTCTTTTATTATATCCGGATTGAAATCTACAATAATAAAACTCTTTTTCAATTTTTGGAATGATCTCAATACATTATACCCAATTCGATCATACCCGCAGAGTACAATTTGGTATTTTGCGTGTTTTGTTTCTTCTGGGATATATTCCATTTCTGTTGGATTAAGATTTATTTCAAATCTACTAAGATATTTCGAAAGTTTTCTATAAATTCTATCATCAAACTGGATAAAATATGAAGTCACTACAATAGAAATTGTTGCAAGAACCACAACCATTGTAAATATGTCCTGCGAAATGTGATTAAGAAGCATTCCTTGGGCGGCGATTATTAATGAAAACTCTGATATCTGAGCTAAGGATATTGCTGTTAAGAACGATGTTCTTTTTGTATACCTAAAGAACGAACATATAACCATTGTAATGAATGGTTTAACTAAAAGTATTATTGCTGTAAAAACAATAATAGGGATTAATAATGTTTTTATACTTCCTATTATCAATTGCATTCCTAACGAAACAAAAAATAAGACTGCAAAAAAGTCTCTTAAAGATCTTACTCTACTTATTATTTCTACATTATAAGGAAGGTTAGCTAATGCTACTCCTGCTACAAATGCTCCTATTGCAATAGAAATGTTTAGTAATGAAAATAGTCCTGCAAATAAGAAAAGTATGCTAATCGCCACTAAGAACAATAATTCCCGGGATTTTGCTGCAAATTTGAAAATTTTAGGGAATATATATTTTCCGGACGCTATCGCTCCAACTAAAAGCATTGTTGCTCCAACAATAGTTATCATTGATGTTGAGAACGAGAATGTTTCTGTTGTTAATAGAGATAATGCAAGTATAGCAATTATGTCTTGCATCAGCAATATCCCAATGATTATTCTCCCATGTAATGTATTAAGTTCTTTTTTATCCGACAATAGTTTGATAACTACCATTGTAGAACTAAATGCTAAAACAAGTGCTATGTACACTGCTTCCAGAGGAGTAAAGCCAAGGAAGAATTGCGCAGCCAGAAGTCCAATAAAGAATAAAGATGCAATCTGTATTATTCCTCCGACTGTTGCTACCAATCCTACATACTTCAGTTTTTTGAAGCTTAGCTCTAACCCCACTATGAACAGTAGGAAAGCAATGCCAATCTCTGATAAAGTTCTAATTACCCCGATATTTGTTATCAAGCCAAGAATAGGTCCAATCACAACTCCAGTTACGATGTATGCAGGAATTAATGGTTGTTTCAGAAGTCGAGCTATGTAAGCGCCAAATGTTGCGATGATAATCATCAGCCCAATTTCTATAAATAGTTCGTCCATATTATACAAACAAATTCAATGATTTGTTGTCTCCCTCCTTTTTTTTGAATTTTGGAACATGTTTTGTTTTTGCTCTGTGTTCGATAACAGCTTCTTTAATATCCTCAAAATCTGTTAATCTCGTATTCTTTTGGATTGTTTTGTATGATATCATTTTTTGATTAGGATTATATTGCCCTTTTCGTCTAATTTGAGCTCTATTTCATCGCCTTTACCCCATCCTTTGGCCTCTATCAAAGCTTTTGGCAATGTAAGCTTATACTGCTTGTTTTGGTCGAATTGTAGTTTCATTATGTATAATTTTATACCTTTTTGTGTATATCTTTTTATGTATGTAATTATGTATATTTAAAGGTTTCGGAAATTTTATATATCTTGGAACAAAAGTATAGACTAGGTGATAGATATGGCTTATGAAGCATTATTAGCAAACCCATGGTTAGTAGCTTTAATTTCTTTATGGACAATACCTTGGAAAGGTTTTGCTCTCTGGAAAGCAGCGAGAAACAGACAGTTGGTATGGTTTATCGCTCTGCTGGTATTGAATACACTTGCGATTTTAGAGATTGTATACATATTCTTTTTCCAGAAGAAAGTTAAAGCAGCTAAAAAGAAAAAAAAGTAATTATTTTATTTTGCAACCGCCGGCAGGGATTGCTCGGATAATCTCATCCAGATCTCCGCCGATTTTTGCTTTTATTTTCTTTGCAACTGCTGCTGTTTTTTCTTTGCCTTGTTCTAAAATTACGAATTTTTCACAGTTTTTCTTAACAGCTTCTAAAGGACCGCCCATTACTGCTCCTTTTTTTGTTATCCCTACAGAAATATTTGTATTATTATCAACATAATTTGTTTTGCCTCTTATCATGAATGCTCCTTTTGTCAAGTATTCTCCAGGATTTGCCTCTTTTGAAACTTGGTCTGGCTTAACCCAAAAAACAGGCGTTGTCTGCATCCCTAATTTCCATGCTTTAGCATAAGTTACTGTTGCATCTGCAACTTCTTTGATTGTTTTTTCTGTTGGTTTCTTATCTTTAATTTTAACAACAAAAAATGGAGATCCAGCCATATCTGTGTGAAAAACTAAATCATTTTTCTCGGTATGTTTCTTAATAACAAGTTCATTACTTGTTGCGTCCCTGCCCCCAATAACTAAAAAACCTTCTGAAGAGATAAACCATCTAAATTTTTCAAACCATTCAGGTTTTCTTTTGATTTTTTCTTCTTTTTGGGTTTCTTCAATCTTAACTTTTTCCTGTTTAACTTTTTCTAATTGAGTTTTGTATCTAGCAATAGTTTTCTTTATCCCTTCTATCTTTCCTTTCGCTTTCTTGGCCTTTTCAAAATAAACAGAAGCATTTTGTTCTATGTTTTTCTTGATATCAAGCAAAATTCTCATAATACAAGCTTTAATTTGCTGGATTTATTAATCTTTCCCGCAAACTTAATATATGAGCCCCACATCCAATAATTTATGCTAGAAAACCAGCTATCACAGGACGATTTGAAGGATATGAGCCCTGAGCAGATCATGGAACTCCAGAAACAGCAGTGTATATTCTGTAAGATAATAAAGGGCGAAATCCCTGCTAAAAAGGTGTATGAGGACGATATTTGTGTTGCTATTTTAGATATAAACCCAGCAAATCCTGGACATGTTCTTCTTTTACCAAAAGAACACTTTACAATAATGCCCCAGATCCCAGAAGAAGTTATCGAACATCTCGCAATAATTTCAAAACAGTTGTCAGGAGCAGCATTAAAATCATTTGGTGCTCAAGGAACAAATATTTTCATCGCAAATGGAGCAATCGCAGGCCAAAGAGCCCCGCATTTCATGATACACATAATCCCAAGAAAAGAAGGCGACAAGGTTGAAGGATTCTCAATACCTGAAAACAAGATTTCTGACAAAGATTCTGAACAGATCCAAAAAATCATTAAAGCAAAATTAGGCGGAGAGGTTGTTGAAGAAAAAGCGGAGGAAAAAGAGGAAGTAAAAGAAGAACCTAAAAAAGAGAAGAAAAAGGCACCTAAGAAAAAAGAAGAGGATGTTGATATAAACACAATAGCAAAGATGTTCCAATGAAATGCGAAATATGTGATTTAATAAAAGAAAAGAAAGGTCTTGTTTTTGAAGACGAGGATGTAATAGCTTTGCTACATCCAAAACCTGCAGCACCGGGCCACATAATCTTAACTTCTAAACAACACGTTCCAATAATAGAAAACTGTCCGAATAAAATTGTAGGTAAGCTTTTCAATGTGGCAAACAAAGTATCAACAGGGGTTTTTGAAGGATTGCAGGCACATGGAACAAACATAATAATCCAGAATGGAGTTGAGGCAGGACAAACAACACCTCATTTCGTCATAAATATAATTCCAAGAAGAGAGAAGGACGGCTTAAATTTCCAGTGGGAGCCCAGGAAAGTAAAAGATGAAGATCTTGAAAGTGCTGAGCTTCAGTTAAAAGAAAAAACAGAAAACATAGGAATAGAAAAAGAGGCTCCGAAAGCAGTTGAAGTTAAAAAAGAAAAACCAGCGGAAATAGAAGGCGAAGATAATTACTTGATTAAACAATTAGAAAGAATACCTTAAGTACCATGCAAAACTTTCTTTAATTCTTCGTATTGAGGTTGAGTTATTTCTCCTTTCTTGAATCTTTCATCAAGCTCTTCAAAAACACTTGTTTCTTCAATATCATCAACAGTTACTTCTGGAGCAGTGGTTGCCTGCTCAACATACGCTTTGCCCCAACTCATAACAACTGATCCTAAAGCAATTGCAAATACAACTAGCAATAAGGTCGCAACCAATGGTGACAAAGCTTTCTTATTCATCCTCTTTTCCCCGATTTAATAAATTGTTTTTGTAATAATAGCATATAGATAAATAATGTAATCATGCCCATCTCAAACAATCCAAATACAAATGATGGGAAGGCTAATAGTCCTACACCACGCAAGATAGTCATTAAAGTTTCTACAATGAGAATAATTATTGCAATAAATAATAAAAGCCAAGGTTTGTTGTAAACTCTTCTATTTTTTATTCCTAACAATTTAATAAATAAAGCCAGTACAATTAGTATAAATACTAAGTTATAGTATGGCGCTACAAGTCCGAATGCCTCTCCTAAACTCATGATTTGGCACCTCTTGATATTTCTAATTGTTTAATTAGAGCCCAAATCAAAAATCCAAGGATAAACGAAGGAATTATGTGAGTTAAGTAAGGTGTAGACCATATATCGAATGATCTCAATGCGCTGACAATCTCTTCAACTGCAAATAATATCAGAACAATGATCAATGGTCTCCAGGATGCTAATTGCTTTTTCTTCGAAGCTTCAAATAAGGTAGCTGCGATTAAACCTGCCACAATTGCTAAGAAAACATTTGCAATTTCCAAAACTCCTGTAAAATATTGGACCAACATATCACCTATTCTATTTTTTGGGATAAGACTATTTAAAGTTTTTGGTGCTAAATCGAAACATCTCTTATTTTTAGGGTATAACCAATTCGGTTAGCTAGGATCGGTAAAACAAAAGTTAACCCTAGAATTGCCAAAACTTCAGGCAAAGAGTAACTATAAACTGCCCAAGTAAAAATCAGGGCCCCAATAGCAAGATCAATTTGATCAAAAGGGATCCATGATTTTCCTGGTTTTATTCCTACTCTTCGTTTAAAGAAGCTTTCAATCAAGTCTCCGGATAGGGCTCCAAAACCAAGCAAAAATCCGAATAAAACCCCTCCTAACAAAGAATATTGAGAATAATCAATCAAACTTTTTACTCCTATCTGCTGCTGTATTAAAAATACAATAATTCCAATTAATGTTCCAAAAAATAATCCTCTCCATGTTTTATTTTCCCCAAAAATTCTTATTCCATTAAGTTTTTTACCAAAATCAACAGGAAGATTAAGAAAGTTAACTTTTTTTATAAGAATCGGGGCCATATTAGCAAAATATGCAGGAAGCATAAAGTAAAATGAATACCAAATAAGCATTAATATTTCGCCCATAAAACTAGAATAAATGTAAAACTATTTAAATATATAGAAAATTGTGAGAATGGGGTTGATATGACTAAAATTACATCAAATTCGGATATCTTAAAGGATAAGACGCTGAATTTCGTGGATATGCACCACCATTCAAATATTTCTGATGGCGATAATAGCCCAGAGTTTCTCGCAAAGGCTTTCAAAAAAGTAGGATATGGTCTTTGTATTGCAGATCATAACCAAATAAAAGGCGCAGTTTACCTATCAAAACAAAAAGATATTTTTAGTATTCCTGCGATAGAGATAACTTCAAAACAAACAAAAGATATTTTAGGATATTTTTACAGCATTAAAGACCTTATCTCATTCTGGGAAAAGGAAATAAAGAAAAAAATAAGTCCAAATAAATTATTCAATCTTAATACGACCTCAATTGATACAATAGATATTATTGATAAAATTACAGATTATAATGGAATCCCTGTGCTTGCTCATCCTTTTGCATTAAAACCAAAAGATGGAGCTCCTTTAATGAAAAATAAAGAAATTGTTAAAAAGATAAAGGCAATTGAATCTCATAATTTTGTATGCGCTAAGTTCAAAAAAACAATGGAATTTGTAAAACAATTCAATAAACCATTAATTGCAGGAAGCGATAGCCACGGTCTTTCTCCCATGATTACGTTAACAGGGAGTGCAGAGTTTGAGATTAATTCTTTCCTTGATTCCATATTAAAAAAGAAAAACATAATCTACTACAAAAATACTGCTCATCTTAAAAGAATAATTGATAAGTTAATTATTGTTAAAAATAACATAAGTCTGAGGTTTAAATGAGAATCTGCATAATATGTGATGATGTGTTTCCCGCGCTAGGTGGAAGAGGAGGAACAACAGAAAGACTCGGACTTAAATTAGCAAAAAAAGGGCACAAAGTAGTGTTTATTTCTGCAGATAATAAGAATAAGATTAAAGTTAAACAACCAAATGTAAAAGTATGCAGGCTTCCTTCTTTTTCAGTACCAAAAACAAATAAAAAATTAAGACTTGGGTTCCCAAGCATCTTTAGGATGGCTAAAATATTTGAAAAAGAAAAGATAGAAGTTGTTCAGATAAATGCCCCATATATGTTGGCGATATCTGCGATAATCGTAGCAAGATCGAAGAACATCCCCATTTTACATCATATTCACACTGCTCCGGAACACATGACTGCTAATACGCCCTGGAGAGACAGCAAGATCATAAGAACTATTGTTGCTAAATACCTTGTTTTTTTATATAATCTAACAGATCATGCTGTTTTTCTTACGAATTTTACAAGAGATAGGATTAAAAAATATGGGCTCAAAAAACCTTCTTCAATAATAAGCAACGGAATAGACTTAACTAAGTTTAATCCTAAAATAGACAAATATTTGTTTAGGAAAAAATTCAAATTGAAAAATGAAAAAATGATATTATACGTTGGTAGATTAATGAAAGAAAAAAATGTAGATATGCTAATAGACGCATTTGAACTTCTTGTTAAAGAACGTCCTGAATGCAAACTTGCGATTGTAGGAGACGGATGGTTAAAAGGAAAGTTAGAGAAGAAAGTTGCTGATAAAAAATTGAATAAAAAAGTTATTTTCACAGGAAACTTGCCTGAAAATATGACCGCCAGTGCGTATGTTAATGCGTATATGTTTGTTCTTGTGTCTACACTAGACTTGGAACCATTAGTCATCCTAGAAGCTCAGGCGTGCGGTTGTCCTGTAATATCATCAAAAACAGAAGCATTTTCTGCAGAAGAAATGATAGGCAACAACAAAGGAGGCTTTTTGGTAAACCCTCTTGATAAAAGAGACGTAATGGAAAAAATGCTGACGCTGGTCAAAAATGAAAAATTGCATGATAAAATGAAAAAAGAAAGCATTAAAATATCAAAAGAAAAAGAAATCAGTAAGAGTATATTAAAATTTGAAAAGTTATATAAACAATTAATAAAGAATAAGAAACAAAATGTTAATTAATCAGAAAATACGTAAAAAATTAGGAATTTACAGCAATAAAAAATTTATAAAACTCTATAATATGGGATTTACTCCCAATCGCGTTACAATGATTTCTATTTTCTTTGAATTTTTAACATTTTATTTCATTCTTAACGGACAATTAGTTTTGGCGGGTATTTCAACCGCTCTGGACTACATAATGGACGGATTAGACGGTGCAATTGCAAGATCAGCAAAGAAATCTACAAAATTCGGAGCATATCTTGATATGATCTCTGATAATTTCTTAAGAAGAATTGGATATGTATTATTAGCTTACAAAGGATTTATGAGTTATGGTCTGCTTACAACATGCCTAGTCATAATTGCTTTTAATTTCATATTTTTACATTTAATAAGAAAAACAAAGTTAAAAGTTCCTGCTGCGCTTCCTATGTGGAGCGACGCAGTATTAATTTATTTTGCTCTTTTCACAGGAAAGGTTGCGTTTTTCTTTACATTGATAGTTATAATTGATCTGAGTATTCTTTTATTTGATATCGGAACAATATCATTTTTGAACTTAGTTAAAAAAAGAAGTTAATCTATAAGTTATTTATTTTGAAATAAATTGATTAATTTTTTCAAAAACATATTCTTTTTTTGGTCCCATTGTTAAGACGTGATCTGTTCCATTAACCAAAACCAATAATTTCTTTTCTGAAGCTATGTTATTGTAAATAATTTCTGGGCTTTCTGTACTGACTCTTGTATCATTTGAGAATTGCATAACCAAAACAGGTTCTGTAATTTGGTCTAGATTTTTTTCAGTGATTCTTGCTATTTCTACCATCTCCGCTACAGAAGCTACTGGGAATGTGGGATAATAATAAGGGCCTTCTTCTTCTGTTAGCTCTCGATCAGCATATTTTTGAAGATATTTGAAAATCCAAGCATATTTCGCTTTTTTATCATTAAGATGGAGCGGTGCTGCAAGAGATATGACCCCTGCAGTATTATGATTCTCTGCAAGATGCAATGCGATTAATGCACCTAAAGAAGTTCCTCCGACATAAACTCGTTTGTCTTTAGAAAGTTCTAGAAAAGCATCTTCATAGCTCTTATACCATTCTTCCCATTTTGTTCTTCTCAAATCATCAAGCGAAGTTCCGTGGCCTGCCAATCTTACTACTTGGACTGTAAAGTTTTTTTCTATAAGGTAATCTGCAAGATTTTTAACTTCATAAGGTGATGCTGCCAGACCGTGAGTTAGCAAAAATGCGGTTTGGCTACCTTCTACCAAGTAATCTCCATTATCTAATTTAATCTCTGTATTTATATCTGCAGATGTACAACCAACAAGTAAAATAAGCAAAAGTAGGAATCTTTTCAATTTAATGACCTCCTCATTTCTTGTTCTAGATCATCACGTACTCCTCGGAACCGATCTTTCACCCAAGGAGGTGAATCTGAATAATTTCTATTAAACCTTTCATAAAGTTCAACTGCCTCATCTAGATTTCCAGTTCTTACATTAACTCTTGTATGGATTATTAATTCATTAAGACCTTCTTCTATTCTGCTCTTTCCTGTGCCTAGGACTCTTCTATAAGCAACCGGTGCTCCTTTATACATCGCTATAAGCAATGCTAACAATAAAAGAGGCCACAATAATGGTTTCAATAGCCTTAAAATAACATCAATAGGGATTCCTGCAACCTGTCTAATCTCTGCACAGTCTGACGGACAGTTTAGTTCATCTTCACCTACTCCGCAAACTCCGTTTCCACAAGCACATTCTGCAGGTGCTGAAACTTCTTCTTCTGTGATTAGCTTACCAATTAGAACATACTGATCTCCAAGAGCACACTCTGTAACATGAAGATTAAAGTATTGATTATAACCAATTAAAGCTTTACCTGAAAGAGATTCTGCAATCTCTTTAGCAACAATCCTTTCTATTATCTGTCTGCTCTCATAATTATCCACAAGTGCTGTATGAGATACATTAATCTCCCAGTAATCTTTACATTGATCGTTAACAATAATGTCTCCTATGGTTTGGGCACTTTCTGTTGAGACAGTTCCATCATTTTTCCCTAATAATTTTGTGAATGGGTAGTTGCCTGTACCTGCGATTACATAATAATCAAGTCCAGGAACGCGGTCTATTGTTCTTCCTTGAACAAGTTCTTTTAGGAGTACGCTGTTTAGATTAAAGAGAGCGTGTACTGTTCTGCTGTTTAATAAGAAATCAAACAACTCTCCGTAGATCTGTTCGTGTAATGATCCTTTATTGGGAGATGCAATTAAAATCACTTTCTTTATCTTATCTAAGAAAGTATATGTTCCTGCTCTAATCTGGTTTTGTTCATAAGCATACCGAATCATCTGTTGAGTTATACTTCCTCCTAAGCTGTGCCCTACTAAGTATACATAATCAAATTCTCTTGACTTTGCCTGCATTAAGTCAGCAAAGTCTTTTGCATTATCATCAATTGTTTTATGTGAAGGGTATCCAAGAACCCATGCCTGCCATGGCTGAGCTGTCAGTCTGATATCGTCAAGTATATATTGGAATGCTGCCGGCGAACTTGTAAATCCGTGAACTAAAACTACTGCGTCTCTGCTTGTTCCTTGATAGACTTTCTCTAGTTCTACTTCTAAACAAGCCACACAAGGAAGGCCCATCAAAGCAAGAGTTACTTTATTATCTTCTGAGTATTGCATGATATTTTCAACAGTTGTACTAACTGTTTTTGATGTTGTATTCACAACTCCTCCAAGATATTTCCAGTTTTCACCTGTGATAACATAAAGTGAAAGGCTGAATTCATCAATATCTTCGGGAAGTACGTAAGGTATTGTTATTTCTGTTGAAATATCTGGATTTTCTTGATCAAATGTTAAGATTACTGGAGTGCCAACAATTTTAATTCCAGGATTCTCTGCTTCTTTTACTGGCGCTGTTGGCTGTTCTAATGTTACTGATCCTTTTAAGTCTCCAATAAACTTAATCCTATTCATGCTTGATTCTAAAACATCATCTCCGGGGCTTAGTTCTGTCTTTGTTATGTTTACAGTAAATAATTCTGGGTTTAAGTAAATTGTTTCTCTGCTTAACTCCTCAAAGAGTTCTCCACCACAAACAAGTTGTTCGATCTGTGTAACTTCAACAGGAGTACATTGTCCTGCCCTACAGCTCAATGCTTTTACATCGATGTAATTATCAGGTATTGTCAAGCTTAAGTCAAATAAATCTGCAGTACAGTCTAGGTTAAATGGAGGGATTATTACTTCATATCCTTCTTCTAATTCTCCCATGAATGGTTCTTTTGTTGTGCTAATAATTGGTTCTTCTATTTCTGTTTTATTTACCAACATACAAGAGAATGGATTTGGATCTACTTTTGATAATTCAATTGATGTTTCAGTGTCGATTGGAGTTGGGAATTCTTCTGTAGGAGGAACTTCTTCATCAATACATGCTCCTGTTGCGCAACTTTCATCTTGGGCACATTCATTACCAATAAATTCTGAACAACCGTCTCCATCAAAGTCGACACATGTTTGTAAATATTCTTTGGTTGAACGGAATCTTTGACTCGCATCAAAACAGATAAATTCTCCAATAGTACATTCATCTACACACGCTGTACAACTTTGTACTTCTACTCTGTCTGATCTACAGCCATCTAAATCTGTGCATGTTCTTGTCTGTGTTCCGTTTGAATTACAAGCGCTCCAATCTCCGCAAGACCAATCAGGGGTACAACCTCCTCCAGAAGGCGGAGTATAAGTAGGAACAGCATAGCTAGAGAAGTGAGGCACATTGAATACTAATGTTCCTGATGAATAGTTTACATCTGTACAGATAGTTGTATTGCAGGCTACTCCGTTATTCACCACCTCATTTGCATTTGTTGTGAAGTTCTCCCACTTATAGATTGTTGGGGTTGATGGATTATTTAATCCTGCTAAAGTTATCTGCGCAGAAACATTCATCCAATGTTCTGTTGACGAATCTACTGATGCAATTCTTGTTCCAATGTGCAGATTATCTATATCGCTTATGTTTAAGGTTTTATTTATGAATCGAAGTTCATTTTCTAATTCATTGATCACTAATGTATTTACTCCTGCACCTAGTGAAGTGTGGATATCGTAAGCATTGTTTGTGAAGGTATTATTTTGGACTGTGTTCTGCGCGGCAGAGTTTGTTTCAAACGATATTCCTACTTGCGAAATGTTTGAGATTATATTCTCGGCAATAAAGCTATTTTGTACGGCTCCCCCGTCAAGAACAATCCCATTATCACATGATGATATTGTGTTTAGTGTTAATGTTACATTATACGATGTTGTAGCAGTAAAAGAAATTCCATCTCCTGCTGAACAACTGAGATTGTTATTTCTTACTATCTCTGGGTTTGGAGTACTGCCAATGCCACCAAGAGATATTCCCACAGTTGTTGAACCAATCAAGGTATTATTCTCAATCACATAATCATCAACACCTCCGCAGGCAAACACTACTGATGATGATGAATCATACACTGTATTGTTAACAACAGTAAGATTGTAGACAGAATCTGCGCATGAATAGATCCCTCCTGTTGAAAAGTTAATTACATTGTTGTTTTTAATTGTTAAATTTCTTGCACCGCCACCATTAAAGTGGATACCATATGTTCCGTCTCTTACGGTGTTCCCTCTCACCTCAACGTGGTATGGACTACCTGCATTCAAATAAATGGAAGTAGTAAGTCCTGTGATTATATTGCTCATAAATTTACTATTGCTAGCCACACCGCAAGCTTCACTGATTCCATATGTTCCTGTACCAGATATATTGTTATTTGCAAAATAATTCTCTCCTTCGCTGCATACACTTATTCCATCGGCAGATATATTTATCATTGTGTTGTTTATGAAATCATTTCCATTATCTGGGTAACCTTGCAGATGTATTCCATACGGTGAATTAATCACATAATTATTGACAAATGAAGAGTTCGTAATTGTACTGGAAGAGCTAATTGCTTTTGTTGCTGCATTGGTGATTGTATTATTAACAATCGTAATATTATCTCCTGCAATAAGCGAGATACCATACAATCCATTTGTGATTATGTTGTTTGTGATTATATCGTTGGGAGAGGGGGTATTAAATTCTATGCCCATTGGATTATCATAGAGCGTATTGTGGTTAAATGTATTGTTGTATGCCTCAATTAAATAAACCCCCGAATTATCGCTGTCATAAATTGTATTATTCTCTACAAGATTATTGCTTCCTTGTATGTATAAACCATAATCTGTTGTATTCCCGATTGTATTATTAACAAAAATGTTATTATGTGAATAATCCCCGCTATATCCTAAATAAATTCCATAAAAATTATTTATGAATACATTATTGATTATTGTTAGATTGTTTGAACCGCCGTCTGCCCAGAAAGGTTCTTCAGAAACAGATAAATAGTTTCCATTGAAAACAGAATTATTTGAAGTAATCACCCAAATTCCCAAGGTATTTGTTAAATTGTTTCTTATGAAATCATTGTCATCAGAATATATAGTGAAAAATCCGTAGTCACTTGAATCAATGATCGTATTGTCGGTTATATTATTGTTTATAGAATAGAACAGATAAGTTGCATACTGATTTGTGTCAAATAAGAAGTTATTAATTATATTGTTTCTGTAAGAATACTGCAGATAAGTTGCATACTGATTTGTGTCAAGTACTGTGTTGTTGATTACATTATTATCATATGCATATGATAAATAGATTGCATCAAATTGTGTATTATTTATTATGTTATTAATTACATTTGAATTATTTGTATTCCATAACACCACACCATACGAATAGTTTCTGAATGTACAATCTTGAATTGTTGCATTTACAACGCCATCTATGTCAACAGCATTTCCTCCGTATGGAGTTCTCTGAATGATTGTATTGTTACAGATTACAACAATATTGCTTGCATTAAGATTTATTCCATCAGATAAATTGTACGTTCCCGGACAGAATGTTGTACTTTCATTGATGTTTTCGCCATTTGTCGGAGGTCTTACAGACGAGTCAGTATCATCACAATCCAAAACGCCGCAGCCATCAGTTGTGTTGAATGAGTCTCCATCATTATCGATACAGGTTACAGTTACATTGAAAACAAAAGTATCATTGTATTCTGAATCATTAACAAGTACGGTTACATTATGCTGCCCTCCAGTTGTAAACACCCAGTTGAATATACTAACAAAAGTATTGATTAGAGTTTCTGTAAACTTTAATATTCCATCAACAAACCATCTGAATGTCAGTTTGTCTGAATCAATATCTTCTGCACTAACATTAAAAGTTAGGTTTACATTCGGAGCGGTAGTTATAGATACATTTGTGTCTGCAGGAGAAAGATCTTGTGTTTGGTTTGTAGCATTAGGGAATATTGTTGTTATTGTAGGGCCTTTGTTTAATATTGTTATATTATTTGAAAGAACAGTTATTCCATCTTGCGTTCTATCATTTGGAGTTACTGCAGCAGACCACACATCTCCTGTTATTGTTTCTTGTGAAACTATTAAATCTGTTCTATCATCATATAATGCTAAGATTTGTTCTTCTGACAGAGATCTATTGTAAAATCTTACTTCATCAATAGAACCATTGTAAAAGTAAGTGGCAGCTACTGCTTTATGTCCTGTACCAAATATGAATGGATCGGAAATATCCGGAGGAGTGCCTGTAATATCGGTAGGTGTTCCTTGCGGCTGTCCATCAACAAACATTTGAATTGTAGTTCCATTCCATCTCGCAACAAGATGGTGCCAGTTTGTATCAGGCGTCCAAGCATATTCTGTCACAAGTTGTGAAGAAGTTTTAAAATACCATTTAAGAATTCCAACATTATACCAACCAAACAAGAAATCGTCTCCTTTTCCTGCAACAAGCCCAACATCAGAAGGTGTAGCGCTTTTTACCCAAAGAGAAAGAGTGAGAGGGCCATTTATAGGTATGTCTGTTGTGTTAACATAGTCCCCATTACCATCAAGTTCATAAGCTCCAAATCCGTCATAACCTCTGCTGGCATTCCAATTTGCACCAATCACATTTCCATCATTTCCAAATGTTGAATAATCTTTTGTAAATGTTGAATTACTTCCTCCTTCAAACGGCATGTTCAGAATAGCTATTGAAGTTCCATTTACTCTCCAATCTATTATGTTTTTGACTGAATCATTATCTGGATCAGTTGCTGTAACATAAACAGTTAGGTTTTCTGTTGTATCATTTGTAGCAAGATTTGTTGAATTTAAGATTACATTGGTAACATTAGGTGCTGCGCTGGCTGCTGCTCCTGAAAATGAACCAAGCGTAAAGTTAACAACATTGTCCTGGCAAACAATGTTTGTACAGTCTGTACATTGCTGTCCGTTATTCACTACTTCTTGTCTTATTGTCGGGAATCCTGATTTTTTAACAAGTTTAACAGGACATTGGCTGACATTTAATGTTATGTTGACTGTTTTATTTAAAGTCGGAAGTGCGCTTGAGTTTAAGCTTACAAATGATTCACTAATAATCATTTGGTCGTAAGTTGTGTTTGTAAAATTGAATGTGCTATCGCCAAATAATATTGTCCCATCCGGTTGTACTCTCCTGAATTCCTGATCAATTAAATAAGTTAAGCCTGCAACAGTGCTATTAAAATCTAAATCAGCATCTGTTATACTATTCCCTGTAACAATAGAATAATCGTCTTGGAAAAACATACCCAATGTTACATTAAAGAGCGTATTATTTGATATTAAAGAACCGCCACCATTAGAATATGTATAGATACCATATGCGGCGTTAGAAATTGTATTATTAACAATTGTACTATTGGCGTCAGTACTCCAAATAGAACCGGTTACATATAGAGAACCTCCGCTGATTATGTTGTTCCTTACACTATTATTATGAGCAATAGTTACACTTCCGCTATTAGTAACATTATTGTCTTCAAAAGTACAGTAATTACAATATGCCCAATCAACACCTGCCCCATTATTCTTTATTATGTTTCTTTTAGCTGTGTGGTAGAAACAATCGCTGTTTCCCCAGGAAAAAGCAGCGCCGGTATTATCAATAAAAGTATTATCATTGAAAATGTCAGCATCAACATGATCCCACATCACAAATGATCCTCCAGTAATATTTGAAAAGTGATTAAATGTAAAATTATTGAATGCTGTTGATCCTGTTAATAAAAGTACTCCTCCTGCATCACGAGTGAATCTATTCTGTGTTATTACATTGTATTGTGCGCCCCAATTAACAAACATAGCATAACCTTCAGAATCATTCAGAGTGTTGTTAATAATCGTGTTGCCTGTCCCTGCATAAAGATGGATTGCTGTGCTAAATCCGTTCATAAAGCAATTTCTTAATGTATTGTTATGTCCAGAATATAAGTATATCCCCGTATTAGATGACCCACCAAATATTCTTGTGTTATTACAGGTGATAACAATATTATTTCCTGAAGTGTCCATTCCGTCTGTTAGTGAATAGTCTCCTGGACAGAAAGTTACATTTGCACTGATTGTCAGATTATCGGCAGGAGGATATATTGAAGTGTCATTATCATTACAATCTTCGAATGTTGGATAAGTACAGCCACCTCTATTCGGTCCTGAACCAAATCCGTCTCCGTCATTGTCCAAGCAAGAGCCAGCAACATATGTATCAAAGTGTGGAACACCGAATGAAACTGTGCTTCCTGTACAATTGATGTTTGTACATGAGGGTGTTGATGTTGAATTACATATTTGTCCATTAAATATTACCAAGGTTGCGTTTGTTGTGAACCCACCATAATAATAGATTGTTGTTGGGCAACCGTTTAATACTGTGAGAGTTACGTTTGCGCTTGTGTTCATGGCAGGTTCTGAGGAAGCATTAACAGATACTATTGAATCATTTATGAATAAATTATCAATATCAGATATGTTGATAGATTTGTTTTCAAACACTAATCTATTATCTCCCCTAGTTAAAATAAGATCATTTCTGCTTGATTGGGACCATACATCAAAAAAGTTTGTTGAAGTTATATTTGGATTAATCAGAGTATTTCCTGAAGACTGAGATAAAAGAATTCCCCTGTCAGGTCGAATCATAGTGTTATTTTCTATTGTATTGTTTGTTGAACCACCGAGAAGATATATTGAAGTATGGTCTGTGTCATTAAAGGTATTATTGATAATCTCGCAATTAGTTGAATTATCAAGGTACATTCCGTAATCAAATCCATCAATAAAGCAATTCTGTATTGTAATGTTATTCATTTCTGTAAGGTCGAATCCATTTCCTGTCACAGGACCATAAATTCTTGTACCATTACAAGATACATTAATATCATCTTGTAAAACGTCCATTCCACTAGTTAATGTATAGCTTCCATTACATATTGTTCCATCTGAAATAATCTGATAATCATCTCTTGGGGATATACATGCAGGTAAAGTTCCATAACTAGAGAAGTGATTAACAGTAAAGTTCACCCAGTCATTAGCACACACAATATTTGTACAAGTGGGCGTTGAAGTTGAATTGCATATTGGATCTGTCTCGCTAAATGCTGAAGGAGATTTTTCATAAGTTTCTTTATATCTTATATCATAATCATATGCACAAGAAACAACACGATAACTTACGTTTGCAGATTTGTTTAATTGTGGAATCTTGGTAGAATCAACAGCAGCAATTCTTTCTGTAAACCTTATATCTTCTATATTGCTTGATTGATTTCTTGAAATATTAAAACTTACAACTCCGAAATCGACCCAGGCATAATCTGTTTGAAGACGGAAGTTAGTATTGATAAGCATGTTATTTTGATTATTCGCAGAATAAACTGTATTTTGTGTGTTTGTTATTGAATTATCTTGAATAAGATTATTTTCTACAGATGGTGCATCAGTAAGATAAATCCCATATCCCGAAAGATTATCAAGAGTATTATTTATTATAAAACTGTCATATGTTTGACCAATATAAATTCCATACTCTGAATCCGAGATGTGGTTATTACGAATAGTATAATTCTCTGTAGTAGGATAATTCCAAGCACTAGAACCTGTGGCTATTGCTATGAAAAAACCACTAATTGTATTATTTTCTACAACGGTATGATCTGAGTTTCTATTAACACCAACTCCATATCCTGAGCCTCCTGGGCCAATGAAAGTATTATTTATAATGCTCCAGCCCCAACTATTGTATTGATAAGTCGCACCCCATGAAAATGAGGTTATATTAAATCTATTGTGCATAATTGTGTTGTAATAAATGCCTGATCCTCCTATTGCATACCCTCCCACTATGAAATCGTTATGAGCGATATAAGAACTTGACGCAGTATCTGCAAAATTTCCAGAGGTTATACGAATTGTGTTATATGTAAAATTGGCAGCCGGGAAACGAAACAATGACACTTTTCCATAATTTGTTGTTGTTGCAGCAAAGGTATTATTGTGAATTACGATGCCGCTGCTTGCAGCTGAAGATCCCCAAATTGAATATTGATTTTCTGTAAAGTTATTTCTTATAAATTCTGAATCGTGCGAACTGACGATATATGCACCATTTGTATTATTAAAGAATGTATTATTAAAGAATGTAACATT
The DNA here is from genome assembly GCA_042571125.1 of Nanobdellota archaeon. GTDB lineage: Archaea > Nanobdellota > Nanobdellia > Woesearchaeales > UBA10107 > JBHPFU01. The sequence goes on along the minus strand of JBHPFU010000001.1, from coordinate 163,540 downwards.
ATTAGTTACATTTGAATATACGCCATAATAATAGTTCTCTATTCTACAATTTCTAATAGTTACATTACCCTGTGCAGAATTATTTATCCAAATCGCAATTGAATCTGCGGTCGTATCTCCAGTTATTGAATTTCCTTTACAATCAAATACAATATTTGAAACGGTTATGTTGAAACACTGGAATGATCCGCTTATATCTGTACTTAGATTTAAACTTTCATTTACTTCACCACAACTTGTTGGTGTTGCAGGAACTAAACCAGTGATAGAAACCAATCCTTCTTGAGGGGATAAAATTAATATAACTCCAGCTACAAATGCAAACATTACAATCCATTGCAATACCTGTGCTTTATTGTTCATCTTCCCTCTTTTTTCTAAATTCTTTTAGAGCTGTTTCTACAACGTGAGATCTGTTTCTGAATTCTCCAGATTCTGTCATAGAAATAATCCAATCTACCAAATCTTTGTCTAGACTAACTGGAAATGCAACTTTTTTCTTCATTTTTGCACCTCCTGTCTTTTTCTGAATTCTTGCAGAGCGGTTTCTACAACGTGTGAACGATTTCTGAATTTGCCTGATTCAGTCTGAGACATAATCCATGCGGCAAGTTCTAAGTCTAAACTAACAGGAAAAGCTATTTTCTTTTTCATTTCTTAGCCTCCTGTTTTTCTCTATATTCTTTTAGAGCGGTCTCTACAACATGAGATCTGTTTCGGAATTCTCCAGATTCTGTCATAGAAATAATCCAATCTACCAAATCTTTGTCTAGACTAACTGGAAATGCAACTTTTTTCTTCATATTATAATTTTTATTATTCTTATAAAAATTATAATTATCTATATAAATGTTACGAAATTGGGTTTTAGAAGCTGTATTGCTATTTTACAAAGGTTAGAAAGGATATTTGCCTATAATCCAAGATTAGTTAGTATTGTGTCTGTTTGATCTGCAATCTCTTGAGCAGTACCGCTATTTATACATCTTAATTTATTTGCGTTATTGCCTGAAGTGTATCCCATTAAAGCTGTCCATTCTGGATCATCAAATTGATTTGCTCCTGCCCCTTTATTTCCGTGAGCATATGCAAGTCTTACTCCTGTTCCATTACTGTACGCAGCATAAGTTCCATTAATTCCACCTAATGCGCTTACTTCTGTATCTATTGCCTGAACATCCGGAATTCCATGTTCTTTGAAGATTCTATCAATAACTCTGAATGCTTCAGTATGACAAGCATTGACTCTCATATTAATATCTTGTATGGCATCATTGCCATTAGGATCTGTTGCTTTTAATCTAAATGTTTTCAATTTTGCTTGGCTAGTTCCGATGTGTGTCGCAGCTGATGCCAATTCATCATATGTATCTGGGTAAGTATGATTAATTGGATCTGCTAGTACTGGATTCCATGCGCTTGTTACAGAAGGATCAAATTCAAAAGTTAACAAGCTATCATCTAAAGCAATACCTTGATCTTTTGCTAATGTATCTAGTTGTGCGGTGTTTACTGCTTGAGCTGCAACTAATGTTGGAAAAGCGGTGTATGTTACAATATCTGTTTCTGGTGTGATTATGGTTGGATCAGTATTGTCAGCAATAATAAATATTCTTTTTATTTTTCCACCATACTTTGTAGTACCATCTAATGTTGGCCATATATCATATTTTTTACCCGGTGTAAGTCCAGCGATAGTATAATCTAATGTTTTGTGTACTTTAGCTCCATCAGAAGTAAGATTTATTCTTTCTGATGTAGGTCTTGAACTTGGGGCCCCTCCAACAACAACTAGGTCTCCATTATCCGGATCTGTAATAATAAATGATCCAAGATGTGCGCTTCCATTTTTACTCGCTCCCATCATTGACATGAGTAATGGATTTCCATTACAATATTTGTTTCCATAGGCTGGATCGGTTTGACTGTATCCATCTGTTTTTAATAGGTGTCCTGCAAGAGTACATTCTGCTGAATTACCTAGGTTTGCATTACGAATATTTGTGATAACATTTACATTTCCTTGAGCACTTATTCCTGCCACACCCGTGTGAAGGACATTCCACAGATAAGCTACATTTCCTCCTTTCTCACATCTAAGATGGGATGTTCTGTCAAGATTAATTAAAGCATTTCCAGCAGCATCTGTTGTTGCTACATGAGTTCCTCCTGAAACAACTGCTGCAAGATCTCCTACTCCTGTATCTGGGTTTAATATGTTCGCATCTAATTTGTAAACATTTACTGCGCCTTCAAGATTTCCTGATTGATCTAATGTCTGCAATTGAAGTGTAGAAAGGTAATTAGTTGGATCTGGTATTGGATCATTTGGCAGAGTTGCATGTTTGCTGCCGCTACAAGCAGAGAGTATTACTGAACCTCCACCTAAAACCGCGACACCTTTAACTAAGTCAGTTAAGAAATCTCTTTTCGTGCCTCTCCTTTTCAGTATTTTATTTACGTTCATTTTATCCCCAACTGTCATTGAGTAATGACAACAACTATATAAAGGTTTCTGTCCTGCGATATATGGTGGTTTAGAAGCTATTTAATCTTTTTGGGTATCTTTTATATATTTTGAGGAATATAATTCTTAAAAATGAAGATTTTAGCGTTTGTTGACACTCATGGAAGCCTTGCTGCCTTGAAGAGGATAGAAAAGATGGCAAAAGATGCAAATATATTGATATGCGCAGGAGATCTAAGTGTATTTGAGCAGGATCTTGATCTTTTGATTGAAAGGCTGAACAAGATTGGCAAACCAGTTCTAATAATCCATGGAAATCACGAAACAGAAGAAGAGATGAAAAAATCATGTTCTTTATTCAAAAATGTTACTTATTTCCATAAAAAAGTTCATGTTATCGACAATTATGCATTTGTTGGATATGGTGGAGGCGGATTTTCAGTAACAGATAAAAAATTTGAGACTTGGACAAAAAAGATAAAACCAAAGCTAAAGAACAAAAAAGTTGTTTTAGTTACACATGCTCCACCATACAACACAAAAGTTGATAACATTATGGGGGACTCTTGCGGAAACAAATCAATCAGAAAATTTATTGAAAATGTAAAACCAGTTTTATCTATTTCTGGTCATCTGCATGAATGTGTAGGAACAGATAAAATAAATAAATCAAGATTAATCAATCCGGGGCCTGCTGGAAAAATCTTAATTATCTAGAATTTCATTATTCTATCTTCTGAATCTTCTTTCATGAGCAAAACAACTCTTGATTGTTTTTGAGAATCAATTATTTTATATCCTGCTTCTTCTGCTATACTCTGTGCAAACTCAACAACCTCTTCATGTCTTGGCATTGCATCCATTGGTAGACGTTCTTGTGACGAACCAACCCACATGTATGCTTTTACCTCAACAAATTTGGCTTCTGCTTTCTTGATTAGTTCTGCGTATTGCTCAGGATTTACCATATTCAGGTCTTTAATCAAAGTTATTCTTAATGAACTTCGTTTTTTTGTTTTTAGTATCTCTAAAGTTTTCATTAATCTCTGCCATGAATCTTGGTGCGCAGACCTATCTATTTTTTTAAGTAATTCTTCATTAGGAGCATCAATAGAAACGTAAAATTGTGTTGGTTCCAGATCTTTTAATGCTTCGGGGTATTGTCCGTTTGTAACCAAGAATGTTGTTTTTCCTTTTTTATGTATTAATTCAATTAATTCTTTTAGTTTTGGATATTGTGTTGCTTCTCCTGTTAATGATAACGCAAAATGCATTGGTTCCTGGTCTAGTTTTTCTTTGTCAACTTTTTCGAGTCCTCCGAATCCAGAAAGCAATCTCTTTTGTTCTTCAATACACCCTTTGTAAATAGTTTCAGGAAAATCAGTTTTCCAGTCCCAATCTTTATTTGTAAAGTTTGAGACATCTCTCCAGCAGAACAAACATGCATTACAGCATGCTAGGTTCGGAGTCATTTGACAGCAAAGCCAGGATCTTATTCCGTAAAATTTTGATTTGTAGCAGTCGCCTTCTCCTCTCAAAGATTTTTTTGTCCAAGAACAGATTTTACATGCAGAATGCTCTCCAACTATCCCATACTGCTGTTTTTCTAATAATGCTCTATTCTCATCACTTAGTTTCATGGTTTTAGTAGTATAGAAAGTTTTAAATGGTTTTTGGAAAAGTTTTATATAGTATTAATATTGGTCAGATATATGCTTAAAGAAAGTCTTGATAAACTGGAAAATTCTGATGTTTTTAAGTCATGGAAATCGGAAAATGAAAAGGCTCACTTATCTCATGTTTTTGTTTTGCTTGATGAGCTAAACAAAAGTGAATGCCAGATTGGATACTACAATCCAGATACAGAAAAGATAACAACCTTTGTTGTGGGTGATGAGATAATCCAAAATCCTGCTGAAGAAGTTTTCAAAGAACAGAAAAATATTGTAAAAGAAGTAAAACTTGACAAAGTTAAAACAGATGTCGAAGATGCTCTGAAAACTGCAGATGACCTTCAAAAAGAAAAATACAAAACAGAGATTCCTATTAAAAGAATAATCATCCTTCAAAATCTTGAGGTCGGTCAGGTCTGGAACATCACTTATGTGACCCAGAGCATGCAGACATTGAACATCAAGATTGATTCTGAGACCGGAGAAATCAAATCTGATAAGCTCGTTTCTTTGCTTGAATTCCGGAAATGACTACTCTCCGATTAATTTTCTATAATCTGTAGAATAGTATTCAAAGCCTATAGATTTTGTAATATAGTTCTAATCCCAATTTTACTTATATACTAGTTTAGCTTAACCTCTTATAACAAAAAAGAGGTGGCTCTCAGCCACAGAGGTAACACAATGATAAGCTACGATGCAAGCAGGAACACTAAGGCTCTGAGCGATTTTTTTGCTGAGGAAGAAGAGGAGTAGACGACCACGGGGCGTGGTTTTTTATTTTTTATTTCTTAAGAATTCATCAAAATATGATCTAATCTGAGTCTGCATTTCATCAATGCCATTCTCTATATATGAGACTACTTTGATTCTACCTGGCTCTTGTTTTGCCAACTCTAAAAAACCGTTATTGACTCGTTCATGATAATTGATTCCTGCTGCTTCTATCCTATCCTTCTCTCCAAACTCTTCTGTCTCTACTTTGCTTAATCCTATTTTTGGAGAAACATCAATCACGCAGGTGATATCAGGAGTTACTCCTCTTGTTACAATCTGGTTTAGATTATCAATTAAACTTACATCAATACCTCTCCCATATCCTTGGTAAGCCTTAGTAGAATCTCCAGACCTGGATGAAAGGACAAAATAACCTTCATGAAGTTTTGGTATTACAATTTCTTTCATGAATTGAGAACGGCAAGCCAAAAATAAAAGAAGTTCTGTAGTATCGTTTAAGGTCTTATTTTTAGGATCCAGAATTAATTCTCTTATCTTTTCTGCAACAGGTTCTCCGCCCGGTTCTCTTGTTACAAATACTTTGTAGCCTTGCTGTTTTAAATAATCTTCAAGAAGTAATATTTGACTAGACTTGCCAGCACCATCTCCTCCTTCTACTGTACCAAAGTATCCTCGAGTCATCTTATGGTTTTAATTCTCCTGATTCATACAGTCCAATAATTTGGTCAATCTGTTTTATTGCTTCAGGTGGGAATTTCCATTGTTTTTGTTCTCTCAATTCCTTTAACTGTGGAAGAACAAGATTATCTCTTGCAAACTCGCTTGTCCAACAGCTTTTAACAAATGCATCTTCATCAGGATATTGTTCAAAGAATTGAGTTACATTTGGTTTTTGATTGTAGCATTGTCCGTAAATATGTAATGAAGTGTTCCATTCGGAATACGGACCAACAATAACTTTTTTTCCTGTTTTTTCTGCTAGTTTTTTTGCAATTTTTATCTGTAAAAGATTAGTCATCCCGAGCACATTGTCATTCCATGCCCTATAAAGATCTCTGCTCCTCCACATTGTACGTGTATTAAGAACAAGGTTTCCATCTTGGTCTTCTGGAGCTCTAAAATGAAGTTCTCTCAGACAAGGCATGTCTCCTTTAAGATAAAGGTCGATTGATGGAACTGGCGTTCCTGTAACTGCTCTTCGCGTTATATTGTCGCTTGCAAGTGCATCTATTGCCAAATCAAGTTGGTCGATTGTTTGACCATCAAAAAAAGGATATGCAACTAATCTATCATGATAAACATAAGGCCAGTTTTTTTCTTCAAATCTTTCTCTTTTTATTGCTTTTTCTTTTAATTTTTCAAATGGAACAACCATGTGATCTTTTACTCCCAGAAATTCTGCAATATACTTGCCTACTTCGGAATAACTTATAACTGGGAATCTTGGTTCTTTAAATGGATTGGTGATCTCAACAGAAACTGCCGCATCTTTTGAAGGTGGATCAATAAATTTATCATGTTCTTTTCTGTCATATTGTGTTCTTATTGGATAACCTTGCTCATGAACTGCTTTCATTAATCGATAAAATGCTTGCGGAATAGAATCAGCACTTACATGTAATGTTGGGATTCGTCCATCTCCTTTTACTTCGTCTGCCATAATACCACCTCCAATGAAATTGATGAAACATTCTGTCTTATAAATATTTATATACTTCAGAAATGACATTATTAAATAGTGAATGGTTTTTTCGACAAGTTTAAATAAAATTGTTCTGTTAATTTAGGTATGAAGCTGAAAATTGAACGTCTCGGGGATGTTAACCTACCAAAATACTCAAATCCGGGTGATGCTGGGCTTGATCTTCATTCCAATGAAAGCTTTATTCTAAAAAAAGGAGAGAAAAAGCTTGTTAAGACCGGCATTAAAATGGGGATTCCTGAAGGGCACGTAGGATTGATCTGGGACAGAAGCGGTCTGGCCGCTAAAAACGGAATCCATGTCCTGGCAGGAGTTGTTGACTCAAGCTACAGAGGGGAAGTCGGAGTTGTTCTAAAAAACTTCGGAGATGAAGATTTTGAGATTGAAAAAAATTCGAGAATTGCTCAGATGCTTATTCAACCCGTTCTAAACCCAGAAATAATTGAAGAAGAATTAAAAGATACAGAACGCGGTGAAGGCGGATTCGGTAGCACAGGATTATAAAGACAAAACTTTTTCTCTTGACTTTAAACCTGATTTAATCTCAACTTTTTTCTTTAACAATTTAGAAAAGAATTTTATAACTTCTTTGTTTGCTTTACCTTTGTCTGCAGGTGCTGCAATCGCAACCTTTACTGCCTTTCCATCATAACCAAGAATCTCTGATTTCTTTGAATTTGGCTTAACAAGTATTCTTAATTTATTATTCTCAATATACTTAGAAATCATCCGTTTTCCTTCCAGATATGTTTGCACTTTTTGCATTTGTAGAATATAGTTTCCGGTTCATCTCCGCCCCTCATCTGTCTTGACCAGTAATATGCACCAATATTTTCGCATTTTGGACACTTTTCATCTGTCTCTGGCAGATGTTCGAAATCTTTTTCAACAACTTCTACTTCTTTTGTTTCTTCTACCTTCTCTTTTATCTCTTTTGGAGCCTCAGAATACCCGCAAGAACAGCCCATTACTGTTTTGCCATCTTCTTGTTTAGGTAACAAAATAGACCCGCATTTTGGACAGAAACTCATGCTATCCCTACCATTCTTAATAATTCTACAAAGATTATTTTTACATAACCTAATAGAGGAACTTTAGCAACCGCTTTTCCTACAAATTTGTCTGGAGTTACTGAGTATTCATCTAAATAAGATGTTTGTATGGATTGAACATTGTGATCTCCTTTTGTTTGATAGGTTCCATTTTCTTCTTTAACTACCCTGTGTATAATTGGATTTGCTCTTCCTGACCAAAAAACAACAATGTCTCCCATCTCAGAATTTTTTGGATTGTATAGAACCATTATATCTCCTTTGTTGAATCCGTTTTTGAATGAAAATTCTCTAAACTCTTCTTTTGTTATGCCATAATTAGAATAATATTCTCCTTGTGTACATGGGTAGCCGCAGTTTGCCTGAGAAGCCCACCAATCATCAAAAGAACCATCGTGCTCCATTGATGTTGAGACAACCGCCACAACGGGGTGTGTTGTTCCAAGCAAAAATCCAAGTAAAGGGTAAACAATAAATTTAATCAGAATAAACGCAAGGATAACATTAACAACCCAGCTCAATAAAGAATCTTCTTCCCAGATAAAATGCCAGGTTTTCTTTGCTAACTTTTTATAATTCATATATTAAAAAATCGGAGATATCCTTATAAATGTTTTGGATTATTCGAGGAGGTTCATTGGCTGTCCGCAGCAAATTAGTTCTCCGCCGCCGACTTCTTTAACCTCTACAACATTCCCGCAGATTTCACATTTATACGCTTCTCCTACTTTTGAGACATTTACCATATTATTCTTCGTCGGTTTCGTCTTGCGAAGGTTTTCCGCATCCACAATCGTCACACATATTTCCCACCTCTTATTTTAGTTTTCCTTTTTTTGCTTTGCCGTCTATTATTTTTTTTAGCATATCTGAATGGGCTTGCGCATCTTTTTTCATTTGCTTAAAAACTTTAGCGCATTCCTTATGGCCACATCTTTCTGCGTCTTTGATATACGTGTCAACGATCCACAAGAAATCTAATTTCTTTGTTAATTGTTTCATACAGTTGTAATTACAATTATTTAGGCATGTTTTTACCATTTTTCACCTCTCTATTCTTTATTTTCCCAGTAGGCTTCGCCTTCTTCTTCCATTTTTAGCAGTCTGGTGTTGTAATCTCTTATTTCATTTAAATGAGCAAGGGTTATCTTTCCAGTTAACAAAGGATCATCATCCGTTACATTGGTATTTTGATCGATAGTTCCGTGTTCAAGTTCAATATCCATTCCTTTTCTGAATTCTTCAACACTAAATTTATCCCATTTAACTCCCAGTTGCTCACCGATTTTTTTTGCTTCTTCTGCTGTAAAGTGTTCTTTAGCCATATTATCACCCATATATTAAAATATAATTTACTCTTTTTATACTTTATGTTAGCAAAAGATATATATAGCACAAAATAAAAATAAGCAATATGAAAAAAGAGGTAATATTTACAGATTTAGACGGTACTTTATTGGACCATGATACTTATTCTTATGCAAAAGCTAAAAGTGCACTTAACATTGTTAAGAAAAAGAAGATTCCTTTAATTATTTGCACAAGCAAGACAAGAGCTGAGACAGAGGTTTACAGGAAAAAGCTGGGCATTAAAGATCCTTTTATTGTTGAGGATGGCGGTGCTATTTTTATTCCAAACAAGAAAACAATCGAACTTGGAACTTCTTACAAGAAATTAAGAGCCGAATTAAAGAAATTAAAGAAAAGATTTCTCATTGTTGGTTTTGGAGATATGACTCCTGCTCAGCTGAAAAAAGACGCTGGCTTGACATTAAAGCAAGCAAGATTAGCAGAAAAAAGAGATTATGACGAACCTTTTATTATTGTAAGACCAAAGGATAAAAAGATTATATTAAACAAAATAAAAAAAGCTGGTTTTAATTACACAAAAGGTGGAAGATATTATCATCTGATGGGCAAGAATGACAAGGGAAAAGCTGTGAGAATTTTATCCGGAATATTAAGAAAAAAATACGGCAAAATAAAGACTATAGGTATTGGAGATTCTCAAAATGATTTCAAGATGTTAAGCAAAGTTGATAAACCTTATTTGGTTATGAAAAAAAATAAAAAATATGCTTCAAATAAATATAATAGGGCGGGTGCAGTAGGTCCTGCTGGCTGGAATAAAGTTATCAAGAAGGAGATAAAATGATTAACAAGAGGAAAGCAGAAAAACTATATGATCAAAGCATTGGTGTATTGAAAAAGGTTCAGCTTGCGAATGGAGGTTGTTTAGCGACACCAAAAGGGGAACGTTACCCTTATATTTATCCAAGAGACCATGCAGTAATTCTTTTAGGTTTCCTATCTGCTGAAATGTATTCTAATGCAAAGAAAGGTCTTGAATTTATATTAAACGCCCAGTTAAAATCCGGAGCATTCCCGCAGAGAATTGATATGAATGGCGAGGATGCTTCATACAAACCAATTCAAATCGATGGAACGGGTTTAGTCTTATATACTTTGGCTGAATACATTAAAACGACAAATGATTTGAAATTTGCAGAAAAAAACTGGTCAAAGATAAAGAATGCTGCAGAATATATATTAGACAGTATTCAGGAAGATAAATGTTTGATATTCACTCCTAATTCAATTCATGAATTTCCTCCAACAGAAGAAGGTTTAGAAATCTGGGCTAATTGCGTCTGCTGTTCAGCTTTAGAAAAAATGTACGAATTAAGTGTTAAACTAAACCGCAATAATAAAGATTGGAAAGCATGCGTAATAAAGATTGAAGAAGGTATTTTGAAATATATGTGGAATTCCAGAATAGGGAGTTTTATCAAAAATATAAGAATAAAGGAATCAAGTTCTGTTCTTATTGATATTGATGCAAGCGAATATGCAATCGCTGATTTTGGTATATTGGATGATAATGATAAAAGAGTAAAATCAACTGTTAAATCCATTGAAAAGCATTTATGGAACAAAGATTTGGGAGGTATTTGCAGATACCCAAAATTTGAAGGCCGCAATAATGGCGGCTGGGGGCCTTGGCCTCACTTCACATTAATGATCTGCAGACATTTTATAAGAACAAAAAACAAAAGACAAGCTGATAAATACCTAAATTGGGTTATGAAGATTGCTTATCATGATTTCCTTCCAGAGCATATCTCAACTGTCAAGGAATTCGAAGAATATGTAACTGATTTTTCAGAAGCTGGTTTGTTGAGGAAAGACAGGTTGGTTTTAATTGAAAATGCAAGAAAAAATCCAATGTTCAAGAAAGGGGTTGCGTATATAACAACACCATTAGCATGGCCTCATGCTGAATTCATTAGAACCTGGAACCTGTATAAGAAAGTGTTTAAATAATTATTTCTTTATCTGCACGCCTTTCATATCAAACTTGAAATCTATGACCTCTTTTCCGAATTTTTCATATCTCTCTAGCTTTTTCATCAATGCTTTTTTGTTTTCTGCTAAGAATAAAATGCAGCCTCCTCCACCCGCTCCTGTTACTTTTGCTGCTGAGGCCCCGTGTTTTTTTCCGAATTCTATTATGCTGTCTATCTTTCTTGTTGTTATTTTAGGATGCAGTTGTTTTCTTAGCATCCATTCATTGTTTAATAATGCTGCAAAAACATTCAGGTTTCCTCTCTGGAGAGCATTCCGCATTGCTTTTGTGTTTACGATTATCTTTTTTATAACATCCATTGTGCGCTTATCTTTTCTTTTCAGATTATCAAAGACTTTTTTATTGAATTTGCTTGATAATCTTGGTCCTGTGTAATACAAGAACAATTTGCTTTCTAACCTCTTCAATACATCTTTTCTTATCTTTAATCTTGTAACTTTTACTTTGTCATCATTAAACTCCATGAAATTAATTCCGCCGTAAACAGCTGCATATTGATCCTGCTTGCCTCCAACAACGCCTGTATCGCGCTCAATAAAATGAGCCAGTTCTGCTAATTTTTTCTTGTCAATATATTTTGTTGTCAGTGCCAGCCAAACAACATTCATAACTCCGCTTGTTCCTAAGCCAGAACTTGTGGGTATATCTGCATGGTATTCCAGCTTTGTACTGTTCTGTAATGCCGCCAGACTTCCTTTTACATAGCGATTGATTGCTGCATTAAGAACAACCCCCTTAGAACCGGGGAAAGGATTCATATCCGTGGTTCCACCACCAAAGTCTATCCTTACTGGGGCTCTTGCTTGTTTCTTCATTTATATAGCATATTATTCAGGGGTTTAAAAAAATTACTAAAATTTATAAAAAAGAGGCAGATACAAGCTATATGGACAGAAAAAGCATAAAAGGGACCAATTATTTTGAAGGAATTCTACAGTTGAGAGACTGTACAAAAGAAGCAGTAAGATTTGCTAGGGACGATATTGAAAAGCAGCCAGAAGAAAAAAGGGCTTTCATAAACAAAGAAGTAAAATTAAAAAACGGTTATGATCTATACTTAACCTCAAATAGATACTTAAGATCTTTAGGAAAAAAATTAGTAAATAAATTTGGCGGTCAATTAAAAGAAAGCGCTAAATTATTCAGCAGACATCATCAGACAAGCAAAGAGCTTTATCGAGTAAGTGTTTTGTTCAGAATGCCTAACTTCCAGAAAGGAGACATTATTAAGTATAAAGGCGAAGAATTGAAAGTGAAAGCGATGGGTAAAAAGGTTTTTGCTGTGAATGTTAAATCTGGAAAGAAATATAATATAAATTTTAAAGAATTACTTTGATTTCTTTAACTGTCTTAATTCTTTCTTTGCTACTTTGTTCCACTTCTTTTTTATTGTCTTTACGGTCTGTATATCTAATCTTTTCTTAAAAAGAGTATTTCTTATTATTTTTGCTGCTTTTGTGAATTTAGAATCATCTTTTTTTATCTTTTTAAGTGACCATAGCTCTTTATCATTATTCTTCATTTTAACTACTCTTTTTTTTGCTCTTTTTGGTAACTTGTACATATTATATAAATTAGAATATAGAGTATTTAAAGGTTTTGAAAAAAATAAAAAAATAAAAGAAAAATATTTTAATTATGTTCTGCCGTTACCTCTCTCTTCGTCGTCCTCTTCGTCACTCTCGTCTTCAAGTTCTTCTTCGTCCTCTTCTTCAAGCTCTTCTTCATCTTCGATCTCTAATTCAAATTCTTCTTCTAATTCAAATTCTCCAGATCTATTTCTTATTTTTTGCTTGATTTTTTCTCGGACTTTTCCGTCTTCTCTGTCTGATCTTATCTCTAACTCAAGCTCTTCGACTTCGTCATCAGTTAGTTCGTATCTAGCCTTAATTTTTGTTTTTATTCTTTCTTTCTTAACTTCAACTTTTGCTCTGATACTTTCTATCTTTTCTTCAGACTTCTGGACCATAGCTCTTAAGAGTTTAGCGTCTGCTGTATTGAGTTTTTTAACAGCAATTTCTCTTGCTTTTTCGAATCTCTGCTTTTGTGCAGCAATTCTTTCTCTGATCTCTTCAGCTTCGCCTAATTCTTCTTCGCCATCGTCTCCGACACCTTCTTCAATTTTATCTAAAGCGTCTTCATATGCTTCTTGACCTCTTTCAGCTGCAGCCATTCTTTTTGCTGCAATCATTGCCATAACTTCAAGATGTCTTTCTTTAGCGTGTTGAAGACCTTTCTGAGCTTTAGCAGATTTTCCGAATGTTAAAGCTAAGTCGATTCTTTCCATTGCTCTTTCAAGACCCCATAAGAAAGGACTGTCTGGAGCAACTCCCGCTTCTTCAACTTCTGTTTCGTTAAGGATACCTTCTATTTCTTCCTCAACTTCTAGCTCTTCTTCAACTTCGTCTTCAGCTTCAGTTTCGTTTTCAGCTTCAGTTTCGTTTTCGTCGTCATCTACAGATGTTGTTTCGATATCAACTTCGACATCAACATCTTCTTCTACATCCTCAGTTGTTTCGTTTTCAGCAAATGCAACAGGAGCTGCAAATACCATTAACATAACAACAAACAATGCAAATAGTTTTTCTTTCATTTTTTATTCCTCCTAAATTTGATTATTACTTGCCTCCTTTTGGAGTCTGTACAGGAACTTCATGTGTTGTCGGATCTCTTATTTGCTCTCTTTCCTGTGTTTGTTCCATGCTTTGTTCTTTTTCTTGTAATCTTTGCTGTATTCTTTCTCTCTTCTGCTCAAAGTTTTGCGTAAGAGCGGCAGTTCCTTCACTGAATCTTGTGGCTTGTTCTTGTTTTCCTTTAGCCAGCAGAACTCTGAAGTGTTGTTCTCTTCGTTCCTGTATTTTATTCATGACTTCAAGCTTTCTTTCTTCTTTAAATGCAAAGGCCAATCTGATTCTGTCCATTGTCCTTGCGCCCCAGCCATATTCTTCACCTTCATTAGCAGAAATTAAAACTGGTTCTGCTGTTTCTTCTTCAGCAATTACAACCGGTACAGCTGTAACTACCATTAAAAAAACAAAAAACATTGCAATAAATTGTTTCATTTTTTATTCCTCCATATTGTTTGATTATGATGAATATTGTATGGTCGAGAAACTACTTATAATCTACCGCTGGAACAGAGTCTTTAAATCAAGAATAAAGAATGAATATGGGAGTTAATAGTTCCGGATTGTTCCCGAACGCTTATTTTAAGAAAACAAGGTTTTTCTTGCCTCTTTTTTCCTTGTAAACTACCTTTCTGTCCTCTAATTCCTTTAATATCCGCGATAACGTCGCTTTTGGGAATCCTGTAACAACTCTTAATGTTCCTTGCTCACACTGGCCATCTCTTTGCTTTAGAACATTGATAACTGTTTCTTCGTCTTCTTTAAGGTGTTTTGTTATATCTTCTGAAACTTTTTTTATCTCAACTTTTTTCTTTGGTTTTTCTCTTAATCTGCGAACAACAACAATCAAGATAATAACGATTAACAATAGCCCAGCAATTAATTTTATATAATCTGTTTTTTGTTTAAGCTGGACAAAAATTGAAAAATCATCTCCTTGCTCAACATTATCTTTTTCCCAAATCAACTTAATCCTTTGTCCATCTGTTGACAAGCTTGTAGGAGTTGGATATACAGAACCTTCAGACAATGTCTTTTCTTCTATGGGTTTTGCAAGTACAGAATTCTCTTCTAGGAATAAGGATGCAGAGAATTTATCTGCTTCTAATAAGGATAAGCTAACAATAAATTCATTGTCTTCTAATATCTGCTCTGTTAGGTAATTAAAATTTACCTCTTTTACGGATCTTTTAATAATTAACTTATTATTTTCAAGAATTGGTGTTACTGATTCTCCATCCAAATAAAGGGACAATGCTTTTGCATCTTCTAGGACATCTAGTAATAGATCAATATCTGTCTGATAATCATATTTTATTGTAGTATCAACAAGGACTTTTCCTTCAGCAATATCAAAATCTACAGAGTATTCTGTGGCTAGAACTATATTAATCAATAACAACGGTATTAGTAAAAGTCCCAATTTCATATATTAATATAATGCAGATAAATATATAAAACTTTGCTCAATCCTTTATATTATGATAAAATTAGATGGTTCATACGGGGAAGGCGGAGGCCAGATACTTAGAACAGCATTAGCTCTAAGTACATTAACTCAAAAATCATTTGAGATGGACAATATACGCGGAGGGAAATGCGATACAGGGATAAAAAATCAGCATCTCCATTGTATTAAAGCGCTAAAAGAACTTTGTAGTTCTTACACAGAAGGTGCTGAGCTTGGTTCTCACAATATAAGATACGATCCTGGAAAATTTAAATCTCAAACACTATCGATCGATGTGGGTACGGCAGGTTCTATAACATTAATGATGCAGGCATTGTTATTACCCGCAATATTTTCAGAAAAAAAAGTAAAGTATATTATAAAAGGCGGAACAGATGTAAACTGGTCTATGCCATTTGATTATTTCAAAGAGGTTTTTCTTCCGCACTTAGCAAAATATGCAGATATTGAGTGTAAATTGTTAAAGCGAGGTTATTTCCCAAAAGGGGCTGGCGAAGTTGAGATAACAATAAAACCAAAACATAGTTTTTTTGATAAAGAAATGCCAAAGATAAATTTAACCGAACAAGGAAAGCTAATCCAAGTAAAGGGAGTTTCTCATGCATCAAAAGACCTAGAAAATGCAGAAGTAGCTGAAAGACAGGCGAGTGCAGCAAGACACATCCTGTCTGGCTTAGGTTGTCCGGTAAGAATTGAAACAGAATACTCAGATTCATTATCAACCGGTTCAGGGATTACATTATGGGCCGTATATTCGAAAGATGAAAATGAAATAGATTCTATTAATCCTATTCGCATTGGCGCTGATTCATTGGGAGAAAAAGGAAAACGAGCAGAAGTTGTTGGACAGGAAGCAGGAGAAAGATTATTAGAAGAAATGAAAGGAGGTGCTCCAGTTGATGGTCACCTTGCGGATCAATTAATTCCATTCTTAGTTTTAAACGGAGAAAAGATGAAAGTAGGAAAAATCTCTGAGCATACAAGAACAAATATCTACGTTGTAGAGCAGTTTCTGGATGTTAAATTTAAAATCGATGAAGAAAACAAAATAATTTCGATTTAACTAATCATATGAAGCTCTATATCTGTCTTTAATTCTAAAATCTCATAATATATCCTTTTTTTCTCATCAGTCATAGGAAGTTGAGAATAAAGCCCACCTATCTGCGAATATAATTTCTTTGCTTGATCTATTTTCTTTTGATTTAATGCGTCTCTTGCATTTTGGATCATAACAAGAAGTTCATAGTTTCTTGGTTCTTCCTCTTTCAATGCCTCTGCGGCAACTCTTGATTCCTTGAATCCTTCAAGCTCTTTTTCTAAGTAATCATGGAATTCTTCTGATTTTGCTTTTTCTTTTGTGCTTTCTGCTTCACGAACCATTGATTTAACCATTCCTTCTTTATTATCAAGCATTTTCTCTCTTTCGACTAGTAATTTCTCTTTATTCTTAAGCATACGTTCTTTTTCAGCTGCTTCTACAAGCTTTGGCATTAGGTCTGAAATCTTTTTCTGCATTTCATTCTTTGTTTTTGTTAATTGTTTGATTGTATCTCTTAATTCATTAACATCCATTACTTTTTTCTTTTGTATCTCGAGTTTTGTAAGTTCTTGTTCAAGAACATTCTCATTCTTTATTATCTCTTTTTCTCTGGAATTGAGGTCTTTTTCTTTGCCTTTTAGGCTCTCAAGTTTTATAACTTCATTAGATATCTGATTTTCCTGCTTTTCTAGGAGCGTCTTATCCTTTTCAAACTCTTTTATTTTATCAATTATTTCGTCTTCTCTTTCATTAAGCAGAGATTCGTCTTCTTCCAGTTCTTTTATTCTTGCGACTAATTCTTCTTCTTTTTCATCTAAAAGATTCTCATCTGCTCTTAATTTGGATAATTTTTCATCAAACTCCATGTTAACCTTTTGGAGTTCATTTTTCTTTTCTAAAACTTGTTGTTCCAGAATTCTTTCGTCTGTTGTTAGATTAATTATTTTCTTTCTTACAGCTTGTTCTGCAAATTCTTTTCTTTTTAATTCACTCTCTCTTTCTTTTAAGATATTTTCTTTTTCTTTAAGCTGAGCCTCTTTTCTTTTTACTTCTAACTGCTGTTTATTTGTTTGTGTTTGAAGTTTTTCTATTGTATTTTGTCTTCTTGAGCTTAATTTGAATGTACTTTCAACATCTCTTTCCATATTTCCAAGTCTTTTTGTTTCATCTTTTATTCTCAGTTTTAATTGTCCAACTTCTTTTTCAAGCACATTCCGATTTTGGGTTAGGCTTGTGATTTCTTTTTGGTGAGCTTCTTTTTCTGTTTCAAATTGGTCTTTTTCTCTTGAAACCATTCCTGTTAATCGATTTACTGTGTTTTCTTTTGATGAAATTTCTGCTTCAAGTTTTTTCAGCTGTTTTTGTTCGCCTGCAAGCAGTTTTTCTCTTTTTGCTAGCGTTTCTTCTTTCTTAATTAAACTTTCTTTTTGATTAGAAAAACCTTTTTCTGATCTTTTAATTTCACTTGATCTTTTCTTGTATTCTTTTAGTTCGGCTTTTTGAGATTCAATCTGTAGCCAGAGAGATTTCGTCTCTTTTTTCAGCTTTTCAATTTCGCTTATAAGTTTTAGTCTCTCTTTTTTCAGTGAAACATTTCCTTTCCTCAATACCTTGTCAATCTCTTTGAGCTCTAATTCTTTTAATTTTAGTTCTTTTTCTTTTTGCTGTAATTTAAGTCTTTGATTAAGAAATTCATCCTCTCCTTTAGCTAAAGTTACTTTACTTTTAGAAGCTAAACCAGGCGGTGTACCTAGTATTTTATCCATTTCTGTGGACGTTTTAGACACTTTACTCATACACACCCCTTTTTTCACACCTGTATGAGTACAAATTAGGGATTTTCTTTATATATTTTTATGACTATTCCAGAATGAATACAGAAAAGTTTAAAAAGAAGCTCGGTGCTTGGTGGGTTATGGTAAAAAAAGAAATTGTATGCTCATCATGTAAGCAGAGTACAGCTAATGCTGGTGGAGCCACGTTTAAATGCCCTGGCTGCAATAAATATGAAATTGTGCGCTGTATCCATTGCAGAAAGATTGCTGCAAAGTATAAATGCCCGGAATGTGGATTTGAGGGGCCTAATTAAGCATGGCAAAAGTAATTGTAACATTCAAGATAATGCCAGAATCACCTGAATCCGACCTAGACAAGATACAGGAAGAATCTAAACAAAAGATCATTGATTTTGTTGGTGAAGGCGACATGAAAATAGAAGTTGAGCCTATGGCATTTGGTTTGAAAGCCATAAAAATAATCTTTGTTGCTGATGAAGATAAAGGTTCAACAGACGATCTTGAAGAACAGATTAAAGAATTGGAAGGAGTTAGTTCTTTAGAAGTTATTGATGTCAGAAGAGCAATTGGGTAATTTTTCTACGGTTATTATCGCTCTTTGAGCTAATCTCATAAATACTCTGTTATCTCTATATTCTATCTGTTTCCAGATCAGTTTCCGATTCATCCGTTTTATGTAGTTTATTTTCATTTTGGAAAAAAATAAACCGCCCGCAAGCGGACGGTCCACCCCCAACAAACAAAGGCAAAAGATGGCAGAATTTTTCACATTTGTGGGGAATAGGAGTTTGATTTCACCTCTCTTTTTGGATATATGTCTCTTGTGTAAGCAAAACTTTTGTTTCCAAGAGTGACTTGTTTATCATCTATGTGCATTAACATGAAGTTTCCTTCTTTTTTTCCTTCTTTACTTGCCTTTTCAACACAAGCAGCTAAATCTCCGTCTTGAATTCCTCCTTCTGTTACAGGTTGGTTTATTGGTTTGTCCCATGAACCATAGACTGCAAGCATCGGACTTTCATGTTGTTTGATTCCTTTTTCTTCGCAGATTGCACGGATCTTTTCAACATCTCCTGTTCTTTGTTGAACCGCTCTATTATATGCATTATTTTCAACAATTGAATACGTAATGCTATCAATTCCAAGCGCAGTTGCTCTGATAAGATTTTCTCTTAAGTATTCTGAAGCATCTTCTCGGCCTACAGATAAATTCATCTCGCACATTTCTTGTGTATCTTCACGGTAAAGTAGAACTGTTAGGCTTTTGTTAATGGGGTTCATCTTCTTCCTCCCCACTAATAACATTGTGCAGTCTAATCTCGATGCATTTTGCAACGAAACTAAGCAACATTGTTCCGATTATTATTGAATTCATTTTTATGCCACTTCAATTTTTTTATAGCTTTCGCTATGTTTATTGTTTAGTGTACCCCCGTTTATTTGGTTTTTAGACGGATAGAATTAACTAGATCTATCCACCTCTTTTCATAGTTTCTCTTCACGAAACTTGAAATAAATTTCGTGTTGCGAAATTGTATTTTACTCGGTCTCTTGCGAAACCGTACTTATATCGTGTCCCTAAGCAATTTCTCGGATTTCTTTTTCAACGCCTTATCCAGGTTGAATGTGATTTTTCTAACTTTTTTCTTTAATGTCCCTAGCCAGCCAATCTCTGAATCTATCAATCCTAGTTCTCCCAGGTTGACGATGAATGATCTAATCATTCTCTCTGTCAAAGGTTTGACATTGTATTTCTCGCACGTCAGGATGTATTCTTTGTACACATCCCCTCCAATCATCATTTTTTTCTGGTTTTTGAGCATTGTCAAAAACAAGATTTTTTGATGTTTTGTTAATGAAGCTACTGCGTTAATTACGTGGTTAGTTTCCAGGTTTTCGTGTGCTTCATCGACAAGATCAAGCGAAACTTTCTTTCTTCCTTTTGAGATTGCGATTTTTGCGCACGAATCTAAAAGTTCAAGCGCTTTTCTTGCATCTCCCCCCCGATCTGATTCCAGTTCACTTATCTTTTTAATGACCGGTTCTCCGATTGAGTTTGCTTTGAAAGCATACTTCACTCTACTAGCCATTATGTCTTCTAACTCTTCTGCGTTGTAAGGTGCAAAGATTACTTTTACGCGACCGAATGTTGATTGTGTTCGCGGTTTAATGTAATCAGCAACTCTTACATCGTTCGATATTATAATTGTGTTAACTCTTGACTTAATACCATCATTGATTCTGCTTAATCTGTACAGGATATCGTCTCCTGCTTCTTTAAGCACGTAATCTACTTCGTCCAGTATAACTAATACATTAATTTCTTTTTCATTAAGCAGTTTGTTGAATTCTGATATTGCTTTTGTTCTTGTCCATCCAATCTTTGGGTATTCTTTTTTTGGATTTATCTGATTTAATAGTTCTATTAATATTGTGGTTTCTGTTCTGTTCTCAGAACAGTTTACATAAGCTCTGGTGAGCTCAACTTTGTTCTTTTTTGCCTCTTTTTCAAGCTTATCTAACAGTTCTAATACCAATGATGTTTTCCCGGTTCCAGGGTTTCCATAAACAAACACTCCTGATACCGCACTATTCATCAATATTGGAGCAAGCTCCATGATTAGCTCGTTTTTCTGTTCTGTTCTGTGCAATAATCCTTCAGGCGGATGTAATGCGTACAATACATCTCGGTTCTTGTATATCGGATTTTTCAGCACGTTTTCAAATGTTATTTCTTCAGGCATTTTGAATAAAGCCACCCCCAACGATTCTCTCTAAGGTTCAAAACCTCATGTAGTAAGGATAGGTTCCACTAGTATATAAAGCTTCCGTTATTTCCGTTGTTTCCGTTTATGCTAATTACCCTCCTTTTTTCCGTTTAAGAGCAAAAACTATTTAAATTTGGAAATAAAGCTAATTTAAGATGGCATTGTACGAAATATTAGTCAATAAACCTTGTGTTTGGATTATTAAGGCCTTATATGACCAAGAAACAGCTGAAAAGAAGAGTTATACTATGTCTTTGTCTGTAGTAGACCAATTATTTGGGTTAAATGGAAAAGCGGCGTATTTTGCGCTTATTTTAGCTAAGGATAAGTTAATACACTTGGATGAGGCTGAAAATGATAAGATTATCTGTTTAACAAAAAAAGGAAAAGAGTTCTTTAAGCAATTTGACAAGCTAAAGACAACAATAGAAATTGAGAAGAAAGAAGAGAAGAAGTTTGCAAAGATTGAATATGATCTAACAGATACTGAAAAGAAAACATTGATGATGACGTATAGGATGAGCCGCGAGTTAGGAGAGGAAATCCCATTCAAGAACCTTGTACAAGAGATGTATCCTTATGATGATTATTCTAAGAAGAGCAATGTTGTATACAAACATATTGGTAAGTTGGAGAAATTGAACCTTATGGCTAAGATGAAAAAAGGACGTTCTGCTTTTGTTTCTTTAACAGTACCTGGCAAAAGGACCATTAAAGAGCAGCTTATTGAGAATATCTCTCAGCAATTGAATTAAAAACATTTAAAAATTGACTTATTCTCTGTATTTCTTATGGCAACCAGATCACCAATATGTACTGTAGTAGGCCATGTTGACCATGGCAAATCATCTGTATTAGACTGGGTTAGAGGCACATCTGTTGTTTCTGGTGAGGCTGGAGCAATTACTCAGGCAATTGGTGCATCAATTGTTCCTTTACAGGTTTTAAAAGAAAAGTGTGGTGCTATGCTTGACGCATTGAAATTAGATTTCACTATTCCTGGTTTATTGTTTATAGACACGCCAGGTCACGCTGCATTTACTTCATTAAGAAAAAGAGGAGGTAATCTAGCAGATATTGCTATTCTTGTTGTTGATATCAACGAAGGATTTAAACCTCAGACATTCGAAGCTATTGAAATATTAAGGGATTATAAGACTCCATTTATTATTGCAGCAAATAAAATCGATTTGATTGGCGGTTATCGTTCTGGAGAACGTGTTTTGGGGAACATAGGAAAGCAAGATCCAAAAATAATAACAGAAGTAGAGACAAAGCTGTATGAATTAGTTGCAAAAGTTCATGAAACTGTGGGAATGGATGCTGAAAGATTTGATAGAGTCTCAGATTATACAAAACAAATTGCGATTGTTCCTTGTTCTGCAAAAACTGGAGAGGGTTTACCTGAATTACTTATGGTTTTGGCGGGCCTAGCTCAAAAATACTTAGAAGATTCATTAAAAATTGAAATAAAAGGAGACGGCAAAGGAACTGTTCTAGAAGTTAAAGAAACAAAAGGATTAGGAATGACTATTGATGCGATACTCTATGATGGTTCTTTGAAAGTAAACGATACAATTGTTATCGGAGGATTAGATAAACCCATTGTTACAAAAGTTAAAGCGTTGTTTGAACCAGAACAGATGGCAGAGATGCGCGAGAAAAGAGCTAAATTCAATTCAGTAAAAGAAGTAAACGCTGCGATTGGTGTTAGAATATCTGCATCTGATGTTAATGAGGTTATTTCAGGCATGCCTCTGAGGAGTTGTTCGTCCTCTGAAGTTGAATCTGTAAAGCAAGAAGTTCAAAAAGAAGTTAATGAAGTTGTTATTGAAACATCAGACCAGGGAATCGTTGTTAAGGCAGATTCATTAGGAAGTCTCGAAGCTTTATTGTTGATCTTAAAAGATAAAGGAATTCCTGTAAGCAGAGCATCTATAGGAGAGATTAGCAAAAAAGATCTGGCAGACGCAGAAGCTAATAAAGATCCTCTGCAGGCGGTTGTTCTTGGATTTAATGTTTCCAGTGAAGGAGCTGGGAGAGCTAAAGTTATTGTCAATAATGTTATCTATAAATTAATTGAAGAGTTTGAGAAGTGGCAGGAAGACGAGAAGAAAAGACAGGAAGGAAAGGCTCTCGATCTGCTTATTAGACCATGCAAAATACAATTAATGAAGAATTATATATTCAGGCAGAGCGGACCTGCGGTTATTGGTGTTGAGGTTTTAAATGGTAAGTTAAAATCAGGAACTCCTTTAATGAAAGACGATGGAAAAGTTTTAACAGAGGTTAAATCTATGCAGGCTGAACAAGAAACTGTTTCAGAAGCAGAAGAAGGAAAGCAAGTTGCTGTTTCTATGGATAAGGTTACAGTTGGTAGGCAGATAAAAGGGGATGAAATTCTTTATTCTGCAATTCCTGAAGATGATTTCAGGAAAATGAAGAAGTTAAAGCAATACTTAACACCAAAAGAAGTTGTAGCGATCAAAGAGATTTCAGAAATTATGAGAAAAGACAATCCTGTTTGGGGCGTTTAGATGCAAAAACTAGAGATATTGAATACAAGAGGAGTAAAAGAGATTTCTAAACTATTAAAAGATCAGTTTGATTGTTCATTTGATTTTCCAGTTGTTATGAAAAGTTCTAAAGACAAGATTTATCTTATAAACAGAGATGTTTCAAAGATTGATCTAACTAAATTAAATATCGATGTTATGGGGATGTATTTTGGAGAATTAAGAAATGACGAATTGCGTTTAAGTGTCGAAGGATCACAGCTAATCGGTCCTTTTGCTAAAAAGAATGTTTTGGAAATAACTGATAAATTAGCAAGATTATGGTTAAAAGGTTATGATATTCCTGTAAAAACAGATATGAAAGGTTTCTTGATAATTAAAAATAATAAAGATTACTTGGGCTGTGGAAAGTTCAAAGAGAACAGAATTATGAATTTTGTTCCAAAAACAAGAAGGATTTTAGCAAATGATTAAAGAAAAAGACTGGATTAAGTTTGTTAATAGCTGTAAAACAAAAGATAAACCAAATAAGAAAAAATTAGAAGAAGCGATTATCAAAGCTGTTGAAAAAAGAGTACCAAAAGGAAAGTTTGCGGTGTTTTTCTCTGGCGGTATTGATTCTTCTTTAATTGCTTTATTAGCTAAGAAGTATTCTAATAATTTTACTTGCTATTCTGTTGGTTTTAAGGATAAAGGTACTGGAGAACCGGTTGATTTAATCTATGCTAGAAAAGTTGCTAAAGATCTTGATATTAAATTTAAAGAAAAGACTTTTAATCTAAAAGAAACAGAAAAAATATTTAAAAAAGTGGTTAAAATTCTAGGAAAACCAAAAGAGATTGATATTGATTTCATTGTTAAGCTTGGTGTTGGATCTGTTTTGGTTGCTGCCTCTCAGATTGCTAAAGAAAAAGTATTTTTCTCAGGTTTAGGAGCTGAAGAAGTATTCGCGGGTTACTTAAGACATAAAGAAGCAAAAGATGTTGATAAGGAATGCTGGCGCGGTTTAAGGGCGATGTATCACAGAGATTTAATGAGAGATCTGATAATCGCCAAGAAATTAAATATTAAAATTGAAACACCATTCCTAGATAAAGATGTGATAAAAGAAGGGATGAAATTTCCAGCAAGCAGAAAACTAAAAGGCTCTAAAAACAAGATAGTTCTAAGAGAGATTGCACAAAAACTTGGATTAAAAAAGGAAATTGCTTGGAGAAAGAAATTAGGAGCTCAATACGGCTCAAGATTTGGAAAGGCAATTGAAAAATTAGCAAGGAAAAAAGGTTTTAGATATAAGAAAGACTTATTGAACACTTTCTAGAGCACTAGCAATACCCATCAGCTGAGTTCTTGTATAAGGTTGTATATTAACATCAGAAGAAATATCATCAAGTTCGTTCAGAGCCCTGTTAACTTTTAGAGGAGTTTCTTCCTCTTCTGATTCTAAAAGTACTGCAATTTCTGATAATTTTGATTTTATATTCTTTGGAACTGTAGTGTCTTCGCTTATATCCTTTATTATGTCGATAATTTCTGTAACTGTACCCATTTTAATCACTTCTTCATTTCTTTTAGAACTTCGGATTGTAATTTTGATGCGCTTTCTTTTAATTTTTCTTCTTGTTTTTCAAGATTTTTTACTCTTAAGCTAAGAATTTCTTTTTTCTGCTCTAAGTCTTTCTTAAGATCTTCGTTAGATGAAGCAATCATTATATTGCCAATAATCTTGTATGCTTGTTTTGTCTTGCTAAGCTCAGATAATGCGCTTTCAATTTCCATTAACTGTGCCTGGAATGTTTGTTTTTGCATTAAAAATTGCTGCAAAGACTGTTCCATTAATTGTAATTGTTGGATATCTTCTTGTTTTGCCATTTTATCTTGCTTGAACTTTTGTTGAGACTTGTTTTTGTTTGAATAACATCTTTCCGCCGCAGTATGGGCATCTGATCTTCTTTCTTAAATATTCCATGCTTACTGTTTTGTTACAATCAAAACATTTGTATTCAGTCTGCACTTTCTTCAACCTCTCTTTCTTTTATATTTCTTTTAACAGCATATGCTGCACCTGTAAATTTTGATTTGCATTTCTTGCATGCCCAAATACCTGCTGCAATTCTTTTTGCTTTTAGAGCCGAACAATAAGGGCATTTATGCTTTCCCCGTAGCTTATCTTCTATTTTTGCTACTTTTTCTCTGATAGTTCGACCATATCTTGTTCCGAACCTTTTAACCGCGCTTTTGATTTTTTTTGGCATTTTTGTTATATGGGGCTACCCGGATTCGAACCGGGGTCATCTGGCCCCAAACCAGAAAGGATAAACCAAGCTACCCCATAGCCCCGGATAAATAATATCCGTTTAATTTTAGGAATCAACTCCCTTTTTAAATGTATCGATGGGCTGAAATCTATCTAAACTGGTTCTAAGGCCCCTACATGCTCTGGCTCGGGCAATATAAGATATTCATGTAATATGTCTGCAGCCTGTTCCTCTATTGCTTCTGGTTCTCTGCCTACATCTGAAATCAACGTTTGGAAAGCACCGTATGCTGACAAGACATTACCCACAAAACATCCAATATTAGACAATTCGCTATCATTCAAATATCTTTTAAGCCTTTCTGCATATTTTCCTTTTAGAAATCTCTGCATAGATTCAATATAGGAAATATCCTCTGCTCCTCCTCCTAACGCTATATGTGAAAGAATCCCATCTAATCTTTCAGCCACATCATTTAGAAATAAAAGGTCTTCTATACAGCCTGTATTTTCAAGGACATTCGCCATGGATAGAGTAATACCAAAAGATATTTAATTTTTTTGGCAATTGGCGCGTTAAATCCTTCAGAACAGGCGCGTCTGATGAGCCTAAAAATTTATAAACTCGCCATTATACATTTGAACCATGGCAGTAAGCACTACAGAGCAATTTAAGCTGAAGAAGTTCGTGAAAGAGCTAGAGTTGTATAGAGGGCGCCATACAGAGATGGTTACAGTATATATCCCTCAAGGATATGATATGAACAAGATTATGACTCATCTGCGTCAGGAGCAGGATACAGCCTCTAATATTAAATCAACATCTACAAGAAAGAATGTTATAGATTCTTTGGAAAGGATGATCCAGCACTTAAAAATGTATACAAAAACACCGGACCATGGTCTTGCTGTTTTCTCTGGAAATGTTTCTGAAAAAGAGGGTCAATCTAATGTTCAAGTATGGTCTATTGAACCTCCTGTCCCGATTAAGATTCGTCTTTATAGGTGTGACAAAGAATTTGTTCTTGATCCTATCCGAGATATGATGGAAGTTAAGGATGTTTATGGTCTTGTTGTTTTAGATAGAAGAGATGCGGCAATTGCTTTGCTTAAAGGAAAATCAATCATCCCGTTAAAAACAACGCATTCAGAAGTTCCAGGAAAGATGAGAGCAGGCGGTCAGTCAGCTCAGAGATTTGAAAGATTAAGAGAAGATGCTGTTAAAGCTCATTTTAAGAAAATAGCAGGCCATATCAAGAATGAATTTTTATCTCTCGGTGCTGATCTTAAGGGAATCATAATTGGCGGTCCAGGTACAACCGTTACTAATTTTTTGAATCAAGATTATATTACGGGAGATCTAAAGAAAAAAATAATGGGAACAAAAGATTTAAGTTATACTGGAGACTTTGGTCTGCAGGAACTACTTGAAAAATCAGAAGATTTACTTGCTGCAGAAGAAGTTTCTGCTGAAAAGAAAATCATGCAGAAGTTCTTTGATTTGCTTGCTAAAACTCCTGGCAAGGTTGAGTATGGGCTTGATGCTGTTAAAGCCAAATTGAGCAACGGGATTGTTGAGATCTTGCTTATTTCTGAAGAATCGGATGATAAAGTAATTGAAGAATTTGAGAAAATAGCTGAACAATTCTCAACAGAAGTTAGGATTATATCGACTGAAACTCGCGAAGGAGTTCAGTTAAAAGAACTTGGCAAGGTTGCTGCTATTTTAAGGTATGCGGTTGAATAAAATTCATGGACATCATAGAAAAAGCATTCAGGGAACTTTTTCCTAATCGGCAATTCAATTATTCTACAAAAGTAAAATATTCTGATCAATTTAATGATTACGGAGCAAATATTTCTGTTTCTATCAATTCGCTTCAAGTTAAACTAAGTAAAAAGTGGTATCGTGTTTCAAATGAAATAAAGATTGGTTTAATCCAAGAATTATTAGTTAAAGTTTTCAAGGCAAAGAAAAACACTCTTAATATGGACTTGTACAACACATTTGTTAAAAAACTCCCTCAAGTTATTCCAAAAACAAATATTAATCCAGATTTACTGGAATCATTCAATAGAGTAAATGAAAGATATTTTGATGATTTAATAGATGTTCCAAATCTTGAGTGGGGTGCTAATTCAACATCAAAACTAGGTTCTTATGATTTCAAAACAGATAGGATATCTATCTCATCCGCATTGCAAGAAGAAGAATTACTCGACTATGTCATGTATCACGAAATGCTTCATAAGAAGCACAAGTTCTCTGCAAATAAAGGCAGGAATTTATTTCATTCTTCTAAGTTCAGAAAAGCGGAAAAAGAATTTGAGAACGCTTCTGATATTGAACAGAGGTTAAAACGGCTCTCTTTAAGGCGAAATATAAGAAAATTGCTCCCCTTTTGACCAAAACCTTTAAATATTCGTTTCTTTAATGATTAATTATGGCGAAAACAGACAGACTATTACCATTAGCTGCAATGGAGAAAGTTCTAAAAGCTTCTGGAGCTGATCGTGTTTCTGACAAGGCGAAAGCTGCCTTAAAAGATGTTGTTGAAGATATTGCTGAAGAAATAGCAACAAATGCTGTTAGACTGGCAATTCATGCTGGAAGAAAAACAGTAAAAGCTGGCGATGTTAAGTTAGCAGCTAAACAATAATTTTTCTAACAATTCCTTTATCTGCGTCTACTTCTACCCTATCTCCATCATTAAGAAGTTGGGTTGCTACTTTGGTTCCGATTATGCAAGGAATTCCTAATTCTCTAGAAATAATAGCAGCATGGCAAGTTATTCCGCCTTCATCTGTGACGATTGCAGCAGCTTTTTTAAGATACGGGAACATCTGAGGATTAGTCATCCCAGTAACAATTATATCTCCTTGATCAAAATCAACTGACTTGATCCAGCTTAGGTGAACTCTTACTTTTCCTTTAACTTTTCCTTTGTTTGCAGAAAAACCTTTGATTTCATTGATTTTTGGTTCAACTAGCTCTTTTAGTTCTAGGAATTCTTTACCAGTAACACATAAATATTCTGAATCTGGCCCATTAGAAAATGCGCAGCCGTTCTTTCTATCCTTTGCTAGGCTTAAGTCAATCTTTTTACCTTCTAAAAGATTTGATATCTCATCTGATTTTAGGAAATATAGATCTTCTGTTGAAATTTCTGTTTTTTTAGAGAGATGTTCTATAAATAAAGCGAGATCATCAAAGAATTTTTCATTTTTTAGATGCAAAGACAGTTTTTTCTCGCCAACAGTTCTTAGAATATTAATAATCTTTTTTTCTTGATCATTGAATCCAATATCTTTAGCCTTTTCAGGATTCTGCATCACATCATTAAGTATGTCAGCATCATACTTATCTAATAATTTTTTTTCTATAGATCTTAAGAAAGGTTCTTCACAAAATCTATATACTATACTATATTCAAAGATTATCTCATCAAATAGTTTCCATTCGTCAATGATCTTGTCTTCCTTAAGAGTAAAAGAGAAGTTATCTACTTTTTTCTCTATTTCATCCATTTGCTTGATTAGATTTTCAAAAAAAGTTTCATCAAGCATTTGTTCGCCTATTTTTGCTGTTTGTTTGTAGCCATCTTCAGACCAATACAATGAAAGAAGCCCTTTTTCAAAAGTGGTGATTGATTCTGCATCACCATAACTGCCGTCTCTAAAAAAAATATCGGATATAACAAAAGGAATATCGCTTGCTCTTGCATGAAACTCGTATTTTTTATTCATTTATCTTCCTCACAGCACCGTTGTCAGCATCTACTTCGATAATATCTCCATTATTAAATATTTGTGCTGCTTCAAGGCATCCAACAATACATGGAATTCCGAATTCTCTTGCAATAATCGCTGCATGACTTGTAATTCCTCCTTCATCGGCAACAATTCCTGCTGCTTTCTTAACTATGGGGATCATGTTTGGTTGAGTCATTGAAGTGACCATAACATCTCCTTTTTGAAACTCTTTTATGTCATTCATTAACATCTTTGTATCTCCTGGCATTACTATTCTGACTTTTCCTGTGCATTTTCCTACTGATGCGGTCTGGCCTTTTATTTCTAGTTTTTTTTCGGGTGGCTTGATCTTTTGCTTGAAAAGCACTTCAGCTTCTTCTCCTTCTGTTATCTCTATCTCTTCTCCGGGATTAAAATAGGTTATGTATTTTTCTTTTCTTTTTTCAAGAGGGATATCATCTATTGTTTTTTCTCCTTTTAGAATCTCATCCACTTCTGGAGGAAGCAGGAATTCAATTAATTCTGATACTTCTAGACCAATTTCTTTTGCTATTGCATTTAGCAAGTTTCTTGCAAGATAATAACAACCGGCCCAATAAGCTTTGATATGCATTCTTCTTACTGACTGTTCTTGTAAAAAAGTTGATAAGTATTTTACGTCTTCTTCCATTTTATCCAAAATCTCTTTTTTCTTCTGAACTATATCTTCTTTTTTTACGGCTTCTTCTTCATTATTTTTCATTAATTCTTTTAAATGCTTCAATGCTTCTTCCTCAGAAAATGTTCCTAGAACAAGCCAAGGGTATTTGGACGTATGATTTAACAAAGATTCGTCTGAAGGGTTTGATTCTACAAGTATTTTCCAATCTTTTTGTTCTTTTTGTACTTCATCCTCCTCACTAGAGGTTGCTAGGACAGTAAATGCGTCTCCCCAGTCGTCTCGGAAATATTTTTTTAGGTGTTCTTCTAATTTTTGCTCAACAGCATATGTAAATTCAGGTCTTGTGCTTCCAAAAAAAGAAATTGAGTTTACCATGAATCTTGAAAAGAGTTCGTGATCTTCTATTAACTCCTTTTTTGTTAAGTTGGAATAATCCTTTTTTTCTACCTCTCTTATCCATTCCCACCATTTTTTGCTTTCTTGTTCATATTTTTCAGAATATTTTTTGTAAAAAGAAGGATCAAGGAATTTTATGCTTTTATTTGCTTTCCAATCATTTATGTCTTTTTTCATGATATATGTTGAAAGAAGTTTTCCATCATAATACTGCAAAATATGTGCTGTCGCAAACACGTCTAAGGCCTCTGCTCCTCCTTTTAATGCCACCGCAGTGCCATGATTACTAGGCAAAAGAGGCTTTTGACACCACATGAATATGTATTCATCGCTCATTCTAAATTAAGAATATAGTTAATTTTAAAAATTTAGTGTTTTTATCCAGCTAGAACCTCTCTTGCTCTCTCAATAGCTTGGTTTCTTTGTTTTATTATGTTTGGAGTTTTAGTTTTTATTGGTATAAACCAGCTCCCAAATGCTTTTTGATATATTTCAAAAAGGGTTGGTGATGCTTGACTGCAAACAAATCTAGAATCTTTATGTAAGGATATCATTGCACTTTCATAATTAACACCAATCCTGTATCTTTTAACTTGAATTGCAAATTGATCAACAGAACCTTCAAAAATACAATAATCATCATCGTAAGTTTTGGTATTATTCCACCTCTCAACTTTCTTGGCCAGCAAGGCAATTTCTTCTAGTGTTAGGATTTCTGTCATTTTATCGTTTTCCGTAATCCTTGTCTTTTTTCATGCGCTTTCGAATGGATGAGTAGATATTGTTTACGAGTTCTCTAACTTCCTTTGTAGAAAGATCTCTTGCTGAATGTATTCTAAATTCAGGCAATCCCCATTTGTAAGAATGAATATGAAAAATAGCATCTGTAGACATACGTTTATCTTTTTGAACATAGTGTCTTCTTACTATCTCAAAAGTCTTTTGATCAGCGTGGTCTAATATTAACTTCGCTAATCCCTTTAAAGTCTTGTCTTGGCCTAACCTTTTCTCGTCACAAATCCAAGCTTTTTCTGAATTTTGATATACGTTGTTATTGACTATATTTGCAAAATAAATCTCTTTTTTCAACGTATTATCTTCGAGTATTCTTTCGGCGCCAACAGAATATGTTACATCCACAGAATTTCTTACTAATTCTAAAGCGTTTGTGTTCCCAGGATGAAGAACAGGAAGGTAATCCATGAAAAGGTTAGAAGTCATTTTACTCTCCGTACTATTCCATTTGTTGCATCAACTTCAACCAAATCGCCGTCTTTGAATGCTTTTGTGACAATCTTTGTTCCAGTAATACATGGAACTCCTAATTCTCTAGAAACAATAGCGGCGTGGCATGTAATTCCTCCTTCATCGGTTATAATTGCTCCTGCTTTTTGCATTGCAGGTACAAGATTAGGATTTGTAGCAGGACTAACCAGAATATCTCCTTGGTTCATCTTTTCCATATCTTCGACTGTTTTAATTATCTTAATCTCTCCTCTTGCTTGACCTTGGCAAGAGCAGTCTCCTTTCAATTCATCCAAGTCTATATCTTCTTGCTTCTCCATTAACTCCTCATGAAGTTTTTTTGCCTCATCTCCGTGATGAATTGTTAATTTCTGGTCTTTCAAAATAAAAAGATAGAACTCTATTCTCTGGTCTAATACATTTTTATCTGGAAGTTTGTTATCAAGAATCATATCTTTTACTTCTTCAGAAATCATATGTCTTAGTTGAGTTATTGTAAGCCCAAATCTTTTAGAAACCTCTTCAAGCCAGTTGTTCATATGATAGTAAGATTTATAGAGCAAATCTTTTCTGTTTACCTTTAGGAATCCAAATTCAGCACCTGCATCCATTAAGTAAAGCTCATCTTCTGTAAGCTTTAATTTTCTGATTACCTCTTCTCTTTTTCTATCGGTTGCTTGTTTTTCTTCTTCAATCTCTTTAATCTTTTCTTCAGGATTATCTACTTTTATGAATCCTGACAATAATTCAAGATAATATTCTTTCTTCCATGCAGGACCTAAGTATCCGTAACCGAAAAAACAGTAGTTTTTTGTGTGTTCTTCTATTTTTTCATCAATTTCTTTGAAATTGGAAAGTTCTGCTTTTATTTCATCTACTGATTTTTTGAAAAGCTCTTTTGCTTCTTGATTTTCTGATATTTCTTTTGCTACATTTAGGAAAGATAATTTTTCCTGTTTCATAAGCGTATCTTCTTTTGATGTTGTTAATGTGATAAAATAGTCTGGCAAAAGATTTTGTTCGTTTTCGTTTAGCTTACTTTTAATTATGCTTCTTATCTCATCAGATAATCTAGTAACCTCGAAATCAATAAGAACCGGGACCATGCCCCAGATATACATATCTTTGTCTTTTTGTCTGTATTCTTGGTATAAATCCCATAATTGTTTATTGGCTAGTTTTGATAGGTCTGTTTTGTATATCTTTTCAGAAGTCTCTATCATTAATTTGCAGCCATTAAGAGTATTTTCTCTAATTTGTTTCAAGAATCCTTTATCTTGTTTTAATTTTTTATATGCTGCTGAACCGACCATGTCCCAATTGTCTAAATCTGCAGCAACTTCCCAAATACTATTTCTTCCGACATGCATCCAGTTATTAACTTTCGCTCCAAGAACCTCTTCTGCTCTTTCAACTAAACATTCATACATGAATGTAACAGGGAAAAGATCTCCGCTATCCTCTGCTATTCTAGTCCATTTTTTCATTTTAACTTCCTCACAACTCCTTCTTTTGCATCAACTTCAACAGAATCTCCGTCTTTGAAGACTTTTGTAGCTATTTTTGTTCCGATAACGCATGGAACTCCAAGTTCTCTAGAAACAATCGCAGCGTGACATGTTACTCCGCCTTCGTCTGTGACAATTGCTGCTGCCCTCTTCATTGTTGGAACAAGTTCTGGGCAGGTTGCTACTGAAACTAGAATATCTCCTTGGTTCATCTTCTCTGCCTCTTCAAGATTATTAATAACTCTAACAACTCCTCGTTCATTACCTGAGCAAGCAGGGGTTCCTTTTAATTCAGAAATGTCTTCAGAAACTTTTTCTTCTTTTTCTCCAAGCTCAAAATCATAATAAAACGTGGTTTTTCCTTCAGAACTAATCGCAACGCTCTTATCTGCTCTCTTATCAACAATTTGTTTGAATTCATCTTTCTTTTCAAAAACTTGTTCAAACTCATCTGGTGTAAGGTATCCA
The DNA here is from genome assembly GCA_042571125.1 of Nanobdellota archaeon. Taxonomy (GTDB): domain Archaea; phylum Nanobdellota; class Nanobdellia; order Woesearchaeales; family UBA10107; genus JBHPFU01. Next base: position 130,033 of record JBHPFU010000001.1, on the reverse strand, counting down.
ATCTTTTCTTTGTCAATACCAACTCTTTTTCCAGTCTCTTCCATAATCTTAAAAATTCTGTAGTAACTCTCGGTTATCACCCATCTTCTGTACTCTTTTAATCCCATGTACCCTCTTGTAATCTCTAGCATTCTTTTTTCTTCTGGAGAAAAATCAAGTTCAGATGTTATCCTTTCTTGTTCTTTTGTTAGAACTTCTCCTTTTGTTTCAATCTCGTTAATTTTCTTATCAATATCGATGTTTTTTAAAGTCTCAGCTACCCTGTTAAGATAATAATTCTTATCCCAAACAATTGTTGCTACAAGATCAAAAGAAGTTACTTCATATTCATTCATATGCTGTTTTATTGCTTGGTTTGCCTGTTCAAAATTAGTTATATTGTTTTTTATTGTTTCTTCATCTGATTTGAAAAGCTCAACAAGTTCCGGATTATCTGTAAACTCCTTAACAACTCTCAAAAACCCTAGTTCTTCTTTTGCATTTCCTGATAACTCTGGGCTTGTCAGCAATGCCATAAAATAATCCCCAAACTTATCTTGGATTTCTTTTTCTTCTAATCTCTTTTTTATGAATAATTCACACTTATCAGAAAGAATGTTTCCTCCATATTCTAATATGATTGGAACGAATGCATTGACATAAAATTCTTTGAACAATATCTTGAATTCTTTGAACAAGTTAATAAGTTCTTCATCTGAAAGCTCATTTAGACTTGTTCTTTTGGCTTTTTCAGATAAATTGTTTAGCTTTTCGCAATAATCAATGACTTCTTTTTTGTTATTTTCAAAGAAATCTTTTGTTTTTAGTTTATTAAATAGTACATCGCAAGCTTCAATTAACTCTTTCTTTTTAATTGCCCAGCTTGAAACTCCTTTCTCAAAAGGTACGGCCAGTCCTGTGATTTCATACCCAAATGTCTTTTTAAAACCTTGAGTAACAGAATCGCTTGCTAAACCCATCAGCATAATATCATAAGGTCTTGCTTTCCAAAGGTATTTCCATTCCTCTTTCATTTTATTCTCCTTACATATTATCTGCTTTTACGACCTTGAAATCTCCTTTTTTAGTATCATATTTCATGACTTCGTCTGGAGCAATTGGAACGATTGTTATCCCTCTGTATTCGTAAGGATCTCCAGAAACATGCAGATGACCGCATGCAAGAGCTATGTTTGAATTTTTGTTTGCATCACGTATTGTATCAATAAAAGAATCTAAAGTTTTCTGCATTTTTACTTCTCTTTTTATTCCAACACCTTCTGGATGTGGATTTTCATGCGTTAGAATCAGATGATTTCTATAACGATGTACAGAAGATGAAAATAAATCAGCTAATCGTTTTGTACTAAACTCGTCTTCAGAGAACGGAATTTCATAAATATTTGTGCTTTCATCCCATCCCCAATGAAGAGGTTCTTTGTATTGAAACTTGATGGCTTTTGTACCTCTAAGTAAATCAAGGTTTGTAGGGGTCCCGATTCCAGTTACATCTGACAATGTTTCAAGCATACCATGAAATATTAAATCTGTATTGCCTGAAATTGAAACTACTGAATTAGACTTATTTTCTTCGATAAATCCTATCCTTCTTGCAGTGTTTCTAGGAATTTTTTCATAATCTTCAAGAGCTCTTCCAATATCATCTGTGATCATGTGATCATATACTTGATTTCCAGAAGCACGAGGATATTTTTCTTTGATTTCATTTACTCTGGCTTTTAGGTTAGTCTCATCATCCTTTGTCTCATAATGTGGAGTTATATCCCCAAGAAAGTGATAGCTCTTATTGAATCCAAACTGTTTAAGCATCCTTTCCATACTATCAATATAATGTTGATCTGTTGCTACGTGTATCTTTGTCATTTTCTTTTCTCCACCAAACCCCCGTTTGTCACTATGAAGTTATTTCAATAACTAAGATTAATATCTTTCTGATATGATTGATATCATTAATATCAAAAACCAAAGATTTATATATAAAGAAACCACTATTTCATCTATGGAAAGAAAGCTAATAAAACAAGGCGGAGGAGGTTATACTATCTACCTTCCAAAAAAATGGGTAGATGAAATGAAGCTAAAAGCAGGAAACCTCATCAACATAGAACAAGCTGAAAATGAATTAGTTATTTCTCCAAGAAAAATTAAAACAAAAACAAGCACAGAAGTAAAAGTGACAGGACTAACAGAATCTTCAATAAGAACTATATTAACAAACACGTATAGATTAGGTTATGACAAAGTTACAGTTTCTTTTGAAAAAGAAAAACAATTTAAGATAATAAATAATGTTGTAAAAACTAGATTGTTAGGTTTTGAAATAATCAAAAAAGAGCAGAATAATTGCATAATAGAAAATATAACCGAACCTTCTTCAGATCAATTTAATGTTTTACTTCAAAAAATACTATACAATATAACTGAATTAATCAAAATAACAGAGCAAAGACTCACAAATAAGGCTCCAATCGAAGATTATGAAGAAACAGAAGCAAGAATACAACAGTATGATAACTTTTGTAGGAGAGTTATCGCAAAAAAACAGATAACAGAGAAAAATGCTCAGTTATACTGGGCTTTTCTTACATTAATCATACACGCACAGAGAGAAGTCTACCATATTAATCGATTTTTAGATAAAAATAAGGTAAAAATCTCAAAATCAACATTAAATTTTCTAAAAGATGGAAATAATCTATTTGAATTGCTAAAAAAAGCATACCTAAAGAAAGATATTAAGTTATTAGAAGAAATTCATGATAAAGAAAAGGAATTAACATACAAAAAAGCATATAATTTGTTATCAACAATAAAAGGAAAAGAAAATATTATTATTGGACACTTAACAATCGCTGCCAGAAATATTTACTTAGCAAATAGTCCTTTGATGGGCTTGTTTTTATAACTAGAAATCTTTAGGAGTTAAATCGAGATATGGATACGGGTGCATTGTTCCGTGCCCTTCCCATTTACATCCACCATTTAAAACATTCCATGCTAACATCTTTGCTTCTTTTTCTGTGGTTTCTCTTTCACTATCACTAAAAGTACCATACCTCCAAGACATACCAAACGTACTTTTTTTTGGTTGAATCGAATAAAATTCGATAAGTGCTTTCTTCTCATCTCCCTTATGTTTTTTAAGTAACTCTGATAATCTTTTTGCTCCTCTTTCTAGATTTTCAACAGGGTCAATTACTCCAAGATCATCTCCAAAATGATGAGTCAAGAATGGATCAAATATATTAACATCTGATGCTCTTCCTCTGCCACCATATTTAGTATCTTCTCCAGCGTAAAGTCTATTAACTTCAAGAATATCTCTTATCAATCTTGAATCTAGAGCATATTTTTCAGAGACTTCATCAATTAATTTATCTCTTTGATTAAATTTTAATTTATTGTCCAGCTTTCCATCTGAGAACGCTCTTATTGCATGATCATATGCATCTGAAAAAATATCCTGATATCTATCTGAATTGTAACTAGACCATCTATCTACCTGTTCTTGTCTCACAGCATCATATTTTTCTATATTTTTTACTTTGCCCGTACCAAGAGTTGCAAGCAATACTAAAATAGAAGCTGCTACTCCTGCTCCTGCGAGATATTTTCTTTTCATTGCTTTTATCTGGTCGCTTTTATCTTTGAAATCTTTTGAAAGCTCATGTACTGAATCATATCTAACCGTATCATCAAGAGTTAAACAGTTCTTGATTATTCCAGAATACTTTCTTGATTCTCTAGGTAAGAACGTTAAAGCTTCTTCTAATGTTCTCTCATGTTTCTCTTTGTCAAGTCTTCCATTCTCATTAAGTAGATTTCTTCCTTTGAAATCTCTTGCAGTTCTAGTATCGTAATCATACTCAAAGATATACTTGCCTGTTAAAGCGTAGAACATGTCTACACCAAGAGCATAAACCTCTGATGTTTCATTGTAATTGGTTTCTGTTCCTGTAAATTCTCCTATTAGATTAGGATCTGTAATTAAATGACCTCCCATTGTCGGAAGATACTTTCTCTTTGGCTGTGATTTCTTACAAGCATTTGCAAAATCAGTAATTCTTGCTTCAATTCCTCCTTTATCTCTTTTGATAAGTATATTGGAAGGTTTTTCATCTCTATGATATAATCCAATTTCATCAAGATATCTTGTTCCTTCGATAACATGAGAGAATGCTGTTTCAAATTCTCTTCTATTAAGAACTCCTTCTTCCTTAACAGTCTCTTCTAATGTTTTTGATTCAAAATGAGATTCTACAGATATTGTTCTTCCGTCTTTTACCTCAAAATCACAAAGTCTAACTAGACGATGCTGTTCTGGATCTTTAATTTGCGCTAAGAATTCAATATCTCTCTCAGTAACACATCCTCTTTCAACGTGCCTTTTTGCTCTTGGGCTTTCTGGATCTTTATCAATCTTAATAACTCTTTTTTCTTTTCCAGGACCCCATTCTGCAAGGTAGGTCCTTCTTGTTCCACCTTCTTTTAAGTATTGAATATTCTGATATTTATCTGAAAGAATATCTTTGATGAATTCTATATCCTTTTCATGTTCTATATTCATTTTCTAATGTTTAACTTCATAACCTCATCTTTGTTTTTAAGAATCAAAAGACCTCTTCCTTGAGGTGTATCAACTTCATGGAATTTGATTTCAGTAGAACCATCCCAGTCTAGCTTTCTAAGTAACTCAACCGGTAAGCTAACCTTATACTGGTGTTTATTTTGGGTTATTTTACGCTTCATTTGAGTACTCATAAGTAATAACAGATATATAAAGCTTTCGTTTTAAATAAGCTTTAGAAAGCGTATAACTGCATAATTCTAGCATTTCAACCTATTAAAAACAAGAAGAATAGGCTCTCAGAACTCCATCTGAGTTCTTAATTCCATCAAAGAAAGTGTAAATTTACTGACTAGCATAAGATGTTTATGGATACTTTTACTGTCCCCTGTTAATTGATATTTAAGTTTGTATCCAGTTTCGTACAATTCAGCGTCCTTCGCTCCAAATCTAAGAGATTGTTCTCTATCAAATTTATAATAAAGAGAGTGATACATATTAAAGTGATCTTTTGCAAGTGTAACCATTGGTAAAACATCCTTCAATGATTTCTCAGATGTTGCAATATGCTTTCCAATATACTTAAATTCATCTCCAACTAATTCAAGCAAAAATAAACTAGAAAAAATCAATTGCTTTTCCTTATCAGAAAATTTTGTATTTGTTTTATTCAAAATTCTTGCACAATAATCTACAAATTTGTCAACATTCAAGTCAATTGTATGGATCTCTTTACATAAAGTTGGATCTCCAATTTGATTCTTCTCGATTGCTTCGTAAACTCTGTCAAACATCTGAATAATAACCAAGAATATTCTTCTCAAAGATGTTTCAAATTCTTTTGGAGAAACGCCTCCTAACTCTTTAACAAGACAATATTTTTCACCAGATTCCAGAATATCAACACCAATAAATCTGTTAACAACTTCTTGGATCATTGCGTTTCCAGGTTTTGGGGGTAATTTTTCTCCAAGCTTAGCATAATCAAACTGAGTTGTATAATAATGATAAGCATCCTGGTATTTTTTCTTGCTAGTATCAAAAACAATCTTTATTTCGTCACAGCCAGCCCTATATGCTGCCTGGAAATATCTCCATAACAAAGGGATTGTAAAATCTTTAATGTTAATTTCAGCTTTTTTTGGCTCTCCTGCACCATCTCCATTAATAATCAAAGAATTGTCTGTTTCAATCAGATCTACTTCTTCTCCTGCAGAAAGACCCTGTTTTTTAACCCAATCAGAAGGAAGAGTCATTGTTAGCGTATTATGGCCTTGTTTGATTATTTTTCTTTTCATTTGAGCCCCACGACAATATGGTTTAGTAAGCAAGATATACTTATATAATTTTTGAATATATAGTATATTCTCAATAGTGAATTATATATTGAATATTTGAGTATAATCTCTTTTTATCAAAATAGTGGCACTAAGAAATATATTGACTAAAAAGATATACTGATTTTACCAATAATTGTACTCATGGGGGCCAATAAACTAACCATTGTGTTTGTATTTCTTTTATTGGCTAGCTTTGTATCTGCTGATGAATTAGACGATATCAAGAAAGCAATAGATGAAAAAGGTGCTGACTGGACTGCTGATCATAACGATATTTTTGATTTATCGCAAGAAGAAAAAGAAAAACTTTTCGGCATTGATGAATCTGAATTATTACAAGAAATTTCAACAATGCAATTAGATCAGCCAAGACTTTTTAGTGTCCAAAGCATTACATCGGTTCCTTCTTCTTTTAACTGGAGAAATAAAGATGGAAAAGATTGGATGACTTCTGTAAAAAACCAGGCCTATTGCGGAAGTTGCTGGGCTTTTTCAACTCTGAGCGCAGTAGAAGCTCAGTTTAATATAAACTCAAACAATCCTGATCTTGATTATGATTTAGCTGAGAAGCACATAGTATCTGACTGTTGTGTAGATTGTGGGAGTTGTAGCGGAGGATATCCTTATCGTGCTCTTGATTTTATAAAAGATGTAGGCGTTGTTGATGAAGCCTGTGCACCATACCACCAGTCTACTCCTGATATTTACGGAGGCCGATGTAATATTTGTATTGGGTGGGAAAGAAGAGTAAAAAAAGTTACAGGCAAGCTCTGGATAAGTTCTAATCAAATTAAAGAATATCTTATTGAAAGGGGACCTCTTGTTATTTATTTTGATGTTTATTCTGATTTTTATGCGTATAGGGGAGGAATTTATTCTCATACAACAGGAGGTCTTTCAGGACTTCATGCAATGGTTATTGTTGGTTATGATGACGCAGAAGAGTATTGGATAATAAAAAACAGCTGGGGTTCTGGTTGGGGCGAAGGCGGGTATGTAAGAGTAAAGTATAATGATGAATCCATGACCCGGTGGAATTTCGGAATAGTAGTTGATGGAACAGATAAAGATGCTGACGGAATAGGAGATAAAATCGATAACTGCCCCGATATAAAAAATTCAGATCAAAAAGACAGTGATGGTTCAATAGAAGGATGCAATCCTTTCACAAATCTTTGCGGGGATGTTTGTGATGATGATAATGATGACGATGGAATTCTAGATGAGGATGATAATTGTCCGGAACATTCCAATTCAGATCAATTAGATTCGAATAACAACGGTTTTGGTGATGTTTGCGAGCAATTAGAAATATGCAACAACCAGGATGATGACGGAGATGGTCTGATTGATAATAGATTGTCAAACTGTGCGTGTACGCAAGAATTAGAATATGTAGAAGATAGTGTTTGGTTGTTTCCAGAACATACACGAGTTGATGTGAATACAGGTGGCGGTCTTTTTGGAGAACCAACAAAATCAGAGAGTGAATGGTTTTATGTTAATTATAACGGCGCTCCTGCTCATGCTGAATTTGAAGCACGACAAGAAGCATGGTCAGAATTTGAGATGTACCATGCAGATAGAGATGGAAGTTATACTGGGGGGAGAATATTTGAATATAGTAATGATGGAAGTTCGTGGAGCGGAAACCTAGACCAAGGATGGTACAGGCTTTATGTAAGAGTAAAAAAATACTGGACATTCACAACAGGAGCAACAGGAAGGATTAAGCTGGATTATTATAGAAAAGAATTTGATTTAAAAGATGTCATAAAAAATGGAACCGGTCCTAGTCCTGAAGTTTGCGACCATGGAATTGATAATGACTGTGATGGAGAAGTTGATGAAGTATGCGATGATGCTGATACAGATGGACTTTATGACGATGAAGATAACTGCCCTTTAATATCAAATTATGATCAAAATGATTCTGATCCTCTTATTGGACACAACATAGGATTTGAATCAGGAGATAAACAAGGATGGGCAACTGATTCATACACAGATACAAGCAGTTACTATAGTTATTCTGATGTTGTTGATTCTGAAAGTTACTGGGGAAATCATTCAGCCAGAATAAGACAAGCCCATTGGGGCTATGAACACATAAAACAAACAGTTAATCTTAAACAAGGATCAACTATATCTTGGGCTCTTAAAGGAGAAGGAGATATTTCAGGGGTAAGAGACGGGAACTCAGGAGCATACATAAGGTTTGCAGGAAATAATGGCTTTGTAGAATGCTGGAGGTTTAGTCCTGATTATGGAAGTTTAAGAGACTGTGATCTTGTACATATTGTGAATGACGGATGGGATGGTGAATGGCACGAATATACATTTACGGTTAGCAATTATTTTATAACAAACGGATCTGGGGATGTTGAGATTGATACCTGGTTCCAAAATATGGATGGTATCTACACATATTACTTTGATGTAGAAGAATTACTTGATGGGGTTGGAGACTCTTGCGATAACTGTCCTTATAATTACAATCCTGATCAAAGTGATACGGACAATGACGGAATTGGGGATAGTTGCGATCCTGATGATGAATTTGTCAGAATAGTCGATGGAAAAATATATGTCAATAAAAGTCTTTTTTTAATTAAAGGGGTAAGTTATGCGCCGTGGATATCTACAACCGGTCCTTCTCCGGGGCAAAGTCAATTCCCAGGAGAATACGAAGATATAACCTCCTTTGTTACAGAAAACGGAGAAGTGCAAATAACAGATTATAATGGCGATGGAAAGATACAAACTTGGGAGATGATTCAGTATGATCTAGAAACTATGAAATCTCTTGGAGTCAATACAATAAGAACTTATTCTTCTGGATGGTGGCATGACAGAAATCTTAATGGAGTTAGTGAAGATGAAATTATTCAAGGAGATCTACAAGAATGGGTTTTTGACAGGATTATAAACTTCAGCGAAAATAACAATATGAAGTTAATAATAGGTTATTGGGTGCAGGAAGAAGATTTCTCAGGAAACTATCCTTGGACTACTGATTTGAATGACCTAGATGTTGCTAAAGATACTATAAGAAAAATTGTTGAAAGGTACGGAGATTCTCCTGCAGTTATTGCCTGGGGGATTGGAAGTGAAGTTTACGGAAGCTGGAATCATGCATGGTTTAACTGGGGCGTTAACATAGCAGATTATCTAAACAGTCTGAATGATTATGTAAGGAGTATTGACTCATCTTCAAAACCAATAATGTACTCTAAACATCCTGGTTCTTCTGCAAATCTTAATAGCATTAATGCAGATATCATTGCAATAAATGCACGCACATCTTCTGCACAGGAACTGCAAGGTGAATTTAATATTTCTGCTCCGCAAGGAAGAGCGTATTTACTTGGAGAATTTGGACAGGATTTAGAAGATGCAGAAGGACAATGGAATCTTTCGCAGCAATATGCCGGAGGCTTCTTTTTAGAGCACAATGATGTGTGGTGGAAAGGAAGTAACAATCTATTCGGAGTTGTGGATACTAACCGAGCTAAAAATTTAGATAGATATAATGAATTAAATTACTTGTATACTGGTCATTCAGAGTGCATGACAGATAATGACTGTTCTCATTTGGATAGTGGAGATTATTGCGAAGTGGATTCTGTAATTAATAATGTGGGAAAATGTGTATTCCATTCCTGTAAAGTTGAAACAGTAACAAAAGAAACTTGTGATGATGCCTGCCAAGACGGATCTTGTATTGATTTTGAATGTAGTTTTAATTCTGACTGCGGCAGTGATGATTGGGTTAACTCTCCTTACTGTGATGGAGATGAAGTATGGCAGCAATTCAGAGAGTATGATTGTGTAAATCCAGGAACAATTGATTCGTATTGTACTTATGACAATGAGCATCAAGAAAAAGAAAGCTGCACAGATGGATGTTCAGATGGAAGTTGTATAGAATGTCAATCACAAAGCCAGCGTGTTTGTTATGACGGAAATGCTTATTGGTCTGATTCTTGCGGCAACAGAGAAAACATAATAGAATATTGTAGTACGGACTTCCTTCCAGGAACTAGCTTTTGTAGTGGCAATACAGTGTACAGATACTGGCAGCCTCAAGGATGCGCTTCCGGATATTGTGTTGCGTTTAATGGTTATGAGTTAAGAGAAGAAGAAACCTGTCCATACAAATGTGTGGATGGAGGATGTGTTGAATGCCAACCAAAGCTGGAATGTACAGCTTGGGGGCCTTCAACATGTCCTGTTTTCATGAATGGGATATTAATCGACAAACAATCAAGAACCTGCGTTGAAACGGAATGTGGCGGCGGAGAATGGACAGAAACGAGGGAGTGTTAAAATGGACTATGATCAAAGAAGGGTATTCGAGGGAAGAGAAAGAGGAGATATCACAACAATAGTTAGAGAAGCTGAAAAAATATTAGGGGACCCTCTTGTATGGGAAGTAAAACGAACTGTTAACAAAGCATATTCCAAAAAAGCATATCACAATGGGGATGCAACAGTGGTATTAGAACACAATTCTGGAGATTCAGATCCACTTCACGGGTATCACTTATACATAGAAATATATGGAAATCCTTCAGATAAGTTTCAAAGTTATTTAGATAAAAAAGTGGAAGAAAGGGAAAAAACTAAATCTTCAGGCTCACAGAATTAGATATTCCATGTTCATTCATAGAAATACCATACAAAGTATCTGCTTCTGCAATCATACCATCATTGTGAGATATCATGATATACTGTGCTCTTTCTGCGTACTTTCTAACCAACTTAGCTAGTTTCTCGGAATTGTGCTTGTCAAGAGCAGCATCAACCTCGTCTAAAACGTAGAATGAGGCAGGATCGTTCTCCTGGATTGCAAATATGAATGCAAGAGCAGTCATTGTTTTTTCACCGCCAGATAGGCTTCTAATATCCATAAATCTCTTTCCAGTAATTTTAACTTTGATTAGAACGCCACCTTCAAATGGATTCTCAACATTCTCTAAAACAAGAGAAGCATCTCCTTTTGTTGTCAGCTCTGAGAAAATTCCTCTAAATTCATCATTAACAACATCAAATGATTTCATAAATAAGTCTTTTTTCTTTGTCTCAATCTCATTCATCATCACAAGAACGTCTTCTTTTTCAACAGAGAGTGTATCTTTCTTACTTAATAAAGAACTAAATTCTTTCTCAGCATCATCATATACTTCAAGAGCTTTCATATTAACTGTATCCATTCTTAATAATAAGTTTTCATAGTGAGTTACTCTTCTCTTAAGTTCTGGCTCTGGAGTTTGATTATCAAGCTCAACACCTTCGTACTGTTCAAATTCTTTGTCTAATCCTGCCAATTCTCCTTTGAATCTCGCCGATTCAAGGTTAGCAGAGTTTAGGATTAATTCTTCTTTTCTTATCTTATCGCTGATTACTTCAATCTTTTCTTCTTTTCCATCAATTTCTTCATCTAATTTTCCTCTTTTTTCAAATAATCCTTTGAATTGCTTTCTGAATTTCTCTTCTTTTTCTTCTTTAGCTGCCAATTGTTTTGTTTTTGTTTCGATGGTTGTTTTAAGTTCATTAATTTGAATTTCGAAATCTTCTTTCTCCTTCTCGTGCTGTTTGATTATTTTTAATGTATTCTCATTTTCAGGACCAAACATTGTTTCAATCTGTATATCGATATTGCGCATATCTCCATTTAATTTCAATAGTTCGTCTTTTATTTCATTTCTTTTCTCTTCGAATGTGTTTAGTTCTGCTAATAGTACTGGATTTCTTAACTCGCTTATCTTCTCTCTTAGATCTTGTTTCTGTGTTTTTAATCCAGCTAATGAAGAATTAATCTCAGATATTTTATTTACTACCTCATCAATTTTGTTTTCGGTATCTTTTATTCCTTGTTCGCATTCTTTTTTCTTTTTATTGGATGCGTTCAGGTCATCTGAATCAAGATGTAATGCTTTTTCTAATTTGATTACATCCCCTTCTAAGTGTGATTTCGTTTCTCTTAATCCTGCAATCTTGCCCTCAGTCTCATCTCTTTCCTTTTCAAGCCGAGTAACTAATAGTTCGGCGTCTCTTAGATTCTTTTCTGATTCTGCAAGGTCTTTATCAAGTTCTTTTTCTTGGAATCCTATTCTTGCCTGTTTCTGCCTATATCCTCCATGCATTACTCCTGATCTCTCTGCAAGGTCGCCATCTAAAGAAACCATCTTTGCACTTCCAATGCCTAAACGTCTTGCAACATCAAGATTTTCAACAACTAATGTTGATCCGAATACATGCGAGAATGCTTTTGAGAATTTATTTTCATGATCTACTAAGTCAATAGCAAATCCGTGAACACCGTCAGATTTTGCTATATTGGCAACAGCCGGATCTTTTGATCTTCCGTGTATCTTATTCAATGGAATAAAAGTAGCAGTTCCATGCTTGTTATCTTTTAAGAACTTAATACATTTAGCAGCTGTACTATCAGTATCAACAACAATGCTTTTTATTTTACTTCCTGCGGCAATTTCTAATGCCATAGCATACTTTGAACTTACCTTTCCAAGTTCAGAAACAGTTCCGTAAACTCCTTTAAATTTCTGCTTTGTAATCTCTCTTATTGCGGCATTTGCCTCGAATGCTTCTTTAAAACTTAATGATTTTGCTTTTAATTTGGAAGTTTCTTCATTTGCAGAGTTAAGAGATCCTCTTGCAGTTCCTAATTGTGCAGAAATTGAAGAGTTTTCATTTATTACTCGAGTAAGTTCTGATGTTGCTTCTTTGAACTTCTTTTGTTTGTCTTTTAACTCTTCAATTTGTGCTTTATTTTCTTTTTCAACTGCCAAAACCTTGGCAATCCTTTCGTCTATCGTATTTATTTCAAACTCTAGTTTGTCTTTTTCCCTAAGCAATTCCTGTTGTTCTTGTCTAAGATCGGAAATTTCTTTTTGCATGTCTTCTGCCTGCTTATCCAGATTATCTACATCTTTTTCGATATCCCCCACAGAATCAAGTTCATTCTTCTTTTTGAATTGGGTTATTTTACTCTCAACACCTTTTAATTCTTCATCTTTTTTGGAAATCTCTTCATGAAATCCTTTCTTTTCTTCATTTAACTCGTCAACCTTCTCTTTAATATCGCGAATATTTTCATTAAGCTGTTCTTTTCTCTGCTCAACTCGTGTTATCTCATTTTTTAATGAATCAATTTTGTGTTTAGAAGTTGCGATTCCAACTTTTAACTCCTCTACTTCCTTGTGCAATGAAACTTGCTCTTTTTCGCCTTTTGTTTCAATCTCTTTGTTTATTTCGTCTATTTGTTCTTTCTTTTCTGATATCGTGTCTTTAAGTTCTTTTGTTTCTCCCCTTATTTTATTAAGAACTTCATTGATTTTTGTTATTTTTTCTTCTAATTTTTCAATAGTTTCTTTTTTCTTTGTAATTTGATTATTTAGAACTGATGCTTTTCCTGTTTTAATCTTTTTATCCAAGTCTTTATATTTTTCTGCTTGCTCTTTTTCTTTTTTCAATTCTTTTAAGTATGTTCCACGTTCTGCCAGAACAACTTCTGCTTCTTTTAGTTTTTCTTCTACTTTCTCTAGCTCATTTATCGCTTTTTGTTTTTTATCTTCATAAACAGAGATTCCTGAGATCTCTTCAATTAGTTCACGTCTTGTTTCAGATGCCATCTCACAGAATCTCACAATATCTCCCTGCAGAATAATATTATATCCATTAGGATCTATCTTTGCTAGATTCAACAATTCAATTATCTGTCCTCTTGTTCTTGTTTGGTCATTGATCTTATATTTTGAGACACCTTTCTGTGTAACAATTCTTGTTACTTTTACTTCTTCATCTTCTGTAGGAAAAGTATTGTTTTTATTGTCGAAAAATATTGAAACCTCTGCATTTTTTGCAGGTGTTTTAGCTTTGCCGCCATTGTATATTAAACTTGCAGAATTTTCAGACCTCATTGCTTTTGCAGAAGTTTTACCGAGAACAAAACAAAGAGCATCAAGAATATTAGATTTTCCAGATCCATTAGGGCCTAGAACGCAGTTAAAATCATTTGTAAAGAGAAGCTCTGTCCTTTTGGCAAAGGACTTAAAACCGTGCATAATTAGCTTATTTATCTTAGTCATTCAAACGCCTCTGTTTGTATATAAAATTGATATATCAATAATATATAAAGTTTTTGGTATTGAAACCCTCAAAATCGGGCTTTTTAGCGTCTCTAGAAGCCTTTTAGCGTTTTTTGGTTCTTATTGTTTGCAAGGTTTTTGTATGTTTTCCAGCTCTTTCTGAAAAAAGGATACTTACTATAATTTTTTTCTATGAACTCTTTTGTTTTCGGATCAGAAGGATACCCTGAACCAAAATCAACATCATGTTCTTGTTTTAGTCGTTCAATTTCCCGGTCTCTTGTTACTTTTGCTATGATTGAAGCAGCAGAAACAACTGGATACCTTTCATCTGCTTTGTGTTCGGATATTATTTCTGTTGGATTTTCCAGATGATTTTTTACATAATCTGAATATGCTTCTATATTTGTTGATGGACAGTCTAAAATTGCCTTGTCTGGTTTTAGCAAGTTTATGAGTTCTGCAGATTTTTGAGCTTCTAACCAATTCAAGTTAAATCCTTCTTTATCTTCAACCGCATCATCAATTTCATTTGGCTGGACAATTATGATTTTGTATTCTTTGACAGCTCTTATAATTCTATCATACATAGCTTCTCTTTGTTTTGGTGTTAGCATCTTGGAATCCTTAACACCGATGTTAATTAGATTTTCTTCTGTTTCTTGATCTATCAGAACTCCCGCCATAACTAACGGTCCGATTACAGGACCTCTCCCTGCTTCCTCAACTCCTAATATTGTTGTCATTTGAACACTCCTGCGATAGGTTCTTTGCAGAACTTGCACTTACCTTTTTCAATATTGTTCTTAGTAACTTCAAAGAAAGAAGTTCTCTTTATTAAGGTTTTGGAGCATTTTGGACAGAGAGTATTATCCTCTCTTTCCCGGACATTACCAAGGTAAACATATTTCAATCCTGCTTTTTTAGCAATATTGTAAAACTTTTCTAATGTTTTCAGTGGCGTTGAATCTACGTCCATCATCTCGTAATACGGAAAGAATCTTGAGAAATGCAGAGGAACATCAACACCTAAATTATCCTTAATCCATTTACACATTTCTTTTATATCTTCTTCATTGTCATTATGCCCAGGAATAACCAAGTTAATTATTTCGAACCAAACTCCTTCTTCTTTTAATATTTTTAGGTTATTTAGAATCGGTTCTAACCAAGCCAATGTTACCTCTCTGTAAAACTTATCATTGAAACCTTTCAGGTCAACATGAAATGCGTCCATTACTTTGCATATCTCTCTTAATGGCTCTTCGTTGATGAATAAGTTTGTAACAAAAATATTTTTCAGGCCTTTCTTTTTTGCTATCTTTGCGCAATCCTGAGCATACTCAAAAAACACAATCGGATCATTGTATGTGTATGCTATTGATTTTGCATCTGTTTTCAATGCCTCTTGTACAACTTGCTCTGGGCTCAAAGAATAGTTTTGAAGTTCCTCCTCTGTTGACTGAGACATCTCCCAGTTCTGGCAGAATTTGCAGTGAAGATTGCATCCTGCGGTTCCGATTGAAAAAGAGAATGAACCAGGCAGGAAATGATACTGCGGTTTTTTCTCTACAGGATCTAACACCATTGCGCATGGCTTGCCATAGACCATAGAAAATAAAGTTCCTTTCTGATTCTCTCTAACTCTACAGTCTCCTCGGTCTCCATCTTTAATTACACAAGCTCGAGGACAGAGCATACATTGGACTGTAGTATCTTTCAGCTTTTTCCAATACTTTGCTTCCTTCATTATATTTAAACATACGAATAAGCTATTTAAATTTTTAGTAAAAAAGTTTATATAGTATAAAGCAAAAGAATGAACCATGATTAACAAAAATATAATCAGTTATGTAGGATTAAAAGAGTTAGAAGAAGATGACCAAGAACTTGTTATAAGATTAACAGAAGAATACTTCCCAAAAATACAGATCTTTCTGAAGAATATAATGGAGCTTGTTGTTCATATAAAGCAATATGAAAAAGAAGGCCACCGTTCAAAATGGTCTATGAGTGTAAGAGCTCAAAGTCCAAGTCATGTTTTTGAATCCACAAAAGCAGCAGAATGGGAACTTCCGATTGCGCTTCATAAAGCATTCAAAGACCTAGAAAGTCAAATCAAACATAAATTACATTCTGATTCTCAATGGGACAAACCGTATGAATAGCGGAGGAAGGATTTGAACCTTCGACCTCCGGGTTATGAGCCCGACGGGCACTCCTGACTGCCCTACTCCGCTGAGATTTAAGAAATATAGAGCATTTATAAGTGTTTTGAATCGCTAATCAAGCTTTAGATGGCCTATCGGGCCATATCCTTCATTTTTTATAGAAAACTTGCTCATTATAGTTCTTTAGTACTTTCGCACTGGGAGGAAAGATTGGAGAAGGCAGATCATCCAATGAGAACCAATTCCACTCTGTAATCTCGTCAGGCTCCATCACTTTTGGTTCTCCTTCAAAATCTTTAGAAAACATACCAATTGTAATAAAGTGGGCTGTTTCAATCAAATCATTGTTAACACAGATTACATTTACGTTTTTTAGATTAATCCCTGTCTCTTCGAGAACCTCTCTAATCGCTCCTTCTTCAAAAGATTCTCCAAAATCAAGTTTGCCTCCGGGCATTGTCCATGTACCTGCGCCATTTAGCAAACTAGATGCTTTTTCAGGATCCTCGTGTCTTTTTCCTAGAAGTATTTTTCCATCTTTCAGAAGCATTACACCGAATCCTGCACCGACTTTTTTATCCCCCATATAATCACATCAGTTCTTTTGTTACATAATGAGTGGCAACCAAAATAACAACGCCCAGAATAAGAGAGGTCCATAAACTCAGCTCGTAATTGCCAGGGAATAGATATTCATCCATCAATCCCCATACTCCTCTCCAAAATGAAACAACAGCAAAAGCAATAAGAATCGCAAAAAGTGTTTGCTGGTGATATTTCATTTTGCTAATCTTTCTGAACATAAATAAACCTTATTCTTGCAGCTATAAATAATTTTCTAAAAAGAAACGCCGCGGCTGGGATTTGAACCCAGATATCCGTGAGGAAACAGGATTAGCAATCCTGCGCAATACCAGGTTATGCGACCGCGGCATATAAATTAGAACATATATTCAGTTTAAATGTTTTTTGGTAGAACTCTATAACAGGCCACGGATTCTGTCAATATGATCTGCAACATCCTGGCCAGGTTTTGTTAATGTTAATATCTTTAATCTTCCTGTTTTTTCAAAATTAATCAGCTTAGCAGTCTGCATTTGCTGAAGGATTTTAACAACATGAGAATATGTACAGTCAATTTGTTTTGCAAGAGAAGAAGCATAGATTGGTCCCTTTGAATTTTTCAGACCTACCAACATCATTGCTGGTTTTTCACGAAAAAATACATTGAAAATTTCTTTGTTTTTCAAACGGACACCCCACTTATCTTCTTTAAAAGTTATTTTGCGTTATATATGATGAAAACCAGAGGTTATTTTTAAACATTTATATTCTCTGGTATATATTTCACCTAACACATATTGTAAAACAGGCTAATCTTTAAATAGTTTTTGGTTATTTTTCTATGATGGAGCTTTTTCCTTATTCTAATGTAAGAGAATCGCAAAAAGATTTAATTAAATACGTCCAAACAGCACTTCTAAACAAGAAAAACCTAATTGTTCATGCTCCGACTGGCCTCGGGAAGACTGCGGCAACCTTGGCTCCGGCATTAGAGCATGCTATTGAGAATAAATTAACAATTTTCTTCTTAACTTCACGGCATACCCAACACAAAATAGCGATTGAAACCATTCAAGAGATAAAAGACAAGTTTAATCTAAACTTTGTTGCAGTAGATATAATCGGAAAGAAGTGGATGTGTCCTCAGCCAGGAACAGATACGTTATACTCAAATGAATTTACAGAATTCTGCAAAAAACAGATTGAAGATAAGACTTGTGAATTCTATAACAAAACAAAAAATAATGGAAAGCTGACCACAAATGCAAAAAAAGTGATAGAAGAGCTCAAAACCATAAGTCCAAGCCACACTGAAAAAATATATGAAATATGTTCAGAAGAAAAGCTCTGTCCTTATGAGATCTCTGCAGCCTTGGCAGCTGAAGCATCTATTATTGTTGCTGACTACTACTATATTTTCCATCCATCTATAAGCAGTACGTTTTTCAATAAAATACAGAAAGAACCGGGAGAATGTATTGTGATTGTTGATGAGGCACATAACCTCCCGCAAAGAATACGGGATCTGCAGACTGAACGTCTATCTTTGTTTATGCTTAAAAGAGCGATTCAAGAGGCCAAAAAGAATGAATACGAAGAGATTATTGAACCTTTAGCCAAGATTCAAGAGATCCTTGAAGACCTCTCAAAAGACCTTGATGTTGGTCAAGAAAAGCTGATTAGCAAAAAAGAATTTATTGACCGGATTGAACAAGTAAGAGAATATGAACAATTAATAGCAGACTTGGAATTCGTAGGAGATGAAGTAAGAGAAGAGCATAAGCAGAGTTTTATTGGATCTGTAGGAAGTTTCTTGAGTGTCTGGAGAGGGGAGGATGAAGGTTTTGCGAGAATTTTAGAGATTAAACGAGGAAGAGAGCAAACTGCGATTCTAAGCTATCGCTGTCTTGATCCAGCACTAACCTCTAAGGGTGTTATAGCTAACACATATTCGACAATCGCAATGTCTGGAACATTAACGCCGACTTCAATGTATAAAGATTTACTTGGATTTGAAGATGTTATTGAGATGGAATTCCCGAGCCCATTTCCTGAGGAAAATAAATTAAGTTTTATTGTTCCGGAAATAACAACAAAGTATAATCTAAGAAATGAAAAGCAATTCAAGAGGATTGCAGAGATTTGCGCAGATATAACCAACGAAATCCCAGGAAATTCTGCAATATTCTTTCCAAGTTATTTTCTAAGAGATAAAGTATTCAATTACTATGCAATGCTTGGAGAAAAAACAGTTTTCAAAGAAGATCCCCTGTTAACAAAAGCTGAACGGTTTGAGTTATTGGAAAAATTCAAGGAATATGAAAAGAGCGGAGCAGTTCTGCTAGGTACTGTGGCAGGTTCTTTTGGTGAAGGGATTGATTTGCCAGGGGATCTGTTAAAAGGAGTGGTAATTGTTGGGCTTCCATTACAACAGCCAAACTTGGAGACTCAAGAACTGATAAAATATTATGACAAGAAGTTCGGCAAGGGGTGGGACTATGGTTATGTTTTCCCTGCATTCAACAAGGCACTGCAATCTGCAGGACGTTGCATAAGATCAGAAACAGACAGAGGGGTTGTTGCTTTTCTTGACAATCGTTATACTTGGCCGAATTATAAAAAATGTTTTCCGAAAGATTCACAGATAAGAGTTTCAAATTCGCCTAGAGACTTGGTTAAGAACTTTTTTAATGATGCCTAAAGGGTCTCTTTCATTTATTGTATCTTTGATATCGCTCAGTATAAAAGATGCGTGTTTTTTAATTGCGCCTGAATACCCATATTCTCTTATCATGCTTCGAACATAAGCCATTGAAAGAGAAGTAGGTTCTCCTTCTTTACGATTTCTGGCAGAGTATTGTGCCCAGCTCATTCCTTTTGTTTTTGCTAAGTGTCTTGCTTGCGATTCTTCATTCTTATTCACTTTAAAGTATAGCCCGCAGTAAGAAGTATCTATCTCGCAAGGTCTTTCTTCCCGACCCACAATTGATGGATGAATAACACATCCTGCTTCTGTATTTTCATCAGTTAAGTAAACAAGATTTTTGCATACATTTTCTGCTCCAACCAGTGTTTCTTTTGCAAGCGCTATTTTTTCTTCAATTGTCTTACCTCTGAAAACTTCTGTATTTTTTCCTATTTGTTTTTCTAGAAGTTTTTTGTATTCGTCAAAACCTAAACTCATTAAACTATTAGAGCAGCAACAAGCCACACAAGATAATCCTTGTTCCTTATCATTACATACATCAATTTCATCCATGTTTAAGTCCTCAAAACCTTGTTTTCAGGCAGATTAGAGCCTGGTGACTATATAAATCATAACATATACCAGTATACTAAATAGTAACATTTATATACTAGTAGTACTAAATATCACCCAACAATGGTGCTATTATTTGACATCTTTCACTTACCCGAAGATGTATTCGAAGTGATATTCGCAACAGACCAGCAAGTTCTGGTAGCCAAGCTTCTGATAGATGAAATAAAAAGTCAAGGAGGCGAGATTGGGAAAACAGAGATGAGTTTATTTGCAAACAATCTTCACAGCGGAGTTGTTGTTGAAAAACCAGTAAAGGTTGGCCCTGTTATCAAAAAAGAGAAAGTAAAAGTTAGCTATAATAAAAGACAATTCTACGATAGAATCCTTACTCCCCTGAAATCAATGGGATTAGTTGATTATGATATGTACAAGAAAAAATATATGTTAAGTGATAAATTTGGAAAAGCATTAAGCAACATCGGACTGATGTGGAGGCAAGAGTTAGAAAAAAGAGTAGCATAATCGTTCGTGGCTCCCTAAGCAATTTCTCTCTTTTCAAACCACCCCCCAACAGAAAAGAAGGGGGCCACGCTTTTAACAACAGAAAATGAGCAAATTATACGAAGAACGGACTGTTTTCGGAATCGAAGACAGGATAACAGAAGACTGGGTTCAAGAGTTAGGAGATATTGCTTACGGAGGAGAACAGGTTATAGCTGGACATAAAGTATTGGATATTCTTTTCAAATTAACAAATATCAAAGAAGTTGATTCCGAATTAAAAGAGCGTTTCTTGGCTACATCTAAAAGATTTGTTGAATTAACTAATGCTGTTGTTCAACTGGATCCTGTAACAAAGGCTTATCTTGAAGGGGTAAGATCCGAAGATGCTAAATATCTGGTAGACAAACATCAAGAAAGACTTATTCGTAAAGAAGATGAAGACGCTCTTTTATCAATCTGCGATACAGTAGAAAAAGCAAAAAGTTCTGACTATAACAACAATGATTCATCCTTTGCTCTTGCTAGACTAAATGGTGAAAGACCTTGGGTGAAATCTCATTTTAAAGGAAGATCTGAAAGACTTAAAGAAGAGAAGAAAAGACAGGAAATGATAGATAAAGATAGAGGAGAAGAAAGAAAAAAAGGAATACTGGTTGGTGTTCCTTCGTATCTTACAGGAAGGCACAGATAATTCTTAACGAAAGGTTTAAAAGTATAGTTCTTAGATTATTTTTCATGGAATCAAACAAGATGTTCAGTAATGTCTCTCCAAATACTGGCAAGTTCATATATTCTTTAGCAGAATCAGTCAATGCAAAAAATATTCTGGAAATTGGAACATCAAATGGGTATTCTGCATACTGGCTAGCCCACACAAAAGCAAAAATAACAACAATCGAGTTAAGCACAGATAGATCTGGGTGGGCAAAAGAAAATCTAAAAGATTACCCTAATGTTAATTTAATTCAAGGCGATGCTTTGGATATCCTGCCTGAATTAGAGGGAGAGTTTGATTTTGTGTTTATTGATGCAATGAAAGAGCAGTATCTTGATTACCTAAAACTTATCTTAGATAAATTAAAAGATGGCTGTACTGTTGTTGCTGACAATGTCGGTTCACACCAAGAAAAAGTGCAGAATTATCTTGATTATGTAAAAGAAAACTTCAAGAGTAATACAATAAATATGGATAAAGGGCTTGAAGTAACCATAATCTTTAAAAGAAGCTAGTTCTTAATCAATAAAATGGACGTATTACTCTGGATTTTGCTTGCTACAATTGTAAATAGTCTAATCGGTCTTATAGGTGCCCTTACATTGTTTATCAAAGAAAAGGCAATGAAAGTATTCCTACCAGGACTAATTGCATTTTCAGGCGGAGCCCTTCTTGGTGGAGCATTTTTTCACTTATTGTCTGAATCTCTAGAAATTTTACCTTCAATGAATGTTTTCATATGCGCCATCATCGGATTTGCTCTGTTTTTAATATTAGAAAGTTACTTGCATTGGCATCACTGCGAAAGTTGTCATCATCCATATACAAGAATGATGCTTATCGGTGATTCGGTGCACAATTTTATTGACGGATTAGTTATTGCTGCATCGTTTTTAGTGAGCCCGATATTAGGTATTGTGACTACACTCATGGTTCTTGGCCATGAAGCTCCACAAGAGCTTGGATTGTTTGGTGTTTTATTGCATGGAAAGTATAAGAAGAAAAAAGCGCTTTTGCTTAGTTTCATTGTCCAGGCAATATGTATTCTTGGTGGTCTGGTTGGTTATTTTGCATCAACAATTATTCAACCATTATCAACATTCCTTATTCCTTTCGCAGCAGGAGGTTTTATCTATATCGCAGCTGCTGATCTTGTTCCAGAGATGCATAAATTGTATGAAGGAAAATTCAAGACATCACTTTATGTTATATTCTCATTTTTAGTTGGTATTGCTTTAATGCTTGGAATTAAGTTGATTGCTGGTTAAAATGGAATCATATGAAACAGTGATTGTTGGAGCAGGTCCTGCTGGTTTGCGCTGTGCAGAGATTCTAGCTCAGAACGGCAAAGAAGTTCTTGTTCTTGAAAAAGGTAAAGTGATTGGTGATAAGGTTTGTGGTGGATTGCTATCTTTAAATGATTTAGAATTAGGAATACCGAACAAAATAATTCAAAAGAAATACAAAAAAATAACAATACGTACACCTTTTAAAGATACGGAAGTAAAATTAGATAAATCTTTCTTAGCAACAATTGACAGGAAAGATTTGGGAAAATGGATGTTTGATAAAACAAAAAAAGCCGGAGCAGAAATAAGAATAAAATCAGCCGTTACAAAAATTAATGATAAATTTATTGTTGTTAATGATAAAAAAATAAAATACAAATATCTCATAGGGGCGGACGGAGCTAATTCGATTGTAAGAAAACATCTTAATGTAAAAACAGATAAATTTCTAGAAGCGTTTCACTATATTTGCAATAGAAAAACAAAAGATTTTGAAATTATTGTAGATCCTGATAAATTCGGTCCAGGCTATCTGTGGGTGTTCCCATATAAAAATACAACTTCAATAGGCACAGGAGGAGATGTAATTAAAAAATTAAATAAACCCGTATTTAATCTTAAAATATGTGACATTAGAAAAAATCTCGATGGATGGTGTAAGAAAAAGAAAATTAATACAAAAAAAGCAAAATTTCAAGCCGCAATGATAAATTATGATTATAAAGGTCATAAATTTGGAAATAAATTTTTAATTGGTGATGCAGGAGGTTTTGCTTCTGGATTAACAGGGGAAGGGATTTATTTTGCGATTAAATCTGGAGAGGAGATCGCAAAAAAAATAATCGATAAAAAATATAATTGTCCATATATAAAACATATGATAAAAGTTAAAAAACTTGAAGAAGGATTTTTAAGAACATTAGAAAAGAATAAACTTTTTTCTAAGATTGAATGGGGTTTATTAAATACTTTATTTGAGATAAAATGGCTTGATAAGAAGATTGTAAAAAAGGTCGATTAAGCAGTTAAATTTATAAAAAAGCCATATATCATAACTTCTATGAAAACAGATAAAGAGCTTAAGAAGGATTTTAAGGCTAAAGCGTCTAAAGAGCCTGATAAATACTATCCTACAAGCGTTCTAAAGGAAAAAGGATTCTTTAGAAATAAGTGTGAAAAATGCAAGAAATTCTTCTGGGATACTGATAAAAACAGAAAGGTATGCGGTGACTCTGAATGTGTCGGTGGCTTCTCGTTCATAGGAGACACTCCAGCAACACTAAAAACAGATTATGTTGGTTTATGGAAAGCATTCGCAGACATGTTTGAAAAGAAAGGATACAAAGTAGTTAATAGATATCCAGTTATAGCAAGATGGAACCCAACTACTTTCTTCACAAATGCTTCAATTGCAGCTTTCCAGCCATTTGTTATTTCAGGAGAGGTTGAACCTCCGGCAAAAGAATTAGTAATTCCTCAATTCTCAATAAGATTCCCAGACCTGGACAATGTAGGAATAACAGGAAGTCATTGTACTGGTTTTGTTATGATCGGTCAGCACGCTTTCGTCCCTCCAAAAGATTGGGACCAAGCAAAATACTTCACAGATATTTACGAATGGCTAACAGAAGGGATGGGCATACCAAAAGAAGAAGTAACCTTCCACGAAGATGCTTGGGCTGGAGGAGGAAACTTCGGACCTTGTATGGAATACTTCTCAAGAGGATGTGAAATAGGAAATCAAGTTTATATGATGTTTGAGCAGACAGAAAAAGGGAACAAAGAACTCGACATAAAAGTTCTTGATATGGGAATGGGCCAGGAAAGAGCTGCATGGTTCCTAAATGCTCATGGACAGATATACGAAACAATATTCCCAACAGTTTGTAAAAAATTAAAAGAGTTAACAAAAATAAAATATAATGAAAAACTGATGGACAAGTATGTTCATTACGCACCTATGCTTAATCTGGATGAAGTTGATGATATAAATAAAGCATGGGAAAGAGTTGCTGAAAAATTAGAAATGCCTGTTGATAACTTAAAAGCAGAAGTGCAGCCACTTGCAGCATTATATTCAATCGCAGAACACACAAGAACTCTATTATTTTCAATTGCTGACGGCGGCCTCCCTTCAAATGTCGGAGGGGGGTATAATCTAAGAATAATTTTCAGAAGAATCATGTCTTTTATTGATAAGTATGGATGGGATATTGATTTGAAAGAAGTCTGTAAGTGGCATGCTGAATACCTAAAACCGCAATATCCTGAATTAATCGGAACAATCGAAGGAGTCGGAAAAATATTAGATATTGAAAAAGAAAAATACTATGAAAGCAAGAAAAAGGCAGAGAATGTTCTGAAGAATGTTCTGAAAAGTGATGTAAATCAAGAAAAATTAATAGAATTGTATGACAGCCAGGGAATAACTCCTGAACATGTTCAAGAAGAAGCTGAAAAACAAGGAATAAAAATAAATGTTCCAGATAATTTCTACGGATTAGTATCTGAAAGACACGAACAGGTTGAGCAGAAAACAGCAACAAAAAAAGAAGTTGACGTGGATGTTGCTGGTGTTGAGGGAACAAAAGCTCTTTATTTTGATAACTTTCGTTTGACGGAATTTGATGCCATAGTTAAAAAAGTTAACAAAGACCACATAATCTTAGACCAAACAGCGTTCTATCCTACATCAGGAGGTCAGCTTCACGACACTGGTTCTTTAAATGGAAAAGAAGTCAAGGATGTTTTCAAACAAGGAGAATTTATTGTTCATACTGTACCTAAGAATGGATTCAAAGAAGGAGATAAGATTAAAGGGCAGATAGATTTTGACAGAAGATTACAATTAACACAGCACCACACAGGAGCTCATATCATCAATGGATCCGCAAGAAAAGTCCTTGGAGAGCATGTCTGGCAGGCAGGCGCTTCTAAAAGCTTAAAAAAAGCCAGATTAGACATAACTCATTACGATAATCTAAGCAAAGAAGAAATTGAACAGATAGAAACTGTCTGTAACGAAACAATAAAAGAGAATCTTCCGGTCTATTCTGAGTTTATGAAGAGGAACCTAGCAGAAGCAGAATACGGATTTAGATTATATCAAGGCGGTGCTGTTCCTGGAAAACAAATAAGAGTTATCAACATTCCTGGCTTTGATGTTGAGGCCTGCGGGGGTACACACTTAAAAGCAACAGGAGAAGCCAAAGAAATCAAGATACTAAGAACAACAAAAATTCAGGATGGAGTTGTGAGGATTGAATTTACTGCTGGAAAGGCTACAGACGCTGTTGATAAGAAAGAAGGAGATATTCTTGGTAAGTGTACTGAATTATTAAATTGTAATCCAAAACAAGTTCCTGGGAGAGTAAAAGAATTATTTGATAAATGGAAACAAGTCGTTAAAAAGAAAAAGGAGATAGAGAGCAAAGAACTAACTTCAACAGAAGAATACACAGGAGAAACAGAAAATATTCTGTTTGAAACATCAAAAATTCTTAAAACACAAGTAGAGCACATCACTAAAACAATTGAGAGATTCTTAAGAGAACTTAAATCGTCCTAAATAAATGACAAAGTAAACTATTTAAATAAATCCTATTTCTAAACGACAGAATGATAGACAATGATTTATTTATGATAAGTCCTGTAAGAGAAACTACAGACGCTATTGATGGTTTTCTAAGACAATGGGGCGGTTTTCTTAAAAAAGAAGGTTATTCTCCTCATTATCCTCTTGACCATACAAACCAGAAAGCTGGCGGTCTTGAGATCTGCACTGAGAACAGAGAAGGAATGAGAAGAGCGATAAAGGGTGTTGTGATGTATTGCATGCCAACAAGTGCAGGTTCATCATTTGACTCTGGAATGGTATTTATGCGAGATTCTCCTTTCTTTATACTAAACAGCGGAGATATAGATCTTAGAAGTCCTGGCTTAAGCCCAGATCAAAAGAATTATTTGCAGTTCCTATTCAATCTCGCATCAGATTCAAGAAGAAGAAACCCTGAATTTTATGAAAATATGGCAAAAGTAAGAGCAGAATTAATGGGATCTGAATCAGCTCCAATGAGAGTGAGCGGAGATGATTCTAATCTTGATGCTGATAGCTCTGAATTCTTCAAATACATGATTGAAGGACGCCAAGAAATAAAAGATTCAAATTTTGTTAAGTATGAATGGAAAGGACCAAAAGATCCGAGAGGTCTAGCATACCTGGGGATGGCTTTTATGTCAGAAAAAGCATTATTAGCGATAAACAGAAACGAAATAGAAAGGACGCCTGAAAAAAGTTTTAATAATGTTGTTTTGGACCTAGACAAAAGATGCAGAGCAAGGCTTCCTAAAGAACTGCAAGGGCAGTATCGTTAAACAAACTTTGTTAGCTTAAACTGATTCTTCATCCTATCCAACAATTTACTTTCTTTAAACAAAGGATTTAGATCGTATTTAAATTTCTTTGAACAAATATCACTAACAAAATCAAGCATCTTTTCTTTGCTCTCAAAAGTCATTGGATGAGCGCTCATTGTTCTTCTTGCTGCTTCTCTAACAACCCAAACGCCCAGACTTGCCCAGTATTCTGGAGTTTCGAATCGAACAGATAATATTGTTGCTTGCTTTCTTATCTTTTTAAGATAATTTAAAACTGGCAGGCGCGCAGCATAGTATCCTCCAACACAATTTTCTGCATATGTTTTTCTGCCTTCATAAAATTCATGGTCTGTGCAGTATTTTGGCTTATCTGAAGGGTTCCAGGCTGATTTTGGGAGGTAGATCTCAAACAATTCATGGGACCAGACATCTGGAAATAGCATTATAAAATAAATATTTCCCATGTTCGAACCAATAAAAAGCTGGTATTCATCTATGCTTTGAAAATCTTTTATCTCGTCTATCTTATGCTTTGCTAAACTATCATCAACAGCGGTTATTGCCCATCTTGTCGGAACTAATTTTCTGTCTTTCTTAACACCCAATGTACCAACACTAAGTATTCTTGATAAAAAGTTCTCATCAAACTCATTTTTGTAAAGATATTCCATTGCTTTTCCTGATTTTAAGTCTGTATCTGACACAACCTTGTCAACTTTTGTGTGAACCTTGGGATTTGAAGTTAGTTTTGCTTTTTTTAGTCTTGCTGATGGGCCCATTGGCATACCAACAGAATCAAAAGAGACATTGAACGAAGGTACTTTCTTAAGATTAATCTCTGCATCAACAGGCTTTATAGTCATTGCAGCTTCCTGGCTCATCTGGAGGAATCTATCTTTTTGATCTTTTACTCCAACCTTGATTCTTGAATTCAATAAAGAAGTTCTAATATCCACAACTTTCTGGAGCTCAAATTTTTCTTCTGCCCATCTTCTTGGATCATCATATAGAGAAGCGTCTTCAACAATCTCACCTGGGCTTAATAATCCAAGGTTTATTTTTGGATATCCAAACCTTCCAACAAAGACGGATGGAGCAGAGCCTTGGAAATTCTCTTTAATCTTCTTCTTTGTTTTACTATAACTATTCACTCTTAACAGAATCGGGCAAAAAGGCCTGCCGCACACTAAATCTGCCCCCTTACAGCGTGTACAATCATAATACTTTCCCCCTGTTGCCATATAATGAGTATATCTAGCTTTAATATAAAGCTTTTGTGGGCATGTCTAGTGGAAAGCTTTTTATATGAATATTAATTTATATAATTTATTCATATTTTTTTATCTAGGTTAAAATGTTAAGCGAAGATAAAATAAAACAAATAAGGGAAGAATTGGACAATTGTAAAAATCCTTTGTTTTTCTTTCATGACGATTCTGACGGTTTAGCTTCTTTTTTATTATTATACAGATATGTACGGGAAGGACACGGAATAATAGTAAAATCCGATCCTCGTGTTGATGAAAAATTTGTAAGAAAAGTAGAAGAATATAAGCCAGACAAAATATTCGTTCTAGATCTGGCTGGTCTCTCGCAGGAATTTGTTGATCTTGTTAAAACGCCGATTATTTGGATTGATCATCACCCTGGTTCTGAAAAAATTAATAATGTAAAACAGTTTAATCCAAGATTGGACAATGAAAAAGATGGTTCTCCTGTTTCTGCAATCTGCTATAATGTTGTTAAGCAGGATTTATGGATTGCTGCTGCAGGAATTATAGGAGATTGGAACCTGTCAAAAGAAACAGAGGAATTTTCTAAAAAATATCCTTCATTATTACCTCCAACAGTAAAAAAACCAGAAAAAGCTCTGTTTGAAACAAAAATAGGTGAGCTTGCAAGAATTTTCAATTTTATTTTGAAAGGGAAAACTCAAGATGCTATGAGATCTGTAAAAGTTATGACTCGAATTAATGGCCCCGAAGAAATTCTGGATCAAACAACAACACAAGGAAGTTTTATCCATAAAAAGTATAAGAAAGTATACAGAAAATATCAAGAATTGCTGCAAGAGGCAGAAAAAAAGGTTACAGATGACAAGGTATTTGTTTTTCCATACGAAGAATCAAGGATGAGTTTCTCTGGTGAACTCTCAAATGAATTTTTGTATAAGTATCCTGACAAGATCATAATAATCGCAAGAGAAAAAGAAGGAGAGATGAAATGTTCTCTAAGATCCGGGACTGTTCCGATATCTGGACGGCTGAAAAATGCTCTGGTAGGTATTGAAGGACGCGGAGGAGGACACGAATATGCTTGCGGAGCAGTCATTAAAAAGCGTGATTTCGAGCAGTTTATAAATAACTTGAAAAGACAGTTAAATATATAAATGTCTTAAAAGTAATATTTTTATGCGCGCCGATGGTCTAATGGCTATGACTTCGGCCTTCCAAGCCGACTATCCGGGTTCGAATCCCGGTCGGCGCATTTTAATTCGGGGGTTCTATGAACAAAATAGAAAGAATAATCAAGATTCTACTGAAAGAGTATCCTTCTACTTCAAAGACTACTTTAAACCGGATGAGATCAAATCCCGAAGCTTTTAAAATATTAATTTCGTGTTTATTAAGTTTAAGAGCACGAGATGAAAATACAGAAAAGGTTTCAAAAGCATTATTCAAAGTTGCAAAAACTCCTAAGGAAATTATTGCGCTTCCCATAAAAAAATTAGAAAAAATAATATTCAGTTCAGGCCACTACAAAAAGAAAGCAAGGACATTGCAGCACGTATCGAATGAAATAATTAAAAGATTCAAAGGAAAAGTTCCTGATAAAAAAGAAGAACTGATGAGCATAAAAGGAATCGGACCTAAAACAGCAAATATTGTTCTTTGTTTTGCGTTTGGTCATTGTGTTATACCTGTCGATACTCATGTTCATCGAATACCTAATAGACTTGGATGGGTAAGAACAAAAACTCCTGAAAAAACAGAAGAAAAACTAAACAAGATTATCCCAGATAAATATAAAATGGATTTTAATGCGGTATTTGTTCAATTCGGACGAGAAACTTGCCAGCCAATCTCTCCTTGGTGTAGCAAATGTCCCATATCTAAATATTGTCCAAGAATTGGTGTCAAGAAAAGCAGGTAATTTCAATTAAGCCAAGTTAATTTTTTATCAATCTTCTTCTTAAATAATCTGCCAAGATCTTTTTTGCTTCTTGCCTGGTGGTATTTGAAGTACATCTCATCATTAAGAACTCCGACAATTTCTATCTTTCCAGTTTTATGGGACATAATAAATCTAAATCCCTTACCAAGACCATTTAATTTTTTTTTCGCACTTTCAACTATGTTATAACCTTTATGTAATGGAACTTGAAAATGTCCTTTAACTCTTTTGACTGGTCTGCATTGGAATACATAATAAGGACGCACACCAATCGAAGTTAATTTGTTAAGCAATTCTGCCAAAACAACAGAACTATCATTAACTCCTTTAAGGAGAACTGTTTGGTTTCCAACAATAACATTTGCGTGCATAAGCTGATCTATTGCTTTGATTGATTTTTCAGTAATTTCTCTAGGATGATTAAAATGAGTTATAATACGTATTCTTTTATTCTTTACGGAATATTTTTTAAAAACCTTTAGCAAAGAAGGATCATCCACTATTCGATCTGGGAAAGTGACAGGAACTCTTGATCCAAATCTTATAAAATTTAAATGACTTATTGAAGAAAGTTTTTTCAGAAATTTTTCTATTATCTCTGTGGGCAGAATTAAAGGGTCTCCTCCACTTATCAGAACATTGTTTATCTCTTTGTGCTTTTTTATGTACTTAACTGCACTGTCAAATCTATTTAATATTTCTTTATTAGGCACTCCCACAAGCCTTTTTCTAAAACAGAATCTGCAGTAGGCTGCACATCTATTAGTAGATAGAATCAATGCTGTTTGATTATATTTGTGCTGCAATCCAGAGGTTTTTACGTTTCTTTTTTCATCGCATGGGTCGTATAATCCTGTTTCATCGAGCTCTTTTTTAGAAGGAATCATCAGCTTTCTTATTGGATCCTTTTTATAATCTTTATTTATTAAAGAAAGATAATGCCTGGTAATGCTAAGAGGATGTATCTTTGTTACTTGTTTAAGAAGGCTCTCCTCTTTCTTAGTTAATTTAATATGTTCTTTCAGTTCATCGATGTTTGTTATGTTTTGTTTAAGTTTTTCTTTATAATCCATAGATATACAACCTGTAAAAATCCCGTTATTATCATATTTCCAATTTAATCGTTTATTAAAGTTGCCATTAGTTAAATATACCAAAATCTTTATAAATTATGCTCAATACTGCTTATAAAGCGTAAAATCAATGAGAAGAGGTTGTTTATTATGGCTGATACAAAAGTTGCTGATGTTAGTTCAATAAAATCTGGCAGTTATATGATGATTGATGGTGCTGCCTGTAGAGTCAACTCTGTTGACGTTTCAAGGCCTGGAAAACACGGTCACGCAAAGTTCAGAATCGTTGCAATGGGTCTTATCGATGGAAAGAAGAGAGACATTGTAATGCCTCACGGGTCTGTTGATGTTCCAATAATAGAGAAAAAGACTGCACAAGTACTGTCTATCTCGGGCAATACTGCAAATGTGATGGACTCAGAAACATACGAGACATTTGATCTTACTATCCCTGACGAACTAAAAGGAGAGGTTGTTGAAGGGGCAACTGCTCTGTACTGGGAAATCCTAGATCAGAGGATTATGAAGCAGATAAAAGGAGCAGAATAATGGCAAGATTTCCAGAAGCTGAAGCAAGAAACTTAAAAAACATTTTTGTTTGCCGTAAATGCAAAAGCAAGATACGAGCAACAAATTTAATGGTTATTGCAGGAAAAATCAGCTGCAGAAAATGTGGATCTAAAGCATTAAGACCTGTAAGAAAGAAATAAGATGGACTTAGAATCATTATTTGCAATAATTTTTCTTTTTACTCTTACTCTTTTTCTATTAAAAAACAGAAAAAAGATAGAAATCCAGAAGATAATCTTCCCTATTCTTTATTTTGTTCTGTACAAAACAAAATTAGGCATAAACGCGATGAATTCTTTCGCA
Source organism: Nanobdellota archaeon (assembly GCA_042571125.1). Taxonomy (GTDB): domain Archaea; phylum Nanobdellota; class Nanobdellia; order Woesearchaeales; family UBA10107; genus JBHPFU01. The sequence continues at coordinate 98,010 of JBHPFU010000001.1, read as the reverse complement.
AAAAGATGGCCTCGCTTTACAAAATATGCGGGGTATGTTGGGATTGTTGTAGGATTCATAGGAATGGGCTTGATTTCTGTAATGCTTGTATACAATCTACTCAAAATATTTCTTATTCCTGATGCAGCAACAGGCGTTGCATTGGTACTCCCTTTCAAAGTCAAAGGCGGTTTCTTTGTTCCTTTCTTTTACTGGATTATCTCTATATTCATCTTGGCGGTTGTTCACGAATTTTCTCACGGAGTCCTAGCAAGATTAAATGACATTAAACTTAAATCAAGCGGATTTGCATTCTTAGCGGTGTTAGTTCCTGTTCTTCCTGCTGCATTTGTTGAGCCTGATGAAAAACAGATGGTTAAAAAATCTGCGAAAGCGCAGCTTTCTGTTTTTGCTGCAGGTCCTTTCTCTAATATTGTTCTTGGGATTTTATCGCTATTGATATCTTTAGTTATTTTTGCTCCTGTAATGAACGCGTATGTAAATTTTGATGGAGTAGAAGTTGTTGATTTCTTAAAAGTGAATGGAAGTTCACCTGCAGAAGAATCTGGTATGATTAGCGGAGAAGTGATTAATAGTTTGGATGGTGCTGAAATTGAAAATACTTTTGGTCTAACAAAAATTCTCATTAATAAATCTCCTGGAGATCAGATAAAAGTAGGAACTGAAGAAAATGAATATTTTGTGACATTAGGTACTGCCCCTCAAAATAAAACAATTCCCTATATTGGTATAAGCATAAAGCAAAGTTATAGCGGGGTTTTCTCTAATGTATTTATGTGGGTTGTAGGCTTATTTTATTGGCTATATGTTCTTAACATAGGTATTGGCTTGTTTAATCTGCTCCCTTTAGGGCCGATTGATGGCGGAAGAATGTTAAAAGTAGCCCTAGAAAAAATAACAAAAGATGAAAAAAAGGCTGAAAAGATCTGGAAAAGAGTGAGTTTCTTCTTTTTACTTGTGATTATAATAAATATATTAGCTGGTTTTGTATAAAATGGTTTCAGTAGTTTTAATCGAACCTGCGTATCCAGGTAATATTGGTTCTGTTTGCAGAGTTATGGCTAATTTTGATTTAAAGGATTTAGTAATTATCAATCCAAAATGCGATATTCATGCTTCTGATGCAATAAAAATGTCTAAGCATGGTTCAAATATACTAAAAAAAGCAAAAATAAAAGATTTTGACTACTTAAAAAAATTTGATCATTTAGTTGGAACAACTGCAAAGATTGGGCGTGACCACAATATATCTCGGGTCCCAATAATACCTTCTGAATTAAAAGTAAAACCAAAGATGGCTCTATTGATAGGTCGCGAAGACAAAGGTTTGACTAATAAAGAGATTAGGATGTGTGATTTTATTGTATCTATTCCTGCATCTAAAAAATATCCTACATTAAACCTTGCACAATCCTGTGCTATTCTGTTCTATGAAATATTTAAAGGAAAATCTCAGGTAGATCATATACGATACGCAACAAAAAATGAAAAAGATCAGATTATGAAAGTTCTTAAAGAGAAAATGAAGAAGATGGAATTTGCTACAGAAGGGAAAAAAGAAACCCAGATTAAGGTCTGGAAACGTTTGCTTGGAAAATCATTCTTAACAAAAAGAGAAGCAATGGCCCTGATCGGTTTTATGAAGAAGATTTAATTAAATTTATTCAAAACATAATAAATTACGAATCCTAACCCGAATAAACCTAATCCCCCAAGAATTGCTATCGATTCTAAATTAATCATTAAGAAAACAGAATAAATAATTCCAAGTAAAGGTAGAACTGGGAACCTCCCGATATTTAAAGGAACCCTAAATGGTCTTTTTAGGTTTGGTTTTGAATATCTTAAACGTATCAAAGCTGCGTTAATTATTATGAATGTGATAAATATGCTGAAATTGGTTATTCCTGCAACCATTCCAATATCTCCAATAAAAGTAAATAAGATTGCTGCAACCATTATGAACCAAATCGCATTTGAAGGTGTTCTTGTCTTTTCATGCACCATTGAGAAAGGTCTTAACAAACGATAATTAAAAGAAATCCCATAAAGAGTTCTTGATGTTGCAATTAGGTCAATCAAAACCGTATTCGCTGTTGATATCAATGCAATTACGGCAAGGATCACAAATGCTTTGCTTCCAAGAACCGCGGCTGCAACATCCGCTAAAGGAGCACTTGACTGTGCTATGACCTGCCAGTCCAAAACACTAACAACAGAAACTGCAACAAGACAATAGAGTATGGTCGAAATTATGATTGATAACATCAACGCTCTTGGAATTGTTTTTGTTGGATTCTTTGTCTCTTCTGAAAGCTTTACAACAGCTTCAAAACCTATAAACGCAAAAAATATCAGGGCGGCAGCACTTATGATCCCTTCAAAACCATTTGGCATTGCGAAATAATCAACAGAACCGATAAATTTACGAGCTAAAAATATAATCATCAAAAGACCGAATGTTTCTGCTGCTGTAAAAATAATATTTAATTCTGCAGATTGCTTTATTCCCCGGAAATTTATTATAGAAAACAGAACGATGATTCCTATCGCGATGAGAACTGTATTTGAAATTCCAAACATCTGTGAGAAATATCCCGCAAACCCGAGAGATACTGCGGCAGCAGTAACAATTCCTCCAATTACGACTCCATATCCAATAATAAACGCGAGTTTTTTACCAAATGCATTTTCTGTATAAACATATTCGCCTGCATCTTTTGGAAATAACGAACAAAGCTCTGCGTAGCTTAGGCCAGTAAAAACAGCGACTAGTGCAGCCAATAAAAAAGACATCCATAGAGCAGGTCCTGCAATGCCTGCTGCGATTCCAATTAAAACATATATTCCTGCTCCAAGAATTATTCCTACTCCTGCTGCTGTTGCATGGATCAAACCAAGATCTCTTCTTAATGTGAGATGTTTCCTTTGCTTTAATTTTCTATGAGGCATTTTTCTTTAGTACCTCTTTTACTCTCGGGTCAGCTTTTGGTTTTGCGTTTGGTCCTAATGTATAAATCTTTTTTTCTACTTCGCTTCCCCAGGAAAAATCTCCTTTAGTCTTTTCTATCTTTTCAATCTTAAATTCATCTAAGGACGTTCCTTTCTTCAGATGATAGTAAATAGAACGCATTGTAACTTTTGGGAAGACTTGAATATAAATTTTGTATATCTCGTAGCCATATCCTCTTTTGATAAAATGTAGAATCTCAATAATGTTCTGTCTTATCGGTGATTTGACTGGTCTACCCCTCATAACCTAAAAAATGAAATCACTCTTTAAATACCTTTCCATACTGAAAAGAAATAAGCTATTTTTCTTCTTCTGGATTCAATTTTTCACGATAATCTTTTGCCAATTCTAAGTAACGACCATATGCCCATTCTAAAGTGCCTACTACCTCTTCGCTATGTTTTACATCTTTAAATTTTCCACCTTCATATTCAATCACAGAAATTCCTAATGGTACTGCTTTCTTAGGGTCGCTAATTTTTTCCTTGGTTATAAATCTTATTAAATAATGTTGACTTGATGCTTTTTCATGTCTAACTTCTCTTTCACATTTTTCTCCAGACATTAATGGCTGTACAAATATCTTTAATTCCGGATCATTAAATGTGTCATCAATTGAAGCTTTAGGTGAATCTGTCATCTCTATTGTTTCTACTGCTAATTCCCCCATTCAAGAAGAGAAAACAAAAATAATATATAAATTTTTGCAAAATATTATATATACTTAACGTGAATTTAACCGTATGAAGCTGTTTAATATATCCAAACAAGACCTTGAATTAGCTAAGGAAGAAGTTTTGGCTCTGACAAAGGCTAAGGAGTATAAAATAGATGATAATATCCTTATTTTGAAAACTAATAAGAAGTTAGATAAAAGATTATCTTACACGAACGGAATTTACAAGTTTCTTTTTGAATGTGGTTCAAAACAATTGGAATCTGCTGTTAAGAAGTTTAATTGGAATAAAGTGTATAAGAAAAATTTTGCTGTTCGTGTGAATGTCAGAAATTGGAGATCGCAGTCTTTTGAAAAAAGAATTGCTGAAATAATTTATGATAAACTAAAAAATCCTAAAGTTTACTTAAAAAATCCTACAACATTCATTAATTTTTTTATAACAAAGAAAAAAGTTTATTGTTGTTTATTGGAACATAGCATTAAAAAGGATTGGCAGGAAAGAAAGGCGCACTTAAGACCAGAGCTTCATCCTTCTTCTTTAAATCCAAAACTTGCAAAAGCCGTTATTAATTTGACTGGGATTGAGAAAGGTTCGCTTATAGATCCGTTCTGCGGATCAGGTGGAATCTTAATTGAAGCTGGTTTGATGAAATTAAAACCGGTTGGATATGACTTAGATAGAATAATGGTGAACAGAACTAAAATAAACTTAAAACATTATAAAATCAAAGGAGAAGTTAAGCAAGAAAATGCTTTGAAGCTGAAAAGAAAGTTAGATTATGTTGTTACAGACTTGCCATACGGAAAAAACACAAAAAAACAGAACCTGGAAGAGCTTTATCTTAATTTTTTACAATTATTAGAGAAAAAACTTACAAAAAAAGCAGTTGTAATGTTCCCAGACTTTATCGACTACAAAAAACTAATTAAAAACACTAAATTAAAGATAGAAAAAGAATTTGATTACTATTTACATAAAAGTTTAAGCAAGAAAATCTTAGTTTTGTCCTAGTTCTTCTCTATCTGCTTCTAATAATAACTTTTTTTCCTCGCGAGCAACAACTTCTCTTATCTGATGAACCGCATCAGGGTTTGCTGATATAGAATCAATACCAATCTTAACTAAAAACTCAGCCATTTCTGGTCTTGAGCCCGCCTGACCGCAGATTGAGGTCTTAACATTATTCCTCTTGCAAACTTCAACGACTTTCTCGATCTCACCAAGAACAGAAGGATGCATTTCATCAAATAAATGTGCAATCCTTTGATTATTTCTATCTATACCTAATGTTAATTGTGTCAAATCATTTGTTCCAAAGCTCACAAAATCAATTCCTTCTTTGATTATCTCTTCAATAACCCAGCATGATGCAGGAGTTTCAATCATAACCCCAAATTCAACGCCTTCTAATCCAACTTCCTTCATTATTTCTTTGGCTTTTGATACTTCCCTTGCTCTTATAACAAAAGGAAGCATAACCCCTATATTATCAACGCCTTCATCTTTTAATTTTTTGATAGCTTTAAATTCAGCTTTCAAAATTCTAGGTTCGTCTAATAAACGACGAATAGCATGCCATCCAAGCATAGGATCTGTTTCATTTGGTTCTTGATCTGCACCTTGTAAATTACGATATTCATCTGTACGAAGATCGCTACATCGAACCCAAACAGGTTTGCCCTTGAATGCATTGGCAATCTTTCTAATTCCATCTGCTAATAGATTAACATAATCTTCATCGCGGTCTTGTCTGATATATTCTGCAGGGTGAACTCCTCCTGTTGCAATCATAATCTCTAATCTAACTAAACCAACACCATCCGCACCTGTAGAAGCAGCTTTTTCTGCAACATCAGGAATATCCATTATAACTTTGACTTGTGTTGCTGTAACTGGCTCGCAAACAGATGTTTCTTTAACTTCTTCTTTTGGAACTTCAATCTTTACAGCACCTCTCAATACAGTTCCATGAGTAGCATTAACAGTAATAATCTCTCCTTCTTTCAAAATTTGAGTACCATTTTCAGTACCAACAATACACGGAATTCCCAGCTCACGAGAAACAATAGCAGCATGACAGGTCATTCCTCCTTCATCTGTTACAATTGCTGCTGCTTTCTGCATAATAGGAACCATGTCAGGAGTTGTCATCTTTGTTACCATCACATCTCCTTTTTCTATCTTTTTCAAATCTTCCATTTCTTTTATTAATTTGACAGGACCAGATGCAACGCCGGATGAAGCAGTTTCTCCTTTCACAAGAACCTCGCCATGCTCTTCAACATCCTCGACCTTTTCTTCTTTTTTTATTGTTGTGACTGCTCTTGATTGTACAATATAAATTTTATTTTTTTCAACTGCAAATTCAATATCTTGAGGGGATCCATAATGTTCTTCAATTTTTTTAGCTAGTTCAGCTAATGAAACAATTTGTTCATCAGAAATAACTTGTTTTGCTTCTACTTCCTCAGAAATATTTTTCTTTACATTTTTTCCAGTATCGGGATCTCTAAATAACCCCCAAACTTGTTTTTTTAATTCTTTTTTCTTTATTTCCATAGAATCTTTATCAACAATGTAAAGATCGGGATTTATTGATCCGGAAACGACTGCTTCTCCAAGCCCCCATCCTGCTTCAACCACAATTTCATTAAGATTATTTGTAGAAGGATTAACAGAGAACATTATCCCTGATTTGTCAGAGTCAACCATTCTCTGTACAACAACAGAAATAAAAACTTTCATATGTTCAAAATCATTTTTCACTCTGTAATAAACAGCGCGCGCTGTAAACAAAGAAGCCCAACATAATCTAACAGAACTAACAATCTCACTCATTCCTTTAATATTTAAAAAAGTTGCCTGCTGTCCTGCAAAAGAAGCAGTCGGTAAGTCTTCGGCAGTTGCAGATGATCTAATCGCAACAAAAGGCAGATTAGCTTCGGCTTCAACATCATGGTGTGTGCCCATAACTTCATAAGCTTCTATAATATCTTCTCGGATGTCTTGAGGGATTGGTGTTTCTACAATTAATTTTTGAACTTGATTTGCTCGTTTTTGCAGTTCTTCTGTGTTTTCAACATCTAAACCTGAAAGAATCTCTGTTATTTTGTCTTTAATTTTTGTTTTTTCAATAAATTCTTTGTATGTCTGCGCTGTTACAAAAAAACCATCTGGAACTGGCAAACCTATGTTATACATCTCACCAAGATTGGCCCCCTTGCCACCTACAGAAGGGATATCCTCTTTTCCAATATCCTTAAACCATTTAATATGTTCTAAAATAATCACCTCTTTTGCCTATGAATAGTTGGTGAATCATCCTATTTAAAGGTTTTGGAAGCAAAAACTTTAAATATTATTTATTATAAATCCAATTATTATGAAAAAATCACTGTTTTTATTGATAGCATTGATATTAATTGCAGGATGTGGCAATAATACTGAAGTTTCTTACGAGGTTTCTAATAACGAAACTGATTCTGAAGATGTTCAAGAAGAAGAGCTACCAAGAGTAGAAGAAATTCTTAGTGAAGAAGAAATTGAAGAAATGCCTATTGAAGAACCCGTGGAAGAAGAAGTAATAGAAAATGTTACAGAAGAAGTAATTGAAGTTGATGAAGCTATTCCAGAGCTCTACAAAAAATGCAGATATTCTGCAATTGCATATGGTGGATGCTACTGGCTAAACAAAGAAAAAGCATCATTTGAACTAACAATTGGTTCTGGTGCTCCAGGCACACTCTCTGGTCTTTGGTTCAGAATACATGGCGTAAATGAAACAAGATACATCAAAAAAACAGACAGTCTGCTTAAAGGCACAGCAAGATCATATATACTTATCTACGCTGACCTAGTTAAAGAGCTAGGATACGTAAGTAAGTTTGAAGTTCTACCAATAGAAGAAGTTGACGGTCGTGAAGTTGCATGTGAAAACCAAAGAGCTTCTTTTGTTCCTGTAAATAATTGTAGACTTCCTGCAGAATATAATAACGTAGGATAAAAAAATAAAAAAAATAAAAAAATTCTTATTTAGCCTCTGCTAAATTCCATGCACTTCTTACTGCAACAACTAAAGCTGCTGGTGCTACAAACACGATAAATCTATTGATTGTTTCTGCTAAGAAACTCCCAACAAATGGAATTAGTGTGTTTATTGTAGCGATTCCTGCTGAACCAACAAGAACTAATGCAACTACTGCAAGTAAAAAGCCACCTACTTCTTTCTTTGTTATATTAGCAAATCCAACTACAAGTCCTAAAACAACCAATAGTAGAATTAACCATGCGTTATTAGCGAAACCTGCTCCTGCAGCTGCGCCTAGACCCATGATAATTGCTAACAAAGCACCGACGATAAACGCCCAATTTGTAAGTTGACCTTGTTTAGCCATGTTAACACCCCCTTTTAAGGTTTGCACCTCTTTTTAGCTATTTAAATAAACAGCGTATTTAAACTTTTCGTGAAAAACAGCTAAACTTTTAAAGTGCATATATATTATCACACCCATGCCCTATGAACTAATTATAACGGAAAAGCCAAATGCAGCAAAGAAAATAGCAGATGCTCTTGCCTCTGGAAAGGCTATAAAGAAAGGAGAGAAAGGAGTTCCATACTATGAAATAACACATGGAAACCGAGATATAATTGTAGGATGTGCTGTCGGTCATCTGTTTACTGTTGCTGAAAAAGATAAGAAAAAAGGATGGTCTTACCCTATTTTTGATATAATGTGGGTTCCAAATTCTGAAAAAAAAGCAGCATTTACAAAAAAATATGCAAATGTTCTAAAAAAATTAGCAAAAGGAGCAGACGAGTTTACTGTTGCAACAGACTATGATATCGAAGGAGAAGTTATAGGGTGGAATGTTGTTCGTTTTCTTTGTGGAAAAGAAACAGCGCATAGAATGAAATTCTCAACATTAACAAAAGACGATTTAACCAAAGCATATGAAGGAAAATCAGAAGAACTTGATTGGGGACAGGCTTTTGCAGGAGAAACAAGACATTTTCTTGATTGGATGTATGGAATTAATTTAAGCAGAGCACTAACTTTATCTATAAAATCTACTGGCGCTTTTCGCGTTATGAGTTCTGGCAGAGTTCAAGGTCCTGCATTGAAAATAATTGTTGATAGAGAAAGAGAAATCAAAGCGTTTATACCTGTTCCGTTCTGGCAGATAACTTTAGAAGGCGAAGCTCAGAAAAAAATAATAAATGCGATGCATGAAACAGAAAAATTCTGGAAAAAAGATGAAGCTGCTAAGATTTATGAAAAAGTTCAAGGGAAGGATGCAAAAGTAAAAGATATTGATAAGAAAAAATTTAATCAGAAACCACCCTATCCATTTGACTTAACAAGTTTGCAGATTGAAGCATACAGAGTTTTTGGAATTGCTCCTAAAGGTACGTTAGCTGCTGCGCAAAGTCTTTACACTGATGGTTATATCTCATATCCTAGAACAAGTTCTCAAAAACTTCCAAAAGAATTGGGTTTAAATAAAATAATGCAACAATTAGCAAAATCCGACAAATTTTCTGTAATCGCAAGCAAAGTTTTAGCAGGAAAAATGATTCCTAATGAAGGAAAGAAAACAGATCCTGCCCATCCTGCAATCTATCCTACAGGACAAGTTCCAAAATCATTAGATTCTGATGAAGAAAAAATATTTGATTTAATTGTAAAAAGATTTGTTGCTACATTCGGTGAAGAAGCAGTTAGAGAAACTGCTAAATTAATAATTGATGTTAATGATGAAAATTTTATCTCAAAAGGAACAATTACATTAATCAAAGGATGGCACGATCTTTATTCGCCATATGCTACATTCAAAGAAGAAGAACTTCCGAATGTTTCAAAAGGAGAAGAAATTAAAGTTAAGAAAACAGAGATGTTAGATAAAGAAACCGCCCCTCCAAAAAGATTTACACAAGCTTCTATTATTAAAGAATTAGAAAAGCGCGGTTTAGGAACAAAATCAACAAGAGCAGCTATTGTTGATGCCCTATATCATAGAGGATATGTAAATGAAAGATCTATTGAAGCTACTGAATTAGGTATTCGTGTTGTTGGAACTCTTGAAAAATATGCTCCAGAAATTCTTGATGAAAAATTAACAAGAGACATTGAGCTCAAAATGGAAGAGATTAGAGAAGGAAAGAAGGAAGAAGAAGAAGTTTTAGATGAAGCAAAAGTAATTTTAACGAAAACTCTTGAAAAATTTAAGAAAAATGAAAAAGTTATCGGTGAAGAATTATACAAAGCAACAATTGAAACGCGTAATGAATTAAGTTTTGTTGGCAAGTGCAACAAATGTAAAGAAGGCGACTTACAAATTAGACGAGGAAAGTATGGCATGTTTATTGCATGCGACAAATATCCTGCTTGCGACAATACTTTTAAGCTTCCTTCCAATGCGTTGGTCGTTCCTGCCCGAAAGGAATGTGATACGTGTGGTTTCCCGAAAGTTAAAATCATTAAAGCTCGGAGAAGGCCCCAGGAAATGTGTATCAATGAAGACTGTCCCACTAAAAAGGAATTAGAGAAAGAAGTTCCTGCTTTGCCGGAATCAAAAATGACGTGTCCTAGTTGTGGTGGTAAGTTCGTATTGAAACAGAGCTTTTACGGCAAGTTTTACGGTTGCGAAAACTATCCTAAATGTAGATTCATGATGAAATTAGATGGAACAGTAAGAGAAGGGAAAGCGCCCACCAAGAAAAAGACCGCAAAAAAGAAAACAACTAAAAAGGTCACCAAGAAAAAAACAACCAAGAAAAAATGAAGAAATTACTATCTCTAACATTAGCAGCTGTTCTTAAATCCTAATTGCCCTACAAAACAGAAGAAAGACGTTGCAGTATAGTTCTTATATACCAGTATACTAAATAGTAACATTTATATACTAGTTTTAAATTATATGACTATTCAGTGACGGCGGGTATAACATGGGCAAAAGAGGACTACTATATTTGATATTGACTTTATTCTTGGTTCCGATAAGCTTTGCTGCTCACATCACCACAACTTCTTTTGTTGGATACTCTCCTGTTTACGAAACAAACTCTGTAAACATAACAATAAACATAGCAAATGACTTGTCAAGCACTGAATCAATAAACAATATTTCTATCGGATACACTGGATTTAATCTACAATCTGTAATAACTCCTGTGGACTGGGCATCTATAATTGCTAATCCCTTAAACTATTACACAAGCATCGCAGCAATAAGCAACTGGGGATCACAAAACTTTGGTTTTGATGCTAGCGCAGATAATGTTAACAGCAATCAATTATACAACTGGACAATTCAAACAGTTGATACAAATGGAGATTCTCAGGTAAATCAAATACAACTCTTAGTAATGAATGACGATACTCCTGCAATAATCAATTACCTAGTTCCTGCCGATAACTCATACATCTTTGGTGGATTAGAATTATTTGGAGTTAATACAACAGATCCTGAAACAGGAGTTTCAAATGCAGATCTATACTTATCAAATTGTGATTTAATATTCGATAATCAAACAAATACAAGTTACAGGATATACAATCAAACAGAATTAACTTGCCAAAACGATCTTTGTTCTGAAAACTTTGACTTAGCTAGTTGGGCAGAAGGAGATATTTGCTATTATTTTGAAGTTTTCAATAACGGAGGAGAGGTTATTAATCAAAGTGCGACAAGCATAATAGACAGAACCCCTCCAAACATAAATCTTACATCACCAACAACAAATTATCTAACAAGTAATTCAAATATTGACTTTAGATTCGTCACAAGCGATAATTTTGCTCCGCAATTAGCTTGTCAAATACTATTAAACAATAACCCAACAAATATAACTGCTACAAGCGGTGTTGAGGAAACATATTCAACATCATTGCCGGATGGAACATACAATTGGAACGTAACCTGTGATGACTTGGTTCCGTTAAGTGCAACATCAGAAACAAGAGCGTTATTAGTAGATACACAAGGACCAAATATTTTCATAGATCCAATTGGTGTTGTTAACAGAGGGGCTTTAGTAAATATAACTTACGCTGCAACAGACGCAGGCGTTGGTGTTGATCCGGCAAGCATAGTTGTTGAAGTAATAGACCCTAACAGCAACATAACTCAAACTCAATCATATCAAACAACACTAAGTTCACAAACCGGAAATTACACAGTAAGAGTTTATGCTGAAGATCTTCTAGGACAAGGAACAACAGAAGTAATTCAATTCAGAGTAAGATTTAATTATGATATAACGCTTAGTTTAGCTCCAAATCCAGTACAAGCTTCTAACAGCTCAGCAAACCTAACAAATACTGTAAACATAACAGGAAATGTGCTAATGGACGACGGCTCATTAATCGCTGAAAACACAATTAACCTATACCTAATAACTCAGAACACAACAGTTATAATCAACAATCAAACAGGAGACTTTTCATATCAAATAATAGTTCCTGATCAGCCTGGATTATACCCAATAACTGCTGAAGTTGTTTCAGCATTGGATTCATATTCAGGAACAGAAAATCTAGATGTACTTGGACCATACTGTGGAGATGGAATCGTAAACGGAGCCGAAGAATGCGATGGATCTGTTAGCTTAACGTGTTCTGATTACGGATTTAATCAAGGATCTACTTCATGCTCATCAACATGTACTATTGATACAAGCGGTTGTTCAACGCAACAAAGCAGTAGTCGCGGCAATAGTAGAGATAGCAGACCAAATACAGAAGAGATTCAACCATTAACAACAACAGGAATAATCCAAGCCTACTGTGGAGATGGAATCTGCCAGATAGATGAAGAAGATAGCTGTTATTCTGACTGCGATGTTGCTGAGTGTTACAAAGACAATCAGTGCGGAGAGGGGACGCAGTGTAATAATGGTAAATGTGTTGGTCAAGAGCCAGAAGAAGTCGTAGAAGAGGTCAGTGCAACAGAACAGGTAAGCGGATTTGGTGTAGGTAAGGCATGGGCAGCATTCACAGACTTTGTTGACACACTTAATTGGAGCTTCTTACTGCCATTAGCAGTAGTAGCAACATTACTTTATGTTTTCGGATGGAGAAAAACAAAAAAAGGCGACATGGATACTTATATTGAACAGAGAAGATAATGGTACTTGAAGAGTTTCTAAATAAACTTGGGAAAAGAAAGTTTTATTCATTTTTTCTTGGATTACTTTATGTTTTTATTGGATATGGGACTGCATCAATATTTTTTCCTCAAAATATTTCATTAACAATGATTTTTTTCATAACTCTTCTGTTAGTTCCTTCTGCAATCAAACTAATTTCACTTGAAGAAGACAAAGAAGGAAGGTATGGAGTAAAAAAATTCGTTAAAAATCATAAAGTCATAATTGAGGTCTTGCTTTTCTTGTTTATTGGTGTTTTTTTAGGTTATTTTATCTTGGGGTTTACAGGAGGTTATGAAAATGTTATTAGTTATCAGCAAAACTTTCTTGAAAATCAAGGGATAAACGAAACTCTTATTGACAATTTCTTGCAAACCGATCAATCAAAATTAAATAAATTCGCTGGAATTGCAATAAGTAATATGGGTGTGAGCATAATCGCATTTGTTTTATCATTCTTCTATGGAATCGGCGCAATATTCCTTATAGTTTTGAATGCGAGCATATTCTCAACATTCATATTGTTTGTTACGCAACAACTTGGAAAGAGTCTTCAAGAGATTTTAACGATTTTAGGGATATTCTCAATATATGCAATACCTGAAGTTGCTGGATTCTTGTTAGCAGCAATAGCAGGAGGAGTAATATCCAAAGCAGTTATTAAAGAAAAGGTAGGAAGTAAACGCTTTAAAAACGTTGTAAAGGACGCTACACTGCTTCTACTAGTCTCTTTCGCCGTAATCCTGCTCTCTGCGCTTCTAGAAGTCTTTGTGACTGGACCTCTAATAAGAGTCCTATTCTAAAGTGGTGAAACAACGAAATATTTAAATACCACCTATATATAGTACAACCTGGGGGCAAAGGATGAAAAGTCTTATACTGGTGTTTTTAATGCTTATACCGCTTGTTGCGGCGTTGGATAGTGAACCCCCTGTTGTGACTTCTTTTAATGTTAAACCAACTGCAGTTGGATATCTTCTAATAACTTGGACATTGGATGATAATGCAGGACTTGGCAGCTTTTCTTTGTACCGAGACGGAGTATTATTAACTCATCACAAAATTACAGGAGCTCACCTAACAGATCTTTATCAAGATTCCTCGTTTCTCGCAGGAAATGATTATGAATATAAGATGGTTGTATTTGACCAAGCAAATAATTCTGTTGAAGAAACAGTCTCTCTTTCGTCTGATACTGATTCTCCAGAAATAGAAACAGATGATGAAATAATATCAAACAAAAAAATTCTTAATATCGAGACTGATGAAGAAGCCTATTGTCTTTTTGGTTATTCTCCAAGTTCAGATGGCATAATTCTAATTGAAGAGACTGCAAAAAAAGATCACAAAGTTACTCTTCCTTTGATAACAGAAGGAAGTAATCCAATCTACATCAAATGTGAAGATGAATTTAATAATGAAATGAGTTCTTTTTATATTATTACCTTTGAATACGATATCACAGACCCAACTAAAATAAAAAATGAAAACTACTCTATAACCGGAGGAAAGGTTCAGTTAGAATGGGACTCTGCAGACGATGAAAACGAGATTTCTTACTATAATATTTATGATGACCAGGATGAATTAATTGATTCCACGAGCGCTAAAATCTGGATGGATCCGGATCAAAGCAGAACAAAGTATTATGTTGCTGCTGTTGACATGGCTGGAAATGAAGGTGGAAAAACAAGAATAGATGTTGATTCTGAGTTAGTTGTTGAAGAGCCTGAAGAAGAAGTAGAAGAAGAACCAGAGGAAGAAGTTGAGGAAGAGCCTGAAGAAGAGGAAGAAGGCGATGGTTCAAGCATTGTTAAGATCACAGTTATTTCATGGATTGTTTTCGGACTACTTTTAATTGGATTTGGTATTTGGAAGATATATGAACACAGAACAGATAGACATGGACTAAAAAGCTACATGACGAGGAGAAGGCGTGTTAGAAATTTTAGAATAAGGTTTAGGTTATGAAATTAAAACTTTTAATGGCATTGTTGTTGATTTTGCCTATTGTTTATGCCGATAGCGGGAGTATGAAAATTCTTGCTGTTTCTGAACAAAATGGAACTTACGAAGGCCGCTTGGCGGATTTATATCTTGCGGTTTCTCCTGGTTACGGAAGAGTTTATATTGAATCTCAACCATTATCTCAGTTAGATTTACAATTCTCAACAAGATTAGCAAGGGATGTTGCTTGCGATTATACTGAAGTTGATTGTGAAGACTATGATTTCTTCTATACTATCAAAGCTAGCAGTTCTATTGTTGGCGGACCAAGTGCAGGTGCTGCCGCAACGATATTAACAACTGCTCTATTGAGCAATGAAGTTATTGATAATGAGACTACGATTACTGGAACAATAAATTCCGGCGGAGTTATAGGCCCTGTTGGAAGAATAAAAGATAAAATAGACTCTGCTTCGATTGGTAAAATAAAGAAAGTTTTGATTCCATACGGTTCTATCGAAGAAGGTGTTGATTTAATTGAATATGGAAGAAATAAAGGAATCGAAGTTATAGAAGTATCGGATCTTGATGATGCACTTTATCATTTTACAGGTCAAGAAAAAATATATGCTCAAAACATATCCATTAATCCAAAATATCAAACAATCATGAGGTCTGTTGCAGAAGGCATGTGCAATCAAAGCATGAATACATTAAAAAAGACGTTAAATTATATTTACAAAGAAGGCAAAGCGATTCCAGACCCTGCTCTTGAAATTGAAAGATCTGCTTCTGAGTTTTACATGAAAGGGCAGACATTCATGGATAAAGAAAAATACTACTCTGGTGCCAGCCAGTGCTTTGGTTCAAATGTTAGGTATAGAGAATTTGAGTATCTTGTAAAAGAATATGGTAAAGAGGAAATTTTAGCAATATCCAACTCAACAAGCGGATATCTTAACGAATTGGATGAACAAATAAATAAAGAAAGCAAAAAATATCTAAGCGATCTTGAAGCATATATGATAATCAAAGAGAGAATTATGGATGCTGAAAAAAATATTCAGGAAGCTCTTAAAACTGGTTCATTAAACGCATTAAGTTACGCTGTCGAAAGAGCGAATAGTGCTTTTATGTGGTCAAAATTCTTTGATATGAATGAAAAAAAGATAAAACTTGCTAATCTTGAAACATCTTGTTTGAACAGATTAACAGAAGTTAACGAACTTCACAGTTATGTATCTTTGTTTTTGCCAAATGTTCTTGGGGGAGTAGATGAAGATATTGAGCTTATAAGAAAATATATTGACAACAAAGATTACGAACTTTGTTTATTTAAGGCATCTAAAACAAAAGCGGATATCAATGTTATTTTAAGCAGCATAGGTGTAAGCGAAAATCAGATTGATTCTTTATTAAAAAGAAAGATAACTGCTGCTAAAAAAGTGATTATAAAAGAGAATAGCAAAAGTGTTTTCCCAATATTGGGTTATTCTTACTATGAATATGCTAATTCTCTAAAAGATACTGAAAGATACTTATCTCTTGTTTACTCAGAGTATGGATTAGAACTAAGTAATCTTGATGTTTACTTCAAAGATGGAAGATTTTCATTCTCATTACCTTCCTTTAATTTTGGAGGAATGGATACGCGCGCAGTTTCATTCTTATTTGCAGGGATTCTGGTTGGTATTGTTATCACTTTATTTGTTTCTCGAAAACGTAAAAGAAAAAAGTTTAAGGGAATAATCAAATTCTAAAAAAACCCAGAGCAAACACCCTTGCGGGTATCTGCTTGGGAAAAAGAGGTGATAGACCATTATTCATGATCTATTCAAGAGTTATAGAATAAAACTCATATATAAATTTTACTACTATTGAATGCTAAATAACAGAAAGCTTTATAAGTGTTGTCTGAGATTGGTGACGAAAAAGAATATAAATCAGCTAAAATTTGAGGATATATGGTTGAAAAAAAGATAAGAAAAGAATTACGCGTAAACAAATTAATATCAAAGAACAATAGGCTATTAGTAATCGATTCCTTAACTGAAAAAGTTTTGAAAGATGTTCTAAAAGATCTTCCCGTTACGATTATTAAAAAAAGTTTTCCTGTCAATAATAAGATTTTTGAGAATAAGAAATTAAAAGAGTTTGTTAAGGCAAATAAAATCAACAAAATAGTGATTCCTTGGAGCGGAGATGATGAACTTGATTATTTTATTGATGGATTTTTCAGAGGTAAGGGGTTAAAATACTTGGGTCATACTGGAAAGTTTGTGAAATTGTTTAGGCCGGTTTTTGATAAAGATATTGTTAAGCTTGCGAAAAGCAAAAATATTATATTTAAACCTAAAAAACACGACAAGTTTGTTGAAAAAGTAGCTTCCAAATATGATTTTGCAAAAAATGGATTATTGAATAGTATTGGACAGATTAAGAAATTCTTGTAAATATATGCTATATACCCCCAAAGTTTATATATTAAAAATACCAATATTTTCTATATGGGGTTAGAAGGAATAGTTTCATGGTTAGTTGGAGTTGTGCAAGAGCGTATTGATAATGATCCTGTTTCTATAGCAAAAAGAGATGCCAATAATCATCCTAACGATCCGCAGTTGAAAATAAGGTTAATAGAAGCATATATTGCGGAGATACATAACACAAAAAATGGAAGGAAAATATGTTTTGAATATGCTAATGAAGCTGGAACAGAAATGGTTAAACTTCTTAAAGATGGAAAATTATTCGCAGAACCTGTTGAAAAATTAGTAGAGCTGTATGCTAAACTGACAAAAGTTACTGAATTCCGAGATTCTGCGATTGGCAAATTAGAAAGTATTAGTAACGGAGTTTGCAAAGTTCTTGATGGAGAATTCTATTCAAGCCCATCAATGAATATGGAAAGAGCAAAATTATCTAAATGGTTCGCAGAGGTATGTGAAAAACCAGAGATCTATGAACTTATTCCTCAGGAATGCACAGATAAAATAGTTCCTGTAAAAAAGCCAGCATATAACCCTACCTAAAATGAAATACCTCTTATTTCTTACATTTATTTTGATATTAACTGGGTGCACAGTTACAATAACATCAAATGTTGTTAAAGAATACGGCCCAGAACCGGAAATTTATTTTTGTCCGAGAGATAATTGTGAATTACATCTGATAAACTTAATAAATTCTGCTCAAGAAAGAGTTCACTGCGCTTTTTATGATCTAGATTTAGAAAATTTGATTGATTCATTGAATAAATCTACTGTTGATAAGAAACTTGTGATGGATAATGTTAATTTTATTAATTTTAGCTTTTCAAAGAAAGACTGGAGCTATGGTTTAATGCACAATAAGTTCTGCGTGATTGATGATATTACTTGGACAGGTTCATTCAATCCTACTGTTCGTGGAAACACAGTAAATAACAACAATGTTGTTGTTTTTCATTCTAAAAACATTGCAGATGCATTTGAAGAAGAATTCAATGAATTATGGAACAAAGAATTTAGAAAAGGAGAAAAAAACAATAAAGAATTTGAGGTAAACAATAAACCTGTTGAGATTCTGTTCTGTCCTGATGACTGGTGTGCAAGCAGAGTAATATTAACACTAAATAAAGCAAAATCTTCTATTCATTTTATGACTTTTAGTTTTACGCATGAAAAGATTGCTGATTTGCTAATAAAAAAGAAGGGGCAAGGTTTAATTGTTAAAGGAGTTATGGAAAAATCACAAAACAGCAAATATTCCAGATATGATGAACTACTTGCGGCTGGTGTCGATGTTAAATTAGATTCCAACAAAGCAAATATGCACCATAAGGTATTCATCATAGACGAAGAAATAGTAATAACTGGTTCTTTTAATCCAACAATGGGCGGAGATACAAGAAATGATGAGAATTTAGTTATTATTTATGACAAAGAAATCGCCAAAAATTATATAAACGAATTTAACTTATTGTATTCTTAATGATAAGAAAACCAATTGCTGCAGGATTGTTCTATGAGGACTCAAAAGAGGCATTAATAGAGCAAATTAAAGGATGTTTTGAGAACGGTCCTGGCTTTCCCGAAGCTAAAAAAGAAGGCCTTATTCGGGGCGCAATTGTACCTCATGCTGGCTATCCATATTCTGGTCGGTGTGCTGCTCACGCATACAAGGAGATTCTTGAACATGAAACTCCAGACACATTCATAATTATTGGAACAAATCATTCTGGTCCAGAAATAACAACGATGCAGGAGGATTGGGAAACTCCATTGGGTGTAGCAAAAGTTGATCTTCCATTGGTAAGAGCATTGGTCAGAGGTGGAGTCCGCAATGATCCAGAGCCGCATAAACGTGAACATTCTATTGAAGTACAGATCCCGTTCCTACAGCACCTTGTTCCGGAGTTTAAGTTTGTTCCAATAGTGATAGGAAATCAAAACTATCAATTAGCTGTAGAAGCAATCAAAAAGGCAGCCTATGAAACCGGAAGAAAAGTATGTTTGATAGCAAGTTCTGACTTTACTCACTATGGATTTACGTATAGCTATGTTCCATTTAATGAAAACATAAGAGAAAATATTGAGAAATTAGATATGGGAGCGATAGAATTCATAAAAAAACTTGATTCGAAAGGATTTATGAAATATGTTGAAGAAAAAGAGGCCACAATCTGCGGCAAGTTCGCGATTGGAGCTCTTATTGATGTTATTTCCAAGGGAAATGTTGAGCTTTTGAAGTATACAATGTCCGGTGACATGGTTCGAGATTACAATGTTAGCGTTAGTTACGCAAGCATAATCTTCTCATAAAGGTTGATTTTACCTCGTAAAAACCAAAACATTCTTAAATACCTGAGACAAAATAAGAGTATTCTAATCAAAAACAGAGGTGAAAAAATGGTTAAGAAAAAAGCTGCTAAAAAGAAACCAGCTAAGAAAGGCGGAAAAAGATTGCCTTTCGGTGGAATGGTTATCAAACCTGACGCTGACCTTGCTAAAATTATTGGTAAGAAAGCTGTACCGCCAAGCGCTATGACAAAAGCAATTTGGGTTTACATTAAGAAGAAAAAATTGCTTAAAAAATAAGATTACTATTTTCTTTTTTTTTATTTTTTTATCTTCTAAAATAATTCTTAAGAAAAGCATATGTAAATTGCAGTGTGGAAACAATCAGATTGATTTTCATGTTTTTACACCTTTTTAGAATTCATATAAAAAAGAAAAAAATTAGTAGTATGTTTGTGCTACGTCGTCTCCAGCAGGCTCAGTTTCAAATACTTCTTCTTCGCCTTCGCCAGTTTCTTTCATCTTGTTGTATCCTATTACTAGGCCAACAACAATTAAAACAACGATTAACACAACAACCATAACTTCAAGAGCCTTCTTAACTCCGCTCCATCCGCTAGCTGATGGTTCAATAACATTTGCTTTGAATGGAATCTGCTTTAGTGTTTCGCTGCCAGATTTGACATTAACACTGAACATTTTCTCTCCAACATCTGTATTTTCGTTAGCTGCAACATAAACATATACTGATCCTGTTTGTCCTGCATTAACCATAGCAACATTTGAAGGGCTTACTTTTACAGTTGCCCAATCAGATGCACCTTCAACATCAATTGTGAATGTTCTTGCTGTTTTTCCATTATTTGTAAGTGTAATTGGGTATATAACTCCACCTTCTCCTTTAGCAGTAGTCTGTGTTTCTGATCCAACAGTTATACGAACGCTTCCGTCGCCAGTTGTTTGACCAGTAGTAGATCCTGTGTTTGTAGGAGTTATTGCTGAGCAAGCTTCGCTTGGTTCAACATTAATTATGTAAGCTTTACTATCTCCACCATTGTCATCATCATAGTCTACTTCAATATTAACTTGGTATTCGCCTTCTGCGCATCCAGGTAATCTCATGTAAACTTCTTCTGTTAGTTCTGCATCGTCGCTTTCGATTTCGTCAATCCAATCGCTCTCTCTTAAACCAAGCTCAGGTATTGAGACTGTTACTTTAACATCTTCTTCGTCTCTATCTCCATAGTTCTTGATTCTAACTTGAGTTATTAAACCACGACCAGCCTTAACTTCTGTTCCTGGTGTGAATTCAACATCTCTGATAGCTATATTGTGCCTTTCAGGTGTTATTCTTAGATTATAATTGTTTACAACTATAGCGCCATTTCTTGAAGAAACAACAACTCTTAGTTTGTAATCATCTTTATCTACATTATTTGGAAGATCTAGTGTTAGTTTTTCTGTATGATCTTCATTAACATCTATATCGAATGGTTCTGAAGTGTCAGAAAGTCTTGCGTCAGAGTCATCATTATATTCGTATCCTGTAATGAATGCTGTGATTTCAACGTCTCTTAATGAGTCGTTACCCTCATGTCTTACTTTTACTTTAACTTCTAACTCTTCGTCTCTATCAATCTGAGTTTTATATATTTCAGAATCAGTAAGAGTATCTCCGTCAATCTTTACAGATACTAGTGACAATCCTTCGTTTTCGCCTACAGCTGCATCTACAACCATAACTGCTAGTAATAGCATAACAAAGCTCAATATTGTCGTTATTTGTCCTTTAAACATTGTAATAGCCTCCAAATGTAAATATAATGTCTAAAACCACCCTTTTTTAATATACTTAATTATGATTTAGTAATGCTTGGTGATATATAAACCTTTCGGTTTATTTAGTATTTGCCAGTAGTGAATTTAAAAGTTAGTAAATACTTCTGGTTCTACTTCAAGCTGTTCTTTTCTCTCTTTTAGCTTCAGTACTGCATAAGTAATAGCTCCTGCTAAAAGGATTCCGAAAAGTATAACGAATAATATCCCAAGCCAGTTTAGGTTTGTAACATTTCCTTCAAAATCATTTGTGTATGTGCTTGTTTGGTATACAACTCCAACATCATCTGATGTTGTGTATGCACTGTGAACATAAACTTCTCTGTACTTAACCCTATGAACATCTTCGTTACTTACAACAACTCTTACATCATACCATCCTTCTTCAATATCTGTCGGTATGTCTAAGTAAAGTGTTTCTGCATTTTGATCTCCATTTCCAAGATCAAATGGTCCTTTTGTTGTTCTTATTCCAAGATCATCAATTGAAACAGTTATAACTAGGTTATCAAATGTAGCTGGTGCATTGTTTTCAACAACAACCCATGTTTTCATTTCTTCTCCTGCGTTAACTTCTGCTCCATCTAATACTTGAGCATGTTTGATGAATAGGTTGCTTCCTTCAATCTCTCCTTCATCTACATCAATCTCAAATGATTGGTATGCGTTTCCGCTGCAGTCACTTCTAGCTCTAACTCTTACATCAACGTCTCCTTCTTCTTTAGGAGTCCATTCAATTCTACCATTATGACTATTTATCTCCATTCCATCAGGATATTCTATTAATTTGTATCTGATTTCACATCCTGCAGGATCGTCTGCATCAACATTGTATCTGTAAAGTTCTCCGATCCAAGCATCTGTTATTGGTGTTGAATCAAAAATAGGATGATTTACATCTACATTATCTACTGTAATTGTAATTGTTTCAGAATCCCAGTTAAGTCCGTCAGTTACATTGAATGTAACAATATAACTTCCAGAATCTGTGTAATCTGTATCCCATGTGAATGTTTGTCCAACAAATGTTGCTCCGCTAGGTAAACTAACCACATCATATGTTAGTGTGTCATTCTCTGGGTCTGTTGCAGTTATTGAAAATGTCAATACATCTCCTTCGTCTACTGTTTGATTGCCGATTGAGTTCAAAACAGGCGGGAAGTTTGTTCCATTTGATAGGTTAACTACTAAATTATAAACTGGTGAAGATGAAACTTGACCAATTGTATCTGTAGCATTAACATACCAAGTGTATGTTCCGTTAGGTAATCCTAAGTTGAATGTTTGTGTTATGTTTCTTGTTACAGATGTATCATTAAGTATTAATACTCCGTTAATCATTAATTCAGTTAGAACTACTCCGTTATCATCTGATACATTGTAGTTAAAATTAATATTAGGGTTATTTGTGATTGTGTTATCTGCTGGTCCTTCCAGGTTAACTGTCGGTGGCGTATCAATTGTTCCATTTCCAGTCACAGTTATATTAAATACTTGAATATCGATTCCAGTATCAAAATCTGCAACTCTAACACGTACAAGATAGTCTCCTGCAGTAGCTGGTGTCCAGTTGATTGAACCTGTATTGCTATCAAGTGTATTTGATGGGATGCACGTCATGCCTGTAGGGCACGGTAAATATGCATAATCAATAGGATCGTTATCTGCATCTGTAGCATCAACATCATAAATATATGGAACGCCGACTGTTCCTACTGTTATCGGTGTGGTAGTAATTACTGGGTTGCTGTTATAAATTAAAACAGACGTACTTCCAGCCGGTTCGTCCCAAATATCATAAACATTTACTGACCAAAGGTCGTTTTTTGCTGTTAAAGAGGTTGAAACTACTGTATAAACTCCTAAACTGTTTGATTGAACATCAGTTCCTGTTAATCTAAATTGTAATTCTCCGTCTTTGTACCAGTCAAAGTAAAATAAATAAGCATCTACTTCGCCAACTAATGTTGCTGTAAGATCATCAGTTGTTCCAGGCTGAGCAGGTGTGATTCTAACTTGTCCATTTACAGGAGTTCCTGCTACAATGACTTGAGGAGACTGATCTCCTGTCCATTCATCGCCTACAAAATGATAAGGTCTACAAATTATTGTATCTCCTGCATCAAATCCAGAATTAATAGTTGATTGTGGATATTGTGCGTATCCATCTTCTGGGCTTTCTGTTATGAAAGCAGTTCCTTCTCCATTTTTGTACCAATTAAAGTAATATAGATAAGCTTCATAAGCTTCATCTGTTTGATAAGTACATGTAATAGAATCTCCTGGATTTATTTGAGTGGAATCTAAAGTAACGGTTGCTGCTAGAACATTCTCACTAACAAAAACCAAAGAAAGTACAAGAATTAAAAAAAATAGTATTTTTTTCATTATTATCCTCACTTACCAAATTTATAAGTTGCTTTGATTGTCGCTGTTCCATTTTCTGAATTGTGAGTTTTATCTTTCTTATAACCCATTTTTAGACCCATTGAATCCAGTAAGTTATAAGCCATTCCTAACTCAAACGTGCTGTAGGACTTACCTTCAACTAATGCGTTTGATTGTGTTAGTGTGCCTCTCATGTATTCAGCATAAAGGTCCATGTTGTCAACGAATCTTCTCATAAGTCCTGGATTTTGATTTTTCCACATCAAATCTAGTCCTTTCTTAACCAATTCGTTTGTATAAGCTCTTACTTCTGTTTCTGATTTCTTAAGTTCGTCTGCGCTTCCTTTAACTTGTTTGCTTCCAGACATACTTCTGTGTTTAACTTCAGCGTCTACAAGACCTAAGTCTAGGTTTGTGCTTAGGAAGTAACCGTTTAATAGTTCTCTAACATTATCTGTAGTTGATCTTCTTTCAACAGAATCTTTATTGAATTCTCCAGAATATCCTGCGCCAACTTTAACCCACGTTTTTCCTAATAGTGCATAGTCTACGCCGACATCTCCTTTGAAAGCTTTTCTTGATCTTTTTTCTATTGTTTTTCCGTCTTTGCCGTTTGTGTAATCTTTTGTTTCTGCTCTGTCAATATCGAATCTTGAATCTAATAGTAATCTAGTATCAAATGGCAGTCCAAGTCTCATTCTTGTTTCTAAGTCAAAAGGCATGTCTTGCTCTTCTTTCTTATCAACAAGAACATTTCCATTCATCTCGCTTTTATCAACAACGGATCCCTGGAATGTTAATGGCATTCCTGCAATCAATTCTAATTCGAATGGTGATACTCTTTGATCTTTTTGTATCTTTTTCTTTATTTTTTCCCATTCTGCCTGATCAACTTCATAAGTAACTAAGAAATTTTCAGCCATATCGATTCTTCTGTTTTCTGGACCATTTGCATCTGCTTGTTCTTTCATTAATTTGTATGGTTTAAACATTAATTGGAAACTTTGGTTTGAATTCCATCCTATCTTATCCTGTTCTAAAACATAGAATTTATTGGCTCCAGCATCCTGCAATGCATTTGACATTACTTCATCAATTGTTCCTGTTGGTCCGCTTAAAACTGAACCTGCAGCAATTAAAGCATTTAGTTCTTTGCTATACTTTTCAAAATCTTGATTTCTTATTAAAACTCTTCCATCAAAAGCATCAAGCAAGTGTTTTGAACCAGATAACTGCCAATGATAAGCAGGGTCTAGTGGAATAGGATCTCCTGTTCTTTTATTTACTAGTTTTCCATCTGTGTTAAATTTCAATACTGCTGATCCTGCTGACTTTCCAGTACTAGGATTTATTTTTGCTAAATACCATAGACTATCTGTTGGTTCTCCTTCTCCTGCAATAACAATTGCAGCATCTTCTACAGTAGAATCAATTAAATTATCAGTACCTCTGTTAACTAAACGAACAGATCCTGATGGTTGTTTAGGTTGTCCTTTTTTCATTACAACCATATCTTCTTGTTTCTTTGTAGATAGCGTAGCGTATAATGTATCTGAATGTTCACCTTTTGATAATTTTGGAATTGTTTGTGCTGTTGTAGTATTACCTGTCGGTCCTACAACTGGTGAAGCGGTAGTAACTGGTGCTGTAGCAACAGGGTTAACTGGTGCTGGTGGTACGTAAGCTACCATATCGCTAATCTTTACTTGAGTTAGTGAATTTGTATTGGGCGTATCTTTTGCTACAAGGCTTATGTCTGTTGGAACAACAGGAGTACCATTATAAGTCTTTGGAACTCTTATTTCGAATTGTCCATTAACAGGATCAAGAATTGGATCGTTTTCAGCTTCAAGATTTATGGAGTGATTTCTAGATATAGAAAATGCGTACATCCCTTTTGTCGCACTAGCTTGCCCCCTTATAACCCATTCTTGTGCAGTATCTTGTACTGTAAGACTTTGCGCAGCTAAGGTTGCTGCATCTCCTACTTGAGGAGTGGCTGCGCTAATTAAAGCGGCTAAACTTATTGCGATTGGTTTCTTTGACATTTTTATCCTCCTATAATGGAATATCACCTTGTTCAATTTCTTTGTACTCTTCTTCAACAGGTGCTTTTATTGGCACTGGTGTTGGTGGTACTGGTGTTGGTGTTGGTGGTACGTATTCTACTTTTGTTGGTGCTGGTTTTGCTGTTGCTTTTGGTTTTGGTGTTGCTGCTGGTTTTGGTGTTGGTACTGCAGTAAGTGCTTCATCAACAACAGTTGATATCTCTTGATCATCTTTTTGTGTTGTATCGGTTGATTCTACTGGTGTAGCCATACAACTTTTACCTGCATAAGCTAAAAGTGCTACTGCCAATACAGTTTTAACTCCCGCGTATGCTGGGTTTGTTTTATACTGTCTGACATCTTGTCTAGCTCCTTCTTTAAGATCTTCCATAAGATTGTATTTTTTTTGTTCTGTCATTTTATTTCTCCCCCTATAAAGGTATATCCTCTTGTTCTATTTCATTATATTCTTCTACAACAGGTGCTTTTGTTGGCACTGCTGTTGGTGGTACTGGTGTTTGTGTTGGTGGTACGTATTCTACTTTTGTTGGTGCTGGTTTTGCTGTTGCTTTTGGTTTTGGTGTTGCTCTAGGTTTTGGTGTGTTTCTTGGTCTTGGAGTATCTTTTGGTTTCGGTCTTTCAGTTCTTGCAACTGTAATATCCAGTTCACCTTCTCCTACATTCTGTGAAACACCGAACTTGTATACTCCTGAACCTTTGATTGGTACTTGTTCGCCTGTAACATCTTTTCCTTTGTGTGTTACACGCGCATTATCTAGTAATTCTCCATTATCTAGGTTTACTGCACCTACAACTTTGATTCTTTTAGCAGATGTTTCTATTCCTTCACTTCCAACTGTAACCGGTTCTTCTCCACATACAAGTGCAATGCCTGCATTAACTTTTGAAGTTCCTTGTAGGAAGCTTAAGTCAAGTCCACCTTTGTAAATTTGAATTCCAGCAACTGTTCCTGCGGTCAATACTGCAGCAGCAGTTAGTAATTCTAAAGTTCCCATAACTGGGTGGCTTCTCATTTGATCAAATCTTTCTCCAACATAATGAATAGGACCAGATCCGTGTTTCTGTCTTTTAGGTTTTTCAAGATCTTCTTTAAGTTGATTAGCTCTTACAGATAAACGACTATAAGCAGCTTTTGCTAATTTTTGATTAGGATCATTATCTTGCATCTTTTCTAAATAATCTGCTCTAAGTACTTGTATCATCCCATGTTGACTGTACGGTTTTAAAAGAGTATTAACTTTAGGTAATGCTCCTGTTGCCTTATCTTTATCATATCCTTTTTCATCGTGAGGTCCAAGAGAATCTACGATTCCTGCAAGTTTAGCTTCAGCTTGATTTAATGCAATACGAAATGCTTCGTATGGACTGCCCGCAGATTTACCTTTTGATGTTTTTTTTGGCGTTTTATTCTTAAGAGCAAGGTATTCTATTGCTCCTTCATATAATCCGTATGCTGCATCTTCTAGAGCTGCAACTTGATCTGTTCCACTTCTAGTCAGGTACTTTTCTGTGATTTCAACTAGGTCTCCACTAAGAGGCTCTCCGTTCTCTTTTGCTTTTGCTTTTGCTTCTTCAAGAACAGATATAATTTCATCTGTAGAACGTTTTGTTTCACCTTCTGTGGTGATTCCTCCTTTTTCTACAAAAAACATGAATGTTTGATATACTCCCTTAGGATTTTCTTTTAGAATTCCAGCAAAGTCATTAACATCCAATTTAGAATAACGAGGCTCTATTCTCTTAAATACCTCAATGATTTTTTTAGCGTCTGTTAAATATTTATCTTCTGCCATTTTTTACCACCAAGCCCCCGAAGTACATAATTAGTATGAACGGCTCATATATAAACCTTTCGGTTTGTTATCACTGTGCAATGATTAATTAATACGAACGTAATTAACTCTTCTAAGCAACTGTCTCATCTGACTACGGCATTTATCGTCAATTAACGGCTGTTTCAGGCCGTATGAGTCCAAAACAACATTAAGATCTTGAAGCATTTCCCCGCCATTTCTATACTTCCTTTTCAATGCTTTGCATATAACATTGTATAATTTACGAGCAGGTCCAGAATGTGAATCTCTATATGGATTTCTGCTAAGCATCAAATGTCTTACTTTAGGACTTGAAACGCCCCTCATAATTTTCTTTTTGATTTCTACTTGTTTATCCCCATAAAAAAGATCAATTCCTGTCAATGATTTAAGGCCAATCAAACCTAACTGATAAACATCTGTTCTTGGAGTTACGTCTGTTGAATTATCTTTCTTACCAGAACCTATATCTTTTGCTCGTTTTAGCTGTTCTTTAGAAGAATAAATTAAAGTCCCAACAACTCCTGAACCTGTACCTGTTCTGTAATGTTCTTCATTAAGAGGATCTTTTGCAAGCGTGATATCTATTGTTGCAATTATTCCATTTTCATCGATTATAAGATTAGTTGGATTATAATCCCTGTGAACAACATCTGAATTATGAAGATCTCTTGCGCCCAGTGCTCCTCCGCGAAGTATGGCCGAAACATCCATTGGTGAAAGTGGAGCAACACTCCTTCTAAGAATTTCATCTTCTGTTAATCCGTCTTTCCAATCTGTAAGCAAGTAAATTCTGCCACCATCTACAAAATCGTCAAGGTAATTAGCAAGATTTTGGCTTCTTGGCACTCTTTTTTGTGCATTGATTGAATCTTTAATTCTGCTTTTTTGGTGTGGTTTAGAAGCATCAAACTCTTTAAGTGCTCCGTACTTATCCCCCGCAATAACTTTCATAAGAACTCCTTCCCCGCCTTCTTCATCAACAACTCTAGTACATTTGTACTTGCCACCATAAACTCTTCCAACTCTGCTTCTAGAATCTTGTTTTGGAGCGTCTGATCCAAAAAGTCCAAGAAGTGCTTCTTTTTGTGTCTTAGTTGTTACCAATCCTTGGCTAATAGAATTCTGAACAGCTGCCTTCATCTTATCTTGATCTTCTGAATTAATCTGTTCTAATAGAACGTCACCTAAATCTTCTTTAGAAATACCTAAATTATCATATGCTTCAATTATATCTTTAGCTTCTGCCATATTAATACCACCAAAAAACCCAAATATTAACAGTATGCTCACGTATATAAATCTTTCTATTTTGTTGTCATTTTGCAGTGAATAATGAAATTTAAGCAAAAATATATAAATAAATCTCTTTTTAAGTGGGGCAGGGGTGTATGATGCCAAAAGAGGAAGAAATATCTATTAATTTGGACAAGATTAAAAAGTTCTTTAAAGGCTCTAAAACAAGAGAAAAGAGCTCTACAGACGAAGTCTCTATAGATTTTAAAAAAATAAAAAACTTCATAATAAAAAATAAAACTGTTTTCTTAATATTAATTCCATTATTCTTTGCGATTTTCTTGAGAGTTTATCCCGCATATCTTCCAATAACAGAAAACTGGGCAGAAAAATCAGTCTATGATTATTACGGATCTCAAATAAAAGCTCAGATTAATCAGCAATACCCAAACCTGCCCGATAAAAACAAGCAAGTTTTGATTAATCAGCAGCTCGAGCAGATAATAAAGCAAAACGAGGCAGGAGTAAATGAACAGATAAAACAAACAGCAGAATCATTTAAATCAAGATTTCAAGATGAGAGTGGGCAAACCTATCTTTTAGCAATAGATCCATATACATATTATAGGTATACAAGAAACAAAGTAGAAAATGGTCATGTTGGAGATGTTCTAAAAGACGGAGAACCGTATGACAACCATATGCTTGCTCCTATTGGCAGACCAACAAAAACAAATCTTCATATAGAGATTGAATATTATCTTTACAAAATAATTCACACATTTAACAATAATTTTTCTGTAATGGCTGCAGCATTCTATGTTCCAGTTATAATCGCTGCCCTTGCAATATTTCCTGCATTTTTTATTGGAAGAAAAATTAGCGGGAATGTTGGAGGATTCTTTGCTTCATTCTTAATAGCAATTCATCCTGCATTCTTAACAAGAACCGCTGCAGGATTCTCAGATACAGATGCGTACAATGTTTTATTCCCCTTACTTGCAGTATGGTTAATTTTAAAGGCATTTGAATTTAAAGATAAAAAATCATACATTTATTCCGGATTGACAGGATTGGTGCTTGGCCTATACTCTTTTGCATGGGATGGATGGTGGTATATTTTTGATGTTATCTTGGCTGGGGTTGGTGCATACATAATCTTCTTGGTTTACAAAAAAATAAAAGAAAAACAAAATGTTTGGAAAGACATAAACCATTCTTTATTGAATTTCGTTACATTACTTGTTTCTACAGGTTTATTTGTAACTCTTTTCAAAAATTTTAATGGTTTTATTCAGTTTTTAACAGGACCTTTCAATTTCTTAATAATAAAAGAGGCTGCAAAGGCGAGTCTTTGGCCTAATGTTTATACAACAGTTGCAGAACTAAACAAAGCATCATTAAATTCTATCATAAATACGATGGGAGGGAGTTTATTGTTTGCATTAGGTATAATCGGAATCGTAGCACTTGTAATTAAAGCAAAAAAAACAAAAATAAATTTCATGTATGCATCATTATTAACTGTGTGGTTTATTGTCGCATTATACGCAAGTACAAAAGGAATTAGATTTACATTATTATTAACGCCAGCATATTGTTTAGCATTCGGAGCTGCAGTGGGTCTTGGTTCAAGATATATAAGCAATTTAATGTCAAAAAGTTTGAACATAGAGAAAAATATTTCTAAAATTGCGATAATCATATTGTTTTCATTATTGTTAATTGCTCCGTTTAACACAGCAAAAGCTACTGCAAAAGGAGAAGTCCCAAGCATGAATGATGCTTGGTATAACTCATTAACAGCAATCAAATTGGAATCATCAGAAGATGCAATAATAAATTCATGGTGGGATTTTGGACACTGGTTTAAAGCAATTGGAGATAGAGCAGTTACATTTGACGGAGCTTCACAGAACACTCCGATGGCTCACTGGATTGGTAAAACATTATTGACAAGCAATGAAAACGAAGCAATAGGAATCCTAAGGATGCTTGATTGTGGTTCTAATTCAGCATTTGAAGAGCTAAATAGAATAACAAATGATACTCTTAAATCTGTAAATATTTTATATGAAATTGTTATTTTAGACGAATATTCTGCAAGAACCACATTATTAAAATATGTGCCAGAAAACAAAGTTGATTCTATCTTAGAATATACTCACTGCGATCCGCCAGAAAACTATTTCATAACAAGTTCAGACATGGTACAAAAAGGAGGAGTATGGGCTCACTTTGGTTCATGGGACTTTACAAGAGCAAAAATATGGAGAGAAGTAAAAGATATGCGACATGATGAAGGCGTTGCTTACCTAACCGAGCTTAACTATCCAAATCCTGAATCAACATACTTTGAAGTAAAATCACTAACAACTGAAAAAGAAGCAAATCAATGGATCTCACCTTGGCCAGGATATGCAAGCGGTTTGACTCAATGTAGAACAGGAACTAACAATACTTTAACTTGTGGAACTGTAAAAATAAACCTGGCAACATATGAAACCTTGCTTTCTACAGAACAAGGCCTAGCAGCACCTTACTCTCTTGTTTACCAAAATAACAACCAGTTAGAGGAAATTAAATTTGAAGATGCCAAAGTACCTTATTCAGTTATTTTAATAGGACAAGACGGGGATTACCAAATAGTTGTTAGTTCACCAGAACTGGCAAAAAGTATGTTTACTAGACTTTTCTTTATGGAAGGCTACTCAGCAAATCAATTTGAGTTATTTACAAAAGAAAGACAGGTCACAGGAGGAATGATCTATGTCTGGAAGGTGAAATGGTAAAATGAAAGAGATTACATTTATTATCCCGTGTTATAATGAACATCCAAAAGTATTGCAAAAAACGATTGATGACTTGAAAAAAGGTTTAGACAAAATAACTTACGAGTTAATTGTTGTAAATGACGGTTCAACAAAGCATGAATACAGCAAGATAAAGCACGCTAAACTAATAAGTCATAAACAAAATAAAGGATATGGTGCAAGTTTAAAAACAGGCATTAAAAATTCAAAATACTCTTGGATAGGTATTGCTGATTCTGATGGCACATACCCTGTAAAGGATTTTCCTAAATTAATAAAACATATGTCAGACAATGACATGGTTGTTGGCTTAAGAGATAAGAAAGGCGTTCCTTTGCTACGAAAATTTCCCAAGTTGATATTAAGAAAATTGGCTAGTTTCCTTGCAAATTATAAAATTCCGGATCTAAACTCAGGAATGAGGCTTTTCAAGAAAGATATTGCATTAAAATTCTGGAAATTGTTCCCAGAAGGATTCTCATTCACATCAACAATAACAATGGCTTGCTTAACAAACGGATATGATGTTAAGTACGTCCCAATTGATTATTACAAAAGAGAAGGTGACTCTTCAATTAGTCCAATAAAAGACACCATAAGATTTTTCAATCTTGTTTTAAGATTAACTTTATATTTTAATCCGGTTAGATTTTTTATACCTCTTGCAACATTATTCTTTGCTCTGTTTATCTGGAGAGGTCTAAGAGATTACCTCCTACAGGGTAGCTTTGGCGGATTAACATTAGTATTATTCTTTATGGCTTTTCAGACCTTCTTCTTTGGTTTACTGGCTGAGATAATAAATAAAAAATGAGTGTTAAACGACATTTAAGAGAGGAAAAGCTGCATAAGAAGATTGTTAAAGACTATGAGCTGCGCGAAACTGAAAAAGTTTCTTTAAAATACAATTTAAAGTGGTACGAAGAAATAACTAAGCTTGCATTAAAATACCTAAACAAGAAAGGCGCAATCAAAATCATGGACATTGGGTGTGGAACTGCATTATCATTCTTAGCTGTGAAAAATATCACAAATAAATTCAACTATATAGGGTATGATCTAAGTCAAGAGATGCTTAACCTGGGTAAAAAAAGGTTTGGGAAGAATAAAAACTTTAAAGTTAAGAAAATTAATCTTGATGATGATTTTAAACTAGAAAAAGATTATGATTTATACATAATAAGAAGTCTTATACATCATTTAGATCAAAAAGAAAGATTCTTGGACAGACTTTTAAAACAAATAGATAAAACTGCTGTTATTGTGATCTCTGAGCCGAATAAAAACATTATTTCTCATTTTTTGAGAGAAGTAAACAAAAAAATCAATAAATCTCATTTCGAAGAAGAGCATGAAGATTTAAGCGTAACCTTTTTTAAAAAATATTGGAAACGGAATAAAATTTGCTTAAAAGAAGTTAAGTATTTCGGATATCTTGCGTACCCTTTTGGTTTTCCAGATATGTTTAAACTAAGAATCCCGGTGTTCTTTTTTAATTTATTGTGGTACCTCGACCAAGGGCTATCACAAATTCCTTTACTAAACAGATTAAGTTGGCATGCAATTCAGGTGATTAAGAAATGTTAGCAAAAAAAATATTATTTCATAAATTTAGTAAATTCTTTTATGGCGGAGTGCTTAGTTATTTAATTAAAGTTGGATTGACTAGTTTTTTAACAGAAATCTTTAATATCTATTATTTCTATGCATATATTTTTTCTCTAATCTTCGCGATAATATTCAATTTCTATTTTGCAATCCAAGTAATATTTAAAACAACAAAAAACAAAAGAAGGACGTTTGTAAAATATTTGGTGTCTCTGGGTATAATCGCAGTTATTGATGCTCTATTGGTTAGAATTATAACCGAGTACTTAGCTATTCATTACGCTCTATCGATTACAATCATAACTGCATTAATATTCGTATCAAAATATTTTATTTATGATAAACTGGTGTTCACAAAATGAGATTTGGACAGGATAAAAAATTTTACTTGGT
Organism: Nanobdellota archaeon; assembly: GCA_042571125.1. Taxonomy (GTDB): domain Archaea; phylum Nanobdellota; class Nanobdellia; order Woesearchaeales; family UBA10107; genus JBHPFU01. The sequence goes on along the minus strand of JBHPFU010000001.1, from coordinate 64,287 downwards.
CTTTATAGCTGTTATTCTAATCTCGGTCATATTTCATGTAAAACTATTATCTGATTTCAATCAGCTCCCTTCTCCGATTTACGGAGGAGATTATTACCATCAGATGGGGGCCATAGAACACGTAAAACAAGGCGGAAACGCATTTACAAGCTTTGCTACATTTAATGATGAAGTTCCAAGCTACTTCCCATTATATGCCTTGATTGTTGGTAATTTGTCCAGAATTTTTGGGATAGAAGCAATGACTGCTATGTTCGTATTCTCTGTGATAATTCAGCTTTTAGCGATACTAATAATTTATTTGCTAGTGACTGAAATCACAAATAACAGAAAAGTTTCTTTATTGACCACTATTTTGCTTACTCCTTTGTCAATATATCCAATAATAAAGTATGCGTCATTTACAAAGTACACACTATATCCTTTATTTTTCTTATTTTTAATTAAATTTTTAAAAAATAAAAATTGGAAAAATGCAATTTACGCGGGTTTGCTGTATGGTTTAAATTCAATATCGCACGGATCTGGTTTTTTAACATTAACTTTGCTCTTTCCATTTTTATTTATTTATTTATTTTTAATTGAGAAAGGAAAAATTTTAAATGTTAAACAAATTAAAGAAAAATTAAAATGTACTCTTCCCATATTTTTATCTATTTTCTTAATCGGATTTATTATCGCCCAGCTTTATTGGTTCACTCCCTTAACATTCGAAGGAGACTTACCAAATAAGATTACTGACTGGGCTCAAAGTGATTACTCTGAATTCTCTGTTCAGGCAGGATTTATTGGGGATATTTTCAAAAGTTTCTTTTTTAATTTTAATGGTGTGATCAATTCTATCGTATCTCTGGCGTCTATTCTTGCGATTTTATTTTTATTTGTTGTAAAGAGCAAAAGTAAGGAATTTGACTTATTAAAAAAATTGAGCATATTCTTTCTTATCTCATTTACATTAATAAGCCTGCATTTTATAGTAACTATTCCTTTATTTGGATTGGAATTTTCACCACACTACATGCTTTCTTTCTTTACACCAATTTTACATATCTTTTTGATTTCTTTTTCCTTTAAAACACTGCTAAACATTAAAAAAATAAAAGAAAATTTGATTTATGTGTTCATTATTTTCATTTTATTGTTTTCGGTTATTGGGTTTAATGAAAAAGTTAATACAAATAAGTGGATACAGGCAGGATTCCAAGAGATTAATCCAGTTTTAATCGCTTCTTCAAAAGCAATAAAAGATGGAACAGACCTTAATGCTCATTTTATATCAACAAAAGAAACAGGATCTGCGATTAATGCCCTGACCGGAAGAAAATTCCTAAGCATAAGAAGAAATCAACATCCAGTAACAAGCGAGGTTGACCAACGTGAACTGGATTTAGCGTTAATACTTTATTCTAACAACGATTCAATAAGAGAAAAACTTTTGGAAACATATGAGATAAATTATCTTTACTGGGATTATTACTGGATAAACAGCGAGTTCCAGTTTGACAATGAAGGCGTTTTAAAAGGATACTTTGATCCCATAATGATTATTTACACTCCAGAACGGGAAGAAATATTAAGTAATAACGGAGTTAATTTCAAAAAAGAATACATGGTTATCGACTCTTCTAAAAGAAACCTAGAAAATATCAAAAAATTCAATGTTTTGGTTGTTTACCCTGCTCAACTTGATGCAACACATCCTTGGCATTCTAATCTTGATAAATACTTAACAGAAATTTGGAAGTTTGAACAAAATGAACAAATCTATGCGAGATTATTCGAAATTAAAAGGTAATTGGAAAACGATTCTGCTTATTACAATAATCGTTGTTTCGTTTTTGTTACGTGTATCTCCATTAATATTCAACAGAGAGCATTTGATTGGCGTTGATACAGGACACATCCTTGATTCTGCATTGAATATACTTAAAACAGGAGACTTAAATCCCCATGATTTTCACTATGGAAGTTTGGCAATATATCTTGTAAGCGCGTTCCTTTTTATTCTAAAAACAGTTGGAGTGAATATTTACTCAAATTCTCTATGGTATGCTAATTTTCTAAGCGTGATTGTTGGAACACTCAGTATTTTCTTTTTGTATAAACTAGGAAAGCAGATAAAAGATGAAAAACTAGGTTTAATTTTAGCAGGATTGGTCTGCTTTTTGCCTTTCCATATATTTAGATCAACATTTACGAATGGGGATGTATTCGGACAATTATTTACTGTGATTGCTTTAATTTATATAGTCAAAATTTACAAAGATGAATCTTACAAGCAAAAAGATTACATTTTAGCAGGATTATTTACTGGATTCGCAGCTGCGTCAAAACTAAACTATGCATTTTTACTTGTCTTTTTTATTTTATTTTATTTTATTGATTCAAAATTTTCATGGTTCAAAAAATTATTCAGGGGAAAAATTGTTCTTCCAAAAGGATTAGTATTTTATGGTCTTGCTGTAGTTCTTGCATTTGTTATAACCTCACCATTTGTATTAATTGATTTTTCAGATTTTAAATCTGTTCAGGAATACAACGTATACCACCTTGAAGAGGGCAGTCACAGGGGTCAGAATAGCTATGCAACAGGAAGTTTATTCAAATTTCCGTATGGTGATGATTCCTTCTTAATGATTCCTTTGGTTTTCCTGCCAATTGGCCTTGGAATTGGATATTTCATCCTTTTTATTTTCAGTTTGATATATATCTTTTCAAAGAAAAAATACAAAAATTCGTTTATTCTTTCAAATATTATTTATCTGTTTATTATGTGGGTTTACCTCGGAAGATTCGTTGTGATGGCACCAAGGTATGTTTTCCCATTATTTATTTTTATAGCTATCTTAATTGGATATTTTGTACATAATAATCTAAGTAAAAAATGGATTGCGATATTAATCGGTGTTTTATTCTTATACAACGCAGTTCTTTCAATCTCAATCTCTTCCAGTTATTTGCATAGCAGCGGTTATGAACTTGAAGAATGGAAAACAGACAATCTTTCTCCTGATGAGATTTCTGCATTAAATAATTTAAAGATTAGCGATTCAGGCCAAGTTGCTCCTGCAGTATGGAAATACAGAATTAAAGCAGAAGAAATTGTTAGAATAATGCCAGAATATCTTGTGTTTGATAAATATAACCTAAATACTCACCTTCTAGATCCGTCTCTCGACCCAACTGGCCAGAGTGAAACATTTGTAAAAAGATTATTAGCAGGAATAGAACCTTACAAATTAATTGAAAAGATAGAAAGACCTTACATTACAAGAAGCTGGTATCAGTTCCTACATAGAAGATGGGAAACTTACGGATATGGCAATTGGGATTACTACATATTCCAGAGGACAGCATGAAAAGCACAATAATTGTTCCAGCATACAATGAATCAGAAAGGATCCTCTCTTTTTTGACTGAATTAATTGAATATTCTAAAAAAAATATAAAAGATTCTGAAATATTAATAGTAAATGACGGTTCAAAAGATGATACTGCCGAAGTGGTTGGTAAGTTCATAAAAAACAAGAAAAACACAAAACTTCTTAGTTATAATAAAAACAGAGGCAAAGGGGGTGCGATTCAATACGGAATCCAGTATGCAAAGGGGGATAAAATTTTATTTATTGATGCGGATGGATCAATTCAACCAGACCAAATACCAAAAATGTTAGATGCGCTTGATAAAAACGATGTTGTTGTTGGTGACAGGCTTTCAAAAGAATCAAAGGTTGAAAAAAGTATTATAAGAAAAATAACCAGTTTTGGTTTTAATATTGTTGTTTCTTTAATTTTCCAGTATAGTTATAGAGATAATCTTTGTGGGTTTAAAGGATTCAAGAAAAATATTGCGAAAGATTTATTTAAAGATTTAATTGACAAAAGATGGGTTTTTGATGTTGAATTATTTTATAAAATTAAAAAGAAGAAGTACAAGTTGTATTACTTACCAATAACTTGGAAACACGTTGAAGGTTCGCAAGTTAATGTGATCAAAGATTCTATTGTTTGGTTTATGAGATTATTAAGATTAAGGTTTAAATTAAAATGAAAGGAAAAACAAGCTTATCAGCAATTATATTTATGGTTTTTGCAGCCATATTTGCGTCTGGAGGACAGATATTTTACAAATTTGCTGCGAACAGGACAGCAGATTTTGCTACTCTCGTACTTAACCCTTTCTTAGTATTGGGTTTGGCATCATACGGGATTGGGCTTTTATTCATGTTAAAAGCCCTGCGAAGGGGGGAGTTAACTGTAGTTTACCCGATTCTAGCTACAAGCTTCATTTGGGTAAGCTTAGCCTCTCCTTTAATTTTTAAAACCGACTTTATGACGCCACTAAAATGGATAGGAGTTTTAATAATCCTCGCTGGAGTAACTCTTGTAAGCAAAGGGAGGGAAAAATGAACTACCTCGGATCAATTGTATTAGCGATTATCTCTTCAATGTTGGCTGCACTAGGACAACTCTCGCTTAAATTAGGCTCAAGAGATCTAAAAAGAAGACTATCTCATCTGATAAAGAACTACTTTTTGCTTATCGGTCTTTTATTTTACGGACTTTCGTCTATTGTTTTTATTATTGCTTTAAGAGGTCATGAACTTACTGTTCTTTACCCTATAGCTGCCCTAAACTACGTATGGGTGAGTTTATTAGCAATAAAGTATTTAAAAGAAAGAATGAATAAGTACAAATGGGGAGGAATCGCTCTAATATTGATTGGAGTGTCTTTAATAGTATGAAAATATTTGTAATAATCCCAGCATGTAATGAAGAAAAATCGATTGGAAAAGTAATCGATGATTTAAAGAAACATGGCCATAAAGAGATAATTGTAGTTAACGATCTTAGTACAGACAAAACAGAAGAGGTTTCATTGAAAAAAGGCGCGGTTGTTTTAAATCACATTATTAACAGAGGACAAGGAGCAGCATTAAGAACTGGAAATGAATATGCATTGAGGCATGGCGCAGATATCATAGTACATTTTGATGCTGACGGACAGATGCTGGTTGAAGATATCCCTGATATGTTAAAACCATTAATTAAAAAAGAAGCAGATATAACAATCGGTTCTCGTTTCTTAGGTAAAAAATCAAATATGCCTTTTAGTAAAAAAATAATTCTAAGAATTGGGAAACTTTGGTTAAAACTAGTTTATGGTGTTGTTCTAACTGATTCACAGTGCGGATTTAGAGCAGTTAACAGAAAAGCTGCGAAAACAATAGAGATTATGCAGGACGGACCAGAGCATGCTTCTGAAATTTTGATAGAAGTTTTCAAAAAAAAGTTAAGATATAAAGAAATTCCAGTAAAGATAAAATATACCGAGTATTCTAAAAAACATACGCAGCACGGTAAATTCCAGTTATTAAGCGGAATTAAAATAGCTTTTAAAATTATGATCAAAAAATTAATGAGGTAATAAAATGATAGAACCAATACAAATCATCTTGGCTTTGTTTATTTTGTTTGCGCTTAGCAGAGCAGTTTTAAGATTTAAAGACAAGAAAATAAGAACTGGAGAATTCGCGTTTTGGGCTTTTGTTTGGATTGTTGCATTAATCGTTGTTTTTATTCCAGGGAGTGCAACTTACTTTGCAAACATGCTTGGAATAGGAAGAGCAGTAGATCTTGTTATTTATTTGAGCATTGCTTTGCTGTTTTATCTAATATTCAGGATATATGTACAGATTGATGGCGTAAGGACAGATTTAACAAAGGTTGTTCAAGAGGTTGCGATAAAAAAAGCAAAGAAAAAATGAATATTTTGTTTATTACGGAATATTTTCCGGAGTTGGATAGAGTAGAGCTTACAGGCGGTGTAGAAGCAAACGCATACTACATTTCAAAACATATGAGTAAAAAAAATAAAGTTGTAGTTGTTTGTTCGTACCAAAAAGGACTGAAAAGACACCAAAAAAATGGCAATCTGGAAGTTTACAGAGTAGGCCCAGAACATCAATATACTAACGAAGGAGCAGTTTTAACGAGATTTATGTTTGCTCGTTCTGCGTACAAGTTTGCTAAAAACTTGGAAAAGGGTGATGTTGTGGTGGGTTCTAGTTTCATTTCTTACTTGCCTGCTTGTAGGGCTGCAAAAAAATTAAAAATTCCCGCAATTGCTATCTACCATGAAACTTGGATTGGTGAATGGATAAAAAACAAAGGTTTGATCACTGGAACTCTGGGGAATATCTGGGAAAGAATGATTTTAATGTCGAAATGGGACAAAATAATTTCTGTTTCCGAATTTACGAAAAAAAGATTGTCTTGCATGGTTGATGAAAAAAAGATTGTTGTTATCCCAAATGGGATTGATCTCTCAAGTTTTAAAAAAATAAAAGTTAAAAAAAATAAAAATCCTACTTTAATAAGCATCGGCAGGCTTACTAAAAAGAAAAGAATTGCTGACTTAATTAATGCAATACCAATTATAAAAAAAGAGATTCCTAAAATTAAATTGACAATAATCGGGAAGGGGCCTGAACTTGAAAATTTAAAATGTATTGCTAACAATGGAGTAACTTTTAAGGGATTTATTAAAAATCGTGATTCAGTGATTAAATATTTGAAAGAATCACACGTTTTAGTCGCACCAAGTGTTTTGGAAGGGTTTGGAATTGTTTTATTAGAATCTATGGCTTCGTCAATTCCTTATGTTTGCTCAGACATAGGGCCCTTCATTGAAGTTACCAAAAAGGGAAAGGGCGGTTTGATTTTCAAAAAAGAAGATCATATTGATTTGGCTGAAAAAGTAATTAAATTGTTAAAAAATAAAAAACTTTATGCTTCTAAAGTAAAAGAAGCTGAAAAACTTGTTAAAGAGTATGATTGGAGTAAAATATCAAAACAAGTTGAGCATGTTTGTGAGGAAGTGTTATGAAAATATGTATGTTAATTGAAGCATGGAAGCCAATTTGGGGCGGAGGTCAAGTTCATGTTTGGGAGCTATGTAAAAGATTAGTTAAAAATCATAATTGTAAAATTGATTTGTATGTTATGAATTTAGATGGTAAAAAACAAGAGAGTTTCTTTAATGGGAGATTAAATATATCTAGAATTGGTAAAAAAACGCATTTTGGTTTTTTGCCTAGATTGAAATGGTGCCGCGAAGTTATTAAAACAATTAAAAATAAAAAATATGATTTAATACATGCGCATGCTAATCTCCCTGGTTTTCCCGGTAAAAAAATGAGCAAAGAGTTGGGGATTCCAATAATTTATACTGTACACGGGTTTGGAGCAAAAGCTATGAAATCCATGTATGGCCGAGGATTTAAAAGTACTATTCTTGCCTATCTTGAAAAGTTTTTACAAACAAAAATGAAGTATTCTAAAGAAATAAGTGTTGATTCTAGATTTTTGAATCAAAAAAATGTAAATAATCCCATTGTAATTCCTAATGGAGTAGATATTAAACAATTTGATTCTGTTTCTGCTAAAAAAAGTAAAAAATTCAAGATTATTTTTGTTGGAAGATTGCATCCTCAGAAAGGTCTTTCTTATCTTTTTGATGCGGTTAATCTTGCAAAAAAGGATCTTAAAAATACTGAATTTGCAATAGTGGGTGATGGGGACCTAAAAGAGATATTGAAGGATAAAGTTAAAAAGTTAGGTCTTGAAAAAATAATCAAATTTAAAGGAAAACTTGAAGGAATTAAGCTAATAAAAGAGTATAAGTCTTCCCATCTGTTCATACTTCCTTCATTATATGAGGGTCAACCTTTGACTCTGCTTGAGGCATGGGCTGCAAAACTTCCCGTTCTAGTAACGGATGTTGGCGATAATAACAAATTTGTTGTTCAGGACAAAGATGGATGGGTAGTAAAACCAAAAGATTTTGGCGCGTTAGCCAATAAATTATGTTATATTTTAAGTAAAAAAAGTAAAATTCTTGAAGAAATTGGAAACAGAGGTTATGAAAAGACAAAATCCAAGTATAGCTGGAGAACGATGGCAAAAAAGACTTACGATGTATATCGGAGCGTCTTGAAATGAGAGTTTTACAAATTAATGAAAGTCATGAAGAAGGGGGCGGCCAAGAAAGATATTTTCTTGAGATTACTGAAAGCTTAAAAAAAGAAGGAATTGAAGTATTTTCTTTTAGTTTTGGAAAAAAAGAATTCAAAAATAAGAATACATTAGTTGTTAAAGACGATAAATCTGCAATTATGCGACATTTCAAAAGATTTATTTTTGATTTTTCAACTTATTTTAAATTACGCAGATGGATCAAGGAAACTAATCCTGACATAATCCACATACATGGTTTCTTAAAAAGTACGCTAGCAATATTTCTTGCATGTCTTAATACAAAAGCAAAGGTTGTTTTAACCACGCACAATTTTGCATTAGTATGCCCAACAGTATGGTGTGTATACAAAGATACTTTAAAAGAATGCCAGGGGGGTTTAGGTGTTAAATGCTTTAAACATAATTGTTTTAATTGGTTTATTTTAACTGCATTTTTTTTCCATTATCCGCTTAGAAACTGGATTATTAAAAAAGTTGTTAATCTTTATATCTGCCCTTCCAACTCGATAAAGAAAAAAATATCTGAGCACGGATTTAAGGAAGGGGTAATTTTAAACTATTTTATAGATCTTAAGAAGTGGAAATTTGAAAAAAATGTTAAGAAAGATATAGACATATTATATGTTGGTAGATTTGATAGAGAAAAAGGTGTTAATTATCTTATTGACGCATTAGATGTATTAGTTAATAAAAAAGGATACAAAAATTTAAAGTGCGCATTAATTGGCTTTGGTGGAGAAGAATCTCTTCTGAAAAAATACTCTAAATCAAAAAAACTTGATAAAAATATAAGATTTGTTGGAAAAGTGCCTTTTGGTGGTGTGAGAGAGTATTATAAAAGAGCGAAGATTGTAGTTGTACCATCTGTATACTTGGAGCAATTTGGTATTGTTGGATTGGAAGCTATGGCTAATGGGGTTCCTGCTATTGCAAGCAAGGTTGGAGGCATTCCTGAATGGTGCAAAGATGGAAAAACAGGATTTCTTATAAAACCAGGAGATTTCAATGAAATTGTAAATAAAATTGAGATACTGATGAAAAATAAAAAATTATATAATAAATTTTCTGAGAATTCATTGAAAGAAGTTAAAAAATTTGATAAAAAAGAAGGTATGAAAAAATTGAAAAGAATATATTCGAGCGTAATAAAATGAAGTTTACACTATACAAAATAAAAGGAGCAAACGAATCCATCAAAAAAGATATTGATACTATTGTAAAAACAATAAAAAATAATTTTTTCCTTCCAAATATTATGTCTATTGTCCTAACGGGAAGTTTTGGGTGGGGAGAAGGAGGAATAATTAAAAAACACGGTAAATCTGGAGCAGTAAATGATTATGATATTCTAATAGTTTCGTTATTCCCGCTCAATAGAAAGAAATTAAAGAAAATAGAAAAAGAACTAAAAGAAAAATTTAGTTTAAGATTTGTTGATATCGCTTACACTCTGCTTCCTTTGTTACCTTTCAAAAAGTTGACCATGCATATGTATGATATCAAACATGGGGCTGCCACATTATATGGTGCTCCTATCTCGAGATTTATGCCAAATTACCCAAAAGGAAAACTTCCAGAAATTGAGGGAGAAGTTTTATTTAGACACCGTTTAATCTGCCCTTTTGAGCTGGATATAAAAAAAGATAGGTTGAAATTTTTGCTCCAAGTCACAAAAACAGTAATTGCTTGTGCCACATTATTATTAATTAATGAAGGAAAATACAGCCATTCATACTTAAAACGCTATGAAATGGCTATGAAATCGAAAAATCCGTTTATTAAAAACAATAAAGAATTAATTAAACAGGCATTTTTGTTGAAATTACATGGTACAAATACAATAAAAAACGCCGAGCAATTCTTTAAAAAAACATTATATTTTACGGCAGATATATTTGAGCTAGTATATGGTAAGGATTTAAAGAATGCTTTTGAATCATACAAACAAAAGACAAAACAAATAGCTAAAGAAAAGAGAATGCTGATACCAAACGGGATTAATAGATATAACGAAATAGATACAGATACAATTAAATTAATTTATGCGCTTACTAAAAAACACAGCTTATTAAAAGATCTAAGGGGTAAATACGGAGTTAAATCCAACAAAGAATTGTTTTCAAAAATCACAAAAAACTGGATGAATTATCACCATGGTTGAAACAAGTAAAAATACGAATAAATTTTACGAAGACTTTTCTAAATTGCATGATGATTTTAGTTTATATTGGAAAGATGTAACCGTCCCAGACGGGTATACTTGTAGAACTCGTTTTGAAAATGTAATTTTTACCATAAAAAAATTGGTAAAAAAAGGCGATAAAATAATTGACGTTGGTTGTGGTGATGGGATTTATCTTTCTAATTTACCAACCAACGTTAAAAAGTTTGGATTTGATATATCTAAAATATATATAGAAAGAGCTAAGCAAAAAAATTCCAAAGCACAATTTAAATTGGGGCAACCAAACTGCGACTTGCCATATAAAAATGGAGAATTTGATGTAGTTTATTCGTCTGAAGTAATAGAACATATTGAAGATTTACAATTATTTTTAAATGAGATAGTAAGAATAACAAAGTCTGGAGGGACAATAATTTTAACAACCCCCTCAAAATATGGGTTTAGGCCAGGGAGTCTTATTTATAAATATAATTTTATTGCTCATTTCAATAAATTAATAGATTATTTCATTATGTTAATAGCGCGCCTTTTCAAAACAAAGAAATCCAAAAAAATAAGTCCCACAGCAGATTGGCACTTACACATATTTTCTAAACGTGATCTTTTAAAAAGACTAAATAAAGCGAAATTAATACAATACAAAACATGCGCGTTATATCTCCCGTTTATGGCCCTAATCTCTAAATTATTTAGATTTAAAGTTAGATTAAAAAGTTATAGAAAACTAGATAATTTTATCGGACACATCCCAGTAATAAAAAACATCAATCATACCATGATTTTGGTTTTTAAAAAATTGTAATTTTAAGAAAAATGGAAGTAAGCATTATTATAAGAACAAAAAATGAGGGGAAAGATTTACAGAGGGTTCTTGATAAAATCTTCAAGCAGAATTTTAAAGATTATGAAATTATATTGATCGATTCTGGATCGACAGATAACACTCTTAAAATAGCAAAACGCAATAAACTTAAAATATTAAACATGAAATCTGAGGATTTCACATTCGGTCGAGCAATAAACCTTGGATGTCAACATGCAAAAGGCAGATATATTGTACTTGTAAGCGGACATGCCATACCAAAAAACAATTCTTGGTTGCAGGAACTCGTAACGCCATTGAAAAATAAAGAGATTGTTGGTTCATACAGCAGGCAATTGCCCGCAAAAAATGCTTATAATTTTATTATAAGAGACATGAGCAAAACATTTCCAAATAAACAAGAAAATAAGCTTATAATGTTCTCAAATGCTGCTTCTGCTCTTAAAAAATCAGCTTGGAAAAAAATTAAAATTGATGAAAAGCTTCTTGGTTCAGAGGATATAGATTGGGCCAAAAAATGGTTAAATAAAGGTAAAAAAGTGGAATACTGCCCAAAATCTGAGATTCATCACTCCCATAATGAAACATATGAACAAATAAAACATAGATCTTATCGCGAAGCTTTGTCAAATTTAAATATTAACGAAGTACGTTTATCAATGATTTCCGAAATTATTGTTGTGTTGGCCAATATAAAAAACTTTTTAAAAGATTGCGCGTACTTTTTATTACTTAAAGACGATTTCAACCAATTCAAAAAGGCGATATTGTTCAGAATAGCGTCTGTTGTGGGGTTTCATAAAGCATATGCGGGAAAAAAACAAAGATAAAGTGGTGTTGTTTCTTATTCTTGATGCATTTAGGTGGGACTATATAACTCCAAAAGATACGCCTAATCTATATGCGCTCTCCAAAAAGGGAATTTATTCAAAAAAACTTGAATCTTCTTCTGGATTTACACAAAGATCGAGCATATTAACTGGAACTTGGCCAGAAACCAATAAAAAGTTTGTTATGTACAATTACAATAAAAATAAAACAAATCAATATGGATTCCTCAACTACATTCCAAATTTTATTACGGATTTTCTAGAAAATAAATGGATGTTTGGAGATCGTGCATTTAGATATTTGATTAGCCGAATGTCTCTAAAATTTAACAAAGATAAGTTCATGCCTGCTCAAAGAATTCCTTACAAAATGCTACCTCATGTGGGGTCTACTGAGGATGATATCCCAATCTTGTCGCCTAATGCGTTTGGGGATATTGAATCTATTTTTGATATAATACATAAAGAAAAAATTAACTTTGAATTCATAATGCATCCTGTATGCACAGGATTGAGTGATGAAGAAACATTAAACCGTATTCTGAATTCCAGAATAGAAAACGGGATTATCTTTGCACAATTTTGGCATACTGACGAGTATATCCACAAGCCCGGTGTTGCATCAAAGGACGCAATTGAGATTATTAAAAAAACTGACAAAAAGGTGGGAGAAATTAAAAGAGTTTTCGATAAAAAATATGAAAACTATGAACTTATAATAATCGGAGATCACGGGATGACTAATGTTAAGAAAGATATTGACGTAAACAAATATGTAAAAGCGCACCTTAAAAAATACAATTTAAAGTTTGGTAGAGATTATGTAATGTTTTTAAGTTCAACGCTTGTACATTTTTGGTGGTTCAATAAAGAAGCGGAAAAAAGAATTAAGTATATGATAAACTCTCCATTTTTCGAAAAAAATGGATTTTTACTTGATAAAGAAGTGTGTAAAAAATACAAAATTCCGCACATGGATAAACAATACGGAAATTTGATTTGGGCTGCAAAAAATAAAATTCTAATTTTCCCTGATTACTTTCATAAATACGAAAAAAACAAAGAGAAATATAAAGCAATGCATGGTTTTATTGAAAAAAATGATGATTTGCAGGGCTTTGCTGTTGTGTACAATAAAAACAAACAGCTCAGGAAGAGAATAAATGAATGTGAATTAATAGATATGTGTGATACAATTGCTGATTCTTTAAATATCAGACATCCAAAACAAAGTAAAGGCAAAAGTCTTTTCAAATACTGAACAAAATGAAAATTGCACTAACAACAAAAGATGTTCCTAAGGAAAATCCAGATGCATCATTCACTACGGTAGTTAATCTCGCAAAAGAGCTTAAAAAAAGAAAAAATGATGTTACAATCATAACAAACAGAGGTTTTTCTGATACTAAGACGCATAAAAGAAATGAAAAAGAAGAAGTTAGAGAAAACGTAAGGATATTCAGGCCATACTATTTGCCTTGGTTCAATCTGCATTTCTTTAAAAAGTATATTCTTTTGGATCCTACATCCATATTCAATAGATTTTTTGCAGCGCCCCTGGGAGTGAGAAAAATGGATAAAAAAGAAAGTTTTAGTATTGTTCATAGCTTTGGCGGTGCGAATCTGATGGTTCTTCAGGGATTAATCGCAAAGTTGTTTTCAAAAAGAGCAAGATTAGTTCATACAATCAAATCCAGGTCTTTTTTTAAACTATTTGGTAAATTTAAATTTACATTCTTATTGAATAAGGCAGATAAATTAACTGTACCGAACCGGCTTTTCAAAAAAGAATTAATAAATGCTGGTTGCAGAAAGGAACTGATCGAAGTTGTGCATTCCCCCGTTGATTTAACAAAGTTTAAATCTGGAAAAAATGCAGCATTAAGAAAGAAATTAAACCTCCCAAATAAAAAAATAGTGATGTATTACGGGCATTTAGTTGAGACTAAAGGCTGGAGGACTCTTCTAGAATCAATTGAACTTATTAAAGATGATATTTTCTTCTTGTTTGTAGTGCCTCCTGAACAGAATCCAGATGCAGTTAAGTTTCTTAAATCTTATAAGAAAATAAGGTTAATTGCAGATAAAGTTAATGTAGCTGATTATGTGAATGCTTCGGATGTTGTTGTTCTTCCTTATTGGAATATGAAAAATACTATCGCTAACCCTCTTTGCTTATTAGAATCGATGGCTTGCAAAACTCCTGTAATTACAACCGATGTACCTGAATTTCGTGACCTTTTTGAATCTGAAAAGGAAGTTTTAATGGTAAAGCCAAAAGATCCAAAAAGTTTAGCAGAAAATATCGTTAAATTATTAAATAATAAAAAACTTCAAAAAAGATTGGTAGAGAATTCATCAAAAAAAGTTAAAGAATTTGATGCAGGAAAGATTGCTGATCAGTATATTAATATATATAATGAGGTATTAAGTGGCAGTTAAAGGTCCTTGGTGGAAACGTGCATTGTGTTATATATCCTGTGAATGGTTCACAAAGCCCATATTCGGAAAAAGGCTGTGTGTATGCGTTTATGACATCTTGGGGCGCAAATGCAGTGTAAAACGAGAATTAAAAGGAAAGGATGGAGGATTTAGGTTTTTAAGAGTCCCAAAAGTTATCGCATTTGCGGGGCTAGATGGTTCTGGTAAAAGTACGCAGGCAGAAAATGTTATTAAATTTTTACATGAAATAAAATTCAAAACAAAATATGTTCATCTTCCTAGCTCAACCCCTTTAAATTTCGCGATGAGAGCGGTTCCTTCAAAAATAAAGAAAACAAAATTTAAAAAGAAAAGTAAAATGGTTTCCTTTTTACGACAAATTGCATTTTTAGTTGGAATTCCTTGGATTTATCTAATTAAGATCTGGCCAAACAGATTTATGGGAAGAATAGTCATAGCTGATCGTTGGTTCTATGATGAATTAGTTCATTTAAAATATTTGGGAATGTGTTCTTTGCCAAATTTTTACAGAAAATTAATACCGAAACCTTCATTACTGTATTTTTTAAATGTTGACGCAAAAACAGCGCATAAAAGAAAACCAGAAGCAAAGATTGAGCAGTTTACTAGAAAACATGAATTATACGCTAATCTGAATAAAAAAATAAGAGTAAATAAAGTAAAAGTCTCAAATTTAAAAAACACAAATAAAAAGATAATTGATATTCTAAAAAAGAGTATGATCGGTTTATTTGATTAGTTTCGCGTATTTCTTAATCTCAGCAACATCTATTAGTTTCAGAAGATAAATTAAAATAGCGTAGACTGCAAATGCCACAAGTAAAGAGATTATAACTTCTAACCAGATGTTCATGAAGAGAATTCTTTTTAAAAAGCCGATTACCCCAACAAAGGCTAGACTGGCTATAATCGTTTTTAGCCAAGCGTTTATTGGAACTTTCACTTCAACAAATTTAGTAGTTTTATATGTAGACATAACTAAAACAATCAAATAACTTACAGCTGTTGCGAATGCTGCTCCTTCTATACCAAATCTTGGGACTAATGCAACATTAGCTATAAAATTAAATAAAGCGACCATTAAAATAATTCTTGTAACAATCGCGGGTTTTCCAATTCCTGAAAGAGTTATGTTGTTAAGTTTTGCTACAATAAAAAATAATACTCCTACCAAAAGTATTCTAAATGCGTTTGCTCCTGCAACATATTGCTCCCCAAAAAAAACACGTATAAAAATTTCTGAAAATACCAACAATGACACTAAAAGCGGAGTTATGACTACAAAAGAATATTTATAAAGCAACCTTACCCATTCAGTTATCTTTATAATCTCTTTTTTTGCCCATAGTTCAGAAATAATGGGGAAAGCCACGGTTGCTAAGGAATTGCAGAAAAACAAGAACATCATTGCGCTTGGTAAAACAACATTATAAATTCCTACTTGATCAAGTGTTGTAAAATAAGTTAGTACAAGCGTATCGATTGTTGCAATTGCATATGCACCAACTGTTGTTAATAGAACTGGTAAGGAAAATGCAAAAAGTAGTTTGGTTGTTTTTCTTAAATTTTTAATTTTGTATTTAAAAAAATTGAAAGTTTTGATAAAAAGTGGTGCAAGAATTATGGATAAGGCTATCCAGGATATCACAAACGCGTATGCTGGGGCAAGAACCCCTGCCCCCCTATTAAGTAAAACTAACACAAATATTAACATAATTGTATTTCTTATTGGTTCTATTGAAGAGAATGTTTTTATTTTTTGAAACCCGCGGAAAATGTTGAGCAGGAGTATAACAAACATACTAAAGAAAACATAAATAATCAGAATCCTCAAAATTTTTATCGCCAGAAGATCTTTAAAATAGTGTTCTGCTAAAAAACCAGAAAAAATGAATAGTAAAATTCCTAAAATTAACGAAGAGACAACTTGTCCAAAAAAAGCAGATGAGATTGCTGTTTTGATTTTATTAAATTTTTGATTAATTTTAAATTCGGGTATATACTTAACTAATGCTTGGTTTAATCCAAGATCTCTAAAAAACAGCAGAAAACTGACAAAAGCGAATATAGCATAGAAAAGACCATATTCAGATGGGGTTAAATTCCTCGCCAATACGATTCTAATAATATAACCAATTATGCCCGCTAAAATAGACATCATAAATAGAAAAGCACTGCCTCTAACTATTCTTTTTGTATATGTGGCCATATATCGACCTAATTCTAAGGTATTTAAAAATATATTGCTTAAAAAGCAAAACCTTTATAAACCACCTAGACGCTCAAATAACATAGGACGGCCATAGGGGCTTGGTTCACCTGTTCCCATTTCGAACACAGAAGTTAAGCAAGCTTCCGTTCTTGTCTGTACTGCACTTATGTGCGGGAAATCAAGAAAGCTGTCCACTTTAAATTTCTATCTGAATCATTCCTTCTTTCTCATTAATCTCTTTTATTACTTTATGATCTTTAAGCTTGGCCTTAATCTCTTTCCAAGAATATTTTGTTCTTGCTTTTTTCAGCTCTTTTAGAATCTCATCAACAGCTTGATATTTTTCATATATTAATTCTGCTTTTTTCTGGTTTTCTTGCACATCTTTTTCTATTTTCTTTAGGTTTTTCTCTTGAATCTTGATTATGGTCTCAACTTTGCCTATCTTCTCTGTCTTAACTTTTGTCTGTTCTTCTTTTTTGCTTTCAACAATTTGCTTAGAAAAAAACTCATCAAGCTCTTTATTTAGATCTTTAAATTTTGTTTTCTTTAATTCGCCAATTGCTTTGAACAAAGAATCTGCTTTTGTTTCTGAAGGTTTGATGTTTTTAGAGTTCTTAGAAATTTCACATAGTTTTTCTGCTAAAACTCCGCCCAAGCCTAAATCGATAGCTAAAGACTTAACTAAAGATTCTTGTTTTGTTTCTTTCAGTACTTTTTCTAACTCTTTGTTTGTTAATTTCAATAGATTAAACTCTTTTTCAGGATAAACATACTCTTTTTTATGTAAAATAACTCTGTCTTTCCATTTTTTCTTTTCTACGGCATCAATTATGATATTATCTTTTGTTAAAATAACATTTCCGCTGTCAAATAGTTCGATAAATAGCTCAAACCTTTCGGTTTTTGTTTCAAAAGAGAGTTTTAATATCCTTTCAAAACCAATCTGCTCTATTTCTCTAAGAAATGCGTTACTCAACTTCTTTCTTAGTAACTGACAAAATCCAAGCTGTTTTGATTCTGGCCTTTTGCTTGCTAAAAAAATAAATTTTGGCAAAACTCTAAGAATTTTCTTTCCTTTTCCGCTTATATAAAACTGTAAAGACAGGTCTTTTTTATCTGACTGATAAATTTGGTCTATCTTCGCATCCTTAAGAATTTGAAATTCCTTAACAAGATTGTTAAGTTCTAGTGCACTAAGTTCGTTTCTCATTTCAGGTATATTTGTATGTCTGCTTTCTGGATTAAGCTTTCAACATATTTTTGTATTGCTAATTGTTTTCCTATTTCATCTGATTCTGAAATTGCATGATCGATAAGAGTTTTGATAATAAATTGGGTTTTTATGTCTTCGATAGTTCTACCTTGAGCTTTAAGAGTACTTTCTAGTTCTTCTCTTGTTATCTCTTCTTGGGCCATTGCCTGATCAAGCAAAGCATTAAACTGTTCATTGCTTATTGTAATTCCCTGCGCCTCTGCTTCTTGTCTTAATAAAACCATTTCAATAGCATTTTGTAAAATCGCCTCTTTTGTTACAGAAGAGGTATATTCTTCTGGCAAAGAATCGTACTGTTCATTAATTTCAGAAAGTAATATCGCTTCTCCATTAACTTCTGCAGCAACCTCTCTTGATTTTAATATATCTGGATTTGAGATTATTATTGCGATAATGAGTATAAATGCTACAGAAAGTGTTGAAATAAGCCTATAATCCTGCTTTTTCCTCCTTTTCCTTACCATAAGCCAAATTTAGAATAATTAATAAATAAATCTTTCTATTGTTACTGTTAAGTTTCTAAAAATATATTTATAAAGCGTTTTTAACTGGCTATATATGCCTTATGATATCGTAATTGGTAGATCCGAAAGAGATAGAGAAAAGTATGGAACAAAAGGTACAATCTTTATTGGTAAACATTTTGTAAAGATGGGTCAAACCACTTCTCTTTCTGGCAAAATATTCATGGATGTTACAAGAAGTCACGTTGTATTTATATGTGGGAAAAGAGGATCTGGTAAATCTTATACCATGGGCGTTATTGCAGAAGGGGTTGCCGACCTTCCTCCAGAGATAAAGCAGAATATTTCTATTATTTTCCTTGACACAATGGGCGTTTATTGGACAATGAAGTATGATAATAAAAAAGATGATGCCTTGCTTAGAGATTGGGGGCTTGAAGCAAAGGCACTTGATGTACAAATATACACTCCAGTAGGTTACTATAATACTTATAAAGACCAAGGGATTCCTACAGATTTTCCGTTTTCAATAAGACCAAACGAACTTGCAGGCCGTGATTGGTGCTTGACATTTGATATTGATGAAAATTCTCCAATGGGCGTTCTGCTTCAAAGAGTTGTTAATAGATTGAATAAGGCCGGTAAAAATTATTCTTTAGAAGATCTTCGTGAAGAAGTAAATAAAGATGAAAAAGTTGATGAAAATACAAAAGCTTCTGTTGAAAACTTATTCTTGAATGCAGAAAACTGGGGATTGTTTGATACAAAAGGAACAGAACTAAAAGAGATTGCAAAGGGCGGACAAGTAACGATTCTTGATGTTTCATGTTATGCAACAATTCCTGGCGCATGGGGGATTAAAGCGTTGGTTGTGGGTTTGATCGCGCAAAAATTGTTTATCGAAAGAATGATTGCAAGAAAAAAAGAAGAATATGAAGAAATTCATTCTGCTGTTCATTTCTTTGGTGAAGAAAAAAAGAAAAAGGCAGAATTTCCAATGGTTTGGCTTGTTATTGATGAGGCTCACGAATTTTTGCCAGTAGAAGGTAAAACTGCTGCTTCTGAAGCCCTTATAACTATATTACGAGAAGGTAGACAGCCTGGAATTTCGTTGATTCTAGCAACACAGCAGCCAGGAAAGATACATACAGATGTTATGACTCAAAGCGATACTGTCTTATCACACAGAATTACCGCAAAATTAGATGTTGAAGCTCTTGGCGCATTGATGCAGAGTTATATGAGAACAGGTCTTGTTCAAGAACTAGACAAATTACCCGGAGTCAAAGGTGCAGGGATTATTTTTGATGATACAAATGAAAGAATGTATCCTATGCGTATACGGCCAAGATTTACATGGCATGGCGGCGAAGCACCTATCGCAATTAGAGAAAAAAAGGTTGGAGAATAATCACTTTATTTCTTTTTCTGGCACAGGACCATATGTCATTGAGATAAATGACGCAATGAACATTATTATAAAAAACAGCGCAAGTGTAAAGCCCCAAGTGTCTCCTACATTGTCATAATAGATAACTGTCAGTAGAAATCCTAACATTGACGTTATCATGAAACTTCCGCTTAATGGTGCTGCTTTGAATGTTTCAAACATATTTTCACCTCTTTTATTTAAATTTAATAAATTTTAGTTTATTTATATCTTTCCTTGTTTTTTCCAGGTTTTTATTGAAATCTCCCATAAATTTCTTCATTAATTCGCATGCTTTTTCTTTGTCTTCTCCACACGTCAGTTTTCCTGCCTTACAGTCGCTGAATATTTTATTAAGTTCCTTGTCATCTTCAATTAAATGTTGTTTGTATAATTCGAATATCATGCATTTTTCTGGCTCTCCGCCTTTTTTTCTTTGTTCTTCTGCTGTTTCCCTGCCACCAGTTTTCGCTCTTTTTAACTTTCTTGTAACATCTTTTACAGATTCTGGAAGTTCGATAACGCTCTCTGGTTTTGATTTTGACATTTTTAGAGAACCATCCAAAGATGGCGTGAATTTATGATAGATAGAGCTTGGCAAGAAGAATTTCTTTTGTTTCATCCTGTTTACAACATCTCTTGTTAATCTTATGTGTGGATCTTGGTCAATTCCAACAGGGATTACTCCTGGCATTCTTTCTTTAAATTGAGGATAAAGAATATCTGCAACTTGTGTTACTGCAGACATAATCTTGCTTGGGTCTGCTGAACCATATATTGCCTTGAATTCATTTAGTGTTATTTTTTTAGCATATTCAAATGATGCGTTCATTACTTCTTTATTTTCAGACTGGAAATAGAAGAATGTTTTTTTTGGATCTAATCCTAATGCTATGTATGCAGGGATGTGAAAATTTAATGCTCTTTTTTGAGCTTCTTTTAATGATATCCCTCTTGTTGCTGATGATTCTAAGTCAGCAACCAAAATAAATGCCTTTGCGCCTCTATCTTGGAAGTATCTTATGTTTTCTATGACCATCTTATTTCCAAAATGTATTTTTTCAGCAGAAGGCATGATTCCAGACAAAACATAAAAAGGTTTTTTCTTCTTTATAGCATTAGCTATCTGTTTCATATCCCGTCCAGCGAATACAACTTCCCTTCGCATTAATCTGTTTGGTTTTGGAAACTGCTTCTGATCAAACGCTTCTAATCCGAAGTCATTTGCAATCTTATTGTAGTCCTCTACCAAAACAGATCCCCATGGATCAATGATCTTTGTCATATATCTACATTATATTATTTTATTTATAAAGGTTTCTTAGGAAAACTTAATAAATAAGCGATTTGTAAAATAAGGTATGAAGCATAGCTTAAGAGCAACATTAATTTTGATTGCTATTTTTCTATCTGCGCAAATAATCGGGCTCGGTATTACAAACAATTACATAGATCATGAAAAAACAGCTGAAACAGGAGAAGCTTCTTTTAAATCTCTTCCATATGATGTTGAAAGACCGCAGATAGATGAAAGTTTTTCTTTTGCTTACATAATTACTGCAATAATTATTGCAACAGCATTAGTTTTCGTAATAATGCATTTCAAACAGATGACCCTTTGGAAATTATGGTTCTTTTTAGCTGTGTTTATGACATTAACAGTTGCATTTAATGCGTTTATTGGACAGTTCGCTGCAGTTATTCTTGCTGTTGTTCTTGCTTTATGGAAAGTAGTTAGACCAAATATTTACATTCACAATTTAACAGAAATGTTCATCTATGGAGGATTGGCTGCGATTTTTGTTCCTATAATTAATTTATTTGCTGCGTTTGTTTTATTGATTTTGATTTCTGGTTATGATGCATATGCCGTATGGAAATCAAAACATATGATTAAACTTGCTAAATTCCAGACAAAATCAAAAATGTTTGCAGGATTATTGATCCCTTACAGAATTCCAAAAAAACCTAAGAAAGGGAAAGGAAAATTAGTAAAAGTAAAAACCGCAGTTCTTGGCGGAGGGGATATTGGATTCCCGCTGATATTTGCAGGCGTAGTTATGAAAGGTTTAATGTTAACAAATCCTATTTTAATTGGTTTTCTGAAATCATTGATAATTCCTTTGACAACAACAGTTGCTTTAGGTTGGTTATTAATTAAAGCTGAGAAAGATAAGTTTTATCCTGCAATGCCTTTCTTAAGTATTGGATGTATTGTTGGGTATCTGATTGTTCTTATATTATAAGCCAAAAACTTTAAAAACCTCTAATATACTCTTATTTTGGGTAGGATAGGCTGGGAGGTTAGCCCTCTCTTGTTACCGTGAACGGGCTTTACGCGGAGCTGAAGCCTAAAAAGAGGCATTTTGCCTTATTATTGGTCTTAATCACTACTATGAGACCTTGTCCCATTGGATTACCTCTATGAGAAATGTGTCAGGCGGGGAACCGAGCAGCACTAACCATGGTTGCTAATGCTAATGGGGTCGCAGGGTTGAGGAAGGATTAGGGTTGCCAATGGTATGGTTTTATGTCCATTTTTGGGCGTTCCTGCCTACTTTTTACAAAAACAAAGTTGAGCAAAGCTCAGTGTGGTCCCGAAATTTTCCAAATTTCGTAACCTTTAAATACACGCTCGGTTCCCAAAAGAGCAACATGGCACAAAAGGATGTTATTGGATTAAGAAATTCTGTTAATTTAGTCCTTGCTGTGCTAATGGTCCTGTAAATAGGGCCTTCAATATTCAAATTCTATTGAGGTCTGAAATGTCAAAAACTAAACCTAAGATTATAATCCTGGAAGATTCTGTTGAACACCCTACAGAAACAAACAACCTTTATCTAGGCAAAGCAAGATATAATGGCGACACTATTGATTTCAGAATTAGTTTTAACCATGATTTTGATATAAAAACAATGCAGTTCAAGAAGAAATGGAGCAAAAGAGAATACAATACGTGGCTAAGAGATCATGAGCAGCCATGGGATGTTGTTGTTCCTTATTCTTCTACAACAAGCAAATACAATGGAGAAATATGTGCACAAGTTGCTCAATATTTCAGAGAGTTATTTGTCAAACAAGCATATGGAAATAGTAAACTTTAAATATAAGCTCGGTTCCCAAAAGAGCAACATGAAAATTAGAACTATGTGCGTAACAATTCCCGCAGCAGCGGCGCAATAATAGTTCATTGTCCTTCTAAGCTTTTGTCGTTCTGATTGAAGCTTGAGAGAGGACTATACTGGAGGTAAAAAATGGATGAAGAATCAGAAAGTTTCAGCGAAGAGGAGCACGAGAGTAAGTAAAAATGAATTACTATCAGATTTATGTAAAAAAAGGCAAGATTAGATTGAGAGAGCTTGGAACAAAATATAATAAATGGGGCAGAGAATTTGAAGATGGCAAGTATCTTGAAAAAAATCTTGCTCAAGCAGTTATTAATCTTTTCTCACATGGTGTAAAACGTAGAAATGTCAGGTTAACAAAAGAAGCGTCAGAGCGAATTGGTGAGACATACCATAAAATAACATTAAAATACTTTTTAAGATACAAAACTCGAGAAGCAAAAA
Organism: Nanobdellota archaeon; assembly: GCA_042571125.1. Taxonomy (GTDB): domain Archaea; phylum Nanobdellota; class Nanobdellia; order Woesearchaeales; family UBA10107; genus JBHPFU01. The sequence continues at coordinate 40,996 of JBHPFU010000001.1, read as the reverse complement.
AAGCAAGAAAAAAAGTAGGAAAAGATCTTGCTACTGTCTTAAATTGCATATCTGTTAGAAGAAAACTTGAGGAAGAACCCGAAGTAACAGATGAAATCTCGGAAGACGGAACTAGAAGAATATTACAAGCAGAGCACACTTGCGGTGGAAAGAAGTATTAAACAAAGGTTAGCCAATGAGAATACTTTTCGTCTTTTCCATTAGCTGCATCAAAGAATGTTTTTTGAAGTTCTAAACATCGTGCAATTGCTTTTAATTTTTTACCATCAATAGATCTAATTGGTGTAACTTCTGCTGCAGTTCCTGTAAGGAATGCTTCATCTGCGTTCTTCAATTGTCTTGGAGCAATATAACACTCTTTTACTCTCATCCCTTGATCTTTTGCAATCTGCATAATCGAATCTCTTGTTATCCCGCAAAGAATAGAACCTTCTTTAGGGGTCATCAAAACATTATCTTTAATCATAAAAAGATTTTCTCCTGTCCCTTCTGCAACAAATCCTCTATCATCAAGCATTATTGCTTCATCATATCCCGTATTAAGTGCATCAACTTTCGCTAATGTGGAATTATAATAATTTCCAGTTATTTTTGCCTTGTTTAATGGGCCGTTATAACGCTTGTAATCACTCATTTTAAGCTTTATTCCTTTTCTTAATGCTTCTTCTCCAAGATAGGTTCCCCAAGGCCAAGCAACAATAGCAAAATCAACCTTGCTCTGTTTTGTGCTTAACCCCATCTCCCCGTAACCAAAATACACAATAGGTCTGATATAGCACGAGTCTATCTTATTTACTCTAATTGTTTCAAGAATACTATCTATTGTCTGGGTTTGCGTATAAGGCATCTTGATTTTAAGAGCTTTTGCAGAATCAAACAATCTTTTAACATGATCTTTTAATCTAAAAACAACAGATCCTTCATCTGTTTTATAGCAACGAATTCCTTCGAAAACACCAGAACCATAATGTAGAGTATGTGTGAGGATATGAGTATTAGCTTTATCCCAGGGTATGAAAGACCCGTTCATCCAGATTTTCTGTGTTTTTTTTAATGGCATTAAACTGGGGATAGAGAGGCGCTTTATATAATTTTTGAAAAGATTTATAAAAGCTCAAATGCTAATTTTATAAAATGTTGGTGATAGGCTGTCCTGGAAGCGAAAACCTAGCTAGGAAGATAGCCAATAAGGCAAAAGCAAGTTATTCTACATTATCTGTAAAGAAGTTTCCAGATGGTGAGTTGCATATTCGCTTTCTAAAAGATGTAAAAAATAAAAAAATAGTTCTTGTGCAATCATTCCATGGCAACATAAATGAAAGAATAATCCAAACATTATTTGCTGCTTACACTGCAAAAGATTTGAAAGTTAAAAAAGTTATTTTAGCTGCACCTTATTTTGCTTATCTAAGAGAAGACAAAAGATTCAAGCCAGGTGAATGTATAAGCGCGAGGATTACTTCAAAATTATTCGATGTTTTTGATAAAGTTTTTATTGTTGATCCTCACCTGCATAGAATAAAAAAAATAAAACAACTGTTCAAGAAAGGTGTTCGTGTAACATCTGTGAAAGATATTGCATCTTATATCAAAAAAAACATAAAAAATCCAGTAATTGTAGGGCCAGACAAGGAAAGTTTCCAATGGGCAGAGGCTGTTGCTAAGCTGATAAAAGCAAAAGCTACAATTCTAGAAAAAAAGAGATACACAGCAAGAAGAGTTCATGTAAGCAAGATTCATACAGACTTGAAAAATAAGAATCTAGTTATTGTTGATGATATCATAAGCACAGGCGGAACAATGGTTGAGGCGTTAAAGCAAGCAAAAAAATTAGGACCAAAAGGTGTTTACTGTATTGCTGTTCATGGTGTTTTTGTTAACAATGCTCTTCAAAGATTAAAAAAACATGGAAAAGTTATAGCAACAAACACCATCCCTGGAAATGCTTCTAGGATAGATGTTTCTGGAACAATAGCTGAGGCGATTAAAAATGTCTAAAATCTATATCGGTTCGGATCATGCAGGATTTAAATTAAAAGAAAAATTAAAAGTATATTTAGCAAAAAAATATAAGATTGAAGACCTATCTCCTGAATGCAAAGAAGGAGATGATTATCCTGAACATGCATTAACTGTTTGTAAAAAAGTAAAAGCAACAAAAGGAAAAGGCATCCTCATTTGCGGGACAGGGATTGGGATGAGTATGGCCGCTAATAAGATCCCAGGGATAAGAGCTGCTCTTTGTTCAGATACAAAATGTGCAAAAACTTCAAGAGAAGTTAATGATTCTAATATTTTAGCTCTGTCAGGATGGGGAGTAAAAGAAAAAGACGCAAAAAAGATAGCTGATGTTTGGCTAAAAACAAAGTTTTCAGGAGCAAAAAGACGTGTTAGAAGAAATCAAAAACTTAAGAAGATAGAAAATCTTGTGAAAAGAGGGAAATTATGAAACTCCAATTAGCATTAGATGTTGTTGATCTTAAAAAAGCTCTTTCAATAGCTAACAAAACAAAAAAATACATTGATATTATTGAATTGGGAACTCCTCTAATAAAACAAAACGGTCTTGGAGCAATAAAAAAGTTCAAAAAATTCAGAAAACCGATATTTGCTGACTTAAAAACAATGGACACAGGAGCTTTTGAAGCATCTTTAGCATTCAAAGCAGGAGCAAGTTCTGTGAGTGTGTGTGCAGCAGCTGCTAACGAGACTGTAAAGGGATTGATTAAGGAAGCTAAAAAAAGGAAAAAGCAGTCTGTTGTTGATTTGATTGGTGTAAAAGATGCTGTAAAAAGAACAAAACAAGTTTTAAAACACAAACCAACTTACATCGGGATACATACTGGCATAGATCAACAATTGAAAGGTTGCAGTGTGTTTGAAAATCTGGAAAAAATAAGCAAATTAACAAAGAATATATGCGTTGCTGGCGGGATAAATGCGAAAACAGTAAATAAAGTTTTAAAATACAAGCCAAAGATAATTGTTATTGGAGGAGCAATAACAAAATCTAAAAATCCTGGAAAAACTGCCAAAGAGATAAAAGAGTTAATAAAATGAAAACAAGCGAGATAACAAAAGAGATTGAAAAGGAATTAAAAGATGTTCTTGATAAAATAGATTCTGAAAAAACAAGCGAGCTGATTGATTTGATTGCAAACAGAAATAAAGTTTTCCTAACAGGAAGCGGAAGAAGCAAGTTAGTTGCAGAAGCATTTGCAATGCGATTGACGCAGCTTGGTCTGCAGGCAGAGATTGTCGGACTTCCAACAACACCCGCAGCACTAAAAGATGATATGCTCATAGTCGTATCTGGAAGCGGAGAGACTGAAACAACATATGAAGTTGTTGAAAATGCAAAAGAGCAGGGTTTGTTTATCTGCTGCATAACTGCAAGTCTGGATTCAAAAATAGCAGATAAATCTGATTTGGTTATTGAGTTGAAAACTGGAGATAAAGAGAAAACAGAGAGCATAGAACCCCTAGGTTCATTATTTGAGCAGGCTGCATTGCTTTATTTAGATTCAATTGTTGTTAGTTTGATGGAAAAGTTAGGCATTAGCGAAGAAGAGCTTAGAAAGAGGCACGCGTCCCTTGAGTAGAAAAATACCTCAAAAATTAGAGAATTTCTCAGATCAAATAGAGGATGCTACCTATCTAGGTAAAAAAATAATTGGTTTCAAAAATATTTTGGTCTGCGGAATGGGAGGGTCTGCTATCTCTGGTGATATTTTGCAGAGCTATCTGGATACCCCTGTTTTTGTTGCCAGAGAAGAAGTTCCTAAGTTTATTAACAAAGATACTTTAGCTTTTATTATCAGTTATTCTGGGAATACAAAAGAAACAATAAAAATGTTTAATCAAGCAAAAAAGAGAAAAGCAAAGATTGTTGTAATCGCTTCTGGCGGTTACTTGGGAAAACAAAAAGGCGCGATTAAGATTCCTGGTGGTTATTCACCAAGAGAGGCTCTTGCTTACTGCTTTTTCCCTATACTAAATATAATTGGGAAGAAGAAAGATGTAGGATCTGTTATCTCTGCAATTAAAAAAGTTAACCCTAAGGAAGCTCAGAAAGTTGCTAAGCTTATCAGCAAAAAAATCCCTGTTATCCATGCTGGTTCTGAAAAATTAAAATCGGCTGCATACAGATGGCAGACGCAATTGAATGAGAACAGCAAAATTATGGCTCATTCCAGTTATTTTGATGAGCTCAATCATAATGAGATTGAAGCAAAAGACCTAAACAAATTTAGTTTTATTGAATTAGGAGATGAAAAAAGAGCATCTGATAAGTTTTTCAAGCCTTACAAATTAAAATTAAAAGGTTCTACATTATTAGCAAAGATATTTTACGCAATCCATTTTGGAGATTATGTAAGCTATTATCTAAGCAGGATAAAAAAAGTAAAGTACTGGACAAATCCAAAAATAGATTATATTAAGAAAAATGCCTAAGTATGTTATTGGTGTGGATGTAGGAGGAACAAAGATAAGGGCTGGTTTGTTTAGAAATGACAGGCTTATTAAAGCGCTCCAGGTAAAAACTTTAGCAAAACAAGGAAAGAATAAAGTAATTAATAAGATTATTAATGTTGTTGATTTAATTTCTGAAGGAGTTTCTAAAAAACAGATAAAAGGTATTGGTGTTGGTATGCCTGGTCCTTTAGACAGTAAAAAGGGAATTATTCATAATCCTCCGAATTTGCCTGGCTGGAAAAATGTTCCAATCAAAAATATTTTAAGAAAAAGAACTGGTTTAAAAGTTGTTGTGGATAATGATGCAAATTGTCTGGCTCTTGGTGTTTCAAAAACAAAGAAATGCGATAATCTTGTCTGTCTAACACTTGGAACGGGTGTTGGCGGGGGGATAATGATAAACAATGAAATTTATACTGGCAAAGGAAGTGCAGGAGAACTAGGCCACATTATAATAAAAAAAGAAGGTTTAAAATGCACTTGCGGAAATGTTGGTTGTTTAGAAGAGTATGTATCTGCAAGAGCGATTAAAAGGATCGCGAAACAGCTAAAATTAAAGGTTACAGATCCTCTAGGTGTAGAATTACTTGCTAAAAAGAACAAGGAAGCAAAACAAGTTTACGAGCAGATTGCAATAGATCTTGCAGCAGGAATAAAAACAATAAATCACGCTTTTAATCCAGATACAATCGCATTGGGCGGCGGTATAGCAAAAGCGGAACATTTGATAAAAAAACAGTTAATAAAAGAGCTTAAAAAAGATAAGTTAATGAAATCTCCAAAGATAATCTTTGTTAAGGATCCTAACGCAGGAGTTATTGGCGCTGCTTCTTTACTCAACTAAAATACTTGGCTTGCCAGGCATTGCGCTTTTTGCTTTTCCTTCCTTGCTCTCGTCTCCTTTTTCAATCTCAACAGAACATTCGAATTCTTTTTCAATGAATTCTTTTGCTTCGTTCAATGTATTAAATTCAGTTTCTACATCTAATACAACCTCGGGAATTCTTGCTTCGTTTTTTAATAGCATAGGAACCATTTTTGATATTTCTTGTCCGTGTTCTTTGTCCATTGTAGCTTTTATTAATTCTTTAATATCTCTTGTTAATTCCATTCCTTTTTTTAGTCCAATAAAGAATGTATATTTCCATTCCGGTGAAACAATTAATTTGATTTTCTTTGGTTTTTTTATTTTTGTCAATTCTAATACAGAATTTATATCTGCAATAGTGTTGTGAATCATCTCTTCTGCACTTTCTGCTTCTTCGTCTATCTGATTTTCATCATAAACAGGCCAGTTTGATGTTGAAATAAACTCTTTATTGCCAAGAATCTCCCACATCTCTTCGCTTAAGTGCGGCGTGAATGGAGCAATAAGCAAAGCAACAGTTTGAACAGCATCTCGATATACTTTTTTGTTGAATTCTCCTGATTTATATCTATTAATATCATTAACAAACTCCATAATCGCTCCAATCCCAAGACTTATCTTGAATTCATCAAGCAATTTTGTAACTTTTTTTATTGTTCTATGCTGTTTTCCTATCAAATGCTTGTCTTTTGTTAATAATTCGTTTTCTGTTCCTTTATCAAGATCTTCTATCAATGCGAAAACTCTATTCAAGAATCTGAAAGCTCCTTCGGCACCTTGGTCAGACCATTCAAGCTCTTTTTCAGGAAGAGCTGCAAATAAAATAAATAATCTTGCAGTATCAGAACCATACTTACCTATTATTTCTCCAGGGTCTACAACATTCCCTACAGATTTTGACATCTTTGCTCCATCTTTAATGACCATGCCTTGGGTTAATAATCTTGAGAATGGTTCATTTACTTTTGTTAATTTAAGATCGCGCAAAACTTTTGTAAAGAATCTTGCGTAGAGTAAGTGTAAAATTGCGTGTTCAATTCCTCCAATGTATTGATCAACAGGCATCCAGTAATCTGCTGATTTTTTATTGAATGGTGCTTTTTCTTCAAATGGTGAACAATACCTAAAGAAGTACCAAGATGAATCAAAGAAAGTATCCATAGTGTCTGTTTCTCTTTTAGCAGAACCCTTGCAATCAGGACACTTAACATTAACAAAATCTTTAACAGATTCAAGAGGATTGCCAGAACCGGTTAATTCAGCCTTTTCAGGCAGTCTAACTGGAAGGTCTTTTTCTGGTACTGGTACTGCTCCGCATTTTTCACAGTAAATTATTGGAATCGGTGTGCCCCAGAATCTCTGTCTGGAAACGAGCCAATCTCTTAATTTATAATTTGTTTTTCTTTCTCCCCATTTGTTTTTTTCTGCTAATTTTGCTATACCCTCCATAGCATCTCTATTGCTCATGCCGTCAAACTCATCAGAATTGATCATAACGCCGTCATCAATGAATGCTCTTCCCATTTTTTCAAGATTTAATTCATAATCATTTGGAGAAATAACTATTCTCATAGGAAGTTTGTATTTTTTCGCGAATTCAAAATCTCTTTGATCATGTGTTGGAACAGCCATGACTGCGCCTGTTCCGTATTCAAATAGGGCATAATCCGCAACCCATAACGGACATTTTTCTCCTGTAAACGGATTTATGAAATATTTTCCTAAGAAAACACCATTTTTTTCTTTTCCTTCTGCTGTTCGTTCTATTGTTGATTGTTTTTTTACTTTTTCTATAAATTCTTTTACTTCTTTCTCTTTTTCTGTTCCTTTTGTCCATTCCAGAACCTTTGGATGTTCTGCAGCTAAAACTAGATAAGTTATTCCGTATACAGTGTCAACTCTTGTTGTAAATGTTGAGATTGTATCTATTTGTTTATCATCTTCATCAACAACATCAAAGAATAATTCTGCTCCTTGGCTTTTTCCAATCCAATTCTTCTGCATTGTCTTGACTCTTTCCGGCCAATTATCTAATTTTTCTGCACCTTCTAATAACTCATCAGCATAATCTGTTATTTTCAAGAACCATTGCTCAAGTTCTTTTGATTCAACTTCATTATGGCAGCGCCAGCACTTCCCATCTTCAACTTGTTCATTTGCAAGAACAGTATTACATGTTTCGCACCAGTTAATCGGTGCTTTTTTCTTGTATGCAAGACCTTTTTCAAGCATTTTTAAGAAAATCCACTGATTCCACTTATAATAATCTTCATTACACGTTGCAATTTCTCTGTCCCAGTCATAACTCAAGCCAAGCGAGATTTGTTGAGCTTTCATTACGTCAATACATTTATGAGTCCATTCTTTTGGGTTTGACTTGTTTTTAATTGATGCATTTTCAGCTGGCAATCCTAACGCATCATAACCCATAGGATAAAGAACATTAAATCCGTTCATTCTTTTGAATCTTGCAAAGGAATCTCCAATCGCATAGTTTCTAACATGACCCATATGAAGTTTACCAGAAGGGTACGGAAACATCTCTAGGCAATAGAATTTAGGTTTTGGTGAGTCTTCTGTAATCTTAAATACTTTAGAATCTTTCCATTTTTTTTGCCATTTGGCTTGGATTTCGTTGAAGTTTGTCATAAAAATTAAAACTTCTTGAACTGTGCCGCAATATCAATCAGATCTACTTGCCCCAGGAATAACGCTCTGCAGCAGTATCTCTCTAAGCCCAAGGAATCCATAACTTTTTTCCGGTCTTCGCCTTTAGCAACTCTTTCTTTATATTCTTCCCAGAGTTGGGCAACCGGTTTTCCGCAACTGAAACATCTTATTGGTATTATCATAGTATCACCTGTACGATTTTTGTATTTTACCTCTAGCTTTTCCGCCAGTATTAGGTTTTCTAGATTCTCTTTGTCTTACGTCTGCTACAAGAAGATTTCTGTCATAGCTTAGGAATATTTTTTTAAGTTTTGTGCTATATGCAACTAATACTCTTGCGATTGCTAAACGAGCTGCTTCTGCCTGCGACATTACGCCGCCTCCGAAGGTATTAACCTCAATATCTACTTTTGAAGCAACATCTCCTGCGAGTATTAATGGTTCTTTTATCTTTAATCTTAATATTTCGGGTCCGCATTGATCAATAGGTTTCTTATTTACTCTTATCATTCCTTTTCCTTCTTTAAGTGTTGCTCTTGCTTTTGCTTTTTTTCTTGTTCCAGATATATGGATCGGTTTTTTCATCTTTTAGCACCTATTTGTTTACTTATCTCTCCAATTGAAATATATTTTAGTACAGGAAGTTTCGATGAATTTGCAGTTTTTATTGTTTCTATTTTTTCTTTTGATAAACTCGCAGGTATTCCGATATAACACATTACTCTTTTGAATGCGTCGCCCCCTTTCTTTTGTTTGTAAGGAAGCATTCCTCTAACCGTTCTTCTTACTAATCTGTCAGAAGTTTTCGGGAAAAAAGGACCATTTATTGTTCTTCTTTCTCTCCTTTGTTTGTACTTAGCCAAAACATCTCTTTTTGAACCGCTTATGACTGCCTTTTCACAGTTAACAATATCTATTTTTTCTCCAAGCAATGCTTTTTTAGCTACAAAAGCCGCCATTCTTCCAAGGATTAAGTCTGTTGCGTCGATTATCATCCGATTATCCTCACATCTTTGCCTTTTGGATTTTTTTCAATTAATTGCGGAATGCTTAGGCATTCTCCTTTTGCTTGTTTAATCTTTTCCTTAGCAGATTCTGAAAAAGTCCATGCAGCAATAGTAACTTTGTGGTTAAGGTCCCCAGTTCCAAGAACTTTTCCAGGAACAATTACTGTTTCTCCATCTTTTGTATAAATATTTAATTTGAATAAGTTTACAATTCTTCTAGTTCTTGTAGGTTTTTCCAAATCGTCAGCTATTCTTCTCCATATATTTACTTTCTGAGCATAGCTAACTTTCTTCAGATCTTCTATCATTTTTTTAATGTATATGTTCTTTGACATTTTTATAAAATAAAAATCATTTAAGCGCTTTTACGAATTCGTCTGCCTGTTCGCTAAGTATGTCTGATGCTGATGAAACAATATCTTTTACGCTCAATTGCCCCCATGATTCAATTGTGAAAACGAAATCTTTATCTGATTCGTTCAGTTTTATCTCACCATCTGTAACATCTACACATGCCCCGCAAAGATGACAATCTATAATCTTGTCTTTGTCAAGCGCAACTTTGTTTCCTTTCATAACAAATATGTTTTTTGGGCAAAGTTTAACGCATTTTTCAACGTTTTTTGCACTATCTTTGAAATCTATGCTTGGTTTATATTTGTAGAATGCTAAACAAGGCGACCATTTCGCGTGTTCTGATCCTTTTCCAAGCACCGCTGTTGCTTCTAATTCTAGTTCCTGTCCCTTAAGCAATTTAACGATTGGCGTGTTAGGATGAGCCGGAACAACCATCGGATCTTTTGATTGCAGATCAGATGCTAGAACCGTTATAGGTCCTTTTACCTTTAGTATTAGTTTTAGTGTACATTTAGCACATCCTTCTCCTTTACATGTACAGTTTTCTGGTAGATTGTATGTTTTAAGGTCTGTTTTTAATGGAATTAGTCCCATTCTATGGGCAATAATCTCATCGTATAAGACTGAAGAGTTTTTTCTGAATTCAATTTCCTCAATAGCCATTGTTGGAACCTGCTCAGTCATTGTTCTTCTCAGTGCATTTGCAAATCCAGGTGTTGATTCTTCTAATAAAAATACAATTTTTTCTTTCTTTTTGTCCTTGGAAAGTATTTTTAGTTTCATTATACTCTTCGCCCCCTTTTTCCTCCTTTTTTTCTGCAGCCGTCATGCGGAACAGGTGTAACCTCTTCGATAATTCCTATTCTTATCCCCATTCTTGATAATGCACGTACTGCTGCTTGCGCACCAGGTCCCGGATTATTTGGTCCGTTTTGTCCTCCTGGAGCTCTTATTTTAACATGTAATCCATTTACTCCTTTATCAAATGCGATTTCTGCAGCTCGTTTAGCAGCCATCATTGCTGCTGTCGGAGAGCTTTCAAGTCTGTCTGATTTTACAACTTGTCCTCCAGAAGATCTAGCGATTGTCTCTGTACCTGTGATATCTGTTACGTGAACAATAGTATTGTTATAAGATGAATAAATGTGCGCGACTCCCCACCTCATCTCTCTTCTCTTTGATTTAAGTGTTCCTTTTTCGATTATATTTTTTGGTTCGTCTTTTGCCATTATTCTTTAGCCTCTTCTTTCTTTTCTTCTGTTTTTGGCTCTTCCTTTGGTTTTTCCTCAGGTTTTGCTTCTTCTTTCTTTTCTTCCTTAGGCTCTTCTACTTTTTTCTCTTTTTTCTCTTTTTTCACTTCTTCTTTAGGAGCTTTTTTATCCTCAGATTTTTCTTCTTCAGATCCTTCCTTCTTTTTTAGTTTTGGTGCTGCCTCTTCTCTAACTCTTTCTGGATGTTCAGCATCAACTAAAGCAGATCTTGGAATAAATGAAATTGAACCTTCTTCTTCTTTTGAAACTAAATAAGAAGGGGATGTAATAAGTTTTCCTGCGATTATAACGTGTCCGTGCGTGATAAACTGTCTTGCTTGTTTGACTGATTTTGCCAGGTCTTTTCTAAAAACAATTGTTTGTAATCTTCTTTCAAGAATGTCTTTCATTCCTGTATTCAGGACGTCTCCCAATTGAGAAGATGTGTCAATAATCCCTAACGATTTTAATCTTGTTAAAAATTGTTCTGTTTCTTTTTGAGATTGATCTGTTTTTGAAGCGCTTAATTTTTTTGTTTGAGAAAGAAACTTTCTATGTAATGAGCTTATCCTGTATACTTCAGTTTTGTTCTTCAGACCATACTCTGTAACCAACTCGTTTTCTTCGTCAAGCCTTTCCTTTTGCCAAGGATGCTGTGGCCCATGGAATTTTGCTCTTTGTTTTCTTGGATCTCCCATTTTTACTTACCTGATTTTGCTCCTGCTTTTCTCTTTACGCCTGTAACTTTTCCTTTATTCTTTCTGAAATTTGATCTCATTTTTTGTCCACGTACAGGAAGACTAAACATATGTCTTATTCCCTTGTAAGATTTAATTTTCTTCATTCTTCTGATATCATTTTCAACACCAAATGTTAGGTCTCCAGTAAGAAGGTGTTTATTTTCACCAGTTTCGTAATCTTTTCTTCTATTTAGAAGCCAAGAAGGTACGCTCTTTTCAATATCTTTTAAAACATCATTTAGCTTTGTTACTTCTGAATCTGACAATACTCCTGTTTTTTTGTCTCCAGAAACATTAGTAAGCGAACAAACTGCGCTTGAAATCATGAAGCTAACTCCCTTTATCTTTCTTAATGCAAGTAGAATAGGTTTATTTCCATCAAGATCGGTATTAACAACTCTAACAATGTGTTTAAATTCTTCTTTTGGTATTTGTTTTTCTTCCATTTTTGTTATAGTGCTAGAATTCAGTATTACTGAACCCTGTACGCCCAAATTGAACTCGGGTTGATAGTATATTGGATTTATAGGTTGTTTATAAAGGTTCCGGAATTTCATGAAATTCGGGGATTAAGTTTACCCTTGGTAAACTGTGGTATCGGAAAGGGTGACCACCGGGAATTGAACCCGGGCCACAGGATCCACAATCCTGTATACTACCATTATACCATGGTCACCATAAGGAAAAAGAACCTCTAGAAGCTTTATAAAACTTACGCTGGCACTCTTTTTTTTGTTTCTATAATATCAGAAAGTTTATTGAACATGTACGGACCAATAAATGCGAGAACATATATCCCGCTGATAATTATTGCGTTTCCTTGAATCTGAGCTCCGAAAATGACTTTATCTATTGTATTAGTAATATTAACAATAATAAATATATTTATTAGTGCTAATATTGGGATAAAGATTCCTGCGATAACATGATGTTTCGGGTCTATGTGTTCTATATCTGTTAATAGAACGCTGAATAAAAATCCAAATGCTAATCCAAGCAAAGCAATTATTGAATATAATGCGATTATACTCTGCACTGCAATCAAGAAAGGAATCAAGACAACAGAAATAACCATATTACCCACTATGGCAACAATCAAAGTCATCCAATAAAGAAGAGGGTTCATACGTTTTGTAAATATTGCTCTGCCTTTTTCTGGCGGAGATTCCATAATCTGTGTTGCTTTTTCTATCTCTTCTTTTGACCAACCTTTTTCAGTAAGCTTTTGTTGTAGAGATTTAGCCATATGACCTATTTTACGGATTAAAATATAAAAAGGTTTCTGTTTATTCTTCAGGTTCTAATCCTTCTTGGATATACTCAATAAACTCTTTAACCTTGTGGTTATATTCTTCAACAGAATCTATTTTTACTTCTACCACTTCTGGTTCAAGAATACAAGTCATTGTAACGTGTCTTCTATATTCCTGTCTTCTTGTGAATTTTGCCCTGCTCAATTTTCTCATAAACAGATAGAATTCAAAATAATCTCGCATAATTTCATTATCTGCGTATACTTTTTTGAGTGTTTCTGCTTTTGCGGTTGGTGCGATTGGGAGTTCATCTATTTTATTCTCATCTTTTGCTTTCTCCAATAAGTAATCAAAAACAATATCCGAACACGCAATCAATCTTTCAATGACATGTTTGATTATGTCGCATGTTCTTGTATACTTCAAGCTTACATAAATAAGATGGTCTGCTCGTTTCAATTCTTCAATTGCTTCATCTATTTTTTCGTCACTCATATTTACAGGTTATCCCTTCCACCTCTTGAATAAAATTCTTTGTTCTTGAAATGTATGATTTAACTTGATTTATTGATACTGTTTGCATCTGGTACTTATCTGAACAAATAACAAAAACATCTTTTCTTGAAAATTCAACAGGAGATTTCTTATGATTTGCAATGATTTCTTTTACTTCTTGTATACATTGCAGGTATTCTCTATCTAATTTATATTTATCTGCTACTTTTAATTTAAAGATATTAAATTTTGATTCAAAATTGTCGTGAAAAGGGGGGATTAATCGTTGATAACGCTCGAAATAAAGAATGGCAGAAAGAGAATTTGTTAATGCCAGAAAAATGTTATCCATCACGGCCAAAAGCAGTTTAGGGTCATTAACCAGAGGATAAGTCATAGTTAGGATGTGGTCTGCTGTACGTAGATATTTCTTTGCTTTATGCCTTGCTTCAAAGAATTTTTCCATACATTATTATATGTTTTGCAGGTTTTTAAATGTTTTGTTATGCTAAATTATTTAAAGGTGCAGGAATTATCGGAAACATGAAGAAAAAAGACTTGATAATCATTGTACCTGGTTCTAATTTTAGAGGTTCTAAAAAAAAGACCATAAAACGTATTATTGTTTATCTTTATAGTCTTGTGCATATTTTCAGATTGATCTACTATAATTATGCTAAATTATGGACAAAAAAACTTGATAAAAAAGGAAGAAAACTTATTTGGCTTCATTGGAGTAGAGGAATCACACAACTCTCTATTTTTTTTGCAGTTAAAAAACTAAATAATTTAATAAAACAATACAAGAATAGATATAACATTAAATTGGTAGGGATAAGCTTAGGCGGGGAGATAATCCAGGAAGCTGCAAATAAATTTGATGATGACTCAATCAAAAAGATTATCTTGGTCTGTTCTACAAATGAGCATAAAAAAACAAATCTAAAAACCAAGATAGTAAACATTTATTCTTCTTATGATATTTTTGCTAAACTCTCATCCATTATTTTGAATCCTATTCACGGAGGCACAGTTTTATCTGGGGAAAATGTGAAAAACATAGATTTGCCTAAATTTACGCATCATGAATTTTGCGAAGACGCTAAAATCAAAAAAGGAAAGTATAAAGGTAAAACTATAACAAATTTAATAGATTATTTCTTAGATAATTAGCTTTTTAGCTTTAGAATTGCTTCTGCAAGATCGCCGTTTGTTTCTTCTAGAACTTCTTTTGCTTTTTCTTCTGATACTTCTGCCTGTTCTGCTACCGTCTTAATATCATCTTCAGAAATTTCTGGTGTTGTGTCTGTTTCTCTTTCATGCGCTTCTCCAGAAACTTGGTATGTTTCCTGGCCCATCATGTTTACTTTTTGAACATTTGGATTAACTATTACAATTTCTTTTTCTGGTGTTTTGATTATGACTTCGGTGGCGTCTATATCTTCCTGCTGCATACCCATCTTTTTCATCATCTGCTGCATTTGTCTTGGATTTACGCCTGGAAACATTTATTTCAACCCCAGCAAACCATATCCATAGAAATGAAGAATTATTTCAAATATAATAACAAGAATAACTAAAAGTATTACATGTCCTGGTTTAATTTCTAATCTTGATTTATATTCGTCGAAATAACGAATCAATCCTCCCATTGATTGGGGCATGTTTATTTTGTCTTTAGCCATTTTTTTAAAAAGTGTAGGGGGGAATAAGCCGCCTTTTGTCAGACCCTAGCGATAAAAACCGATTTTTGATGGTCTGTCTTAGCATTTAACTAAGCGTCTCAAGGACTTGCACCAGCCAGGGCTCGCCGTTTCATCCTTTCCTTGCGAAACGTCAGATGGTTAACTCGCACTTGTCACCAAGCACTTCGCGATCGTCATCCTTAACGCAGGTGGCTTCGTTTCTGAGCGGTTGCCTCAGGTTTCCCCAAGTGCCTTCCGACACTGGCCATAAGCTGTTAAGCCTGGTGGGCGGACTTTCCTCGTTTCCGAAGCTAAGTACCCCTCCTACTTGAATTTGGAGAATATAGCCCTATATAAAGCTTTTGAAAAAAAAGAATTAGAAAAAAAGAAAAAAATAAAATATACTTACTCTCCTTATTCTGAAGGTTGTGCTGGTTCTTCTGCTGGTTCTTCTGCTGGTTTTTCTTCAGTAGGTTCTTCAGTAGGTTCTTCAGTAGGTTCTTCAGTAGGTTGTTCTTCTTGTGGCTCCTCTGCCGGAGCAGGCATATCTTCTCCTTCCATTTTAGTTTACCTCGCTAATTTGATATATAAATTTCGGAGCAGGTTATTTAAAAAGGTTTCCCTTTTCCTTTATAAACTAGCTATTTTCAAGGGTTATAGCGCTTAATTCCTCTTTTCCTAAAGAAATAGTTCGTTCTTCTAATATATTGAAATTTTCGGAGAACTTCTTGAATAAATTAAGATTTTTGGCAATTGCCACTATTTTTCCTTTCTTTTTTAAAATGAATTCAGCTTGATTGAAAAATTCCTTGTATAGCTTTTCAATCTGATTTGGTTTCTGGTATTTTGTTAATTCCGGAATCCTTGTTACTATCCTATCAACTGAATCCTCCTTGAATTTTGTATCTATCCATTCAAGGTCTGTTTTGCTGAACTTAATGTTTTTGTCTATCCCTGCAATTTTGGCGTTTTTTTGTGCTGCTTTTATGTTTTTTAGCAACGAATCAAAACAAAGAACCTTTGTTTTGTATTTTTTTGGCTCTTCAAATTTAAAATTTAAGAATTTATTGAATGCGAACTTTTCTTTACTAAAATAATTTGCTGAGAATTTTGTTGCGAATAATGCGGTTTCTATTGGAATCTCTCCTGAGATAGAAAAAGGATCGAGCAACGTTTCTGTTGGTTTGTATCCTGACATCCTTACTAAAGAATACGCGATTGTTCCTTTCAATGCTCTTGCTCCTGAAAAAATCTTATATTCTCTTTTGCTTAGGTCAAATCCGGAATAATCAATTCCTAAGTAAGCTTTATTGTTATAAATGTATATTAATAAAGTTAGGTCTGGATTTTTTAGGTCTACTTTTTGTTTTATCTTTTCGTAGATTATTTCTCCTGCTTCTTTTTCTACATCTAAAGAAGTAAAATCATGCTCTCCAACTCTTAAACAACGAACAACAAAACTTCCTTTGTGTTTTATATCTACTTTTTTTAATTGTTTTAGGTCATCTAATGTTCCGATGTCAAATTCCGTGATTAATTCGAGAATTTTTATAACTGACTGAGATCTGTAGCATAATTTTGCTAATTCTTCCTTAGTTGCATCAAATTTTACAACACTTTCCTCTGTTTTTGATTCTTTTTTGATCAATTCTTTAATCTCTAGAGCAGAAATATCTTCAATTCCTTTATGTGTTATTGCGATCCCTTTCATTCGCTAACAACCTTAGCAGCAGCAACTACTCTATCTCCGGGTTTTAGTTTCATTAACCTAACTCCCTGAGTATTTCTTCCTATTGTAGAAATATCTGATGCTGCGATTCTTATTATTATTCCGTTTTGAGAAACAAACATAATCTCATCGTTTTCATTTACGCATTGAACATTAACAACTTCTCCGTTTCTTTCCGAGCATTGGATATTAATAACTCCAACTCCTGCTCTGCCAATAACTCTATAATCTTCTTCTTTTGTTCTTTTCCCAAATCCATTCTTTGTTATGGTCATTATTGTTGTGTTTGGTTCGCAGAGAATCATTGAAACTACTTCGTCATTATTCTTTAAGGCGATTCCGCGAACACCTTTTGAGGTTCTTCCAATAGGTCTTGCGTCTTTTTCATCAAATTTAATAGCCATTCCGTTGCTTGTTGCTAACATTATGTTTTGATTTCCGTCAGTCAATTGAGCTCCAATCAATTCATCTTCCCCATCCAGGATTATTCCAATTATCCCCCCTTGTCTTGGCCTAGAGTATTGCGAAAGGTTTGTTTTCTTTATTGTTCCATTTTTTGTTGCAAGAACTAAGAAATGTTGATCATCAAATTCTTTTACAGGAATAAATGCATTTATCTTTTCATCTTGTGCTAGCTGCAATAGATTAACAATTGCTTTCCCTTTTGCCTGACGTCCTGCTTCAGGGATATTATGGACTTTCAGCCAGTATACTTTTCCTTTGTTTGTAAAGAATAATATGTATGAATGAGTATTGGCAACAAACAGATGTTCTATAAAATCTTCTTCTCTTGTTTCTGCACCAATTATTCCTTTGCCTCCTCTTTTCTGAGCCTTGTATGTGTCAACTGCCAACCTTTTTACATAACCTGCATGAGACATTGTAACAACAACATCTTCTTGTTCAATTAGGTCCTCTATTTCTATGTCTCCGTCATGATCCTCAAAGTTTGTTTTTCTTTCATCCCCATATTTTTCTTTTAATTCTGCCAATTCTTTCTTGATTATGCCGAATATTTTGCTTTCATTAGCTAAAATCTCTCTCAATTCTTCTGCAAACTTTGTTAATTCTTGATTTTCTTGCTTGATCTTGTCTTGCTCTAATGAAGATAGCTTTTGAAGTCTCATTTCCAAGATTGCTTTTGCCTGTATCTCTGTTAATTTATAATTTTGAATTAAGAAATTTGATGCATCTTGAACTGTTTTTGATTCTTTTATCCCTTTGACAATAAGATCTATATTATTTAAAGCGGTTATTAACCCCACAAGAATATGTAGTCTTGCTTCTGTTTCTTTCAGATCAAATTGTGTTCTTTTTGTGACGACTTCTTTTCTGTGGTCTATGTAGTACTGTAAAATTTGTCTTAGGTTTAGAACTTTAGGCTCATTGTTGACTAGCGCAAGCATGTTCATTCCAAAGGATGTTTCTAATCTTGTATGTTTAAATAATTGGTTTAGAACAACATTAGAATTCGCATCTTTTCTTAGTTCAATCAAGATTCTCATTCCGTCTCGGTCTGATTCGTCTCTTAGATCTGATATTCCCTGCACTTTTTTGCTTCTTATAAGATTTGCGATCTCTTCGATCAACATTGATTTGTTGACCATATAAGGAATTTCTGTTACAATTATTCTTGTTTTTCCTTTTACTTCTTCGATATCTGTCTTTGCTCTTACTTTTACTATTCCTCTCCCAGTATGGTACGCTGCTTTTATTCCGGCTCTGCCAAGAATCGTTGCACCCGTAGGAAAATCCGGACCTTTTACATAATTCATTAAATCTGGAATAGATAACTCAGGATTATCGATTAAAGCGGTTGCAGCATCAATAACTTCTATTATGTTGTGAGGCGGAATGTTTGTTGCCATCCCAACTGCAATTCCAGAGGTTCCGTTAATTAATAGGTTTGGAAGTTTTGCAGGCAGAACTGCTGGCTCTTTTAATGAACCGTCAAAGTTTGGAACAAAATCAACAGTCTCTTTTTTGATATCTTCAAGTAATTCTTCTGCAATTTTTGCTAGTTTTGCTTCTGTATATCTCATTGCTGCTGCATTGTCGCCGTCAACAGAACCAAAATTTCCTTGTCCTTGAACTAAAGGATATCTTAATGAAAAACTTTGAGCCATTCTAACTAAAGAATCATAGACTGCGGTATCGCCATGCGGGTGATATTTACCAAGAACCTCTCCTACAATCCTTGCTGATTTTTTGAAGGGTTTGTTATGGAGCATGCCCATGTCGTATAAAGCATAAAGAATTCTTCTATGAACTGGTTTTAGACCATCTCGAACATCAGGTAATGCACGACCTACTATGACGCTCATAGCGTATCCTAAGTAGGATTCTTGCATCTCGTCCTCGATGACTCTGGACACTATTTTCTCGCTTGATTTTGGCTCTATTTCGTCCATTTTGGATGTTATTTGGGATGTTTTTTTCTTTATAAATCTTTGGTTTTTAGAAGGGGGGTACAGGGCTTGTATTGCTTTAATTTAAGGGTTTCAGCGGTTTGATTTTGGGTGATTTTCTATATATTTAGCTACTTCAAAGTTAAAACAAAAGAAAGGTTTATATATTTGTTAATTGTGTTAATCTGAATGGGGGTAAAATGAGTGAATCGTATCCACTAAGAACAATAGATGATATTGAAATTTGTAGTGCAGATGGAGATTTTGATAAAGCTTATTCTGAATTAAGAAGGCGCCGTTTTGAATTGGTTGATGCTGCTCAACTTGCACAAATGAGAATTGCATTTGATTCAACACCCAAATTAAAAAGTGAAGATAAACAACTCGAAAGGTGGAAATTTTTCATAAGAGATGAATCATATGTCGCTGAAAACTATAATTATTTTCCTGATGGATATGTAATTATTGCGTCTAGAGCTTTGAATCCAATCTTAAAAAATCCGAAAAAAGCTACAGATGCTAATAGATCTGAAAAAGAATATGAAATACCGAGTGAAGATGCAAAAGAACTTTTGCGACGATCCGAAAAAGATCCGAAAAAGGCAATTAAGAGCGGTGCTCTTTTTGTTCCAAAAAAAGAAGTTAATAAAAGAATAAATATAAGAAATTTTGATAAGAATCCTGTTGCTTTGTTTTTATTTCGAGAACATGTAGCAGAATATGCTCAATTGCTTAAAAAATCAGAAATGGGTTATCTTCCTCAATTACTTGCAACTGAAAAGCCAAGATTTTCTTGTTATGCTCCTGTTGCACGAGGTCTAAGAATTTACGGTTTATGGGACCTTATTGGAGAAGGAATTAGGGGGGCTCTTGCTAGTCAAGGTAAATTATTTGATGAAGGTGATATCATAAGTAGAATGAAAGGATTTCGTAGAGTTTCAAGTTATTCTACATTGCAAAAAAGAACAAAATAGGCGCATAATCAATCTTTTATTTCTTTAATCAAATTATTTCTTACAGAAAAACTTCTTCCACAATAAACACATCTTTTTCTCTTTTTTGTTAGAATTCTAGTGTCTGTTCCGTACTTCATTTTTTGCTTACAAGCAGGGCATCTTAATTGAAAAATCATAATAAAATTAAGAATTTACTAATTTAAAAAGATTCTTCCAGGACTTGTCCTGTGGTCTAGAAGTTATAAACTCGGTTTGAATTCTTCTTCCTCTTCGTTTTCTGTCTCTTCTTCTTGCTGAGCTTCTTCAGAAGGTTCTTCTGCCGGTTGTTCTGGCGCAGGTTCTTCTGCTGGTTGTTCTTCTTGTTGCTCTCCTTCATCAGAGAATGCACTTTCGCCAGACTCATCCATAATCGTTGATTCTTCCATTGGTTTTTCACCCCCCTCTAAATTACTTAATTTTTGTTGAGCTTCCTCATCATCTTTAACATCTTTAAAGATTTCTTGAAGCTGCTCTTTTGGTAAGTCAAAATAATCAAAGAATTTTCCTGTTGGTTTTATCAGGTAACTTCTTCCATGCTTAATCTTATTGATAAATCCAAGATCTTCAAGCTCTGAAATATGTTCGTATGCTTTATTTGTTCTTATGTTTACAACTTCTGCCTGTAAGATTGGTTGTTTCCATGCAACAACAGCTAAAGTTTCTAGAACTTGTTTTGTTATTTCTGTATGCGGAACAATTTCTTGTACAATCGGAAGGTGTTTTTCTCCCACTGTTAATTTCCATCCATCTCCTTCTTCAATCAATAATAAAGGCGATTTCCTTTCCTCATAATCTTTTTTCAATTCAACTAATGCTTGCTTAACTTCTTCTTCAGAGGCTTTGCATAATCTTGAAATTTCTTCTAGAGAAACTTTTCTTCCTGCGGCAAATACAACCGCTTCTACTTTCTTCATTATGTCTGTCATTTTTTTACAATACTATATGTTCCTTTAGTTTCTTTTATGTGGCCTTCCTTTATTGTTTTGTCCAGGAATGCCTTTAACTGCTCCTTTGGAATTCCTACTTTCTTGGATATTTCTTCAATCTTTTTAGATTTTTCCTTTAATGACATAAGGATATTATTTCTTAACAATGCTCCTGCATTTTTTCTTAGTATTTTATTTTCTTGGACAGTATTTTTAAGCATCATATCTACAGTATGCAGTCTTGCCTGAAGATCATTGAAAAGGTTAGTTATCTGGTTTGAGGTGTATGTTAATTTTTCAGGATCAATAATTTCTATGGATGAAGGCATGTAATCAAAACAGAAATCCATAACTGTTACTGAATTTTTAAACCATGCTTCAATCTCAACAAAAACACTGAAAAGTCCTTCCTGTTCTACTGCTTCTGACATTTCTTCGTTTACAATTTCAATATCTTTATTTTGTTTTATCTTATCGACATAACTTTTTAATGTGTCTACTATGTATTCTTTCGGCTTACCAAGCATTTCTATTATAGTCCTGCAAAGAATTCTACCTTCTTCTAATTGTTCTATCTTTTTAGGTGTGCTTTTCTTTACTTTTTTAGGCTTTTTTTTGCTGAATATCCCCATGGAAATTAAGCATGCATTCTGCTTTAAAAAGGTTGCGGATTTAATTAATTATTCACTATATGTAAAAACAAAAGCAATTTAAAGGAGTTATAGTTTCTCAGAACGGGATGGCATTTAGACCTTGTATTGACCTATATGATGGAGAAGTAGTTCAAATAGTAGGCAGCACTTTATCTGATGACCCTAGCAAGATGTCTAAAAATCCTGCAACTGGAAAGCCCGCTACTTATTTCGCAGAATTGTACAAAAAGCACAATCTTCCTGGCGGTCACGTTATTATGCTACGTTGTAAAGACCGAAAAGCGAATGAAAAAGCAGCAAAGTCTGCGCTGGGAGTTTATCCTGGCGGATTGCAGGTTGGCGGCGGTATGAATCCTCAAAATGCTCAAGAATGGCTTGGCTATGGGGCATCTCATGTGATTGTGACATCTTATGTTTTCAGAAATGGTACAATTGATTTTAAGAGATTGGATGAAATGGTTAAGGCTGCAAGTAAAGAGAATCTTGTTCTAGATCTAAGCTGCAAAAGAATAGAAAATAAGGATGGAAAAGCAAGATATGTTGTTTCAACAGAGGGTTGGAAGAATGATACTGATTATATAATTAGCGAAAGAACTGCTGATGAAACTCTTGGAAAACTGGCAGAATCTTGTGATGAAATATTAGTTCATGGTGCTGATGCAGAAGGAAAATGTAAAGGACCTGAAATAGAACTAGTTAAAATATTGGGAGATTTTGCAAAAAAATCTGAAGATGTTGGAAAGCCTATACAAATAGTTTATGGTGGGGGGATAGGCAAATTAAACCATTTCTATGAAATCGAATATGATGGCCAATACAGGGTGCATGCAACAGCTGGAAAGGGTCTTGATGAATTTGGCGGTAAAAAGATTAAATTCGAATCAGTTCTAAAGTGGCATAATGAATCTTTAGGTGAAACTGATTAATTTTTCTTAAAAGTTAGAAATAAAGTTGTTAATGTCAATAAACCGATCATGAAGTAAGAAACTAATTTCTCAGCTTTTGCCTGTGGCGATTCATAAATAAGAACAGATAACCCTGTTAGGTCTGGTTTTTCTTTTACAATTTTTACAACTTCTTTTATTACTTCTTTTTCAGGGCAAATTACCTCTGGACAATCTGAAACAACAATCTCTTCGCAAACTTCTTTTATCTCTTCTTCCTCGCAACTACTCCCTTTTATTGCTATAAGCAGTTCTGCTTCGTCATTATCATCATTTTCATCATCGCAATCAGGATCTATCTCTGCATTTAACATATAAGCTCCAGGTTTTAGGTTTGGAGAGTATTTCAATGTTTTTTTAGTTGTGATTTCATAGTCTAATGTTGAATAATCTTTTATAGTATCTCCAGATTCGTCTTTAATCCACCGATCAATCTCAATTTCTGATTTTTCTCCGTAGTTTTTTCTGATTATTACTTTCCATTCAAAATCTTCGCTGTTGAAAAAGTATTTTTCTGTTTCAATCTCTACAGACCAATCGCATTTATCTGAAATTTCATTTTGGAAACCGGGAGAAGGGAATGTTTCTTTCCACTCTCCGTTTTGAAGACCAATTGAAAAACCATTTTCGCTTCCTCCAAGAACATCCGAATAAGTTATATTGTCAATTACGTTTCCAGATCCATCTTTAATCACCAAATCCTCTCCGGTATTTGATAAAGAGAATGTGCTATCTATCAGGTTTCCACTAAAATCTGGATAATCTATCAAAAAAGTTGACCAATCTTCTGTGATGACTGCGTAATCGCCTTGCTCCAGAACAAAACTTCCTTGTTTTAGATACAATCCGTGATTTGTTCCTGCTTCATGAAATTTCCACCCGCTCAAATCTATTGCTTGAGTTCCAGAATTATGTATCTCAATCCATTCGTGATTATCGTCAGCACCCATCGGATTATACATTATTTCATTGATTAAAGCAGAGCAAGGACTTGCTAAAATCAAGAATATTAAGAATGAGGCTCCTTTCATAACATACGAGAATATTCAATAATTTAAATATCTGCGCTGTCACCATTACATAATACTACTAAAAGTTTTAATATACTAAACGGCTCTTCATTATCAAATGGGGGTGAAACAGCGAAATGTTCTTTAAAAAGAAGAAAAAAGAAGGTATAGGCCTTCCGCCCATTCCCGAGGGTCTTCCAGAATTACCCGAACTTCCTGAATTACCTGAGCTACCAGAACCTCCTAAAACAGATAAAAAAGTAGTAGAAGTTCCAAAAAAAGAGGCAATGATTGAACTTCCGCCAATGCCTGCAGGAGAGATCCCAGAACAGATACCTAATCTTGGAGAAGAGGTTGGGGAAAAAGAACTTATTTCTGAAATAGAAAAACACAAAGAATTAGAAGTTCCTGAAGTAGAAGAAAGAAAGGAGATCCCGCTTAAAACAGAATCATTTGTTAAAATTGAACATTACAAAGATATTATCGCAACAATTAATGTTATAAGAGGGACTCTTGGTGGTACCACAGACAGTATTAATCGAGCGATTGAAATAAAGAATGTAAAAGATTCTGAATTTGATTCATGGCAAGGATCTTTGCAAGACATTGGAAAAAGATTAATGAATGTAGATAAAGCATTATTCGAAAAGGTGATATAAATGACAGACAAACCAGTTTTTATAAAAATAGACAAGTTTGAAAATGTTGTCGCTGCTGTTGAAGTTATAAGAAAAAAGATCAACGAAGCAAAAACAACACTAACAAAACTTTCTGAGCTTAAATCACAAGAAGATGGAGAGCTTGATAAGTGGAGTGCAGAACTTGGCGATGTTGAAAACAAAATAGATGTTGTTGAAACAATGCTATCAGAAGGAATGTAAATGCCTGAAGAAACAAATTTATTTGTAAGGTTTGAAGACCCTGGCTCATTAAGGAAGTCCGTACTAGAAGCATCTCGACATGTTCTTGTTTCTTTACAAGGTTTTGAAAGATTTAAAGAAGTCAGAGCACAAAAAACAGATGTTATGGGACAATTGAAAAATCAAATTTCTGAAGTTAATTCTTTATTTAATCAATTAAGAAAAGAAATGCCAAAAACAAGCACGGTTAAGATAAAAAAAGTGCCAGTTATTAAAAAACCAGTTAGCGCAGAACCTGGCGAGCTAAAAGGAATAGAAGATCAGCTTTCTGATATAGAATCCGCACTTGGCGATTTAAGTTAAATTTAAATATCTACTAAATTCTTGTATATGTCGTGAGACTGAGCAACGCGAATGTCTCACTTGAGTCATTTGCTCAAACTTTGTTAAAGTTTGCGGGGATGCCGGAGCGGCCAAACGGGGCGGACTCAAAATCCGCTGGCTTAGTGCCTACGGGGGTTCGAATCCTCCTCCCCGCATTAATATTTCTAGAAAAAATAAATAAGATTAGATAACGTCTTTTGCGAAATCGCAAACATACATTGCTGGGGCTCCTTTATTCACAAAAGTTACATCAGTCTGAGAAGGAATTTCTAATTTTTCTCCGGGTCCTGCTTTTTGTGTTGGTTCTCCAATTATTACTGCTTCTAGGTTTCCTTCTAGAATATTCATTGTCTCTTTGTTTTTACCAGTATTAAATTTGGCTTCGCATTTTCTTGGAACTCTTCCATATCTTGGATTAATATCTCTACCTTGTTCAAGCTCCCAGCTTACTAGATGTTTTCCATCAGGAAGAGGATAATCATAAGGTGTTTCATTTACAAAATTTCCCTGAAGCAGATGCGCTTGATCAGGATATTCCTCTCTTAACAAAGTAGCATTTGGTTTTTGTGATCTAAAAATATCCATTTCTTGATTTTCATTCATAGTTATACCACCTTTAAGGGTGATATATTGCTTTCTTATATACTTTTCCAATCTATTTCGTCCCAAAATTGGGACTAAAGCAAGGTTTTTATTTATGTTTTAATTGCTATGCAAATGCTCTATATAACTGCAGTAAAACCAAAGCATCCTCAGAAGGGCGACAAAGCTATTTTTTACTTAAGAGATTCTGTAGCTCAGAAAACAATTATTTTAGAAGAGCGTGTCGGACATTTGTTTGCAACAAAAAAAATGCCTCACGCAGATGCGAGTTCCTTAGTCGATAAACTAAGAAGAGATTATCCAAATATAGATGAAGGAGCATATCCTGAAGAGCGTGTTAAGGTACGGCCTTATAGCCAGGACAATTCTGTTGTTCATTTATACGGTGATAAAGAAGATAAGGAAAATCTTCCTCCAATCTTCTTAAGAGATCTTAAAAAATGTTTTAATCCGCACTCATGTTATTTTTCTCATGAAGAAGCTAGAAAAAGATTGCAGGAATTAGAAGGCCAGGAAGAATTTTCTCATCTTGATTTTAGTGTATATCAATTAAAAGGCAGAAGTTATATTGAAGTTACATGCGAAAAAGGGGATCTAAAAAAACTTCCGGGTTATTTCAAGAAATATTGGATAAAAAGCAAAGATTTCGATGACAAAGTACATGCGGATTATTACAAAGAGAGATGGCAGAAGAGATTAATGCGAAGTCATGATCAGTTCTCATTAAGTCTTGGACGTAAAAAAGAACACGGCAAAGATAAATATTATGTAAAAGCAATATGTACAAAAAGAGGATTAGATCTGTTAAAACATAAAGAAGCTGATGCTAAATTACATACTTTCCATGCAAAAGATACTAGAACAGACCCTCAAAAGCTAAATTCTTATCAACGTATGCTTAATTATCGTTTCCCTGTGTTTTCTACTGTTGAAATTAAAGATGGACGTATTGATTTCAGCAAATTCGATCAATTCAATCAGCCAAGAGTTGGTTTAGAGGAAGTTATATCAGATAAAAAATGTGCAATAGATATCGAAACACAAGATTATGATACGCCAGATGAAAAAATATTCATGGCCATATTCCGAACAGAACAAGAAAATGTTCTTTATACAATACATGATCCCGGTAAAAGGAGTGTAAACGGAGCAGAAGTTGTTCTTTGTGAAGATGAAAAGGATTTAGTTATGAGATTAGCAGAAAAAGAGCGTTCTTTTGATCCTTTATTTGTAATTGGCCATAATCTCCAGGCATTTGACCGGATGAAGTTAAAGCATATCGGCAGAAAATATGGGAAGTATGCTCCTGGGGCAAATGAAGATGAACCGAGAATGAGATCTTCTTCTACAGGAAAGGTTGAAACATTATCTAGATTTGAGATTGATACGCTCTATCTTAAGAAAACAATCAATTATCTGGAAAGCAATAAACTTGAACCTCATGCTCAGAGGGCAGGAATTGATTTTAGAAAAAACATCAGTTATGAAGAAATGGCCAAGTTAGTCCAAGATGGATATCCAGAATCAATCTTTAAGGTTGCGGACTATACAGTTAATGACGGAGGAGTCTCTCTTGAGTTGGGTAATTGGTGTCTTGAAAATGTCTTACTAAAATCATATTTATTTAGAAGATCTCCAACAGATATCTGCAAAACATCTGATAAAAATTTAAGCAATAATCTAAGAGCAAGACAATACTTTAGAGTTTTAAACACATTTAGGGACGCGCACATATTCAATATCGCAAGAGAAAAGCAGATTCTTGATCTTGATCAGCTTAAGTTTGAATTTTTAGATATATTCGAAGGTCGAACTGGAAAATTCAATGATGCGCAGATGGTTTACTACCCTATGTTTGTTGATATTTTCTCGGATATTGTGGATTATAATGAAGATGCTGCGAAAATAAGAAAAAGAGCAAAAGAAGTAGGAGATAAAGATTTGCAGTTTGATCTTCTGCAGACTCTTGTTGCTTTTTTAGCAGAACCAATAACAGATATGAAAAATTATTTGGAAAAATATAAGAGAAAACTTGGTCAGAGGGTTGATCCGTATGAATTCTATGACGAAAGCGATGAAAAAACAATTGGAGAAAAAAGCAGGCTGGATTGGATACTTGGAAAAGCTTATGGATCAAATAATTCTATCGGAAACGGAAGAAGTGTGAATATTATTGACTGGAACAATCGTCTTTGTGATGGGTTTGATGCGCTAAATGAAAAAATAAGAAGATCTGGATTCATTAATGGAAGGAGGATGCTTTTCTTTGAAGATTTTAACCAAGAGAATGCGATTGATTATGGAAGAGGGTTCCTTGTTTCCCTGCCAAACCAGAGATATGTTGGTATTTTCAATGATAATTTTGTGATGGAAGGTCTCAGATTAAAGAAAAGAGGAGAAGATAAAAAAAGAATAGAGCAAGATGTAGAGACCATGAAAAAATTCCTGATTTCAGTTAAAGATGGACGATCTGAAGAAGCAGAGAGGCTAGTAGAACAACTAGGTCATGACGATTTGGTAACTATCGCTAGAACCGCTCTAACCGACCTAAAACCCCCTTTCAACATAAAGGGGAGGGACCCGGAACTGCCATTTTCTAACAATAAAGTTTAAATAGGAGCTATATATATTGAGTATATAGGGGGATTGAGATGAAACTTACATTAGCTGAACCAAAATACTTTAAAGACAGCATTGCGATCATTTCTGAGCTTGTAAATGAAGGAACATTCAAGATAAACAAAGATGCAATAGAACTTGTTGCAATGGATCCTGCAAATGTTGCGATGGTTGTTTTCAAGCTTCTATCAAGCTGTTTTTCTGAATATCAAGTTGAATCAGAAACAGAACTTGCAATAAATCTTGGAAATCTTAAACAAATTCTTAGGAGAGTAAAACCAAACGATATTTTAAGTTTGGAATTGGCTGACAGCAGACTAAAAATTACTCTAAAAAGCGATACAGTGAGAACATTTTCACTACCAATAATCAATATAGAAGAAAAAGAACAAAAAGTTCCTGAACTTAGTTTTCCAGTTTCAATAAAAACAACAACGGATATCTTAAATGAAGTTATAGAAGATGTTGGCATTGTTGCTGAATCTGTAACATTAAATGCTGATCCTTCAAAATTAGTTGTAAGCGCAGAAGGTGACCTAAGCAAAGCAGATATCGTGATAAAACCGGACGATCAGACAAGAATTGATTGTCAGTCTGACGAGGTTATAAGAGCAAAGTATTCTGTTGAATACTTAAAGAAGATGGTTGCTGGCGGAAAACTTGCTGATGAAGTTTCGATAAGTTTCAATAAAGATTATCCTTTGAAAATAGAATTCAAAGAAGTGGATAAAGTTATGTTAGATTTCATTCTTGCTCCTAGAGTCGAGAACGAATAATTAAAAAAGAGAGGTGCATAAACACGCCTCTAAGATTAATTTCTTAGAGTTATTGTAAAATGAAGTTTTTGAAAAACGTAAATAATGGAATCTTGACGTTTTACGCTATTGGATCTGCTATTGTTCTGGCGATTTTAACGGATTGGTATGACAAACAGAATTTTTTTGGCGGGATGGGCGTTATTGAACATTATGGTCTGATTTTTGCTATATTTTTAGTTTTGGCTTCTGTTTTCCTTGTGTTATTGAAATGGCTGGCATTATATGAAGAGCAAAATGATGTAAATGATAACCTCAGTGTAAGTTTTCTTGTCGGAGCGACGTGCGCCCTGTTCTATCCGTTTGCTATTTTTAAACTAGTACAGCTTATTGTAAAGCCAACCCAAGTTTATATTGATGAAAAAGTATTGATTATTATTGGATTTGTTTTACTTAGTGTTCTTGGAGCAGTAATGAGTGTTCTTTCTGTAAGAATCGCGATTAATGTTAAAGAAAGATTGAGAAGATTCGGATTGTTTGACGGAATTGTACTTGCATTATTGTTAATATTTATTCTATTTAATCTTATGCCGAGCATAATGTTAAATTCAGCATGGCTTGTTATTATTTTTGCAGTACTTGCTGTCAGATTTGTTTACTTATTTTTTGTTATGAGATAGTTGGTGTTTTCTTTTCTAAATCTTAATAATAGAATAAACGTAACTATTTTTTGCACGGATATTTCCTAGTACTTGTATCCTTCTTCTGTAGCAGTGTTTGCACCGCATTCTGGACAGAAATCTTCGTCTTCTTCTATCCTGAATCCGCAAACTGAACATTCAGCCATTATTCATCCCCCTCCGGAACGTGGTTGAAACTAGGGTAAATCTTCCCCCAGAAATAAGTGTTTTTTACCATTGTTTTTGGTATATTCAGTAGAGGTACTGAACTATATAAACATTTCTTTTAAGTTATATATTAGAGAAAATTATTTAAATCATATTTATGAATTATATCTTTATGACAGAAAAAGAGGTTGAATTTCTAGTAGATTGGGTAAAGAGACATATTGAGAATAAGGATGTTGTTTTTAAGAAAATTGAATCTTCTGAGAAACGTGATGACTGCCTTTATGTGAAGTATAAAGACAAAGAAGCTACTTTCCTTGCTGTTCCGTCTATCAAAGATGACTCTGTTTTGGAAAAATTAAAAGGGATTAATAATTATAAAACTCTTGTTACGTTAAATCATCCTTCTAACATTGAATTTGTAATTAAAAATTGGGATAAATTAGTTGAACTTGGTAGAGAATTAAGCATTTATTTTGTAAATCCATTCTCAAAAACAGAAAGAATTTGGATAGTTCATCCTTATACTCATAATTTTATTGCGGATATGGATTCATTGGAATTAGGATTAAAAACAATGTCGGAGAATGTTGAATATATTTCTGAGGATGAGTTTAAGAAAATAATTACTTCTTAGCTAGTTTCCACATCAATTCAAAATAATTTCTGTAAGAATCTGCAATTTCTTTCTGATTTATTAGAATAGCAAAAGGTTCTTCTGACCAAAGTATGATCGCGACCTTGTTTCCGTATACATTTGTTGCGGTATGTGAATGATATTCCTTTGGTAAGTATTTTATTTCTGCTAAAGCGGGTTTTTTCTTTAGTTTTTCATTGAAAATTGCTTTTATCTTTATTTTTTTATTGATTCTTTCTCTGTCGTATCTTGGGAAGTAATATTTTACTATTTCATTTGCGTTTGAGGATGCGCCAAATATTAATATTTCTTTTCCTTCTTTAATCTGGTCATCAAAAACGGTTTTTAATGCCTGTTTTCCTCTAAAAAACAATGTTTCTTCTTTTTTATGTACAAAATTAAACTTTTTTTCAAGTTCTGGTAAGAATTCTTTAATATTATCTTCTTTTTCTTTTACTATATCCAATAATCTCTGCGGATTCACAGATTCAAAATACTTCAGATTATTCTTCTTTATGTAAGAAACAAGACCTTTCTGTATCAATCTTTCAATCGCATCATAGACCGATCTTCTGTGCACTCCTGTTTTTCTTGTTATCGCGCCTGCTAAAGAACTTCCAAGCTCTAATAATGCCAAATAAATCTTTGCTTCTGAGTTTGTGAGTCCTGCCTGTTCAAGTAGTTTTTCGCTCATTTTAATATATAAAACTTTGAACTTTATATATCTTATGGTGATATTTCACACCACACAAATTCATATACTTATAACATCTCATATATGTTAGGTGATCAAAATGATTGAAGAAATATTAAAACTCGTTGGAAATCGAGCAGGAGCCATTAAGGTATCTAAAGAATCAGTATATGCAGAACGTGCAGAGCACAATATACAAAGAATGGAAGAAGCTAAAGAAAGGCTTAACGAATTAATCAGAAAAAAATGCAGATTAGATGTTTTCACAATGAATTCTGATATTGAAAGTAAAGCACTGATAGTTGGAGGGGATAAAATTGCTGATATTCAGGCAGAATCAAGACATAAAAAAACTCCTTACAAAAAGATTGTAGAAGGCATTGAAGGTCATCTGCAAGGACTTGCTTTTAATGCTAACCGGGGGAGACATACAACCGATGTTGTAAAAAGAGATGGGGCTCCTTATCTACATGTTGGCAGAGCGCTTGAAGATTTTGATACTATTGTAGCTGGAAATCTTGGGATTACTATTGAGTATAATGTAACTCCTGCGATTGAATACACAGAGTTAAACGGACAATTAGTTATTCCTAATGGTGCTGACAAAGAACTTTCCGCTAATACAATAAGACTTTTGATGCAGATTAATTATGCGTTGCCTAAGGAAACCGCTTACCTAAAGAAATTCAAAAAAGAGGCCTCAAAAGGTTCTCCGAAAAAAGGAGTTTCAGTAACTCCCGTTTCAAAAGGAAAAGTTGTTGAAGGAGGAAAGACAGAAAAAACAGTTATTGATTACATGGATGTTGTAAGAACATTAATCCCTGTCCCTACAGAGAACCACACAAGAGATTGGGATCCAGAACTTCCTTATTTAGTAAGTGAAGCTTCTTTCTCTAAAAAGAAAAGAATTGTTCCTTGGTATGACCTAGAACAAGGAAGAAACGGAGAAAGACTTGGAACCTATGTTGGAATAAAATCTCTTTATGATCGAGTACAAGAATTAAAACATGGAACAACAAGAAAAATTAGTATTCCTTTTGCAGACGTAAAGTCTGCTTTTTAATTTCTTATTCTGTTTTCAAATGAAGTATTATTTAAGCTTTTTAAAGGCCCAAACAATCATAACAAGTATAATTAGAATTCCCAATGACAACATGTAAAGATTATCAGTGGCCCACCCATATGCAAGAGGAGTTATTGCGGCAAGAATTTTTAGTGGAAGAAGAAAAAAGCCCTTCTTTGTTTCTGGGTTTTCGGAATCTACGAGAGATTCTTTTAATTCTTTTGATTCTTTATTTGTAGTTTGACTTAATAATTCTCTAATTTTTTCAGCTTTAATAGAATCTCCTTTTTTTACTGCGTTTTCTAATGCGATTTCTAGAACTTCTCTTTTTTGCTCAGTTTTTTTTATATCTTCTGAGAGAGCTTTTCTTTTTTCTGCTGATTTAACTGCCATAATCAAAATGCGGTTGCTGAAGGTTCTTCGTCAATTGGTGCTCTTTCTGCTTCAGCTTCGCTGAAAGAAGGAACAGCATTCTTTGAGATAATCATAATATCTCCAATCGCTTGTACCAATGTCTGCGGAACTACAACTCCTTTAGCAGAGCCAAGAACTTTTGATAGGTATGAGTTTTTTGTGGATCTAACTCTCCATGCAGTAACCTTTGTTGATGTAAGCATCGCTTCCTCAATATCTCCAAAATAGTCACCAGAATCAGTGAAAACCTTCATTTCAAATGTTTCGGTTAGTTTTCTTATTTTTAACATTGCCATCACCTTTTTAGCATTAAATCGCTTTTATATATATAGTTTTCTGTTTTTTATAAAAACTATTTCCTTTTTTTTACTTGAACATATACTTCAAATATAATCGCTATAATGGCAGGTATTGTTCCATACGGACAGATTGGAAGGTACCTATCCAGATTCCAAAGCAATAAGAATAAAGCGATTAATGAAACAAAAACAAGCAGATGATTCTTTTGCGCCCATTTCCAGAATTTATTCATATGCCAAGATATTATCTTATTTTTTATAAATTATTCTCTTTTATTTCACAAGTTTTTTAAAAGAAAACTGGGTTTTTGAGTATATGAAGTATAAGAATCTTACAATAATAGGAACATCTCACATATCTATTGAAAGTGTAAAAAAGGTTGAAGAGACTATTGAAGGAAAAAAGCCAGACATAGTCGCATTAGAACTGGACAAGGACCGATTTTATTCTTTGCTAAATAAAAAGAAAGGGAGAAGATTATCCGGAGTTGGGATGAAAGGTTTTCTTTTTGGTGTTATCGGCGCCTATGTTGAAAAAAAGCTAGGAAAGATAGTCAATGTTGAACCTGGCTCAGAAATGCTTGCTGCCATTAAGCTGGCTAAAAAACACAAAATAGCTGTTGCTCTGATAGACCAGCACATATCAATAACACTAAAAAGATTTTCTCAGACTTTTTCCTGGAAAGAAAAGTGGAACCTGATTATTGATATTTTCAGAGGGATGTTTTCTAAAGAAAAAGAATTAGAAAAGATTGGATTAAAATCACTTGACTTAACAAGAGTTCCTGAGAAAAAAGTTATCAAAAAACTTATTGGTTTTGTGAAAAAGAGATATCCAAACATACATAATGTCCTAATAAAAGAAAGAAATGAAGTCATGTCAACAAATCTTGCTAAACTCATGGTTAGCAGACCAAAAGAAACCATTGTTGCTGTCATCGGTGCAGGTCATGAAGAAGACATATTGAATCAAGTTAAGCAAAAAGTATATAAATATAAGAAAGGTACTTAATCTTATGAAAGACTTCCTTAAAAAATACTTTACATTCAGTGCTGAAGAGATAAAAGGGATGATTATTTCTGTTCTCGTTATCGCATTCATATTTTCATTTAAAGAATGGGGCGTTGATAAGTTTGATTTTTTATATGGTTTAAAGAATTTCATAAATATTGTACTAATCGTAGCTCTTGCGTTCTTGGTTCGTGAAGTTGCGCACAGATTCTTTGCTGGAAAAACAGGTCTTCGCGCAGAATATCGTTCCTGGACATTTGGTTTACTGATCGGAGTCATAATAGTAGTTTTGAGCAGAGGAGAGCTTATCTTCCTGGCTCCAGGAGGAATACTTGTACATCATCTTGCGGGGGCGAGACTTGGTGCTTTTAGGTACGGTCTTGTCTACAAAACAATGGGATGGGTCGCTGCTGCAGGACCTTTAGCAAATATTGTCCTGGCTCTATTTTTCAAAATAATGACACTATTTCCTTTAAACCTTGTATTAATACAAAAAGCAATTTCATTAAATCTCTGGCTTGCAATATTCGGTATGCTCCCAATACCTCCTTTGGATGGAAGCAAAATGTTCTATGCATCTAGGTTTATGTACGTTTGGGTTATAGGTCTTGTTGCAGGAGCAGCATTTTTCATAAATTACACGGGAGTTTTAACTGCGATTATTGGAACATTAGTGGTAAGCTTAATAATACTTGCAATGTTTGCATTCACATTCGAGAAACCGGTTTAAAATGACAACAAATCTATTCGAAACATGGGTTGAAGTTTTATTTTTGATATTCTTTGTTTTAGGTATTGTGCTTTCAATAACAATAAACAATTCATTTCTGGCTTATTTTATCCTGTTTTTAATTGGGCTTATTTGCGGGAGAATAATTTACATAAGATATAAAGTAAAACCTACGTACGGCTTTGCATTTTACTTGACGCTGGGAGGATTACTATTAGGTTATCTGCTTGGTGTGGGTTATGGAAACTGGAAACTTTTAATCGTAATATTTCTTATAGGAATATGGGTAGGACATTATATCCATAAAAAGGGCTATCTTAAGGTTACCACGGGACATATGTAGACCTAATCTATATAAAGAATTACGGCATTATTTCTTGTATGATTCGGGATTTTAAACCTAGGCTCTATCAAGAGACTATTTTCAGCTCTTGTACAGGGAAGAATACTCTTGTTGTCCTGCCTACAGGGATGGGCAAAACCGCTCTGGCCCTGATGCTTGCTGCTCATCGTATTGAGAACTATCCTTCATCAAAGATATTATTTTTGGCTCCGACAAAGCCTTTGGCTCAACAGCACTTGGATACTTTTACTAAGCACATTTATTCTGATAAGCTTGTCCTGTTTACCGGAGCAGTCTCTCCTGAGAAACGAGGGGAACTTTGGAAAAAAGCGCAGTTTGTTTTTTCAACTCCGCAAGGTCTTGAAAATGATGTTATTTCTGGGCGTGTTAATTTGAAAGAAGTATCTTTACTTGTATTTGATGAGGCTCACCGAGCTACAGGAGACTATGCTTATACTTTTATCGCGAAACAGTATGATAAGTTGTCAGATTTTCCTAGGATCTTGGCCCTAACTGCTTCGCCTGGTTCGGATAAAGAGAAAATAAATGAAATTTGCTCTAACCTATTTATTGAAGAGGTTGAAGTTCGTGTTGATTCTGATCCTGATGTCAAACCTTACATACAAAAGATTGATATTGATTGGGTTACTGTTAATTTGCCTGCTAGTTTCTTAGAGATTCACAAGTTTTTGAAAAATTGTTATGATTCTAAATTGAAAAAAGTAAAAGAGTATGGTTACCTGCCAAATTATATGAATGGAAAAACAGATTTGTTGAAATTACAGGCAAGATTACATTCAGAGATTGCTAAAGGCAATAAAGATTTTGAGATTTTGAAATCAATCTCTTTAATCGCAGAAGCAGGCAAGGTTCAGCATGCTATTGAATTAGTTGAGACTCAGGGAATTTCTGCTTTGAAATCATATATGGAAAAAATGAAGGAAGAGGCGTCTAAAACAAAGAGCAAAGCTGTTCAAAATCTAGTACAAGATTTGAATTTTCGTTCTGCTTATATTAAAACCTGTTCTTTATTTGAGAAAAAAGTTGATCATCCTAAACTACACGAACTTAGAGATTTAATAGTAAAAGAAAAGGGGAATAAAATAATAATATTTGCTCAGTATCGTGATACTGCTACCAGAATTGAACAGGAATTAGTTGAAAAAGGGGTAAAATGCAATGTTTTTGTTGGTCAGACTAAAAAAGGAGAAACAGGTTTGACGCAAAAAAAACAAAAAGAAATGCTTGATGAATTTCGTTCTGGATTATTTAATGTTCTTATTGCCACATCTGTTGCTGAAGAAGGCCTAGATATCCCGAAAGTTGATCTTGTTGTTTTTTATGAAGCCATTCCTTCTGCTATCCGAACTATCCAAAGAAGAGGTAGAACAGGTAGGTCTGATAAAGGTAGAGTAGTTGTTTTAATGGCTAAGGGTACAAGAGACGAGGGTTACAGGTGGTCTGCACATCATAAAGAAAAACGGATGCATCGCACTTTAGCTGAATTGAAAAATGGCATAAGTTTAGAAAAACCACAACAGGACTTGAATAAGTTTATTGAACAAGATTTGAAGATATTTGTTGATGACAGAGAAAAAAGTTCTGGGATTATTAAAGAGCTTATTGATATGGGCTTAAAAATTGATTTGAAACGATTAGATGTTGGAGATTATATCCTAAGTTCAAAAGTTGGTGTTGAATACAAAACAGTTCCTGATTTTGTTGATTCTATTATCGATGGTCGTTTGCTTGAACAGATAAAATCATTAAAGCATAATTATGAAAGGCCTTTGATTATTTTAGAAGGTGAAGAAGATATTTATTCGCAAAGAAAGATTCATCCGAATGCGATTAGGGGGATGTTAGCTACAATTTCCGTTAATTATGGAATTCCGGTATTACGAACTAAGAATTTCAAAGATACTGCTTCTTTGTTGGCTGTAATTGCTAAACGCGAACAAAATCCCGATAAAAAATACTTTGATCCGCATACAGAACGAAAACCTTTGACTTTGAAAGAACAGCAAGAGTATATTATTAGTGCTCTGCCTAATGTTGGACCTGTTCTAGCAAAAGAATTGTTAAAGTACTTCGGTTCTGTACGTGATGTTATGAATGCTTCTGCAGATAGGCTAACAAACGTTGAAAAAGTTGGGGAGAAAAAAGCAAAAGGAGTTCGTGATGTTGTTGATAAGGGTTATTGATGGATTTTTTATAAAAACAATAAATTAATATAGCAATATCACATTGTCTATTTCATGGGGGATGAATATAAAGACGTTGAGGTAGGTATTCTGTTAAGGCTCTATAAACAGCCAGAAATACAGAAAGAGATAGTTGAATCTGCAGAAGATAAAGAGGTTGCTGTTAAATTTGGGGAGAGAGGATTCGGTAAAAGGCCCGATGTTCTTCAATACCCTTCTGATATTCTTGAATTGGCGAAGCAGAGAGCTACTTCATTTCATTGTTCTGAAGAACTCTGGAAAAATCCTTTGCAATTGGATCCAATGATGAGGAAGCAAGACGTAGAAGAATTAAGAAAAGGATGGGACCTGGTAATAGATATCGACTGTCCTTTTTTGGATTATTCAAAAATAGCAGCAGATCTTATTGTTAAAGCCTTGAAACATCATTCTGTTAATGCCGTTTCTGTCAAATTTTCAGGAAATCATGGATTTCATATAGCCGTTCCTTTTGAATCATTCCCAGACAAGGTACATGAAACAGAAACTAAGTTGTTATTTCCGGAAGGAGCAAGAAAAATTGCTCTTTATTTGAAAGAGATGATAAAAAATCATCTTAGAAAAGCATTATTGGCTCAAGAAGACATTGATGTTATCAAGAAAAAAACAGGAAAACCATTCTCGGAATTAGTTCCTGATGGAGAATTTGATCCTTTCTCTGTTTTAAGCATTGATACTTTATTGATTTCTTCAAGACATCTTTACAGAGCACCATATTCCCTTAATGAAAAATCAGGATTGGTTTCAATTCCTATTGATCCTTCAAAGATTTTAGAATTTGATAAATCAAATGCAGAACCTGATAAAGTTAAGATTTCTTCGTTTAAATTTTTAGATCGAAGTGTTGCAAAAAAAGGTGAGGGGAAAAATCTGATTGTTTCTGCTTTTGATTTCAAGCCAAGCATTGAAGAAGAAGAAATAAAAGTACGTAAAGAATATGTTATTCCTGAAGAAGCGGTTCCAGAGGACTTATTTCCCCCTTGTATTAAATTAATTTTTAAAGGATTACGGGATGGAAAGAAAAGAAGTCTGTTTGTTCTTGTTAATTTCTTGGTTAGCTGCGGTTGGTCTTACGAACAAATCGAAACAAAACTAAAAGAATGGAACAAGAAGAACGGAGAAATGATCAAAGAAGTTCTTATTGTTGGTCAATTAAGATATCATAAACAACAAAAAAAGAAAATTCTCCCTCCAAACTGCAATAATAGTATGTATTACAAGGACTTTGGTGTCTGCAAACCAGATAATTTATGCGGCAAAATCAAAAATCCGGTTCAATACTGTCGGAGAAAGGTCTGGGGCAAGAAAAAGTAAGATAGCAAGCTTTATAAACGCCCTCTTAATCAGTAGAACTATCAAAAGCGCGTGTTTAAACGATTTAAACACGGATATTAGACCAAACCGAGCCTGAAAAGACGTTTTTTCAGTACAAGTTTATTTAAATAAACTTATTCTAAGAAAAGGTGCCAAAAAAAGGCTTTTTACAGCTAATGGGGGCTTATTTAGTCTAATCTACCTAATAAAATGCCAAAAGCACACCAACCAAGAAGCGGAAGTATGGGAGTTTGGCCTAGAAAGCGTGCTAAAAGAGAATATGCACGAATCAGAGCCTGGGCTAACCTAGATAAAGCAATACCCTTAGGCTTCGCAGGCTATAAAGTTGGGATGACTCATCTTCAAATCACAGACAACAGAAAGACGTCATTAACAAAAGGCGAAGACATCTTTTGTCCGGTGACTGTGCTTGAATGTCCTGCCATTAAAATCGCGGGAGTCAAAATCTACAAAAACACAACAAACGGTCTTCAATCTGTTTCTCAAATTCTAACAAAAATCGACAAGGAACTTGAAAGAAAAATATCAAAAGTAAAGAAAACAACTGAAAAAAAGCTGGAAGAATTAAAACCAGAAGATTATGATGATCTTAATATTATTGTATACACACAACCTAAATTAATTGGTTTGAAGAAAAAACCAGAAATCTTTGAAATCGCTATAGGCGGTAAAAAAGAAGAAAAATTAGCATATGCAAAAGAAAATCTAGGAAAAGAAATACCTGTAACGGGTGTTTTCGAAGAAGGGGAACAGCTTGATATTCATGCAATAACAAAAGGGAAAGGATTCCAAGGACCCGTAAAAAGATTTGGAATTGGATTAAGATCACACAAATCAGAAAAAACAATAAGGGGTCCAGGTTCATTAGGTGGTTGGAAAGGACATGCTCATTTCATGTATAGGGTTGCTCATGCAGGCCAGATGGGATATCATCAAAGAACAGATTTCAACAAATGGCTTCTAAAAATCGGTGATGATCCAAAGTCCATCAATCCAAAAGGCGGTTTCTTAAATTATGGTGTTGTCAAAAATTCATTCGTTCTTATCAAAGGTTCAGTACCTGGACCAAGAAAAAGATTAATCAGATTTAACAAAGCAATAAAACCCAGTACAAAAATACCAGGGGAAGCTGCAACAATAAGCTACACAAGCTTAAGCTCTAAACAAGGAAGATGAAACTAAAAATATTATCAGCAGGAAAAATTGAATCAGGAACAAAAGAGTTACCTAAACAATTCAATGAAGATATTAGACCAGACTTAATTAAAAAAGCAGTTCTTGTTATACAAAGTAATAACAGACAGCCGTACGGATCTGATCCTGAGGCTGGAAAAAGAGCATCTGTTAGACTATCAAAGAAAAGAAATGATTACAGAGGTATGTACGGACACGGAATATCAAGAATACCAAGAAAGATTATGAGCAGAAGAGGTACAAGATTAAACTGGACAGGTGCTTTTGCTCCTGGAACGGTTGGCGGAAGAAGAGCGCACCCCCCAAAAGCAATAAAAATTTGGGATCAAAAAATAAACAAGAAAGAAAGAAGAAAAGCGATAAGATCCGCAATATCCGCTACGATTGCTAAGCCTGTTGTTGAAGGCAGAGGGCATAAAGCTCCTGAAGCTTATCCATTTATTGTTGAAACAAAAATTCAAGATCTAAAAAGCACAAAAGATGTCAAAAAAGCATTAACTATGCTTGGTTTTAAAGAAGAATTAGCAAGAACATCTGAAAGATCAATAAGAGCAGGAAAAGGAAAATCAAGAGGGAGAAAATACAAAACAAAAGTAGGTCCTCTTATTGTTGTATCAAATGAATGCATACTGCAAAAAACAGCAGCAAACATTCCTGGCGTTGATATTATTGAAGTTCAAAACCTAAATGCTGAATTGCTTGCTCCTGGAACAATACCTGGGAGATTAACTCTTTGGACAGCAGAGGCTATTGAAAGATTAGAAAAGGAAAGATTATTCATGAATGATTATAAGGCTCCGAAAGAGGAAGTTAAGGAAGAAAAACCTATTGAAAAGCCGAAAAAAGAAAAGAAACCGAAAAAAAAGGTCGTTAAAAAATGAGCGCAATCATAAAACATCCACTATCAACAGAAAAATCGATTCGTTTAATGGAGTCAGAAAACAAATTAATCTTTGTTGTTGATAAAAAAGCGACGAAAAGAGAGATAAGACAGGCAATTGAAGAGACTTTCAAAGTAAAAGTCAC
The DNA here is from genome assembly GCA_042571125.1 of Nanobdellota archaeon. Taxonomy (GTDB): domain Archaea; phylum Nanobdellota; class Nanobdellia; order Woesearchaeales; family UBA10107; genus JBHPFU01. The sequence continues at coordinate 471 of JBHPFU010000001.1, read as the reverse complement.
AAAAGTTAACACATTCATATCTCCGAAAGGGGATAAAAGAGCATATATTCAATTCAGCGATGAAACTCCTGCAATTGATGTAGCTACACAATTAGGATTAATGTAAAATGGGAAAACCACTTATAACACAAAAACGTGGAAAGGGGAGCACAACATACCGTGCACATAGTTTCCGTTATAAGGGAAAATCTACCTATAGAAATTACGATAAAGAAACAATATCAGGAACAATAATAAATCTTGTACACTGCCAAGGACATTCAGCGCCTTTAGCAGAAATAAAATACGCTGATGGAGAGACTTGCCTGATGGTCGCACCAGAAGGAATAAGAGTTGGTGATGAAATTTCAGCAGGCATTGAAGCATCTCCAAGCAAAGGAAATAGTTTAACTTTAGAAAGGATTCCTGAAGGAAGTTTAATCTGCAATGTAGAAAGAGTCCCAGGTATTGTTCCAGGAGCAAGCAATTCAG